>NZ_AP019807.1:2910000-3590243 GCF_007183175.1 Microbulbifer sp. GL-2
CATGAGTAACGATAAGGGAGGTGAAAAACCTCCCCGCCGGAAGACCAAGGGTTCCTGTCCAACGCTAATCGGGACAGGGTTAGTCGGCCCCTAAGGCGAGGGCGAAAGCCGTAGTCGATGGAAAACAGGTTAATATTCCTGTACTCGCTATTGCTGCGACGGAGTGACGGAGAAGGCTAGGCCAGCATGGCGATTGGTTGTCCATGTTTAAGGTTGTAGGCTGGGGACTTAGGCAAATCCGGGTCCCTAAGGCTGAGAATTGATGACGAAGCTCACCTCGGTGAGTGAAGTGGTTGATGCCATGCTTCCAGGAAAAACTTCTAAGCTTCAGGCAATAGTGAACCGTACTCTAAACCGACACAGGTGGTCAGGTAGAGAATACCAAGGCGCTTGAGAGAACTCTGGTGAAGGAACTAGGCAAAATGGTACCGTAACTTCGGGAGAAGGTACGCCGGTTTTGGTGATGGGACTTGCTCCCTAAGCTGAGGCCGGTCGAAGTGACCAGGTGGCTGCGACTGTTTATTAAAAACATAGCACTGTGCAAACTCGTAAGAGGACGTATACGGTGTGACGCCTGCCCGGTGCCGGAAGGTTAATTGATGGGGTTAGCTTCGGCGAAGCTCTTGATCGAAGCCCCGGTAAACGGCGGCCGTAACTATAACGGTCCTAAGGTAGCGAAATTCCTTGTCGGGTAAGTTCCGACCTGCACGAATGGCGTAACGATGGCCACGCTGTCTCCACCAGAGACTCAGTGAAATTGAAATCGCTGTTAAGATGCAGTGTACCCGCGGCTAGACGGAAAGACCCCGTGAACCTTTACTACAGCTTTGCACTGAACTTTGAGCCTATTTGTGTAGGATAGGTGGGAGGCTTTGAAGCATTAACGCTAGTTATTGTGGAGCCGTCCTTGAAATACCACCCTGGTATGTTTGAGGTTCTAACTCTGGTCCGTTACCCGGATCGAGGACAGTGTATGGTGGGTAGTTTGACTGGGGCGGTCTCCTCCCAAAGAGTAACGGAGGAGTACGAAGGTGCACTCAGCATGGTCGGAAATCATGCAATGAGCATAATGGTATAAGTGCGCTTGACTGCGAGACAGACATGTCGAGCAGGTACGAAAGTAGGTCATAGTGATCCGGTGGTTCTGTATGGAAGGGCCATCGCTCAACGGATAAAAGGTACTCCGGGGATAACAGGCTGATACCGCCCAAGAGTTCACATCGACGGCGGTGTTTGGCACCTCGATGTCGGCTCATCACATCCTGGGGCTGAAGCCGGTCCCAAGGGTATGGCTGTTCGCCATTTAAAGTGGTACGCGAGCTGGGTTTAGAACGTCGTGAGACAGTTCGGTCCCTATCTGCCGTGGGCGTTGGAGATTTGAGAAGAGTTGCTCCTAGTACGAGAGGACCGGAGTGAACGAACCTCTGGTGTTCCGGTTGTCACGCCAGTGGCATTGCCGGGTAGCTATGTTCGGACGGGATAACCGCTGAAAGCATCTAAGCGGGAAGCCTCCTTCAAGATAAGATCTCCCTGGGAACTTGATTCCCCTAAAGGGCCGTGGAAGACTACCACGTTGATAGGCTGGGTGTGGAAGCGTTGTGAGGCGTTGAGCTAACCAGTACTAATTGCCCGTGCGGCTTGACCATACAACAGAGATGGTTACTAACGACTAGCGCAAGCTAGCGGATTGTGAGTTAGAGACACACAATTGATCGACTTGCGGTGTATTACTACAGATTGTTTTACCGACTTATTTGGGGTTATCGCCGGTCATATGACCGAGGCAAACAGCGATAACACGGCAGGCCAAGCAAAATTGCTTATAAGACCAACGCCAACCCAAGCCAGTTTGCCTGACGACCATAGAGTTGTGGAACCACCTGATCCCTTGCCGAACTCAGAAGTGAAACGCAACATCGCCGATGGTAGTGTGGGGTTTCCCCATGTGAGAGTAGGTCATCGTCAGGCTTCTAATCCGAAAGGGCCACCCAGTTGGGTGGCCCTTTTTTTATGCGTGAAAAAATATTTAATAAAATAAAAAATAAAAAATATCGGTTAAATAAATTAATAATAAAAACAGAAAAGCTAGAGAGATTAGAATTGGATCCTGGGTTGGAATTTATCGCCAGAAAAAATAGCCAAAAATCTGGCTGGAAAATCCAATAAGAAAAATACACGCTCAGAAAAATCCAAGAAAACCTCTGGCGCTTTTAATAAAGGCTTTTTCCCACACACCTTTACCACGAAAATAAATAACAGCTGCTATTTATTAATATCTGTCCTCCCACCACTGAGTTTATCTGAATAGTTTTACCGCACTACTCGTAGGGTTCTCAAAATCTTTGAGAGTGGTGGTGGATAAAAAAATAGTTTTTCAGGCTCGGATCAACTTGCTCCAGGTTTTATGCGTACGGAAAGGCTGAATAGAGTTTGGTGTTTTTGTAGATATTTTGTTGGTTTTACTTTCTTCCAAGCCATATTTTGATTGAACAGGCGTACAGGTTAGGCGTAAAAAACTTGATTTTAGTGCAAAGATTCAGGATAGTCGCCCGCTGCCTCTTTTTGTGCATTGGCGCACCTTTTTTTTAAGAAAAGCTTATTCAAAACAAAAAAGGTACCTTTTGGCTTCTTAACTGTACGAGTGGTCGATGAGAGCTAAAAACACATTAAGTCGTGTTGGGGAAGACTATACATACCCAGTTGGGGATTATGGCTATTGCCACTGGGCGCTAATGATATTGAAGGATAATTATTAGATGCACTTTCTTACATTGTATCAATCAGTTTCGCGATGGTTTCTGTTGTTGACCGTTGTAGTTTCACTGGCCGCCTGTGGTGGCGACAGTTCACGTATCGATAACGATAATGAGGGTTCCGGCTCGGATCCAATTTCACCAGAAACGGATACCTCTTATGTTATTAATGTAGAGTTGCGTGATTTAGGAACGGATGAGCTGATTGTAAGCCCCAACCCAGAGGAGCCAGTTCGTATCCAAGTGACGGTCAAGCTTGGTAATGGAGATCCAGTTGCTTCTGACAACATAACTGTCACAACGACCTTGGGTGAGTTGACACCTAATAGTGGAGTTGTGATGACTAATGACAGTGGTGTTGCATCTCTAATGCTGGATGTTGAAGGGCAAGGAGTAGGGAGTGCTGGTGAGATCATTGTAGCCTATGACAGTATTAGTACTGACCAGGAGCCTTACTCGCCTCTAAGATTCACAATTGAAGAGCCGTCTTTGCAACTTGGCTATTTAGACACCAATAAGCAGTTTGTGCCTGGTGGTTTGGAGATCCCTGCTCAAGATCTGTCTTCTAAGGGCAGCATGCCAATTAGTGTCTACGTACAGGGTCCTGATGGAAATCCCTACACTAAGCGGATGCAAGTGGTATTTTCCAGTAATTGTAGCTTGAGCCAACCAGCCGTTGCTTCCCTTGATTCTCCGGTTACTACGACAGAAGGTAAGGCAACTTCCACATATACAGCACAAGGCTGTGAGGGTGAGGATAGTATCACTGCCGTACTAACCGCTTACTCAAGTATATCGGCCAACGGCCAGCTTACTGTGATGCCTCCAGAGGTAGGCTCCATTGAGTTTGTTAGTGCTGAGCCTGAGGTAATCCATATCCAAGGCTCTGGAGGTAAGGGAACATCAGAAGTGCGCTTTCAGGTCTTCAGTAAAGATGATTTACCAATGAGTGGGGTTGAAGTGAACTTCTCTTTGGAGGAAGGGGAGGGAAACGTAACTCTTGTTGATAGCTCCGGAGCTACCGATGCAGAGGGCCAAGTAAGCGCCTTCGTTAATTCCGGAAGTGTAGCTCTACCAGTTTCAGTAAAAGCGTCGATTACCGATAGTAACGGGACCTCTTTTAGTGCCTTTTCCAGAGGGTTAGTAGTTTCTGCAGCCATCCTTGATCAGGAATCATTCTCTCTATCTGCTAGTAGCAAGAATCCGGGTGGCGATAGTGTTGATGGTGTCACCTCGACAATCACCATCCGGATCGGAACTCCTGATAATACGATTCCTGATGGCACCGTCATCTCCTTTAAAACAGAGTATGGGCGCATAGCTGGCTACTGTACTACTGTTGATGGGAATTGCTCCGTAGATTGGAATAGCCAGAATCCCCGAGCACCTATTGACTATGAATTCCTTGGTGATGATGGCTTGATGCACTCACTTCGGACTATTTTTAACACGACATGTCCTGTAACCGGGCTTAGAGGTGACTACCCATGCCCGCAACCTCTGGGTCAACCATATGGTGGCCGCTCTACTATTCTGGCCTATGCGCTGGGACAGGAAACTTTTACTGACGCGAATGGAAATGGGGAATTTGACACAGGTGAAACATTTATAGATTTACCGGAAGCATTTATAGATCACAATGAAGATGGTGCCTTTGGGAATTCCAAAAGTGATGGAGCTTGTTATCCTGATTGCCCAGAAGAAGGCGGCGATGAAGAGTTGTTTATTCCACTGAATGATAATGAAAAATACGATAGGGGTAATGATATTTATAACGGCCTTAGCTGCTCCAAGGCGGCTGAGGATGAGGGTGCCTGCTCTAAAGAACTGGTTCATGTGCGTGGTGAAATCGTAATTCTGGTAGCGGGAAGTGAGCCCTTCGGAATATTTTCTACAGCAGAGGGTGGTTATTCTTCTGAACCTGAAGTTAAAACTTCATTAGGGGGAACGGGTAACCTTTATTTCTATCTTTCTGACGTATACAATGGGCGCTTGCCTCAGGGTACGACGGTGAAGACTAAGTCAGAAAATTGTGAAGTCACCCCAGAGTCTACCGTGATTGGCAATAGCAATGTAATTGGCCCAGATCGAATTGCATTCTCTATTAATGCTCCCAATGATGCGGATATAGGTTCTGAGTACGTAAAGGTTGAGGTCAATGTCCCCGCTCTGGAAGGCAGTTCAGATACTGGTATTACTAAAATCTGGCAGTTCAAATGTACCGTTAACTAATTCGTTTTAGCCTGACGGGAGTCAGGGTTCTGATAGCAATTTGGATGCCCACCGAGCCGCAATAGCGGCTCGGATTCATTTCGGAGAGGCAAAGTTCGGATTTGCGATCGCTTGTTAATTTATTTCACTCTTTGTCAATTGGGTATCCTGTTATTGGTTAGTCTTGATTGATTACCAGCAGCTGAATCCGGAAATTGCTCGGTTATAGCAGTTTGACCCGAAAGGGCCGACCGCTAGGGAGGCCCTTTTTTATACTTTTATATAGTGTGTTTCTGAAATTTCCCGACTTACTAATATCTTGACTTTCTTTTACTTCACTGAAAGTACTTTCTTCTCCTCTGCCTGAATTCGTTGACTAAAGCGTCAAAAAACTTGCCTGGCTCCCATTTTTTGAAAGTGATGGCGACAAACCTCGCTGTAAGAGAATGAAATGAGCATTGGCGGGTAAGATTGGAAAAAAACGATAAAAGGAGTGTTACCAGTGAATCGGTCAGGGATTTTTTTAGTAATGTTGATGACTTTGGGCGCCTTGAGTGTAAATGGTGGTTGCTCAAAGGGTGTGAGAATGGCAGCAAAAACAAAGGCGCCGGATCAACAAACTGTAGCTGCACGGATTGATGGCCAGGAGGTCAGTGTACAGGCGTTGGATAAGGAGCTTCAGTTTGCCTTGTATGACATTGCTGAAATGGAGCATAAATTGCGGCTCAACAAGCTGCATGAACTAATTACCACACTAGAAAAAGATGGTGAAGAAATAGAAATTTTTCTTCCTGTCCCAGAGCCACCACGAATAGAGCTTAATTATGATGGCCGCACTATTCGAGGGAATCCAGAGGCGCCCATAACAATCGCTGTTTTCTGCTCCTTTCAATCCCCTCACTGCAAGTCCTTTCAGCCAACCTTGAGGCGTGTGTTAAATGACTTTCCTGGCTGGGTTCGCCAGGTGAATTTTGACTTCCCCCTTAAATTTCACCGAGAAGGTATCAAGGCTGCTGTTTCTGCCAAGTGTGCTGGAGAGCAGAACGCTTTTTGGGGGTATCACGATGCCTTATACGCAAAGACCCCCAATCTTGGTAGAAAGTCCTACTCCCAGACAGCGAGGAGTTTATCAATTGATGGCAGTCGATTTGAAACCTGTATAGAGGATATGAAGTATAAAGAGGAAATTCTGAAGGACCAGGCAGTAGCATTGGGGTTAAGTCTTAAAAATGTACCGGTAGTTTTTATCAATGGATTGTATTTAAAGGGGGAGCGAACATTTGAGCAATATTCTTACTGGATAAAAAAAGAGTTGGCTACTCTTGATATAGACTCAACCCAAAAACATACTTGGAATAATAGGAAAGAAAGTGAGCATAGAATTCCGCTTACAGCCCTTCCCCTGACTTTAGTTGGTATTAGTGAATCAAGTATATCTAGCAAGTCAAGGGCATTAATAGCCGTTGAAGGTAATGAGGCTAGCTATTTTGTACCGGATGAAGTTTTGCTCAAAGGCGTGCTCCTGAAGCACCTAAAGCGTGAATATGTAGTTATCGATAATCATGGCACCTTTGAGCGGCTGCCACTCCAGGGCCAGGTCGGTGATAGTATACCGATAACTTATTCGCATCAGCATGATGAGGTACTGCGTCAGCGTATTGAACAGCCACAGGGGGACGGCGGTAAAAAACTGATTGAACCGGCAGGTGTGCTGACCCTCGGTCAAGAGTGGTTAGCTAAGCAGCTTGAGCAGCGTGAGGAACTGGAGGCAAAATTTACCGAGGCAGAACTGGAAGTTGAGGGATACCAATTGATGCGCTTGGAAGGCGTAGCTGATAATGAATTCTTTACTGCACTTGGTTTTGAAGAAAATGATGTATTACTGAGAGTTAACGATAGCTGGGTGCACAGTGGTCAAAATGCTTTGTGGGATGCGCTTGCGAGTGGGCAGATAATCGATGTAGCTTTTATGCGTAAGGGATTGCCGCAGAGGTTACAGTATGTGGTTGAAGAGCTTGGCTACTTTGAAGAGAGTTCTGGTGAAGAGAAATAGAATTTAATTAAAGGGCCCACCCGTTAACAGCTACAGCCGGGCCCTTTGTTCACCGAGCAGATAATAGTTATTTATTTATCTGGGTTCCCCTGCCAAAGAATATCGGCCACGATATTCTGGCCTTGGACACTGGGATGGAAGCAATCACCGCCATCAATATCATCCTTACCAAACTGGAAAGTCCCAGCATTTACTTCATCTTCACCAGTGTACTCGGCTACCACCTCGACACCATTGGTACCGTTATAGCTCTCCGCTTCTTCAGCGAGTATTTCATTGTACCGCTGCTGGGCTGCACTAATGCCATCGTAGCGAGTGCTAAAGCTCTCACCGTTCATAGTGCCGCCATTGGTAGCAATTCGACAGATACCAAAAGTTGACCAGACACTTTCACAGTCCACCCGGGAGTTTCCAGCCTGCTTTTCCAAGCCTGCAGCACGCAGGTCTTGAACACGGGGTACGGAGCCGAGAAGAATGGTGGAGCCACTGGGAAGGCCATCGACCAACTTGTCGAGTCCTGCACGAATGGCAGAGCGCCACTCACCGTCGGTATAAAGCGGATCATTGCAGTTGGCTGGGTCGATACATTCTCGGTTACAGATATCGTTACCACCTAATACGACCTCTACATGGTCAGCTATATTACTCTGCGAAAGAATCCGGTCCGCCTGAACGGAGAAGTTATCTCCTCCACTGCGCATTTCAGCTCCGCTCTCTGCGGCATTTTTATTGGCGACCATATTGGGTGAATTAACTTTGTATTTATCATGAATACTCTCTACTGAGTTGTCATCACCATCAAACCAGGAATGTTCCGGCTGGTCACCACCGAGGAGACAAAACAGGTCCCAGAAATATTTATTTCGGGTACAGTCCGCACCGAATGCCATGGTAATACTGTCACCGGCAGCGACTGACTTGGAAGGGGCTGCCATTGCTGGCGGTATCGACAAAACGCATAAAGCTAGTGTTGCTACAACTCCGTATCTATTCCACATTGTGTTTTCTCCCACACCGACTTTCGTCGTAGATCATTATTTTTTTGGTACTGCATCGGTGAACCAGAGGAGTGTAGGTCGGAGTAGAACCGCATGAGGAGTGAATACTTCCGACCATTTGGTCAGTTTTGAATAAGTTGAAGTGTGTTGGAGTTTTGTCGTCTGGAACATTTAATTCCTCTTTCAGATGCACTTTATCAAATGCCGTTGAAGTAACATCGGAGGCGGGTCTGGTTGACCTTCTGTTCATATCTTTGTGCTTCCACTATACTGCGCTCTGCTTGTCGGAGTGCCTGTGGGCTGAGATCGCTGTTGCGAGATCCGTTGAACCTGATCGGGGTAACCCCCGCGTAGGGAACAAGATCTGAAGTCGCCTGTTTTATTTACAGTTTGGCGGCTTTTCTCTTTGTGTGTGCCCTGGATGCTGCGACCTTTAAATTTCCAAGCTTTAAGGTTACGCATGTCCGAGATCATTGAACAATCCGGTAAGACCGGAAAATCCTCCCGCGCTGCCAGTCGCGATTCTGCTAAAGCTTTTCTTGAGAACCTCACGGTTCAATCCTTTCCTAATTCGAGCAAAGTGTATTTGCCGGGTGAAACAGCGGGTATCCAAGTTGGCGCTCGCCAGATTTGCCTGGGGGACAGTGTGGTTGGTGGGGATGCTGAAAGCCCGGTGCTAGAACCGAATGAACCACTTACTGTCTACGATACTTCCGGGCCATATTCCGAGCCAAATTTTAAGGTAGATGTTCGTGAGGGGCTGCCCAAGTTACGACTGGGCTGGGTTGAGGCTCGCGGGGATACCGAGCTGCTGGACTCCCGTCAGGCGGCCTACAGCCAGAAACGTATGGCGGATCAGGGACTGGATCATATTCGCTTCGAAAATCTCCCCAGCCCACGCCGGGCCAAGCCTGGGCTGAATGTATCGCAGATGTACTATGCCCGCCGTGGCATCATCACGCCGGAGATGGAGTTTGTTGCTGTACGTGAAAATATGGGGCGAGCCAAATTAGCCGCTGAGATGAGCGAGGGCGAATATCAAAAAGCGCGGGACGGTATTTTTATTCCCGAGCAAATCACCCCCGAATTTGTGCGCAGGGAAGTCGCCGAAGGCCGCGCGATTATCCCGGCGAATATCAATCACCCAGAAGTGGAGCCGATGATTATCGGGCGCAACTTCCTGTGCAAGGTGAATGCGAATATTGGCAACTCCGCTGTGACCTCGTCCATTGAAGAGGAAGTGGAAAAGCTGGTGTGGTCCACCAAGTGGGGCGCGGATACGGTGATGGACTTGTCCACTGGGGCGAATATCCACGAAACCCGCGAATGGATTCTGCGAAACTCACCAGTGCCCATTGGTACTGTGCCGATTTACCAGGCACTGGAAAAAGTAGATGGTATTGCCGAAGACCTGAATTGGGATGTTTTTCGCGATACCCTGATTGAGCAGGCGGAACAAGGGGTGGATTATTTCACCATCCATGCCGGCGTGCTTTTACGCTATGTGCCGCTCACGGCTAAGCGTATGACAGGCATCGTGTCCCGCGGTGGTTCCATCATGGCCAAGTGGTGCCTCGCCCACCACCAGGAGAATTTCCTCTATACCCATTTTGAGGAAATTTGCGAGATCATGAAGGCCTATGATGTGAGCTTCAGCCTCGGTGATGGCCTGCGTCCGGGCTCTATCGCCGATGCCAATGATGAGGCCCAGTTTGGTGAGCTCCATACCCTTGGCGAACTCACCGAAATTGCCTGGAAGCACGATGTGCAGACCATGATCGAGGGCCCTGGTCATGTGGCCATCCATAAAATCAAAGAGAATATGGATGAGCAGCTGAAGCACTGTCACGGCGCACCTTTTTATACCCTCGGTCCTTTGACCACAGACATTGCTCCCGGTTACGACCACATTACCTCGGGCATTGGTGCTGCGCTAATAGGAACTTATGGCTGCGCAATGCTCTGCTATGTGACGCCCAAAGAGCACCTGGGCCTACCTAATAAAGAGGATGTTAAAGAGGGCCTGATGGCCTATAAAATTGCGGCTCATGCCGCAGATTTGGCCAAGGGGCATCCGCGCGCGCAGAAGCGCGACGATGCCTTATCCAAAGCCCGATTTGAATTCCGCTGGGAGGACCAGTTCAACCTCGGTTTGGACCCGGAGCGTGCACGTTCTTATCACGATGAGACCCTGCCAAAGGAATCCGGCAAGGTCGCCCATTTCTGTTCGATGTGTGGCCCGAAATTCTGCTCCATGAAAATTACCCAGGACGTGCGTGATTATGCAGCCAAGCAGGAAGCGGCACAGGGTATGGAAGAAATGTCGATTAAATTTAAGGATATGGGTAGCGAGATTTATCACAAGGGCTGAATATCGTTCAGGGGAGAGGGTACTCTCCCCGAGAGAAGAGTATCTATTTGGATTTGCGGAGGTAGGCGGTCTGTGACAAGCGAAACCAAAGCCAGAGTAGCTATTGCCGGTGGTGGTCTGTTGGGACGTTTGCTCGCCTGGCGACTCTGCCAGCGGGACTTTGATATCACACTGTTTGAAGCTGGTGACTTGACTGCCCCAGAGGGTGGTGCCTGCTGGACGGCGGCGGGAATGATCTCGCCGCTGTCGGAGCTGGTTCACAGTGATAAACAGGTTTATACGCTGGGTTTGCAAAGTCTCGATCTTTGGGCTGAATGGTCCAGGCTGCTGGAGCAGCAGAGCGGGAGTACGGTGAAGTACCGTAAAGCGGGCTCGGTGCTGGTGGCGCACGGCAAGGATAGAAGTGAGTTATTACAATTCCTGCGAGAGCTGCAGGGAAAGTTGGGTGATTCGGCCCGGGAGCAGATTCAACTTCTGGATGCAAAAGCATTGGCGGAACTGGAGCCCGGGCTGCAAAGCTTTGAACATGGGCTCTACCTACGCAATGAGGCAGATATTGATAATCACCGCCTGTTGCCCATATTGCTCAGTGTACTGCGTCAAGGTGGTGTGAAGCTTCGCGGGCACAGCCAGGTGAGTTGTGAGGCTGGGCGCATTTCCCTGGTTTCGGGGCAGGAGCAGTTTGACTGTATTATCGATTGTCGCGGTCTCGGTGCCAAGGGACAGATTGAAGGCCTGCGCGGTGTCCGTGGTGAGGTGATGGTAGTGGAATCCCGGGAAGTGGTTTTACGGCGCCCAGTGCGCTTGCTACACCCCCGTTACAAACTCTATGCCGTGCCCCGCAGTAATGGTCGCACCGTAATTGGTGCCACGGAAATTGAGAGTGAGGACCTTTCTCCGATATCAGTGCGCTCCAGTATGGAATTATCCTCTGCACTTTACTCCCTCAACCCCGCTTTCGCCGAGGCTCGTATTGTGGAGACCCGCGTGAATTGTCGTCCCGCAACTATGGACAATATGCCTTATATACATAGCGAGGATGGACTTGTTCGGGTGAATGGCCTTTACCGCCACGGTTATCTTTTAGCACCGGCAGTGGTAGAGCAAGTCGAGAATCAGGTGGCACAACAACTGTTACAGGTGGTTTGATGCAGGTATTAATCAATGGGGAAGCTCATGCTCTTGAGGCTCCCATAGAACTCGCTGCACTTTTACAGCAGCTGGGATATCGCGGGGAAACCTTTGCTGTTGCGCACAACGGTGGCTTTGTTGCTCGCTCGGAATATATGAATACTCAGGTAGAGAGTGGTGATAGCCTTGAAATTGTCGCACCGGTAGTGGGGGGCTAAGAGTGAGCGATCAATTAACGATTTACGGAAAAACATTCAGCAGCCGCCTTTTAGTAGGGACTGCTTTATATCCCTCTCCCGCAATCATGCGCGAATCAGTGCAAGCCTCATCTTCAGAAATTATTACCTTATCCCTGCGTCGACAGAACCCCGCACAGCAGAAGGATAATATTTTTTGGGATTATATTCGCGAGTCCGGTTGTCAGTTATTGCCGAATACCGCTGGTTGTAAATCCCCACGGGAAGCCGTAGAGCTGGCAAAAATGTCCCGGGAGATTTTCCAGACCGATTGGCTCAAACTGGAAGTGATTGGCGATGATTACAATCTACAGCCCGACCTTTTTGGCTTGGTGGATGCGGCGCGGGAGTTAATTCAACTCGGCTTTAAAGTCTTGCCTTATTGCACTGATGATTTGGTGTTATGTCGCAAACTCCTGGATGTGGGTTGTGAGGTATTAATGCCCTGGGGGGCGCCAATTGGCACTGGCCAGGGGCTGTTGAATAAATACAATCTGCAAACACTGCGCGAGCGCCTGAGCGATGTACCGCTGATTATTGATGCTGGCATCGGTGCACCATCACAGGCTGCGGAAGCACTGGAGATGGGATTTGATGCAGTACTGCTTAATACAGCTATCGCAAAAGCCCAGAACCCGGTTCTTATGGCGCTGGCCTTTAAGCTGGCAGTGGAGTCCGGGCGTGCCGCCTTTAACGCCGGCTTAATGCTCAGACGCCAAACCGCCAGCCCCAGTACCCCCACCCTGGATATGCCGTTCTGGCAGCAAGCTGAAAGTATGCTGCCAGATTAAGATACTTATGCGAGATCAAACTTTGACAGATAAACCTATTGTCTGGACCATTGCCGGCAGTGACTCTAGTGGCGGCGCGGGTATTCAAGCGGACCTGCTGACATTTGCCGATCTTGGCTGCCACGGTTGCAGCGCGGTCACCGCCAATACGGCACAAAATACGGTGGAAGTAGCCGCGATAAATGCGGTCTCGATAGAAACACTGGATTCCCAATTACAGGCTTTGCAGCGCGATTTGTTTCCCGCTGCGATCAAAATTGGGCTGTTAGCCAATGCTGAACAGGTTTTGGTCGTGGCTGATTTTTTACGCAAGCTTAAAGCTTTCAAGCCGGTACCGGTAATTTACGACCCGGTGGCCGTCGCCACCAATGGTGCAGGTCTTACTGAAGGGGATATAAGCGCTGAAGTGCTGGCCCAGTTATTGCCTCAATGTGATCTCGTAACTCCCAATCTGCATGAATTGGAGTTGCTAACCCAGATGCGTGCTGGGGATGCTGAATCCATTTTGAAAGCCGCACAGCAACTCTGCGCTCAGAGCACTGCTGCAGTACTGGTCACCGGCGGCCACACACAATTACGACAGGGCGAAATTTCCGACTTGCTCTGGGATGGAGAAAAGGCCGACTGGTTTATAGGCCAGGAAGTTTCGGGTAACAATACTCACGGAACAGGCTGCACCCTGTCTTCTGCTATTGCCGCCTGTCGCGCACTAGGTTACCCAATCCGGGATGCCTGCGTAGTGGGCAAGGCCTACATTCAACGTGGCCTACGCCTCGGAGATAATGCGCATATCGGCGCAGGCGCAGGCCCTGTAGGCCACTGTGGCTGGCCGATGGAGTTAGTAGATTTTCCGGAGGTACTGGTACCGGGCGAAGCGCGCGGGCGGGATTACGGGCTAAATGCTACGCGGCCATTGATTCAAGAATTTGCGGTGACAGATTCCCAAGCTCTGGGATTATACCCGGTAGTGGATACCGTGGAGTGGTTGCAATGCCTCGCCGAGCTGGGGGTACGCACCCTGCAACTGCGAATAAAGAATCCAGATGGAAATCTGCGCGAGCAGATTGAGCGTGCTGTTGCTATCGGTAGAGCCTATAACCTGCGCCTGTTTATCAATGATTACTGGCAGCTGGCGATCGAGTGCGGAGCCTACGGCATACATTTGGGGCAGGGGGATTTACAGGATGCAGATCTGGCTGCAATCCAATCGGCGGGCCTGAAACTGGGTATCAGTACCCACGGTTTCTACGAGTTATTGCTGGCCCACCGCTACCGCCCAAGTTATCTGGCCATTGGCGCTATTTACCCGACCAATACCAAAGATATGTCGGAGCAGTTGCAGGGGGCACAGAAGCTCGCGCGTATGGCGGCACTTTTCCCCCATTGCCCTCTGGTGGCCATTGGCGGTATCAATTTACAACGGGCTCCAGAAGTGATCTCTACTGGTGTCGGCAGTATCGCGGTGGTGAGTGCTATTACCAAAGCGGAAGATTACCGGCGGGCGGTTGCTGATTTTAATGCCCTGTTGGAAGACAAGCAGGCAGAAGTTGAGCCATGTTAAGCAATAAAGAACTACAACGATACAGTCGTCAGGTTATGTTGCCCCAGGTGGGAGAAGAAGGGCAGGAAAAACTAACCTCTGCGCGGATAATGATTGTTGGTCTCGGTGGTCTGGGCAGCCCGGCGGCGTTGTACCTGGCTGCTGCTGGTATTGGTGAGCTGCACCTGGTGGATGGCGATCATATTGACCTTTCCAACCTACAGCGCCAGGTGTTGTATAAAACCAATCATCAGGGCAAACCCAAAGCAGTGGTCGCTGCACAGCAGTTGTCTGCCGCCAACCCTGCCATTCGTATATTTTCCCACAACCAGATGGCGAATGAATCTTGGTTGCGAGAACAGGTAAAGCAGGTGGACCTGGTCTTGGACTGCACCGATAACCTGGAAATTCGCCACACTATCAATCGCGTCTGCCATCAGGCCAGGCGTCCGGTAGTGATGGCTTCGGTACAGGGCTTCTCTGGCCAGTTGATCAGCTTTGACTTTTCTGAAGGAAAAGGCCCTTGCTATGCCTGCCTGTTTCCACCACAGGAACAGGCTGAAACGCAAAATTGCTCTACGGCAGGCGTAATTGGTCCTGCATTGGGGGTGGTTGGCAGTATGCAGGCTCTGGAGGCCATCAAGTACCTGTTAGGCCTGCCGGTATCGAGTTTGAATACACTGCATTTAATTGAAACTGAAACTATTGCCTTGCAGACGCTACAGTTGCCAAGTCAAAGTAATTGCCCGGTTTGCGGTGTCTAATCAATATTATTTCATCCGGGATTTTTCACTTTGTAGCTGTATCCGTGGACTGGTAATAAAGGAAATTTTCTGCCCTCAATCAGTTCATCTATACCTAAAAGCTCGTAAAGTGTGGTGGCGTGTTTTTGGTATCGTTACCAGTTTTATTATCCAACATTTTTTCTGGCATAAAAATTATTCTGTGCGGTGAGTCTTCCGGTTTGCCTTGAAAGAGGGGTTACACCAAAATGGGGGTGTTTCCTCTTGGGTGATTGTTTAGACTGGGGCCATTTTCCGTGCAACTGCGTTATCCGTCGTGTATGTAGAATCACTACACTAGGCTCCCTTTGCCTGGTTGGAGAATAGGGTTTCTAGCAGTGCAATCAAATTAGTGTTAATAGGCCCTGGGTAAATATGCTTGTCTTTGTAGTGCCTTATAACCCTTGCTCAGCTATATAGATAAGCTATTAAATCGATAGCTTGTGAGAACTTCTTAAAGCTATCAGAATGGCAATACAACCATTTCAGTGACAAAATTTTGGAAGAAGGATTTGTATAATGAAAAAAATCGATATTGGTATCAGTGAAAAGGATAGGGAAAAGATCGCTGGCGGTCTTAAGCACCTGCTGGCGGATAGCTACACTCTGTACCTGCAAACTCACAATTTCCATTGGAATGTTACCGGGCCATTTTTTCGTGAATTGCACCTGATGTTTGAGGAGCAGTATAACGAGCTGGCTACTGCGGTGGATGATATTGCCGAGCGAATTCGCACGTTGGGCGTTCCCGCGCCCGGCACTTACCAGGCTTTTGGACAGTTGAGCTCTATTAAAGAGGTTGTGGAAGTTCCCGCTGCTGAGGATATGGTAAAAATTCTCACTAAGGGCCATGAGCAAGTAATTAAAACGTGCCGCGACGTATTAAAGGCTGCACAAAAGGGTGAGGATGAATCCACCATAGCCCTGGTGTCCGACCGCATGAGCGTTCACGAAAAAACTGCCTGGATGCTGCGCGCCACCAGCAGTAAGTAGCTGATAGTCTGCTGGAGGATAACTCACCCGATGGCAACTAACTTCGGGTGAGTAATTCCAGGAAAGCGCTGGCTGACGCAGAGAGATTACCCCGGCTTTTGAACAGCGCACCTACCTCCTGCGTCACCGTCGGAGCGGAAAGCGGCAGGCAGGTTAAATTGTACTCCCGCATTTGTACCATGCAGAGGCTCGGTACGGCACTGATTCCCAGACCCGCCCTGACCAGTTGACCGATAGTGCTTAGTTGGTTGGCTTCGCAAACGTACTGAGCGCTTTGCCCGCACTGCTCAAAGGCAGTATCCGTCCAGCGTCGCACTGCTGATCCTCGATTCATTGATATGAAGGGGTGAGTAGCCAGATCACGCCAGCGCACAGCCTTTTTCCCCGCCAATATATGTTCTGCTGGCATTACCGCAATAAAGCGGTCGCGCTCGAAGGGCACAAACTCCAAGCCGCCCAGGTCATCTGGGCGAAAGCTAATCCCCAGCTCTGCGCGTCCCTCCTGTACCGATTGGACAACCCGCTCCATAACCACATCTTCCAGCACAATGTTGATTTGTGGATGCTCCAAGTGGAATTCTGCCAACAGAATGGGCGCTCGGTTTAAGGCAAAGGCGGGAATGACTGCCAGCTGTAACTGGCCCCGCTCCAGGCGAAAGCGCTGCTGTATAGCATCCAGGGACTGGTCCCAGCTGTGGAGTAGCTGCTCGGCGCGAAGCAGGAATTCGCGCCCCTCCGGTGTCAGGACTAACTGGCGACCATCGCGGCTGAACAGGGGGCCTCCGGCGGCTTCCTCCAGATTGCGGATAGCCACAGAGAGTGCTGGTTGGGAAGTGTGTAACTGGGCACTGGCTTGTGCCAGGCTGCGGCTGCGGGCAACGACAACGAAGGCGCGAAGCTGTTTAATGGTGGCACTCACTGGGGCTCCAAACGCTTTAGAGAATGTTAAATTTTTTTTAATAAACTATCGAAAGATTAAAATAGTTTAAAGTCGTCGGGCAAGGCATGATTGCCGCTTTCGCCCTGGCGAAGGTCAAACAATCACCGAGAATAATGAACCTACAAGGTCTGTTGAGATGAAGGACAACGCAAAACCCCTTTGGCAACCGAGCCCCGAGGCCATTTCTGCCACCCAAATGGATGAGTTTCGCCGCCTGGTCAATAAGAAACACCAGCTGCAGCTGGAAGATTACAGTGGGCTCTACCAGTGGTCCGTAGAAGAGCGTGAAACCTTCTGGAGCGACTTGTGGGATTTTTCCGAAGTACAGGCCAGTGCGCGGGGAAAGAGGGTGTTGGGCCGCGACAGCATGCCGGGTGCCGAGTGGTTCCCAGATGCCCGCCTCAACTTTGCCGAGAATCTGCTGTGCTACCGCGATGACAAGCTCGCTCTGGTTGAGCGTCTGGAAAACGGCAGCCGCCGCCAACTCAGTTACGCAGAGTTGTATGGCCGGGTAGAGCGCCTTGCCGCGGCCCTGGTCAATCAGGGTGTATCCGAAGGGGACCGTGTGGCTGGCTTTATGCCGAATGTGATCGATACCGTAGTGGCAATGCTGGCAACCACCAGCCTCGGAGCTATTTGGACTTCCTGCTCGCCAGATTTTGGTATCAATGGCGTGTTTGACAGGTTCGGTCAGGTGGAGCCGAAAGTGCTGTTTGCTTGCGAGGGCTACCTCTACAACGGCAAAGTGATCGATTCCCTGCCGCGTCTGCGCGAGATTGTGGCCCGTATTGGCTCTATCGAGAAGTTAGTGGTGGTGCCAGTCGCTCGCTCCCAGGAGGAAACGGCTCAAGCGCTAGCAGCAGAACCGCTAGACAAATCAGTATTGCTGCAGGACTTTGAAGCTGCTGCACCCGAACGTGAACTTGCCTTTGTACAGACTGCCTTCGATCATCCGCTGTATATCATGTACTCCTCTGGTACTACCGGGGTGCCCAAGTGCATTGTGCATGGTGTGGGCGGCACCCTGCTGCAACACCTGAAAGAGCATCGCCTGCACTGCGACCTGCGCCGTGAGGACTCACTATTTTACTTCACCACCTGTGGCTGGATGATGTGGAACTGGTTGGTGAGTGGTCTGGCCTGCGGTGCTACCCTGATACTGTTTGATGGCTCACCCTTCTATCCAGAGGCAAAAAGTCTGTGGGATATGGCGGATGAAGAAGGCATCAGTGTTTTCGGCACCAGCGCCAAATATATTGCGGCGTTGGAGAAGAGTGGCTGTAAGCCGCGAGAGAGCCACAAACTGGAGAAGCTGCGTGCGGTTCTATCTACCGGTTCACCACTGGCTCACGAAGGCTTCCGCTATGTATACCGGGATATTAAGGAAGATCTCTGCCTGTCCTCAATTTCCGGTGGAACCGATATTGTTTCTTGCTTTGCCTTGGGTAACCCGACTTTGCCGGTCTATGCCGGAGAACTACAGTGCCGTGGACTGGGTATGGCTGTGGAGGTCTGGGATGATGAGGGCAAACTGATAACAGCAGAGAAGGGCGAACTGGTGTGTGCCAAATCCTTCCCCTGTATGCCCATCAGCTTCTGGAATGATCCCGATGGAGCCAAATATAACAGTGCCTACTTTGAAAACTGGCCGGGTGTTTGGGCGCACGGTGATTATGCGGAAATTACTAAGCATGGAGGAGTGATTATTTACGGTCGCTCAGATGCGGTGCTGAATCCTGGCGGTGTGCGTATCGGCACTGCGGAAATCTACCGTCAGGTAGAGAAGGTAGAGGAAGTACTCGACAGCATCTGTATTGGCCAGCAGTGGCACGATGATGTGCGCGTAGTGCTGTTTGTGGTATTACGTGAAGGCCTGGAACTGGATGAGGAGCTGGTCCAAAAAATCCGCTCTACTATTCGTGCCAATACCACCCCGCGTCATGTCCCTGCCAAGGTCATTCAGGTGGCCGACATTCCGCGCACTATTAGTGGAAAAATTGTAGAGTTGGCTGTACGCAATGTGGTACATGGCAAGGTGGTCAAGAACAAGGAAGCCCTCGCTAACCCCGGGGCATTAGTCTTGTTTGAAAACCTGCCGGCCCTGGCGGAAGACTGAGGCCACTGTGGGGTAAGGGGACGTATGCGGGCGCCATTTTGTTTACGTCATTTCTGCGCTACCCTTGCCCAGTAGTAATACCTATAAATTCACGGTAGAAGAACAGGCATGGTTACTTATCTCTATTGGGCGGCGGTGATCGCCCTGGTTATTCTTTCTCTTTTCATTGGCAGCCGCATGGGCAGCCTGAAAATCGGCGCCATTGCAGCCGCAGTTTTCTTCTTTGCAGGTTGGCTGGCATATTACTTTCACTACGAACAGGTCTTCGTGAAACGCTTCGGTGGCGTAATGCGTATTTCAGTGCCCGATGGCTATCGGCATATTGGCGCGACCTGGAAAGAGGACAATCTCTGGATTGAGAATTACGATCCCAAATCCAATCAATGCATTTTCACCGAGTACTCCAAGGGGAATATTCTCGAGGGGCGTGTGATTATCCAGGATTGTAATCCGCTACTTGGTAACCCCAGCACCCAGCCGTAAACCATTTATAGGCCTCTTAGCCGGCGAATGATGCAAACATACTGCCTGTTTCGTCGGCGGACTTCACCCGGGCACTGCCAGTACCGGGGCAAAATCAGATGTGAAGGGAGTGGATACCCGGAAGTACGCGGAGTAGCCGCTGTAGTCAACGGATTAATATTTTGCGAACTCTCTTTATCTCCCTGCTTATCGGTTTTGCATTACTGCCCATACAGCGGGCGGTAGCCATTCCTTTTTTCTCCAAACTGCCGGGTTTATCCCTGAATATGCAGGGAGATCCCCAGTTACAGGAAAACTTGAGTAAGGAACTCAAAGAGCTGCGTAAAAATAGCAGTGCCCTTGAGAGCTATACAGAGCCACAGGATATCGCTCACTATGAACGAGGTAACCTGGAAAAACTATTGCGTGCGGAGGGGTATTACGATGCCACTGTGCGAGAGTCTGTGCTGGGCACTGAGATTGTTTATCAAGTGGTACCCGGCCCCCAGTATTTGATCAAGAGCCTGGATATTGAAATGCCGACAGGACTGCGTGCGGGATTTCCTGGATTGGCTATCTCGGTTGGAGATCCTCTCCAGGCTGATGAAGTGCTTGAGGGGGTGCAGAAAATTACCAGGTATCTCAATAATAATGCCTGCCTGCTCAACGTCGATGTCACGTACCAGGCCACAGTGATTCACCAGGAAGCTGCCGCGCGCCTTGTGTACCGTGTGGCGCCAAGCCCGGAAGTGATGGTCGGTGATGTCCAAATCCTCGGCGCCACTTCCATTGAGGAAGACTACCTACGTAGCAAGTTGAATATTAATCCGGGCGATTGTTTCAGTCGCAGTAAACTGGATGCGGCGCAGCTGCGTTTGTTACGTACCAATCTAATTTCCAACGTGACCCACCATGTGTCGGAACCCTACAGCGGCTTGGTTGATATCACCTTTATTGTGCAGGAACGCAACCATCGCACCATAACTTTTGGAGTGGGGTATACCTCTGATGAGGGCCCCGGAGTATCTGCCGGTTGGGAGCACCGCAATATTTTTCACCGTGGTGAAAAGCTGGAGGTGGGAAGCAAGGTTAATAAGGTCAAACAAACTCTGGAGAGCAAGCTGACCATTCCGCGCTTTTTTAGGGACAGACAGCGGTTTACCGCCAGCGTAGCTCTTACTGGTGAGGATGTGGATTCCTATCGTTCCAAGGCGTTAACTCTTAAGGGGCTTGTATCGCGTAAATTGAGCAAACACCGAACTATCAGTGCAGGGGCCGAACTGAAATTCAGTCGCGTGGATGAGAAAGTGGAAGGCGCTGTGGAAGACGGGGACCCGGATGAAAACTATCACCTGTTGGCATTCCCCCTCGGCTTTAAATTGAACACTACAGATAAACCGCTGGATGCCCGTCGCGGCGCTACCTCGGCCCTGGAAATCAAACCTTATTTGGACTTGAACAATAACAGCACGTCTTTTGTAAAAAATACCTTGCAGCTGACTGCCTATAAAACGGCTAAGTCGGCGCGCTATGAACCAACCCTGGCTCTGCGAATTAAAGCTGGAGCCATTACCGGTGCAGATAATCTGGAACTTCCGGCGGATGAGCGCTTCTATGCTGGCGGCGGTGGTTCGGTGCGTGGGTATGGCTACCAGGAGTTGGGGCCACGTATTGTTGAGATTAATGAGGTCGGCGAGGAAACTTTATCAGACTCGATTGGTGGGCGCGGCCTCAGTGAAATCTCAATTGAAGGGCGCTTTCGTTTCACCGATACCTGGGGTGGGGTTTTGTTTTTAGATGGGGGTAACGCTTACGAAAATCCGAGCCCCAACTTTTCCGACCTTTTCTGGGGGACGGGTTTTGGAGTGCGCTATATCACTTCTTTTGCTCCCATTCGCTTCGACCTCGCTTTCCCATTAGACCGCCGCGACGGTGTGGATGATCGCTATCAGGTATACATCAGTCTGGGGCAAGCTTTCTGATGGACAAATTGGGCGTATTTGCACTGGGCTTTTTCCGTACTTTGGCTGCTCTATTACGCGGGCTGTGGCGTTCTCTAGGTAAGGGAGGTTCACTGATAACCGGCTTGTGTCTGTTGGTTGTGCTTTCGCTGATCTATTTCCTGGGCACAGAACCGGGGCGGGTCAGTCTTACCCGTGTGGCTTTTTACGGCGCGGAACAGGCAATTGATGGCCTCTCGATTGAGACTGAGGGAATGGGCAGTGAGCGCCTCGGCGCATGGTTTTTTGAGCGTCTTAGGGTCGACTTTCAGAGCAATACCCTGGCCGAAGGTCACCAGCTGGAAATGGAGCTTCAGAGTTTTTCCAGCAACCCTATCAATGTTGAGCGGGCCGTTGCCAAAGACCTTTTATTGAATCTCGATGTACTGGATGAACTGCTGCAGTCCCTGGTTGGAGCCGAGGAAGAAACAGCTCAAGTTGTAGAAGAGGAACCTGACAGCACAAAAGCCACGAGCTGGGAAGCTTTGCTGCCGAGATTTCGTGTTGGAGAATTGCAACTTGAGCGATTTCAGTTGATCAGTAGCAAAATAGCTGATATTCCTGCGATCTCTGTGCGCGGCAATACTTTGTACCGGTGGGAGGGTCAACCTACCCAATTGCAGCTGGAAGTCTGGGAATTAAATGGTGGCGAACTGCAGTTTATTGTCGAGGGACGTGAACGTCAGCCCGGTCGATTTATTTTGGATTTTTCTGCCAGTGAAAAGGCTCAGGGATTTGTTGGTCGCCAGTTGCACTTGCCAGCGGGGCAGGGGCTGGATGCGCACGGTAAAATTTCCCTGCGCCGCCGCGATAAGCAGGTTCAGGTTGATATAGAGTCGCTCACCTCTCCATTTTCCCAGCATAAGCTGGCGCTGACAGGCAGTCTGCTTATCGATCTATTCCCCTGGCGGCTGCACACCGACGGTATCTGGCTGCAGGTGGACGGCAAGCGCAGCACCTTGTCCGGTAACATTAGTGCCGACAATATCTCCGCTGAGCTTCAGCTCAACCGCTTACCGGTGACTCTTTCCCGTCCCTGGCAAAATGTACTTCACAGTGGTTGGTTCAGTGCAGATTTAGCTGTTTCCGGCACTCTGCCGCTGCCCAATATTTCCGGCCAGGTGAAATTGAATAGCAGTTATCGGGAGCAGCCCCTAGACCTTGAAGGCCGGGTAATTACCACCCAGGGGGTTATCCAGCTGGAGTCCCTGCAGCTGGAATTTGCCGGAGCACAGATTCGTACTGCCGGCGCTATAGATACTGAAAATAAAACCCTGGATTTGAGTGCGGCTGTGCAGGAGTTGGGAGTTGAGGAAATTCGTCGCCTTTTACTTTCCCTTCCGCAAACAGAGCAATTAAGAATTCCCGAAGACTTTTCCGGCACCCTGCACCAATTACAGCTAACCGCACAGGGACCTTGGGATAACCCGGATTTGCAGGGAGACCTAAGTGCTGTATCCGCTTACCGAAATTTGCAAAATGAGTTGACGGCTGGAGTCAACGGTAACCTGAAGGGGCTAACGATTACAGACTTTGCCCTAATGGGGGAAAAGTTAAATGTTCTTGGTGGTGGCACCATAGACCTTGAGGGCAAAGCGCTGAATTTGCAGCTGCAGGTAGATGTTCGCAATCTCAATCCCAATGAAGACCTCGGTCTTGCCTCTGCCAAGGGCGTAAGCTTGGGCCTGCAGGGGCAGGTAGGTGTGGAAGGCCCCTGGTCCAATCCGCGCCTGAATGCCAGTCTGGAATCCGATGGCCTGGTTCACGAATACCGCTACAACCTGAAAGGCGATGCCAGCGGCAACCTGGAGAAGATTGATCTTCAGGGGTTACGCATCGAGTTATATGCCAACGGATCGGTGAACCACTTTGACATGGGCCAGTTCCGTGGCCCCCAATCGCCAGTGACTGTTCCGAGTATGGATAAAGGCACAACATTGCCCGAGCAAAATGAGAGCCGCCTCACCTCACTTGCCGAGGAAGCTCAGCGCCTGGGGCGGCAGGGCATTGCCCTGATGGAAGCGGAGGGAGTACTTGAACCCAAACGGGATCAACTCCAGGTGGGGGTGAGTGCACGCAATCTGCCGTTAACCCTACTCGAAGTCACAGGGCTACCGCTACCAAATACCCTGGAAGGTGAGCTTAGCCTGGATGGTGAGGTCAAGGGAGCACTTACCAATCCCGAAGTACGCGCCAGCGTGCTGGCCCAGGGCGGCTATCGCCATGAACCCTGGCAGCTGCAGGGCGCACTCGATTATGCAGATAAGAGCCTGGTTGTAGATGGGGTGGAGATTCTGTGGGCAGGGCGCAACCAGCTTCGGGCGCACGGCAGTCTCAACGAGCAGCGACTGGATTTGCAATTACAGGGCAGGGCTTCATTGGAGGATCTCTCGCCGGAGCTGCCATTTAATACTCCCGAGCAAGGTGATCTCATCCTGTACTCGAGTATCACCGGCAGCCCTCGTCAGCCACAGTTTGAAGGAGAGTTGCGTATCAGCAGCTATGCGTCAGGCCGTGAGCAGGGGCGTGCGCAGGTGCAACCACTCTCTATGACCCTGGAATGGCTTACAGAGGAGGGTGAACTGCAGGCATCTCTGATAGCCGACCACGGTAGCCGCCGTGCAATAAATAGCAACGCCAAGTTACTAATTTCGCCCATTTTTGAGCGTCTACTTGCCGATAGCCCGACGCAACCTGTGAGTGGGCTTCCACTGCAACTAGTTAGTAGTGGTACTGCGGACTTGTCAGTAATTGCGGAATTTATTGATCCCAGGGTACACGTGATGCATGGCCTGTTGAGCTTTTCAGCGGATGGTGCTGGTACTTTGGGTGAGCCACGTCTCAATGGTGCGATAGAGCTGAGCGGGGCCAGTTATGAGCATCGCCCCAGCCATACGCGTATTAACAATATCGACTTTTATGCACGCTTGACACCGGGGGAATGGCGTATCGAGAGAGGCAGTGCCACAGTTGTCGATGGCGGTACGATTAATTTGGGTGGGGCTGTATTTTTCCCTGAGCAAGCCGAGCCGCAGTTAAGTCTGAGTCTGAATCTGAATAGAGCACACCTACTAAATACCCCGGGAGTACGCGGCGCAATTTCCGGGGAGGCTACTCTGTCGGGCTCCACCCAGGATGCGCAAATCACTGGCCGCTTTACTCTGCGTCCACTGGCGGTGCAGATAGAGCAGTGGATTGGCAGTACCGTGCCTGAAATTCAGGTAGTGGAGGTCCAGGTGGATGGTCCTCAGGTGGAACGCGCGGCACCGCTGCTCAGTAAAATCAGTCTGGGAGTCGAGGTGGTGCTGGATCAGCAATCCTATGTGCGGGGTCTAGGCCTTAACTCTCAATTGCGCGGGCAAGTAGATATTCGCGGAACTGCAGCCAAACCGGAAGCCTCGGGGGAGCTAACCATTGTGCGTGGTAGTTTTGACCTTCTGGGTAAGAAATTTAATCTGCAGGAAGGGGAGATCCGCTTTGAAAATAATGAAGTGGCGGTGTTTGTAGAAGGTGTCTACAGCTATAGTGATGGCGAAATCACCGCAAATATTTCCGGCTCTGCAACAGACCTGGATATTACTTTCAGTTCAGATCCTTCGGCTTCCCAGGATGAAATTTTAGCGCAGTTGCTGTTTGGTAAGTCCTTATCGGCTATCTCGCCACTGCAAGCCGTGCGTTTGGTAAGTGTGGTGCGTAGCCTGCAAACCGGTCGAGCCGTGTTGGACCCGGTAGCCAAAACTCGAGAATTACTGAAGCTTGATACGCTTAATATCGAGCAAGAAGGCGATGAGGGTGATGAATATGCCCTGAGCCTGGGCAAATATATTACCAATCGAATTTATGTAGAGCTGCAGCGCAGCACCGATCCCTTAAGCCCCTGGCAAGCGGAAATGCAGATTGAATTGCGGGAAAAGCTTAACCTGGAATTCAAAACTGCTGATGATGGAGACAGTGGATCTGGCAGTGTAGAGTTACAGTGGAAGAAGGATTATTAATTAATACATAGGTAAACCACCGCCTCTGACGGTGAGGCTTGACTAGGCTCTGCCGTTCCGGCGCGCAGAGTAAAAATGTGGCCTCTATGAACCAGCAAGCTCTATAAGAAGGCCATATGCGAGATTGGCAGTGCCAAGCTTATTACAGGTACCATGTGGTATTTGTACCCGTGTACCAAAAAAGCGTTATTTGGGACATTGAGGCGAGAGGTTGAATTATTATTTCGAGCGTTATGCCATCAAAAGGACATTGAGCTTGTTGAAGGGTACGTAATGAGGGATCACATCCATATGTTGTAAATGATTCCTCCGAAGTTCAGTGTTTCTAATGCGGTTGGATGTTGATTTTTACAAACTTAAGAGGCTGTATGTGATTTACCAATACTGGTGAGAATTGCTATTTCAATAATAAAATTATTGAAATAGCTGTTTAGTATGAAATTTCTACTTCTTAAACGGATCAGATGTACCATATTATATGGGGTTGACACTGCTAGAGTAGATCAGGTAGTAATTACTATGCGTCAGTTCACTTTAATATTGCCATGCTGTGCCTGAGTTACTACTGTATATGGTAAAACAACTGTATCCGCTGCTACTGAAAAAACTGCATCTATAGCCACGAAGGGGACATTATTAAGTGTCGAACCATGATTTACCGTTTCGCTAGGTTCACTGTTCATTAAGCAGAAGGAATAAGAAGCCCCACTGTAAACTCTTGGAATGCTTTCACAATAGCTTTTGTGCCCTCTATGAGTAATATCTATCTGGTTATCCTTCGGGTTTATTGTCTTTACTGTGGCACATGAGATGCAAACTAGAGATACTGATATTAAATAAATTATATTTTTCACTAGCTATTCCTTAGTTAATGTTATCTGTGGGGTTAATATAGAAAGTAATTGGTAAGGTTGGTTCCATTGTGTATGTTTTAATAGCGTTATAGTAAATTATGAATGAGTGGGTGTCCAAATTTTCATAGCCCAACAATGGTGATTTAGGGGTATTTATTCAGGTGGCATTTGTTTTTTTAGATTAGGGGGCTGTACCATAAATTGAGCGAATATCAACGTTGCTGGTGGTTCCGTGCGAACAAAGAGTGATAACTTTCTTGATGGTAATTTCTAACAAATTTATCATGAACTCTAATGGAGCTAAAGAGATTGGAGGCTAGTTCTCGTCTTCGATATCTATATATATCTACTCACGGGGAAGTTTGGGGAGTGTTGTTTTAGTTGGTATTATTACTGATTTCAAAAGTCATCCAGAAATCTCGCTCGTAGGATTGAATAAGTTGGATTAGTTCAGACCAAATCTGAAACATTCTCTTGAAAAAGAGGGGTTTACCGGTTTTGATGAAGGTGCCTAAACCTATAAGCAAAACCAAGGATAAACCCCATGATCCATACTAATGATCGCATTATCAAACACAAGACCGTATTGTTCAATCTGGCAGAAGAACTTGGCAATATCTCCAAAGCTTGCAAGATGCTTGGTGTATCGAGAGACACTTTCTATCGGTACCAGGAAGCCGTTTCAAGTGGTGGCGTGGATGCCCTTCTTGAGAAGAATCGCCGGCTACCTAACCACAAAACCGTGTTGACGCTGTCATTAAAGAGGTCGTCTTGGCTTATGCCCTCCAGGAACCCGCCCATGGACAGGTATGCGTTTCCAATGAACTACGTAAACGCGGTGTATTTGTGTCCTCTAGTGGCGTTCGGAGCATCTGGCTGCGGCATGACCTGGCCAACTTCAAATTACGATTAAAAGCGCTTGAGGCCAAGGTGGCTGAGGAGGGGGCTGATTCTCACAGAATCGCAGGTTCAGGCCTTGGAGAGAAAGCGGCATGATAATGAAGCCTATGGTGAAATTGACACTCAACATCCAGGCTATCTAGGCTCGCAGGATACCTTCTATGTAGGAAAACTTAAGGGAGTTGGGCGTGTTTACCAGCAAACCTATGTCGATACCTATGCAAAAGTGGCTCACTGCAAGCTGTATACCACCAAAACACCAATCACTGCAGCAGACCTTCTGAATGACCATGGTACAGAATATTGTGGCAAGCTGGAGCAACATGATTATCAGTTATATCTAAGTGTGAACGAAATAGAACACACCAAGACATCCACAAACCAACGGTATCTGTGAGCGATTCCATAAAACTATTTTACAGGAATTCTACCAACCATCATTGCGTCGCAAGATCTATGGATCAATAGAAGAGCTACAAAAGGATCTGGACGAATGGCTCATCTATTATAATAATGATCGCACCCAACAAGGTAAGAAGTGTTGTGGCCGCACACCGATGGCAACACTTGACGATGGAAAAAGCATCTGAAAGGAAAAATTTGTAAACTGAATTTGACCTGACAGAACACTTTCTGAAAAACCGGTAACTGTCAGGTTAAGTCTGAACTTCTACATGTTAAGGCGTTAGCCAAAATTGGTGTCCATTATCTCTCTATCGTAGTCGAGAAGATAGGAATTAAACTTCTTGTATAGCTGAGACAGCATGGCCGTGTTGCCAATAACGTCCATACCTCGATCATCATAAGGCCAAACTTCAACTCCTTTAGATAGATCAAAGAGGTAGATGTTTACTTGCGGACATGGCTTGACACCTAAGTCTTGTGCCATGCTGCACCAAAGTAGTTTCTTCAAACTTGATTTGGGTAGCTTTACCGCAACTGTATGCCAGTAATCTTCGTTTTCGTCCTCAATCCAGTCCTCATCTACCGCTACACGCTCAAACCAGTGCTCTTTATCTCTCTCAGGAAATAATCCGATATCTCTAAGCTCACGAAAAGTGGAGATAGATGAAACTAGGGGTTCGTCACTAAAAATACGGTAACAGGCAACAATTTCTTTATCGAATATATCTTCACATATTTCGTGAGATTTACGTAATGCCAAGTCAAATTGATCGAGCCAATCTCCGCCTAAGGAAAGCTCAAAACGAAGACCTTTATCGTGGGAATAGAACAAAGGTCTTTCGAAAGCTTTTCCGGAAAATTGAGACTGGATAGATTCTCGAATATTCATCGTAGCCTTAATGTCGCCAACACAGCCGAATGTAGCAGCGAAGCTGTGAAATGTAGGTCCAGCCACGAAGTGGCCCTTTGATTGTTTTGTTATGCATTATTTATATGCATCCAAGTTTAACAGAATAATCATTGGAGAAATTCCTTGCGAGCCACCATAGACAGTCGAAATATAGGCACTGTGAAGATCTGAATCACTTAAGCAGAGCCCATCTATTCTTACACTTCGGCCATCTGGACGGGAAGGCAAAGCTACTTGGGTACCTTTTGACGCCAATTGCCAACCCCTAGTTTTCTCCGATACCACCTTATACGTGGCCGACCAGAACTTACGTTCACCTAATTCGCTAAAGTGTAACTTGCTGGGTAGTGAGATTCTGAATTTATGGCACCCCCCACTTTGGTTAGGCTCCGAATTAATAGAGATGCCCCTTTTCTCAGAAATCTCTCGGGGCACCTCTTCCCAGCCGATAGCAAAGCTCATACTTGCAAAGAGAAATAATTTAAAAAATATAATCAGTTTCACTATTCCTCCTGATGCATAATACCCAAATCAGCAGTCCGAAAATCCGCAGTCTTTGTGGATCCGCTGTATTTTCTTGGTACGCCCAGCATGGGTGTGGATTAATGGGGTGAATGTCTCCTATAGGATGATCACCGTTTAATGGGTTTCATTAAATGCTAACTACTAGCGAATGGCAACTGTAATACCGTGAGGTCTTGTGGAGAGGAAGCCGCTAGCAAGATACGAGCTGACGAACAGAAACATCCTATAAGGTTTAGCCTTGCAAGCAAGATGGCCAAGGATGCCGAAGCCATGCGATCTAATGGGTAGAGTAAATGATACATTTTTGTAGTGAAAGTTCACTCTCTTATCTGGGGAGATCTGTTTAACTTGCTGCTATGAAGCTGTCAGCGTGGCCGCTGACTCATAAGTAGGCCCAACCCGCTAGCCACCATCGCCTCGGTCAGTAATGGCCAAGGTGATTAAACAGATATCAGCAATTAATACCTTGGATAGGGTGAAGACCTGAACCTAAATCCACGAGTTAAAAGACAGGGCTAGCCTACCGATATATTGCCAGCAGGATATAAAATTGACGTACCGCACTGCCATGACACTCAACTCAAATGAAAAGCTGCTCAACGCTATCGTTGGGTAGAGATTCATTACGGATAGGGAACCGCCCATTGCGGACACGTACGATGGGTGGTGTAGGGGCCGGTAGCTAGATACTACCGGCTACACGATTTAGAGCCTTACTCTTGATCCCACTCTTCTTCATAGCCATTACTCACCAAGTAGCCATTCAGAGAGTGAAAAATATACTCCATCCACTGCTCGATTCCTTCTTTCTCCAGCAAAGGGAATCCAGAACCTTGATCATCAGCAGCAACGTCTATCATTCCCCAATAGAATTGAGAAAGAGCTAATGCCTGCTCTCGATTAGAAACTACGCCTTGCTTAAGAATATCTAGTGCAGTTTCATTCTCCATCTTTTCAGCGTAGTGAATAAGGATCTCGCGTTCTTCTGGGTATTTATATTCAATCATAGTGCGTCTTGAGCCTCTTTAATTACTGACATCCGATCAGCAACCCAAGTTAACTTACTTACCAAGTCTTCAACCCTCATTCTTTCAGTAACTACAAGCAGGTAGTGCTTCTTATCTTTGGGGTCAGGTGAAAATTCTAAACCATTCGGTATATCTGCTTTTTCAATTACCCAAAATACATTAATAGGAAGGCCTTTTGTCACCTTTTTCTTCATTCTATAGATACGCTTTAAATGCTGCCAGTGCGCCGAGAATGAGAGCCCCATTTGTGGATGTGGTAAAACCCAGCGCTCATCTTGTGAGAAAAGATAATCACGTTTTCTAACGCCACTAATGATAGATGCATCATTGCTATTTCTATAGAGAGTTGGGTGTGCTCCAGCCTCTGTAGGACGTGCATAGAAAGGGCCAAGTTTACTTATATATTCCCTTAAATTCTCTACGGTTTTAAACTGTTCCATACATACATTCCATGTGAACTACTTAATCAACTCTAATGCTTGCCTCAACCGTGAAGCACATTGTACTGAGTCCGACAGCCAAAGGCTGCGTATTGCTGCTACCTGGTACGCCCAGCATGGGCGTGAACTAATGGGGTGAAAGTCCCCTGTAGGAGGATCACCATTTAATGGGTTCCATTAAATGCTAACTACTAACGAATGGCAACTGCAGCATAGCGAGGTCTTGTGGGGAGGAAGCCGCTAGTAAAACTGCGAGCAGACAAACAGCAACATCATATAAGGCTTAGCCTGGAGGCGAGGTGGCCAAGGATACCGCAGCTATGTGGCTAATGGGCTGAGCTAATGATGTCGTCGTGTATTGAAAGTTCACGTTCTTATCTGGACAGATCTGTTTAGCTTGCTGCTGTAATCGGGGCCGCTAAGCTGTAATTAGGCCCAACCCGCTAGCCTCGATTCAGGAAGCCCACTTTATAGCCTATGTAGATCTCAAGCCGATCGGTGCCATTTCTCAAAAGGCGCCCCCTATCCTTAAGCCACTGGGCATCTCAGCAAAACACTGGCTCTATTTTAATCGGAACTTTGAAAGCCGCTTTAAAGGCCTAGTGGGATCAGCGGAGGTTGTACGGCAAGCCTGTATTCAGCTCAATAAACGCTGGGTACATGGTATAGGCGACTGCCAGCGTTTCCTATCTGCAATGCCCCACTAATTCCCTCCCAACCTTTCGATACTATTCCTTCCGGCTTGGTCAAAATCACACAATTTTCAAACCTAAAGCATAATTTTTCAGCATTTCACTTTGCCCTATACCTGATCAGGAGAAATGGCCGTCAAGGTGGAAGGCCTGCACTATTTCCGATGTCATCTTTCAATTTGTGGGTGTCCTAGTGTTTACTCCTGTTATACGGCTTCAACTTTATTACGAATATAAAAGAATAAGCAGATATAGGAGAGTGCTAGAGAACCTGGAATTAGGTAGTCTTGAATTGGTATAGACTGGGAAAAAACGCAATGTACCATTAATCCGATGACCAATACAGAGGCTGTTAGTAGCGATACATTAATTAATAGCCTACCAAAAGCTGACCAAATGAATGAGAAAAACGTAATCAATAGAAAAGCTAAAATACTTGTAATATAAATACCATCCTCACCGGGAGGATCTAGCTTTAGTCCTTGTCTAGGGCTCAGGTACACAAATATTAAAAATACATTAGACAAGATTCCCATAATCCCAATAAATAGGGAGTAGCAGCCAGAAAACTTGGTTAATTTTTTAAACTGAGATTTTCTTTTAGCCAAGATTAATATAAGAAAAGATATTGCAGCCAATAACATACTGCATAGGTATAAAAATCCAAAAATTACCGCACCAACACCATCAATGCTGATTTTCTGATCTCGCATATATCCTCAGGGCTAACTCGATAGATTTGCGTGTAACGCCTAGCTAAGCGAAGCCTCCCCCCTTAAAGTAGACGCCACCTTATATTCATCTTATGCGGCCATTCTTTCATATTCATCTGGGCTTTTGAACCCAAGTGAACCATGTCTTCTTTTAAAGTTATAGTACCTATCAAGATACCAAGCTAAGTTGGTTCTTAGCTCCTCAACGGACTCAAAATTAAATCCTTTAAAACTCTCAGTTTTCAGTGTTTGAAAAAATGATTCTACATACACATTATCATTCATAAACCCTGGACGATTCATGCTCGGCTCAATACCCAATTCTTTGAGTCGGTTTTGGTATGCATAAGCACCGTACTCAGAACCTCGGTCGCTGTGAAATATTAGATCTGATTCTATATTTTTGCGACGGACAGCTTTATTTAGCGCTGACAGTGTTAACTCAACAGTTCGAGTATCCGACAGCTCCCAACCCAACACTTTCCGGGAGTAAAGATCAATAATCACAGCTAAATATTGCCATTGCCCATTGATCTTCAGATAGGTTACATCACCAGCCCATTGAGAGTCTGGTTTACTCGGCATACCATGCTCTCTTTGTAAATTTTCAACCTTAATGCAAGGATTTCCAGGCAAAGGGCGTCGACGATAGATCCTTCCAGCTTTCCCCACGATTCCAGCCTCTCTCATAAGGCGTTCAACACGCTTGTGATTTATTCGTTCACCATTAGCTTTCAGCTCTGCGCTAATTCTTGGACTTCCATAATTACCATCATGCTGCGCATAGATAGCTTCGATACACCCTAGAATTCGCCTATTTTCTATGTCTCGAGTGCTCTCATCACGGTTGAGCCACTTATAAAACCCTTGGGGTGAAACATTCAAGTATCTACATAAGTACCTGACACCAAAGTCTGATCGATTAAGAGCTATGAACGAGAATCTTTCGGCTTTGGATCTTTCAGGTACATTTCCCACTTTTTTAGGAAATCATTCTCCTTTTGCAATTTCTCAACCTGCTTTTTTAGACGTCTTATCTCTTTATCATCAGTTTGAAACTGAGTTTTCGTTGTCTTGGTCATACTTATTCTACGACTGGGCTTCTCGACCAGCTTGCCTTCTCTACTTTCCTGTCGCCATCTATACACCATTACTGGATGCAAACCAACAATGTTGGCGATTGTAGTCGTATCTACTTTCAGTTGATTAGTGAGAGCTACCACTCTAACTTTGAACTCTGTTGAATATTCAACAACCCGCTCTTCACTCAGTATTTTCGGCATTTTTTCCTACCCTATTCAAAAGGTAGGCGTCTACTCAATGGGGGAAGGTTTCCCCCGGACATTCCAATTTAACGCAAATATAATTAGCACAATAACTAACATTAAGGCACCACCATAAATGGCGATAATGACCTCCTTAAGTTGACTCATAGTGCCTTACAATATTCGTATTTGCGGTGGGCGAAGTGTAAGTCGCCTGAACGCGATAGCGATGAGCAACATGCGCTTGTTAAGTGATCTAACACCCACCATCACCACTCCCTCCATCTCCACCACCAAAACCTCCAGAATCACCACTGCTAAAATAACTACCAGAGCTAGACCCCTGAGTTACTCCAAACTTCACAATAAACCACAGTACACTGGAAATTAGGAAGCCTGTAAATACTAACGGGGCGAAAGTAGAATTAACCAAATTTTCGGAAGCAAGATCGATCATATACCAAGATCCTGCTAGGCCGAAAAGATTTATTATGAGTGATTTCATTTACTCTCCCTGTGTCATTTAACGCTTGGCACAGCAGCCGGAATGTAGCGGCGAAGCCGCGAAATGTATGTCTAGACCCAAAGGGTCGTTGCTGATGCCACTTGTTAGCACTTTGCTTCTCTCTTGAGCTTATAAGATATGCACTTACCAAGTTTACCATTTGTCACGATAATCTTATGGTTAATGGATGCTATGCAGGAGGGAGCCAGAGAACGTTCGCTAGCAATAAAATCTCTTATAGTTAATCTTTTATCTACTCTACTACAATCAGACTTTGAGGTATTACAATATAATTTCACGGTTCCACTATAGGGCTTTTTTCCTCTACACACCCATAGATTAGGATTGCCTTTACAAGCCGCCGATTTAGACATGACAAATATGTTATTTTCAGGCAAAGCGACGACTAACTCTTCCTCTGAAAATGCCGAATTGCAATATATCAATGCTACTATCGAAAAGGATATTAATTTCTTCATAGTTTGGGTGCTAACGCTTGCCTCACAGGAAAATAAAAGCAGAGCGATTCGGCGTTTTTAGTTTTTCTGTGCAGGTACTTGTTATATTTTGATCGTAATCTTGCCTTGTAAATAATCTACAGCATCACCCTTAAGTACCACCCTATCCCCAATGACCTCACAGCCAACAATTCCCCTCCGTTTAGACAATTGCTGTGCTGTAAGATTATTTTTCCCCAGCCTTTCACTCCAATATGGAGCTAGCTCACAATGTGCTGACCCCGTAACAGGGTCTTCATTAACTTTCAGCTTCGGAAAGAAACATCGACTAACAAAATCCACTTTATCGCCTGGAGAGGTGATTTCTACCCCTCTTAGATCAAGTCGTGACAGTTTTATAAAATCAGGTACCATAGATCGAACCTCCGTTTCGCTACCCAAAACAACCACATAATCAAACCCAGACAAAACTTCCTTTGGAGAAACGCCTAAAGCATCAATGAGAATGTTTGGAGCTACAACTGCTTTAGGCACTGTAGCAGGGAAGTCCATACCATATCCAGAATTTGATTTCTCCACGGTAAGTAGGCCACTGTTTGTTTGAAACTGGATAGTTTGATCAGAGTAACCAAGATGCTCAAATAGTACATGAGCCGTAGCAAGAGTAGCATGACCACATAAATCAACTTCATCTTCAGGCGTGAACCAGCGCAGTGAGAATGAATCATTTTCAGCGACAAAGAATGCCGTCTCAGACAGATTATTCTCTTCTGCAATTCTCTGGAGAATACTATCTGGCAACCAAGACTCTAAAGGACATACTGCAGCAGGATTACCTTCAAAAACCTCCGAAGCAAAAGCATCAACTTGATAAATATTTAATTCCACTTTTCTCTCTATTTGCTAAATTGTGAATGGAAATATAACGCCGGCCACACAGACGAGCGAAACGCAGTATAGCGAGTCCAGCCAAATGAGTTTTTTGCATTTGGCGATTGTGCTTGCCTTTGTTAGCTTCGTTTTCCAAATACAAAGTGCTTTCCCTCAACTGTACCTAATGTTGGGAGCATATTATCCATGCTTCCTTTTATGGTTTTTCCGCTTAGATCCCATTCAACCTGGGGAAGCCAATAGTCAAGCTCCTCTCTGTTGTCGTGGCACTTAATGGGCATACTTTCATCAACCTTGCTTCCTGAAAAGGTTGGCCCAAAATTAAAGCATGGCCAAGCAGGCCTCCACCAGTACATATCGGGAAGCCCTGTTGCTTTGCCTTTGCGGGGAATATCAAAAGCAGTAATGGAGCCACTATGGCTTTTGTAGATCATTACGCTCCATTTATAGCCTCTGATTGAATCACCGTAGTTTGGGTGATCAAAAATTATAAATTCGCCATTATTAATCCTTGATATATCTAGCCTAAACAGGGCTGCTTCAGCTTTAGCATTAGGCTGAAGCGATGAAAAAAAAGGTACCATAGAGAAAACAACCCCTATTAATAGAGTTGATAAAACTAGAATCGATAACGATTTCTTTCGGTTCATGTTTAAGCTTACGCCCAGCGTTGGCTGTCGCTCTGCCACTGCTTGTTAAGTTCCATTTGCCAGACAGTGTACCCCACATTCAGCAGCCCATTCCTCTAGTTGCGGTTTTACAGAGTCATCCAGTAGGTACATGACATTTGTATCATCCCAACTTTCTAAGAAGACCACGCCTAGCTCAGGAATAACTACGTTAAAAAATCTCTTACTGGTCTCAGATACTGCAGGTTTGAAATAATCAAAAGCTGCATCATCTGACGTTAAACGACGAAATTTAGGCTTAGAATGGCTCCACTTACCGGCCATCCTAAAATTAATAACTTCAGTTTCTTTTAAAAGTTTCTTACTAAAAGAGTAAAGGGCTTCATTTCTCTTCTTTTGCTCCGCTCCAGAAACGTCATCCAACAGCATTCGTGCTTCTTCTCGACTCAACCAGTGGTCAAAAACTGAGACTGCCAAAAAGGTGTATTTGTCTGGAGGTTCAACTTCTATGATTTTCTGTAAGCCTGGAAACTGCTTCAGCAGAGCTTCTTGCTTAGATTTATTTAGATTGATGAACTTTCTCATAGAGTGAACTTAACGCCGCAATCAGACGCGGCTTCCTTTGTGTGCTTTTTGTACGAAAATGGGAGCGCAGCGACTGTGCAAAAAGTACGCAAAATAAGACGTCGGCTGCATTGCTTGTTAACCGCGTCCGCACTACCAGATTTTCCACCATGGTTTTTCAACACCAGGGTGCGCAACTATTAACCTAGCTGACTCACCAGTACTGCCACTTTTGGATACAGGAGTAATCTCAATAGTTATTTCAAAAGGCTCTTGTTCATCGGTATGACCATCAAACCAAATGAAAGTGAACTCGCTTTCTTCAACAAAGTTAGATGGAACAATTGGGTTATCTCCGAAGATAGTATCTTCGAATGCACCCTCCACAATGGAAAATTTGTATCCAACATCTCGGCTATTTTTACTAATATTTTTAAGCGTGATCATTCCTGCATCTGAGCAGGAACCACCGTTTCCATCGTAGAAACCACGTTTTATGCTTTTTAATTCAAAGTTTGGTCTTTCCGGCGCCTCAGCCTCTTCACCCGTAATTTCAAATTCTTGCGTCATTGGAGCAAATGAACACGAAAACACAGGGGAGGAGAAAGCTAATAGTAAAACTGCAAATATTCTTTTCATGCTATTACCGGTTAACGCCCAGCGCAGGCGCAGCCGGCGCGGAGCGCTTTTTGTGTTAATGTTTGAGCGCTAGCGAGTAACACAAAAAGTGCGTAGCGTTGGCTGTCGCTCTGCCGCTGCTTGTTAGCTGCATTGCTCATGCATAAACCAGATTGTATGCCTGCGATTTAGCAACCCTGAGCAGTGAATGCATTTTTTTACAGGCAAAGCCATTGCTTTACTGTGAACCGCATGCGGATCTTCGCAGAATAAATAGAGATCCCATACTCCAGGCGTTCCTGATATTCCGCTTCTTTTATTACAGTGCTCGCAAATAACATCCTCAATATGAACTCTATACTTTTTACCTGATACGCTTACGAAGCAGATTAATTGATAGCGACCACTCGCTCCCATAAGAGCGATTTCAACTCCGCTATATTCACGATACTCTTGTAGTGCTGGTGCGAGAATGTCATAGTGGGAAAGAGCAAACTCTTCAAACGTCTTTGTTTCCAAAATATTTGAAACGTCATCGTGGCTTAAGAATATAAGATATTGCCCGTCTAAGTTGACTTTATTCACAGAACTACTCTCTTACGGCAGCTAACATTTATATAGTGATCATTCAGACCACTATTATCCTGACTATTATCTCAGAATCAATTTCTACGCCAAAGCAAAAATTTATATTTTAAATCATGGGCTTAAAGCATTCTGATACGTTCGTACAGACTGTAAAAATGATCACTTTGACTACTATCCCGGTTTTAACGATAGTCTGTAACCTATTGATATAACGATTGTTTTTTGGTGTATCTTCTGGCTCTCCAATATAACAGTCAATATGACCGTAAATCCCTAAGCTAGCACTCACAAACTTTCGTAGGCCGGTAATAGTTTGGGGGAGGTTGTTAAGGTATCTAGGCAGGATATGATGCAGGCTTAAAAAACTGATCGGTATAGGCCGCTTAAGCGGGTAATTCGCATAATGGACATTCTGGGGTAGCCTTTTTACAAATAGTGGGTATCGTACCAGAACGCTTCGATTTTAAGTGTTGGATGAAAATAACACTACTAATAGGATGTCGACCTAAATCCCACAGCAATATATTAGAAGTCTGCAAGATATTTTGGCTATCGAGAGATATTTTCTATTGATATGTGGAAGATATTTCAAGTAGTGGTGTTGCTATTTTTTTGCATTCTAAAGTGAGAAACGGTGAGGAGTGTTAATTTAAATGGCCATTTTTATGTGTGACTGAAATTTTCCAAAGCATGAATAACCAAAAATATAGGCACAAAAATGATCTTATTGGATTTTATTAAGTTTGTTTTAGTGTCAAAGCTGCGTAAAATCGATAGATCTTTATTGTTATTCTGGCCGTAACTAAGAAGCCATCTGAAGGCAATAATCAAAGCGGCTCGGTTCAAGGGAGCCGAGAGAATCCAGAGTCCCAAGAATTTTCTAAAAAACCACCCCCTCAAAGGAGAACGGTAGCGTGAAGTAAGAATAAGTAAAAGGCGCTGACCCAAGGTGCTGGAACACCTGGGGCCAGCTAACCAAATTGATAGGCTAATTATCAAAATGGCTATATGTATAGTACGCTAGAAACCCGCTCGTCTTCAATAAAGTGGAGCACAATCAGCGGCTTGGAGAGATTCCCCAAGCTCTGGGAGCGTTGCGTCTGCCTTTTCTTTTTCTATGCCTACCGTTCTCGCGCACCACCTCACATCTCCCCATAGCGTTACTATCCAAGCTTTCCCATCGTGGAAGGTTTACTTATGGCTTGAGTATCAGTAGGACATAAATATGTTGGTCTTAAAGCGCCGGACAGGCGAAAACTTACGGATTGGAGCAAATGTCTCAGTCACGGTATTGGAAGTTAAGGGTAATCAGGTGAAGATAGGAATACTTGCCCCCAAATCCCTGCCTGTACACCGGGAAGAGATTTATGTACGCATCAAAAAGGAATGGAATGCGGGCAATGGGAATCGCTGAGAATCTGGTCGTGACTATGGCGCATCGCAATGAACGGGTGGTGTGCCCATTAAAGCGCTAACTAATGATAGTTAGCGCTTTAAATTTCGGTCGTATTGGTTGAGCCTTTCGCGCCGAATAGAGTCGCTTATTAGGCTCAGAATTGATTTTTATTATTGCTGTTTAAATCCAGCGATAAATTTATCTGCTAATTTAAAATACTCTTTTAAATCTTTTTGGGTCTTTTCTGTACGGTTGTTTTCGGAGTTAAGATGGATATTCTCCACCACAACGGCAATTTCTTTTGCAAGCTCTTGCTTCTCACCCTTCAGGTTCTCAGAGAAAAACTCAACACTTTTCTCAAGCGTGTAGGTGATGACATGAATCTGGTGAAGCTCAGCAGCATCAAGTTTTTGCTTGCCCTTAATTTCTGCTGTTTTCTCAATGAAAATCTTCTTGGCATCCTTCATCGAAGTAACATCCGCTACCTTGAGGTGCTGAATGGGTTTTTCTCCTGATGCGTCGCTAGCTTGCGCCGTGGTAGCAAAAGTAACCGCAAAAAGTAATGCAATTAAAATTCTCATTTTTCCTCTCTAACGCCCAAGCAGTAAAGATTGAAAAGGCATTGATCGGGCGAGGTGAATGCCTAACATTTAACAGTGATCACTTTGATTGCTATCGCAAATGAGGATAACTATCATTAACATTAATGATACAGGAATTTTTAGGTGCTCAAAACATTTCTCGCAGAAATTGCGATCAAGCTAATCGAAGCTTGTAAAGACTAAGAAAATTGAATCTGAGAACGACGAATGCGGGAGGGGTCAACGGAGGTCTTTAGCCTGGAAGAGGTAACCCCGTGTTATGGAATTTGATCTGTTAACCTTCTCTTCGCGGTAGCAAAGAGAAGGCTATTTACAGGAGGAGCCGGTTAACCCTGTATTATTGAGACCGGCTTCACAAATTAATTGGTACGGAGGCTAGGAAATCTCTCCCAGCACATCAACCATTGCTGAAGTTAATTGGCTAAGGTCTTCTTTAGAAATCACATAGGGCGGCATGGCGTAGACCAGCTTGCCAAAGGGGCGCAGCCAAATTCCGCGTTCGATTAAAGCTTCCTGCACCTTGGTCATATTCACTGGTTCACACATTTCCACCACTCCAATCGCGCCAAGGGCTCGAACATCGGCAACACCCGGTGCGGATTTTAATGGGGCCAGCTGCTCGGTCAGCTGCTGCTCGATAGTTGTTACTCGTTCCTGCCAGGGGCTGCTGAGAAGCAGCTGGATGCTGGCATTGGCAACAGAGCAGGCCAGGGGATTGCCCATAAAGGTGGGGCCGTGCATAAAGACTCCGGCCTCGCCATTGCAAATGCCTTCGGCAATACGATCGCTACAAAGCGCGGCCGCTAAAGTCATGGTTCCGCCGGTGAGTGCCTTGCCGAGGGTGAGAATATCCGGGCTGATCCCGGCGTGGTCGCAGGCGAACATTTTGCCACTGCGGCCAAAACCGGTGGCGATTTCATCGGCAATCAGCAGCAGGTCGTATTCGTCACAGAGTGCTCGTACCCGGCGCAGGTAATCTGCGGAATAAAAGCGCATACCGCCGGCACCCTGCACTATGGGTTCGAGGATCACCGCAGCCAGTTGCTCGCTGTTTTGCGCAATCAGTTGTTCCAGTTCGCGGATATCTTCATCCGGGCAGGTTTGACCAAAAGGGGTTTGCGGGGCGGGGGCAAACAGATGTTGGCTGAGTTGCCCGGCAAACAGGTGGTGCATACCGGTAATGGGGTCACAGGTGGCCATGGCCCCAAAGGTATCGCCGTGGTAGCCATTGCGCAGGGCCAGCAATTTATTCTTGCCCGGCTTTCCCTTGGAGTGCCAAAACTGCAGCGCCATTTTGATGGCGACTTCCACAGAAACAGATCCGGAATCAGCGAGGAATACGCGGTTGAGCCCAGGCGGGGTGATTTCCACCAGCTTTTTGCACAGCTCAATGGCCGGTTCATGGGTGAGGCCGCCAAACATCACATGGGACATTTTGTCCATCTGATCGCGCATGGCCTGATTCAGCTCGGGCACATTGTAGCCATGCAGGGCACTCCACCAGGAGGACATGCCATCGATAAGGCCTCGGCCATCTTCCAGGAAAATTCGAACCCCTTCAGCCCTGGCCACCGGATAGACCGGCGGCGGGTTGATCAGCGAGGAGTAGGGGTGCCAGATATGTTTGCGGTCGAATTCCAGGTCCATAAAAAGCTACATCTCTATTTATGTACGGCCTACATTTGGGCCAATTTATCGCAATCAGGCCAGTTCTCGCAGCACTTTTAGCGGAGGTTGGCTCACTGAGCTGTAACAGGCCAAAGTGCCGGCAGTTCCCACCAATACGGCGCCTACCAATGGGCCCAGTAGCCACAGGGTGGGGTGGAACATCAGGGGCAGCTCGAAAACCCGTTGCGATAGCACCACAAGGGTTGCTTCGGCGCCAATGGCGGCCAGTAAACCGGCGGCACAGCCGAGTAGCCCAAACTCCAGAACCAGGCTCTTCAATAACAGGCGCCTGCGTCCTCCAAGTGTGCGGATAATTGCTGCTTCCTGCAAACGCTCGGCGATGCTGGCGCGTACCCCGGCAATTAATACCAGTACCCCGGCCACAAGCATCAGTGCCATTACCGATTCGATGGCAAAAGATACCTGGTCGATGGTGTCGCGAATACGCAGGATAATCTTATCCAGCTCTATCACGCTGACACTGGGATAGCTGCGCACCAGATCGTTGATCAGCAGCTTGTCTTCAGGAGGAAGATAAAAGCTGGTGATATAAGTGGCTGGGAAGCCCTCCAGGGAACCTGGTGCAAACAACATATAAAAGTTCGGGCGCATGCTGTTCCAGTCCAGGGAGCGGAAGCTGGCCACAGGGGCCTCCACTTCCAGCCCGCCGATGGAAAAGCGCAATTTGTCACCAAGGGCCAAGTTAAGCTGTGCGGCCAGTTCCACCTCAACCGAGACTCCCTCGCTGGTTTTGTCCCACCATTTGCCTTCGAGAATACGGTTATCCGGTGCCAAGTTTTCGGTCCAGCTCAGGTTGAGTTCCCGGCGTACGCCGTTGGGGCGATCCTTAAGATCCTTGGTAAGAGTGTCATTGATGGCGATCAGACGGCCGCGCACCATGGGATAGAATTCGGTGCTACTCACTGCCTCCTTTTCCAGTATCTGCTGTATTCCATCCACATCTGTGGGGGCGATATTCAGCAGGAAGTGATTTGGCGCCTTCTCCGGCAGCTGCATACGCCACTCGTCGATCAGTGCGGTGCGTGCAAAAACCAGGGCCAACATTGCCAGCAGGCCGGTGCCAAAGGCGGCGATCAACAGTGTATTGAATGCGGCGCGGCGCTGCAGGCTGCCCAGGGCAATACGCCAGGCTCCACCAAGAGAGGCCAGCTTTCCTCGCACCAGTAATTGATTGACCAGGGCGCTGCCTCCTACCAGCAGCGCCATACCGGCGAGCAGGGCCAGAGTCATGGCCAAGCTGCCCGACAGCCACCAGATCAACAACAGCATGGCGCTGGGGCCGAGGATTAATCCAAGCCATTCCCGTTTATCGGGATTGCTCCAGTCCTTGCGCAGGGTTTGCATGGGGTCGGTGCGCGCCAGGCGGAACAGCGGTGGCAGGGCAAAACCCAGTGCACAGGCCAGGCCGGTGGCGAGCCCGACTAACAGAGGGTTCCAGTGGCTGGCGGGCGGGGCTACCGGGAAGAAGCCAGCCATCAGGTTGACCGCTTGTGCCTGGATAAAACTGCCTAAAGCGAGGCCCAGGGCAGTGGCAAGCAGGGTGAGGGCGGCCAGCTGGCCCAGATAGATAGCAAGTACCTTGTTGCGCCCGGCGCCCAAGCTTTTCATTACAGCCACGTAAGCAGTATGTCGCAGGCCATAGCGGCGTGCGGCCAGGCCTACAGCAACACTGGCCAGCAGTACAGCGAGGCTGGCGGCAAGGAACAGGAAGCTCTCTGCGCGGTTCAGTGCTGAGGCTACCCGTGGCTGGCCCTCGCGCAGATCCAGCACCCGCTGATGCTCAGTCAGCTGTGGTTTCAGCCAGTCGAAATACTCTTTCAGTATCTGGTTATCGCCGGCAAACAGGTAACGGTAGCGCACCCGGCTGCCGGGCTGGATAACACCGGAGGCCGGCAGATCATCCACATTGGCCAGCACCCGTGCGCCCATATCAAACAGGCTGGTACCCCGGTCGGGTTCCCGCTCTAAAAGTCCGGTCACTTTGAGCTGTGTGTCGCCCAGGTCTATAGAGTCGCCGATTTCAATTTCCAGCAGGGGGAGTAGGCGGGACTCCACCCAGGCCTCCCCTGCAGGTGGCCCCTGTTGTGCGACCTCACGTGGGGCATCCGGCGATCGGCGAATTTCCAGATGACCAACCAAAGGGTAGCCACCACCCACGGCTTTTACGGAGACAAACTGGAATTGGTCATTGGCCGAGATCATCGAGGCAAACTGGATTGCTTCACCTTGCTCCAATCCTCGTTTCTCGGCCTCGGTGAGCCAAGCGGGGTCGACTGGCTGGCTGCTACGCAGCACCTTCTCTGCCGCCAGGAAGGTGAGGGACTGCTCTTCCATGGCACGGGTGAGGCGATCGGTGAAATGGGCGATGGCGGTTACGCAGGTCACAGCCAGCACCAGGGCACTGGCGATCAGGGCCAGCTCGCCTCCGCGCCAGTCCCTGAAAAGCAGTCGCAGTGGCAGCATCAGGCGGATACCTCTGACAGGTTGTCGTCACCGGTGAGGGAGTCGTAGGACTCTACTGCGCCCGCGGACATGCGCAGGTGGGTGGCGCAGCGCTCTGCCAGGCGTTGTTCATGGGTCACTAACACCAGGGTGGTGTTGGATTCGGCGTTGAGTTTGAATAACAGGTCGATGATCTTGGCGCCGTTGCCGGCATCGAGGCTGCCGGTGGGCTCGTCGGCGAAGAGAATCGCATCGTCGCCGCTAAAGCTGGCAAATGCCCTGGCAATGGCGACCCGCTGCTGTTCTCCACCGGAGAGTTGGCGCGGATAGTGGCCCAGGCGGTGCTCCAGTCCGACTTTGGCCAGGAACGCCTCTGCGCGTTTTGCTGCACCCCGCTCTCCGCGCAACTCACTGGGCAGCATGACATTTTCAAGTGCGGTTAGACCGGGCAATAACTGGAAGGTCTGGAATACAAAACCCACACAGCGGGCACGTATGGCAGCACGCTGCTCTTCGTCTAAGGCGGTTATTTCTTCACCGGCCAGCCAGATTTTACCCTCACTGGGCTTGTCCAATCCGGCGAGCAGGCCGAGTAGTGTGGATTTTCCGGAACCTGAGGCACCGGTCACAGCCAGGCTCTCCCCGCGAGCCAGTTGCAGGGAGATATTGTTTAATAGGGTCAATGGCCCTTCGCTGGTGGAGACCCTGTGATACAGGTTTTCTGCCTTGAGAATGGCGGACATACTGTGTTCCCTATACGGATGCGCGAATTTTTTGGAGAGTATGACATGACGACAGCCTTTTTTCGGCAGTTGGCGGCTCAATTCAGCTTGATGTTGTTGCTGTTTGTCCCTGTCGGGGTTGCCCAGGCGGACACCTCGGAGACCCTGCTGGTGTTGGGGGACAGCATCAGTGCGGCCTACGGTATTAATGAGGAGCAGGGCTGGGTGCAGTTATTGCGAGAGCGCCTGCAGGAAAAAGGCAAGAAGGTTCGGGTGGTCAATGCCAGTATCAGTGGTGAGACTACTTCCGGTGGGTTGACCCGCCTGCCGCGACTGATGCAGGAATATAGCCCACGCTGGCTAATTGTGGAGCTGGGCGGAAATGACGGCCTGCGAGGTTACCCGCCGCAAACCTTACAGCGTAACTTGATGGAAATGGTGAAGCTGGCCAAGAACTCTGGTGCGGAGGTGCTGCTGCTGGGTATGCGTATCCCGCCCAATTATGGACGCGCCTACACCAATGCATTTGCCGCCGTCTATCCAAAGGTGGCGAAATCTGAGCAGGTGGGACTGGTGCCTTTCTTTCTGGAAACTGTGGCACTTGAGGATGGCGCCATGCAATCGGATGGTATCCACCCCACGGCTAAGGCTCAACCAGCACTGCTGGAGCATGTGTGGCCCTGTGTTGAGTCACTGCTGGCGGATACAGTGGAGGGGGAGTCGTGTACTCCGTGATCGAAATGCGTACAATCGCGCCCCCAGGATAGGGAAAGCCAGCGCCAGGCCATTGGTCACCAGTGGTAGTGGTTGCAGCTGGATCCCCAGATTTGTAACCGGTCAGCGGTACTGAACTAGTTAGAGAGACACCATGTCCGAAGTGGAAAACCGCCGCGAGCGGCTCGAATTCAACAAGCTGCAGAAGCGCCTTCGCCGCCATGTGGGCCGTGCTATCGCCGATTTCAATATGATTGAAGAGGGCGACAAAATTATGGTTTGCCTGTCCGGCGGTAAGGATTCCTATGCCATGCTGGATATCCTGCTAAACCTGCAAAAAACCGCACCGGTCAATTTTGAACTGGTAGCGGTGAATATGGACCAGAAACAGCCGGGTTTTCCCGAGCATATCCTACCGGAATATTTGCGCTCCCTGGGTGTGCCCCACCATATCGTGGAGAAAGACACCTACTCGGTGGTGCAGGAGGTAATACCTGAGGGTAAGACTACCTGTAGCCTCTGTTCACGCCTGCGCCGTGGCACCCTTTACGGCTTTGCCGAAGAGATTGGAGCCACCAAAGTGGCCTTGGGCCACCACAAGGACGATATCGTCGAGACCTTGTTCCTGAATATGTTTTACGGTGGCCGCCTCAAGGCGATGCCCCCTAAATTGCGTGCTGATGATGGGCGCAATATTGTGATTCGCCCGCTGGCTTATTGCCGGGAGGAAGATATCGCCCGCTACGCGGCTTTCAAGGAGTTTCCGATCATTCCCTGTAATCTCTGCGGTAGTCAGGAGAATCTGCAGAGGCAGGCGATCAAGCAGATGTTGCGAGAGTGGGACAATAAATTCCCCGGGCGCAGCGAAAATATCTTCGCTGCAATAACGCGCGTATCTCCGTCGCAATTAGCAGACAGGGATCTGTATGATTTTGAAAGCCTGGAGCTGGACCGCTCTATGCCGTCGACTGCCGAGCGTCCTGATCATTTAATTCAGCGCCAGGTGAATTCCTGGGAGCCGGAGGATGCGCGGGAGGTTGCCCCCCAGCATATCGAGGCGCTGAATCTGTAGGATCTGCACCGCTGACCAGCTGGGCGTAACTGCATTCAAAGTCGCGCGTGGTGGCACTGGGCCCATGGTGGAAGTGCTGGTGCCACAGCCGTGCCATTTTCGCCACGTCATTGGTTTCCGGCTCGGGGATCTTGTGGATATCCGCCGAGCGGTATACCAGCCAGGCGATAGCTGTGGCATAGCGCAGGTTGGTGGTCAGCTCACTGTGGGGGTGATCGAGAAAATCCCGCTGGCTGGCCAGACCCCGTACCTTTGAGGCCAGGGCCGGGTGACCAATCAGGTAGTCGTCCCAGATCTCCCGGTGAGTGTGTGGTTGGATTTGGTAGATGCCCAATCCATGGCGCCGTCCCTGCTTGAGGTGAAAGCCAAGCTGCGACTCCTGTGCAGCAGTGCCGAGCAGGAGGTTTTCCATGCCCTGGCTCCAGGCTCTCAGGTGTTTGAGGGTCGGACGGATAACCTGGAGGCGCAATTCGTCCAGACAGATGCCCATAGTGTTGTCTTTTTTTCTGTGGCTGTCCTGAATATTTAGTTTGCGGATTGAGTCGACGCCACCTGTTGGGTAGATTTAGGCGCAATAAACATAACAATTTTTGAAGTGGTACCGATCCTGTAGCTCATTTTGCCCAAAAAGCGAGCAGTGAGTCGCAGTAATAGCCCTATCCTGGTGCCACTCCACCTTGAGTAGAAGGAACCCCACATGCCCGCACAGTGGCTCGTTGCCCTTACCTTTGTCGCTTACCTGGCTTTAATCCTGGTGATTGGCATTTACGCCTATATGCGCACCAAAAATGCCAGCGATTACTTCCTCGGTGGCCGCTCTCTACCCCCCGCCGTTGCGGCGCTGTCTGCCGGTGCTTCAGATATGAGCGGTTGGTTACTCTTGGGCTTGCCCGGCGCTGCTTATGCAGCGGGTTTATCTGCGGGTTGGATTGCCATAGGGCTTTTTTCCGGTATCGTTTTGAGCTGGGTCAGCATGGGGCGCCGCCTGCGTATCTATACCTATGAGCTCGATGATTCCCTGACAGTGCCCGCTTACCTGGATCGTCGCTTCAAAATGGGGCATCCCTATCTGCGCACTATTTGCGCCATTTTCATTTTGTTGTTTTTCCTCTTTTATGTGGCCTCAGGCTTGATTGCCGGTGGCAAGCTATTTGAGACAGTGTTTGGTTGGGACTACCACTATGCGGTGGTTATTGGCGCTGTTGCGGTAATTTCCTACACATTGTTTGGTGGCTTCCTGGCGGTATCCTGGACTGATGTGTTCCAGGGTTTACTGATGAGCGTTGCCTTGATTGCTGTGCCTTGGGTAGTTATCTCCGGTCAGGGAGGTTTAACCGCCAGCTGGGCTCAGCTTCAAGCACAGCAGCCGCAGTTAACGCATTGGCTGATTGATGGCAGTGGCCAGGCTTTGGGGCTGGTGGCCATTCTCAGTTCCCTGGCCTGGGGACTGGGCTACTTTGGCCAGCCTCATATTCTGGCGCGATTTATGGCTGTGCGTAGCTCGGACGATGTTCCTGCGGCGGCAACCGTAGCTGCTGTTTGGTCCCTGATTGGTTTCCTCGGTGCCATGGCGGTGGGCCTTTTTGCCCACTTGCAGATGCAGCAGGGGTTGCCCGATGGCGAAACGGTATTTATGGAGCTGGTGCAAGTGCTGTTCCATCCGATTGTTGCCGGTGTACTGCTGGCAGCGATTTTATCCGCCATTATGAGTACTGCAGATTCGCAATTGCTGGTGTCTTCTGCAGCGTTGGCAGAAGATATTTACCATGTCTGGTTTGGGCGCAAGACCAGTCCGGAAGCCATGGTTAAAGTGGGGCGTTGGGCCGTTGTGGGGCTTTCCCTGATTGCCGTATGGATTGCCATGGACCCGGATTCCAAGGTCCTGGATGTGGTGAGTTATGCCTGGGCCGGGCTGGGTGCCGCTTTTGGTCCGACACTGTTAATCAGTCTCTACTGGTCGAGGATGACCGGTAGCGGCGCTATTGCCGGGGTTACTGTCGGTGGAGTCACAGTGGTGATCTGGGAGCAGCTCTCCGGTGGCATCTTCGATGTTTACGAATTGCTGCCAGGCTTTATTTTCTCAGCAGCTGCTATCGTCATAGTTAGCGTACTGACGAAATGCCCGGAAGCCGTGGCCTCCCAGCATAAAAAGTTGCTGGGATAAGCCCGGAGGGTTTGCACTTAAGGCCTTCTTTTAAGGGGGTTGGGTGCAAGACGACAGCTGCGCAAAGGGCGCGCCTGTGGCAAGGGCGCGACTGTTGTGAGGCGAAAAGGATTTCCATCCGCAGCGATTATTCCAATAGCGGTTGGAGATACTGAGTGATCAAAGTTCATCTCGGTGATATCACGCGATTGAACGTCGATGTCATCGTCAATGCCGCCAATGCCCACTTACTCGGTGGTGGCGGTGTCGACGGAGCCATTCACCGTGCCGCGGGCCCCAATCTTCTGGAGGCCTGCCGCAGTATCGGGGGTTGTCCCGCCGGTGAGGTCCGTGCCACCAGTGCTTTCTCAATCCCTGTCAAACGTATCTACCACACAGTTGGGCCTGTCTGGCGCGGTGGCCGTTTGGGCGAGCCGGAACTGCTGTCGAGCTGCTACCGCCAGTGCCTGACGTTGGCGCGGCGGGAGAGTATGCGCTCCATTGCCTTCCCTGCCATCAGTTGTGGTGTCTATGATTATCCCCCTCGGTTGGCGGTGGAAATAGCTGTTGAACAGGTGCAGCAACACCTGGAAAAAGACGGCGAACCACAGAGCATCGTATTTTGTTGTTTTGATGCGGAGATGGCTGAGCTCTATCACGCTCAGTTAGATGCCTACGTGCGGCGTTAATCGCTTATTTTGGCTCAACGCCTGATACTTTCGGCCATTGATTAGGGCGGGGGTGTCGAGGATGATAAGTTTCCTGACAATAACACTATAAGAAAAGGAGATTGTCATGCGCAGTGCTCAGCAGTGGTTTGCCGAATACGGTGAGAGTCACCAGAACCCCATTAATAAATCGATTCACTGGATCGCGGTACCGGTAATCTATGCAACTGTTGCCGGCCTTCTGTGGGATATCCCGCAGTTACAGTTTATGGCGGCACTCCCATGGCTGAATTGGGCTGTGGTAATCACAGTGCCGGTGCTGCTATTTTACTTTGCCCTTTCCTTCCCAATTGGCCTGGGTATGACCGCGCTGACGGTAGTCTGTTTATGGGGTGGTCAGTGGCGGAACGCCTGGGTGTTCCCGTGTGGCAGACGGCACTGGGACTGTTCGTGGTGATGTGGGTTTTTCAGTTTGTCGGCCACCATATCGAGGGAAAAAAGCCCTCCTTTTTTAAAGATGTCCAATTTTTGCTGATTGGTCCAGCCTGGGTAATAGGCTTTGTTTATCGCAAGTTGGGTATTCAATACTAAGCCGGTTCAGTGGGAGGGCGACTGGCTTGTCGCCCTCGTCGTGGATGTTAGCGGTTGTAGTGAACCGGTACCTCCAGGGTCTCTTTTACTTCCTCCATCACCACATAGCTGGTGCACTCCTGCACCTCCGGTAAAGTCAGTAAGGTTTCGCCATAAAACCTGCGATAGGCACTCATATCCGCAACCCGAGCCTTAATCAGGTAATCAAAGTTTCCGGAGACCAGATAGCACTCCTGTACCTCTGGCAGCGCTGCAACGGCATTACGAAACTCTTCAAAGGCGTCTTGGGCGGAGCGATTCAGGCGGATCTGTACAAACACTACCAGCGCTGCATCCAGAAACTCCGGATTGATCAGGGCCGTATAGCCTTGGATAACCCCCTCGCTTTCCAGCCGTTTCACCCGTTCTACACAGGGTGTAGCAGTTAATCCGACTTGACGAGCCAGTTCCGCATAGCTGGTGCGGCCATTTTTTTGCAGGACCCGCAGTATATTGCGATCCACTGTGTTGAGCTCTCCCGCGCGTTTACGCATACCTCTGCTTCCTCTGTAGGCGATCAGCTTAAAAAATGGACTTATCACTAACTTTACTAGTTGATTCCACTAGTTTGATAAAAAATCTCATATAAATCCACTCACAAAGTGGTCCTATACTGGGGAAAACACAGAAATTAGGCGTGGCTCCAGCCTTTGTGCGGAGATTGCGCCAGATACAGAGACCGAGGAGCAGAAAATGTTGATTGGCGTCCCTAAAGAGATCAAAAACCACGAGTATCGTATTGGCCTGACGCCGTCGAGTGTTCGCGAACTGGTCGGCCATGGCCACCAGGTCATCGTACAGAAGGATGGTGGTACAGCAATCGGCTTTACCGATGAAATGTACGAGCAGGCCGGGGCCAAGATTATTGATACTCCGCAAGAAATTTTTGCCACTGCCGATATGATCGTCAAGGTAAAAGAGCCGCAGCCGAATGAATGTGAAATGCTGCGTCCTGGACAGGTTCTATACACCTACCTGCACTTGGCTCCAGATCCCAAGCAGACTGAGCTGCTGGTGAAGTCTGGTGCTACCTGTATCGCTTACGAGACTGTTACCGACCGCTTTGGCGGCCTGCCGCTGCTGGCCCCGATGTCTGAAGTGGCTGGTCGTATGTCTGTGCAGTGTGGCGCGCACCACCTGGAAAAAGCCCAGGGTGGCCTCGGTGTATTGCTGGGTGGTGTACCCGGTGTAGCTCCTGCCAAGGTTCTGATTATTGGTGGTGGTGTTGTTGGTACCAATGCGGCCAAGATGGCGCTGGGTATGGGTGCCGATGTAACCATTCTGGATCGCTCCTTGCCGCGCCTGCGCCAGCTGGATGATATTTTCGGTGGCGCTGTACGTACCGAGTACTCCACTAATGATGCGATTGAAAAACACGCGCTGGAAGCGGATCTGGTCGTTGGTGCTGTACTGATTCCGGGTGCCGCGGCTCCGAAGCTGCTGACTCGCGATATTATCAGCCGCATGAAGAAAGGTGCTGTGGTAGCAGACGTTGCTATCGATCAGGGCGGGTGCTTCGAGACCTCCAAAGCCACCACTCACCAGGAGCCCACTTATGTAGTGGATGGTGTTGTGCACTACTGTGTGGCCAATATGCCCGGTGGTGTAGCCCGTACCTCTACTATGGCTCTGAATAATGCCACCCTGCCATATGCTGTGGCCTTGGCAAACAAAGGCGCCAAGCAAGCGTTACTGGATGATGCCAACCTGCTGGAAGGTCTGAATGTCCACGCTGGCATGGTGACTTACGAAGCAGTTGCCGATGTGCTGGGTTATGAGTTTGTAGATCCCAAGCTGGCCCTGCAAAAAGTTGCCGAGTCGGAAGAAGCGGTAGCCTGATTATTAGCGGCTGTCATACAGCCGCTTTTAAAAACAAGCTGCAATGCGCTTGTTATTTGGGAGTTTTCCCCGGAGCGCTCTTTGGCGTTCCTCTCTGTGAGACCTGGTGGCTCCCAAGCCATCAGTTGATAGCCGCGTATTTACGCGGCTTTTTTATTGCTGAGCCCATTATTTCTGACCTGCTTACACTCACAATACTTTTACTATGTGCTCATAGAGCTGTCTGATGTTTACAGAAAGCCCGTTTTTTCTGTATCTAAGGCGTTAGCTATGTGGGGAAAACAGGAAGCCCATCAAGGCACTTCCCGTCACATTTCCAAGTCCCACGTTATGGTTATTCCTTCCCTGCAAATCAGCGGAGCTTTCAAATCACAGTAACCAAACCTCAACTCGACGATTTTTAATCTTGCTAGTGGAATTGTTGGATGCAATCGGCAGGTAGGCACCGAAGCCTTGGACTGGTGCAGTGTTGATCTTGTGATGGCGAAGGGCAGATCGAACGGTTACGGCGCGCAGCTTGGACAAAATCACTGAACGTTCTGGGCTCGCTTTTTCGTCACCAAAGCCGATCAGCAACAAGCGACGCTCACGATTCTCGGATTTTTGCATATAGCTCGCCAGTCTTTGAATATCCTGTTGTGCTTTGTTGTCCAGAGTGGCGCTACCTTCAGAGAAGCGGAAATTAATACTCAAGCGCTCCGCTTTTTCAGTCAGGTCCAGGTACTCTTTTGGGCCCTCACGCAAGCCCTCGGGTTTGACCCCGATGGGAGTCTGGGCAACAAACCCGGTGGATTTTACCTGCTCTTGGCCCGGTTCACTCTGTACAAAGCGCAGAAATTCTTCGGCAAGCGGTTTTGTCGAATAAACCGGGGTATACAAAAACAGGCGGCGTGATAGCGGGTAATCTTCCGTTGCTACGGTTAAGTGCTCAGGTGCCTGGGGCTGGGTGTCTTCGTCAGAGACAGCGATTGCCCTGGATTGTCGTATTGATGGCAGCCCGACAAAGCCAATGCCATAGGGATCTGCGGCAACCAAATCAGAGAGTTGGTCATTGGATTCAAAGCGCTTTGCGCTGTCGATCAACGTGTGGTTTTTTCCAAGCACCAGGCTGTTAAAGGTATCCCAGGTTCCAGATTGGTTATCGCGGGCATAGACATTGATTCGACCTTTGCCTCCGCCGAGCTGGGACCAGTTGGAGATTTTTCCCGAGAAAATTGAGGCGATCTGCTGCAGCGTCAACTTTTGGATGGGGTTGTCGGGATGCACAATGATTGCCAGGCCGTCGATAGCAATGACATGCTCTGCGCGGCTGCTACGCATATTTCCCAGGTTAGAAAGTGCTGTAAATTCTGTTTCCTTGATTGGTCTGGAAGCCATGGCAATGTCCGTTTGGGACTGTTTAAGCCCTTTGAAACCTGTGCTTGAGCCGTGTGCAGCAATATCGACAAAGATAGTGTGGCTGCCGGTGCCTGCTTGTACACGGAATTCATTAGCGGTGCCTAGGGGGATCACACGGATGTTCTGGGCATTTTTTGCTGAAAGGTAGTCGCGAATCAAGTTGGGTGCTAACTGCGCGCCGATGGTATTTGAGCCACGTAGGGTAAACAGCAGGCCGGAAGTGTTGGAGTCAAAAGCAGGTAAGTCGGCGGATGTTATTGGAGAAAATACCAGTCCCAGCAAAAGTAACAAGGAACAGAAAAGTCGGTGTAAGAACAGGTGCATAAGAACTCGCCCGTAGGGAAGAAAAACGAGGCCGCAAAATATGTCTTGTTTATTACAAAATGATGAAATCTTAGTGAATAAAGTGTGCAAATGTCTCAGTCATTGGTTCTATGCACTATGTGGAAGGAATTATCGGGTGGAATTTTGAAATTGTAAGGTAAGCGGGGTTAAAGATGTGTAACAGGGATCAGAGTGCCGGGCTGACTATTTAGATAAAAAGTTTGAAATTAAGGGGATTGGCAGCTGGCGGGCAGACCAAATACCTTCAATCCGGATTGCTGGAATCCTGACCCGGTCAACCGTGAAAGACTAATGCGCTGGGAAAAGGCGGCTTACCAGTACCGGTAGTGCAGTCTCTACTCGCAAAATACGGGCTCCCAAGTGTACGGAATGAAAGCCGGCCTCTTGTAATTTTTCCACTTCGTAGGGAATAAAGCCACCCTCGGGGCCAATCGCCAGGGTGGTTGCCTTATCGATATCGACCGGGCAGGCCTCCCCCCCACCGGGTGGGCAACCATTTTCACCGTATCGGCAGATAACTCAGGCAGCTCATCTTCCACAAAGGGTTTAAAGCGTTTTCGCAAGATGATCTCTGGCATCTGGGTATCGACGGCCTGCTCAAGCCCTAGCAGACACTGCTCAGACAGTTTGTCCGGCTCCAGCCAGGGGGTTTGCCAATAGGACTTTTCTACACGGTAACTATTGAGAAGAACCAGTTTTTTTACACCCAGAGCAGTAATATGCTGAATAATCCGCTTTAACATTTTTGGGCGCGGCAATGCCAGAATCAGGGTGAGTGGCAATGGTGGTGGAGGATTGCTTTGTAACTCTACTCTGAGCTCAACCTGCTGATCTGTAAGAGCGATGATTTCACCAAAACCGATTTCACCATTGAGCAATCCAACACGCAATTGCTGCCCTGGGGCGGCCCGGTGGACCTTAACGATATGCTCCAACCTGCGGTCTGAGAGGCGCACATGAGTGGAGTCGATGAAATCAGTTTCCTGTAAAACAATCAGGTTCAAAATCTGCCAACCTTTGCTGTGTATAGAGACGGGTTCTGCTTTGCCGTATGCAAAAGGTCATCGCTGGGCGGAGGCGATTGCCCCTTTACCCAAACCTTCGTAGGCGCGCACGGTGATTGTTTTTCCGGGCGCCTCATTGGCCAGGGTGTTGGCAATATATTGGGCCAGCTGCTCTACGGTGGTATCGCAGTCGATAACCTCGCAACAGCGCGAGGGAAGTTCCAGGGTGAAATCACCTTGTTGAGCCCGATAGGCGAAGCTCAAAGTCTTCTTTTCTTCTATGCGCAAATCCTCGCGGGTTCCCAGATAAATATCTTCCCAGCGCTTTGCCCATTGCTGCTCCAATTGCTGGTCGCGTTCACCATCAGTAAAAATCTGGATGCGGGATCGGTGGCCGTGTGCGATTCGCTGACAATTGCCCTGGTGTTTTTTTAGGCCATGGCTGTAGTGATAGAAGGCATCTTTTATTTTTTCATCTTCAAAGGAGAGCTTGAGTTGCTCGACGCTGGTGGGAAAGGAGCTGGCCAGTTGTTTTACGCTCCAACGTGCTACTGAGTCCCCATTTATAGTGCCAGCCTCAACCAGTGCAAAAGCTTGTTCCGGGCCGGAAACAGAAATCTGCTCGCCACTTGCCAGCTGCCAAGTGAGTGATATTTGCCCGCTCTCATTGGTAAGAGTTAGTCCAGGGGCTAGGGTGGGGACCAGAAGGCGGTGGTCGAGTTGGTCATCAAGCCAGTGGCGCAGAGTCTTTTTTACGATACCAAAGTCGCAAACCATGCCCTGATGATCGAGAGCGCCCTCAAGGGTGGCATTGGCCAGCCATGTCTCTCCTACCAGGCCGCGCTGGAAGTCCAGGTAGCTGAAATCAACATTGGTTAAATTATCGACAAACAGGTGCATGGGTAACTCTATTGCATGGGGTAAGATAGTAGTCGTCCATTATAACCTGTTAATAGGGCTGGAACTTGCGCCTTTATGCCTCTATAATCGCGCCCTCTTCGGATGCACCGAAGATCGTTGTGGCGGCCCTTCCGGTCCCCTCGCAATGAACAGCTGTGAACTCCGCCAGGCCCGGAAGGGAGCAACGGTAGCAGTGGTATCATGTGCCGAGGGTGTGCTGGTTGGGCTGCCTCCAATTTCTCCCCACTTTTCTTGCATCCTTTACTGCTCTATTCAAAGCCCTCCTTATCTGTTTTACGACCCGGCTTCTAAGCGTGCTGCCCTGTGCCTGTGATTTTTACAGTAGTCCCCGTATTTTCCGCCAAATATACCTAAAAAAAAGGGATTTTGTGTCGATCTGGGCCTAACGGCGGCAGCGCCATCGCTGAAATAGCGATGCTTATGCTATAAACGGCGACAATTATAACCAGGCCCAATAATGATTATTTGAGGGGAAGATGAAAAAAGTTGCTCTAGCCCTTGCGACTGCCGTGGCACTCTCTGCTTGCGATAGTGGTCAGCAGACGTCGAAAACTGTTGGTGTGGCGCAGGCCACTGCGGAAAGTCCGGCAGCGGAACAAAGCCAGTTAACAGCGAAAGACGCCCAGGCTTTTTTGGATAATGCCCAGGCCCGCCTGGAGAAAATGGGACAGGAGATGAGTCATGCTGCATGGCTGGCATCAACCTATATCAACATGGATTCCCAGTACGTTGAGGCTTTGGCATCAGAGCGTTACACCACCCTGGCTGTAGAGCTGGCCTCTGAAGCGGCCAAGTTCAACAACCTGGAGCTGGATGCGGATACCCGCCGCCAGCTGACCATGCTCAAACAGGGGCTGGTATTCCCGGCTCCCAAAGACCCGGCATTAACTTCAGAGTTGGCCCAGATCGGCTCGAAGATGCAAGGTATGTATGGCGCTGGCAAATACTGCCGCAAGGAGTCCGGTGCTGAGAAGTGCTATACCCTGACCGAGATGGGGCAGGTGATGGCTAAAAATCGCGACCCGGAACTGCTTAAGGATCTCTGGGTTGGATGGCGCAAAGTGTCTCCTCCCATGAAGCCGCTGTATGAGCGCCAGGTTGAGATTGGCAATGCCGGCACTAAAGAGCTGGGTTACGACAACCTGAGTGTTTTCTGGCGCTCCAAGTACGATATGGAGCCGGATGCCTTTGCTGCTGATATGGATGCCCAGTGGGGCAAAGTGAAGCCTTTGTACGAAGCATTACATTGCCATGTGCGCGCCAAGCTCAACGAACACTATGGTGATGAAGTGGTGCCTTCTCAGGGCAAAATCCCCGCTCACCTGCTCGGCAATATGTGGGCGCAGGAATGGGGTAATGTCTATGAGCTGGTCAAGGATGAGGACATGCAGGCGCCCTATGACCTGACCCAGCTGGTTGTTGACTCGGGAATGAGTGAGCAGGATATGGTAAAAGTCGGTGAGAAGTTCTTTACCTCTCTCGGTTTTGAGCCGCTGCCGGAGACCTTCTGGGAACGTTCTCAGTTTACCCAGCCCCGTGATCGCGATGTGGTCTGTCACGCCAGCGCCTGGAATATGGATGGCCAGGACGACATCCGTATCAAGATGTGTATCAATAAAACCGGTGAAGATCTGGTCACAATTCACCATGAGCTCGGCCATAACTTTTACCAGCGTATTTATAAGGATCAGCCTTTCCTCTATAAGGAAGGTGCCAACGACGGTTTTCATGAAGCCGTGGGCGATACCATCGCACTATCTATCACTCCGAAATACCTCAAAGAAATCGGCTTGATGAACGAAGTGCCGGATGAAAGTAAGGATATTGGCTACCTGATGCAGCAAGCGCTGGATAAGATTGCCTTCCTGCCATTCGGTTTGCTGGTAGACAAGTGGCGCTGGCAGGTATTCAACGGTGAAGTGCAACCGTCTGATTACAATAAGGCTTGGTGGAAGCTGCGCGAGGAATATCAAGGTATTGAGGCTCCAGTAGAGCGCTCCGAGGCAAACTTTGATCCGGGCGCCAAATACCACATCCCAGGCAATACTCCTTATGCTCGCTACTTCCTGGCGCGTATCCAGCAGTTCCAATTCCACCGTGCGCTCTGCGAAGCTGCTGGAGAAACTGGACCGTTGCACCGTTGCTCCATCTACAAAAATAGTGCGGCAGGAGAGAAGTTGCGCACCATGTTGGCTATGGGTGCAAGCAAGCCCTGGCCGGATGCGATGGAAGCCCTGACTGGCCAGCGAGACCTGGATGCTTCTGCGATTATCGATTATTTCCAACCTCTGATGGCCTACCTGGAAGAGCAAAACCAGGGTCGCCAGTGCGGCTGGTAATTTGATAGTTATCCAATAGCTCGTTAGCGCACCAACGATAAAAGGGGAGTTTTACTCCCCTTTTATCGTTTTACGAAGGCTTCTACACCGCTTTCTTTCAAATACATCCCATTCTTATAAAAGGGCGCTTGAATCCAATAATTTGGCGTATTGTTCTGTAACAACATCCATGTTGCGCAGCATCAAATCAGTAGTCCCTGTAATCACCTGAATCTGACGCTTCTCAGATATTTTCATCTCCCCCTCGAATCCGCGGCTTGCATAATTCAGGTGGTCCCGAGCTTTGCGGAGATTGTAGGTGATTTCTGGTGTGTTAAGCGGACTGTCCAGAAGTTGGTTTAAGCGGTTAGTGTACTCAGCAAGATCCTGTTGCAGTCCGCTGCTGGCATTATCCTGGGAAATTTCCCAGAGTTTAGCTGCATAGTTCTTGGCTATGCGTTGGGATAGCATACGTTGGCGACCAGCTATATTGATTAACTCTGCACTGTTGTGTTGTGCAAGTAGCTGGAGCTTTACAACATAAGCGTGCGTATCAGACAAGAGCGTATTGCTTTGTTCAAAGAGTCTGGTGGCGCTTTCCTTGCTGACAGGTTGCAGGGTGATCTGTTCGAATTTTTCCCATTCCTTTTGCACCTTCATTAATTGGCCTTTAATTTTTGCTGCGCCTTGAAAGGTATTTAGTTTTTCGTGGTTTCGCCTGAACTCCTGGAGGGACCTTGAAAAGACTTTTTCGTGACGTTCCGCACTGGGTTGTATTCCCCGAAGGATATAAGCCTGAGTGATACGTTGAGACAGCATTCGTTGCCGGCCAGCTATATTGATGGCATCTCCCATGGTGAAGGCCGAAATATCCAAGCTTAAGAGTAACAAAAAAAATACTGCTGTTAACTTCATGATTTTACTTTTACTGTTTGATGTTTTATCAGTTTGGATTTGATTTTGATTGAGCTGGACTTGAGGTGTAATTCAGGTTTGGCTGGCAATGGCCAAACGGCACTCTTAATTTACTGGCTCTTTTTGCAGTTTTTCATGGTTGCTGGGTCCAGGGTGAAATTCCTTACTGTTACTATTTTGTTTGGTGTCTTGTTCCTCTTCGTGGTCAAAGCTAAGAAAGAGGGGCATTTTAGAGGTCGCTTTTCATTAGGAATTGCTGGTTAAATTTAATCGACAAATGAAATTATTGGTGTTGGTTTTTTGGGTTAAGCAGAATTTTGAATTTAATTAACTTGAGGGGGATTTATAGCAAATTTGCCCTGACGGTTATCTACCCCTTTTTTTTTAGGTGGGGGCTGTGGTGGTATAGCCGAGGCTTTGAGGAAGCTTGAAGAGGGTGTTTTTTGTTGACCTGTAAACAAAAAAGGCCCTACCGGAGGTAGAGCCTTTTTTGTCGTGGGGGGCTTACTAATTAGAAGCGATAGTTTATAGCTGCACTGAACAGCCAAGCCTCTGTTTTGGTAGTTCCGCCATCGTAGTAGGTTGGGACTGGGACATCGGTATATTCTTGAATTCTCTCGTCGTCACCCCAAATGTAAGCTATACCGGCATCTACGCTCAGCTTTTCATTATACTGATAGGTTCCGCCAGCGGTGAGCCACTGGCGATCGGTATCGGGAATGGATAGTGTGCGCCAGGTGATAGGGAGGTCCAAGCCAGTAGTTGCAAGGATTTCTTCTTGCTCATGACGATTGAAGCCATCGCGTGCTGCGCCTTGATCGTAGGCATAGCCAAAGCGCACGGTAATATCATCATTGTAGAAATATTCGCCTGCGAGGCTAAAGCGTGAGCCGCTTTTAAAGTTTTCTTCTTTAAGCAGCAAAGGGTTAAATCCTGCGCCAGCGCTTGGGATAAAGGCTTCGAGACGCTCAAACTCTTCCCAGTTGGTCCACATATAGCCAGCTGCAACTGCCCATTGGTTGTCAAAGCGGTGGTAGAAGCCCAGCTCTAAAGTATCCGGCAAGTCTAACGTGAGGTTGCCGCTGGTATCATCGAACGGGGCTGCAGGGGTTGGTGCCAAGTCGGAGCTCACATCCCCCTTGAGCTTAGGGTTGTACTTGGCGTGGTAAGAAATACCGGCGCGGGTTTTGTCACTGATGCGCCACAAGGCACCTAAAGTCCAGCTGACATCCCAGCCGTCGCCTTCTACCTTAAGTACAGAAGCGCCAGAGAGACTTCTGCCTAAGACCGCAGGATTACTGAAGATCGGGTCAAGAGCGAAATCTGTTGGGATATTGGTCTTCAGGGTCGCATCGGCGTACAGGAAATTGATAGAAGCGCCAATGCTAAAGGTGTTATTGATATCGTAAGCGATAGAGGGCTGGATATTGACTGTCAGCAGCTCAGTTTGGTTTGCAATTGCAGTCGCTGGAAAGCTATCGGGAAAGTCAGTCTCAAGGCCAAAGTCTGTATACATGGCCAGGCCCCAGGACCACTCATCGTTGATTGGTGCGGCTAAATAACCGTTGGGGATCCATGCGCTGGTAGCGTAATCGTCGGCATCTGCCCGAACAGTGGTCTGGGTGCCCGGGATTGGCCCGAAATAGGTAACATCGCCGGATACATCGATATTGGGGTCTACGTAAGTAAGACCACCTGAAATAGTGTAGGTATCAAACAGCGCAGAGCCCGCGGGGTTACGCGCGAGGATAGAGGCGTTATCACCAATGGTGTTTTCGGCGGCGAAGGCGCGGCCTAGGCCAGATGCGCTGGTTTCCTGCAGGTAAAATCCTGCTGCCATTGCGCCTTGGGAAACGGAGCCGATTGCTGCGGCCAGAACTGCGTGTCGCAGGTATTTCTTATTCATGAGAGCCCATCTCTAAGTCTGCTGATTACTGAAAACCATAAGCAACATTTGGATAAATGCCGTTACATGGAAGGAAGGCCGTTAGACTTATATAGATACCTTCCGATTTCGTAGCAAATCCCTTGCTGAAAAAGTTTGGCAATAGAGAACTGCCCGAGCAAGGGAAAGGAGTCACTTTATAATGAGAAAGGAGGCAAAAATCCATCAAATGAAGAGATTTTTTTTTGCCTCACGAGGAACTGGTGTTTTATTGGCCTGCGCTGACGTTTTTTCCATTAATGGATAGATTTGTCATGGTGATTTGGTATTTTTTACCATTTTCCTCTCTTTGAACAAGCTTCACTAACGCATAGTTCCACTGGGGGGCAATCCAGACTGTCGTCTCTCTCGCAGAGTCGGCATCCCGAATTCTACGCACTTTAATGGTCTCGATTTCCCCCATCGGGGTATCCAGGATTTCAGTGCCTTCCCGGGCAAAGGTGTATTTACGAATCTTCTTGCCGTCGGCAATTTCGTACTGGAGGTCTTCTTTGCCCGCGGCGACATCCATTGTCAGTTGCAACTGGTAGCTGACCTTATCGAGAATATGTGGAGATACATCTTTCAAATCCCTTTCGGGATTGGAAACATTGAGTACCATGCCCTTGTCCGGCTCAAAATTAAGCACGGTGCCGCGATTACGGCCCAGCCCTTTGCGGCGATATTCGTAATGGTAAGGAGTTATATTGCCGTCCTCGCTGGTAAAGCGGGAGTACTCTTTGATGCTGGCAAATAGGGTGTTGGTGCTGAAATCCAGTCGCCAATTGCCTTGCTGGCCTGTGAGCTCGCGGGTGGCGGTGACGCTGATACCATTGAAGCGCGCAGTATAGGTCGCCTTGAAGGGTTCTAATTGGTTGGCCAGGGTTTGGCCGGTGAGTAGAAAAAGAAACAGAGAGGAAACTAAAAAACGCACGGCTGAGCCCCACTAATACTGAGTCTCCTTGAATATTAGCCGGCGGGACTGGCAAAGTACATTGAAGGACTTTTACCCCGCCAGCTAATAGAGGGATTTAGTCAGCCGGTTACCTGGGCCCCACTGCGTGGCAGAAGCTCTCCATCCAGCCGGGTGCGATCATCCAGCATTTGCAGGCGTTTCTCCGCGAACCAGGTGACAGCCATGGGATATATGAGGTGTTCTTGCACCTGAACCCGTTTTGCCAAGGACTCTACCGTATCTCCCTCGTTTACAGGGACCACGGCCTGGATAATCGGTGGGCCCCCATCGAGTTCCTCGGTGACAAAATGCACAGTAGCACCGTGCTCACTGTCACCGGCATCCAGGGCGCGTTGGTGGGTGTGTAATCCCTGGTATTTTGGCAGCAAGGAGGGATGAATATTAAGTAGGCGGCCACTGTAGTGGCGTACAAATTCAGGCGTCAGGATACGCATGAATCCGGCCAGGACTACCAGATCCGGCTGCTGGTTGTCGATCTCAGTGATCAGTGCGCGGTCGAAATCCTCCCGGCTGGCAAATTCCCGGTGATCGACCACTGAGGTGTTGACACCGGCTTCGGCAGCGCGGGTCAGGCCGTAGGCCGCTGGTTTGTTGCTGATTACCGAACAGACGGAAAAGGGCGCCCCGGCTTTCGCCGAGACGTCCAGTAGTGCCTGTAAGTTACTGCCGCTACCGGAGATCAGCACGACGACTCTGCATACCCCCTGGGACATTACAGGCCTGCCAGCTCAACAGCTTCTGAACCCTCAGAAGCGTCTTCAATACTGCCCACGACAAAGGCTTCTTCACCCAGTTCTTTCAGGGTTGCCAGGGCTTTGTCAGCCTGGTCAGCCGGTACACAAATTACCATGCCGACACCGCAGTTAAAGGTGCGGTACATTTCACGTGCGTCGATGTTGCCCGCGTTCTGCAGCCAGCGGAATACAGCCGGCATTTCCCAGCTGCTGACGTCCACACGTGCAAGGCAGCCCTGGGGCAGTACACGCGGTAGATTTTCCAGCAGGCCACCTCCGGTGATATGACTCAGTGCATTTACCTGGGCGCTCTTCATCAATTGCAGAAGGCTTTTCACATAGATGCGGGTGGGAGCCATCAGGGCCTTGGCTAAGGTTTCACCGCCCAGGTCTTCCTGAAGATCGGCATCGCGGACTTCCAGCACTTTGCGGATCAGTGAGTAGCCGTTGGAGTGTGGGCCGCTGGAAGCTAGGCCGATTAATACGTCGCCACTTTTTACTTTGCTGCCATCAATGATCTCTGACTTTTCTACGACACCGGTGCAGAAACCGGCCAGGTCGTAATCGTCACCTTCATACATGCCCGGCATTTCGGCAGTTTCGCCTCCCACCAGAGCGCAGCCGGCAAGTTCACAGCCTTTGCCTATGCCAGAGACCACTTCTGTCGCGATATCTACATTGAGTTTGCCTGTGGCGTAGTAGTCGAGGAAGAAAAGGGGCTCGGCGCCGGCGACAATTAGGTCGTTGACACACATGGCAACCAGGTCAATACCAATGCTGTCGTGGATCCCAAGGTCCATCGCCAGGCGTAACTTGGTACCCACACCGTCGGTGCCAGAAACCAAAACAGGTTCTTTATAACCAGAGGGCAATTGGCACAAGGCGCCAAATCCGCCCAGGCCACCCATCACTTCCGGGCGGGAAGTGCGTTTGGCCACATGTTTGATACGCTCTACCAGTGCGTTACCCGCGTCGATATCGACACCGGCATCTTTATAAGAGAGGGATGTTTGAGTGGATTGCGGCTTGGAATCGCTCATGATTCTTCCTGCGGTGGGTATTCGAAGGGCGCGTATTCTAGCTGGGTCTTGCCTCGGTAGCCACGCCCAGACGGTATCTCATTAGGCGAATATGGAATTTATCTCCAGGTTAGCCCGTTGAAATACACGAATAGTGAGAACTCGGGGCTGAGAGAAGTCGCTGACGCTGATACAATAGCTCCAATTTTTATCCTAACCGTGGATTTTGGCGTCTTGCGCACCAATAACAATTTCGTGCAAGCTCACGGGGTGGAATGAGGTTTGGAGATAAATCCTATGCACAAGCTGCTCCGGCAGGGATTGGTGTTGCAGTTACTGGCACTGCTTTTCGGTGTCCTAATCCTACCAGTACAGGCTCGAGTAATCTCGGATCTGTACGAAGTGGTCGAAGCTGTGCCCAGTCGTGGCACTACCGACCGCGCTGCTGCGGGTAGCCGAGGCCTCGAGCGGGTATTTGTGCGCGTCACCGGGGATGCCACAGTTGGCAACAATCCCAATCTGAAGTCGCTCTTGCCGAAGGCCCAGCAGTTTGTCCAAGGTTATCGCTACACCAGCGAGAACAATCAGCTGTATCTCCACCTTTCTTTTGATCCCCAGGCTGTTTCCAGGCAGGTTCACCAGCTGGGTTTACCGATGTGGCCCAACAATCGCCCTGGCACTTTGATCTGGCTGGCAGTGGACACTCTTCAGGATGGTCGCAGTATTCTTCGGGAAGAGGATGCCCCGGAACTTTTCTCCGTACTTGAGGCGATGGCGATAGAGCGCGGTGTTCCCCTGGATTTCCCAGTTATGGATCTTAATGATCAGCGTAACATGCCCGTGGGCTCGCTTTGGGCCCAGGATGAGGCGGCTGCGGAGCGGGCAGGTCTGCGCTACAGCCCCGATGCCACCCTGATGGGGCGTTTATTACAGGCCTCCGGTCGCCGCTGGCAGGCGGACTGGCTGTTGATACATGGCGGCCGCAGCTATGCATTTGATAGTAATGGCGGTTCTTTGGAAGAGGTTGCTCTGCGTGGGGTTAACTACATGGCTAACCTGTTAGCCCAACGCTATGCAGTGCGGCCGGAAGGGCAGGACTCTGAAGCGGGGGCGGTTATTGTGGAGCTGTCCGGTGTGAGTAGTTTTGCTGACTATTCCGAGGCTTCAACTTATCTGCAGGGGTTGGCCCAGGTGAGTAGTGCACAGTTGCTATCCGTAGAGGGTGATCAGATGCGTCTGGCATTGGTTTCTTCCGTGGGATTGCGCAACCTGCGCGATGCCCTTGCGCTGAATCATAAATTGCGGGCACAGGGTGACGGGGATGCCATTGACTTGAATGGAAACCGGGCACCACTGGGCAGCGTTGATAATCCGTTGCGTTATCGCTGGGACTGAGATGAGTATTCCGCAACAGTTGCCGTTGGGTGTCTCCCTGCGGGATGATGCCACTTTCGATAACTTCTACCTGTCCGAGTTAGACCCTAACCGCCAGGTTGTTGCCTTGTTGCAGTCATTCGCCAGTGGGCAAAATCCTGAATCGGCTGTTTATATTTGGGGGGATGCCGGTAGCGGTGTCAGTCACCTGTTGCAGTCAGCTTGCCAAAGTGCTGAGGCCAATGGTCGCACTTTCCAATACCTGCCCATGGCCGAGCTGATGGCAATGGACCCCGCGGTTATCCTTGATGGTCTGGAGCAGTTGGACCTGGTTTGTATTGATGATCTGCACCTATTGGAGGGGCAGTCGCAATGGCAGACAGCTATGTTTCACCTGTACAACCGAGTCCGGGATAGCGGCAGGCAGCTTCTGCTTGGGTCGCGTAAGTCGCCCCGCGGGATGGATATAGCCCTTGCAGACCTGCAATCTCGCCTTCAGTGGGCTCTGGTATTCCAGCTCCAGCCCATGAACGATAAAGACAAAGTTGCCGCTTTGCGCAGGCGCAGCCGTTTGCGAGGTTTTGACTTGCCTGAGGATGTAGCACAGTACATTTTGCACCGCGCACCGAGGGACACCCGGGCACTATTTTTATGTCTGGAACAGCTGGACAGGGCTTCCCTGATGGCCCAGCGTAAAATCACTATCCCCTTCGTAAAGCAGGTGCTGGATATTTAGCTGGAAGGACAACCCCGCCCGGCGCCATGCCGCGCCGGCTGTCTCTCCTTGAATTGATTTCAGCTGCCTGTTCCTTGCTTCCTACCCTTATGGGCGCTCGTCCGTATATGTTTTTCCTTTGAATTTTCCTCCGGCCACAGTATCAAGTGGTGACGGCCTTAGGGTTCGTGTGTGAATTGTTGCCTTTGCTTACTTCCAAGGCTCATAGTCCGAGGAGAGTGATATGCCAAATGTTCATAGAATCCTCTATGTGAGCCACGCTGCCGAAGATGAAAGTAGCGGTTTGTTACAGGCATTTGCCGTTGCCCGTAACAATCATGCGGAAATCAAGGTGCTACTGGTTTGCCCGGCGGTACCTGAGGGCTTTGAGGAATTCAGTGAACTGTGTGAAGAAGCCATGCTTGAGCGGGTGAGGGGGGAGATTGATTCCGCTCAGGAGCGAATGAACCTGCCCAGGGACCAGCTCAAGTTGGAAATTGAGTCTGACTGCGGTCCTCGTCCGGCTGAGCGGGTGATCCGCCGGGTCCTGACCGGTGGTTATGATCTGGTGATCAAAAATGTGGAGGGCCGCACCCAACGTAAAGGCTTTAAAGCCATTGACATGGAGCTGCTGCGTAAGTGCCCCTGCCCGGTGTGGTTATGCCGACCGATAGAGCGAACCCACACCGAAATTCGGGTGGCGGTAGCAATTGACCCCGACTGTGGAGAAGCCAGCACGTATGATCTGGCAATTCGCCTGTTGCGATGGTCTCGGGTACTGGCCGACAGCTGTAGCGGTACCCTGCATGTAATTTCCTGCTGGGATTACGATGTGGATGAGTACCTGCGTCGCCATTTTCCCCTGAGTGCCTCTGAAGAGGAATTGGATCGAGCCACTGAGGCGGCACGTGCCCAACATCGTTCAAAACTGGATGTTCTGATCCGGGCGGCGGGTATCGGCGGTGATATGCAGGTCCATCATGTAATTGCCCACCCGGATAATTATATTCCGCTGCTGATCGATGAAGAGCAGCTCGATTTACTGGTGATGGGAACCATTGGGCGTACGGGAATTCCCGGGTTTATTATGGGCAATACTGCAGAGAATATTTTACAGAAAGTCGGTTGCTCGCTTCTTGCTTTAAAGCCCAGTGATTTTGAGTCCCCCATCAAGGTTTAATAACAAGCGAATCGTGCATGTGAGTGCATATTAAATGCAATGAGAATGTCTCTTAAAAATCACCTGAATACTATTTTAACTTTATTCGATAATTTTCCCCATTTATGAATGGCCATATTATTAAGTTCCATCAATTACGGCTCGGTTACTTATTTTTTTGAATGCATATTTAATTTAACAAATTTTATATAAGAACTAGTGCCCTAATTTTTCGGACTGGCTGAGCTGGAATTTGATATTTGGTGACTTTGGGGTTAGGGATAACAACTGAAGATGAATTGAGAAAACCTGAGTTATTCATAAAGCTCACAGTGTGGCATAGACGAATGATCCTTATTTCTAGTCATTGTAAATACTTAAACAAAGGTCGGGTAGCTTGGAGGATTAGATTGTTACTTGGTACCAATTAATTTTTTTTTCACACTAAGGAGTTGCCAGAAGGTTGTAGTTTTCTTTTGAATCCTCTGGAATTTGCATTTTGTCGCTTAACTCAACTAGTTCGGCGCACCCTAAAGGCTGGATGCTTGTACCTTGCTTGGTGATAGAGTGAGAATGGGGGTACAAATTTGGAGGAACTGATAATGATAAAAAGGATAGCTAAATGGTTTGGCGGGATACTATTACTCGGAGTTGTGGCAGTTTCAGTCTTTGCTGTCAATGCGATCTATTTTAAACCTTGGTCCATCAATGTGTATTTCGAGCGCGCCTTTATCAAGCTCGGTAGTACCAGTCCGGAAATTCTCTCGCAGCTACGGATATTAGAGCAATTTGGAATTGATGGACACAATGCCCGTCTGGATGATGTCTCTGAAGAAGAGCAGCAACGCCAGATGAAAATGATTAAGGATGAGCTTGCAGTGTTGCACGAGTATGATCGTGAGGCACTCAATGGGCAGAAGGCAATTTCCTATGATGTGTTCGCCCACTTTCTAGGCAACATGGTGGAGGGGGAGCGGTGGAAGTATCATAATTATCCGCTTAACCAGATGTTTGGTGTACAAAACAGCCTGCCGGAATTTCTTGCTGAGGTGCACCAGATCAATAATATCAAGGAAGCCGACTATTACCTCTCCCGCCTGAGTGAAGTCGATAGAAAATTTTCCCAGGTACTTGATGGGCTCAGGATTCGAGAGCAGACAAAAATCTTGCCACCTCGCTTTGTTATCGACAGCGTATTAGAGGAAATGAGAGGCTTCATCTCCGCTCCCCCTCATGAAAATATACTCTATACCTCTCTGCAGGAGCGTTTGGATAAAATTGATGCGCTACCGGATCAGGAACGCACGCGTATTTTGGGTAGGGGTGAGGCCTTGATTGATGCAGAAGTTTACCCTGCATACAGGAGCCTGATTGCCTATTACAGGGAGTTGCAACCCATGGTCTATGAAAATAATGGGGTCTGGGCATTACCGGATGGCGATGAATTTTATGCCTACCAGGTCCGTAGTCATACTACTACGGACTTGGCGCCCTCAGAACTGCACCGTATTGGTCTAGAAGAAGTGGCGCGTATAGAGGGGGAGATGAATCGGATTTTTGCCTCTGTTGGCCAGGATAGCGGCAGTATTAGTGTGCGTTTTGCAGGTATTAATAATGACCCTCAATTTCTCTATGAAGACTCTGATCAGGGCCGCGAGCAAATCATTGCAGACTATCAGGCAATGATTGATGAGGTGAATGCCGGCCTGGGGGATTACTTTGATATAAAACCGGCAATGGGTGTTGAGGTTCGGCGCGTGCCTGAATTTAAGGAGCAAGGTGCTCCAGGCGCTTACTATAATCCCCCTGCCATGGATGGTTCTCGTCCCGGTGTGTTTTACGCAAACCTGCGCGATGTACACGAGACGAAAAAATTTGGAATGCGCACTCTGGCCTATCACGAGGCGGTTCCCGGTCATCACTTTCAATTGGCGATTGCCCAGGAATTAAAGGGTGTGCCTACTTTCCGAAAAATGGGGTTGTTTACAGCATACGCTGAAGGCTGGGCCCTCTATGCGGAGCAGGTAGCTAAGGAGGCCGGCTTCCAGGAGAACCCCTATGATGACCTGGGGCGTTTGCAGGCTGAAATGTTTCGTGCCGTGCGTTTGGTTGTGGATACCGGTTTGCACTACAAGCGCTGGAGCCGTGAAGAAGCCATTGAATATATGGTGGAAAAAACTGGCATGACGGAAACTGAGGTCACTACCGAGATTGAACGCTATCTGGTAATGCCGGGTCAGGCACTGGCTTATAAAGCCGGGATGTTAAAGATTCTGGAACTACGTGAGAAAGCGAAAGGAAAATTAGGTGGAGCGTTTGATATTCGACAATTCCATAATTTGGTTTTGACTAATGGCGCACTGCCATTAGCTGTGCTGGAGCAGCAGGTGGATAGCTGGATTGCTGCTAAAAAGGGATAAATATTATTTGTTTCCCTGATAAAAAAGGCCGCCCAACAGGGCGGCCTTTTTTGGTTTTACAGAAGCTGCTTTTCAGAACGCAATTAGCTATTTGCTTTCACTTTAGCGACCCACTCATTCACGAGCTGTTCCAGTACATCGAGGGGGACTGCACCGTTAGCCAGGATAGTATCGTGGAAGCCGCGAACATCGAATTTGTCCCCAAGCTCCGCTTTGGACTTCTCGCGCAATTCGACAATTTTCAACATGCCGATCTTGTAAGCGGTTGCCTGACCGGGCATGACGATATAGCGCTCAATGGCTTTAACCACATCACCTTTAGGATTTGGGGTGTTTTCTACCAGGTAGTTGATAGCATCTTCACGGGTCCATTTCTTAGCGTGGAGACCGGTATCCACTACCAGGCGACCTGCACGCCATAGTTCCATAGCCAGGCGACCAAAGTCGGAGTAGGGGTCTTCATAGAAACCCAGCTCTTTAGGCACCAGTTCAGAGTACAGGCCCCAGCCTTCGGTGTAAGCGGTATAGCCGCCGTATTTACGGAACTTGGGAATGCCTTGTAGTTCCTGGGCGATGGAAAGCTGCATATGATGGCCAGGTATGCCTTCATGGTAAGCCAGTGCTTCCATTTGGTAGGAGGGCATATCTTCCATGTTATAGAGGTTGGCGTAGTAAATGCCAGGGCGGGAGCCGTCTGGAGCCGGGCGCTGATAGAAGGCCTTCCCTGCGGATTTTTCGCGGAAGGGTTCCACTGCCCTTACATCCAGGTCTGCCTTGGGCTTGGTGATAAACAGCTCATCCAGGCGACCCTTCATGGTATCGATAATAGCGGTGGCCTTTTCCAGGTACTCCGCCTTACCTTCCTCGGAAGTGGGGTAATAGAACTGCTTGTCAGTACGCATGAACTCGAAGAATTCCTGCAGGTTACCTTCAAACTCTACCTTACGCATGATCTCGCGCATTTCGTCGTGGATACGCGCAACTTCTTTGAGGCCGGTTTGATGGATCTCGTCGGCGGTCATATCTGTGGTGGTATATACACCCAGGCGGAATTTGTAGAAGTCATCACCGTCTGCCAGCTTCCAGGCGCCGTCATCGGTGGTGGCTTTTTTCTCAAGTTCCTGCAGGTAGCTGATCAGCTTTTCGTAGGCGGGCCCCGCGCTCTTTGTCAGCGCAGAGCTGGCTTTGCTGATTAGCGCTTTTTTCTGCTCTTTGGTGATTTCCAGCTTTTCCACTTTGCCTTTGAAATCTGCAAACAGCGGGCTGTCTTTCTCAGCGTCAAAAGGCGCACCGCTGATCAAATTGCGAGAATCGCTAATTACGTAAGGAAATACGAATTTCGGCACAATAGTGCCAGCTTCGGCATTTGCCTTGAGGTTCTCTTCCAGTTGAGAGAAGTATTTCGGCATTGCATTCAAGCGAGCGATGTAAGCCTCAGCATCACTCACGTCGTCAATGCGATGCTGGCTGATCAGCAGTGAGGCCGCACTTGTGTGAGTGGCATACATTTGGTTAACAGGGTAGTAGTGGTTACGCCACTTATAGCCCTCGATATCCTGTTCCAGGTTGCGCTTAGCCAGGCTCAGGCTCAAGCGGGTGGCTTCATCCAATGTAGAGGGATCAATTTTTTTCAACTCGGCCAATTGTCGCTTGTCGATCTCCAGGGTTTCTTTGGCGAACTCCGGGGAGAGGTCGTCCCATTTATCGTAATCTTCTTTTTTACCCAGGAACGTTTTGTATTCGGGGCTGCGGGAAAGATGCTCCTGGAAAAAGTCCTCGAACATCTGGTTGACACGCTTGATGGCTTCCTGGCTCACCTTGCTGGAGCTATCTTGAGTGGCTGTGCTTTCTGAGGCAGTGACGCTTTGCTCGCTTGCGTTTGGGGCGTTGCGGTCACAGCCGCTGATAACAAGAGCGCTTATGGCGGCCGCGATCAGGGTTGGTTTCAACTTCATGAGTAGTTTCCCAGTATTCGGATAATCGATGCTACATTGTGCCACTCAAGTGGCATTCTCTAGGTTTTCATTGCTGCGCAAATCGCACTTTGTGCAGTTTCCGAAGCGCATATCAGCAGGTATTGTGCGCACTTGTGCGGCTTTTGGCCAGGGGCAGTATTTTAGTAGGTAAAAATCAGGGATCTCTCTGTCCCTAAAATAAAAAAAAGCGGGCACCGGGCCCGCTTTTTTACAGTACTCGCAATTACGCGAAGTTCTGGTTTACGAAGTCCCAGTTTACCAGGCTCCAGAAAGCTTCCATGTACTTCGGACGCAGGTTGCGGTAATCGATGTAATAAGCATGTTCCCACACATCGCAGGTCAGTAGCGGAGTAACACCTTCCTCGGTCAGCGGGGTGGCTGCGTTAGAGGTGTTTACGATAGCGACCGAACCGTCAGCTTTTTTTACCAGCCAAGTCCATCCAGAGCCGAAGTTGTTCACCGCGCTGGTGGTGAACTCTTCCTTGAACTTGTCAAAGCTACCGAAAGCCGCATTGATGGCTTCGGCAATCGCGCCAGAAGCTTCGCCACCGCCGTTGGGGCTCAGGCAGTTCCAGTAGAATGTGTGGTTCCATACCTGGGCGGCATTGTTGAATACGCCACCGGAAGAGGATTTGATAACTTCTTCCAGGGATTTGTCGGCATCAGCGGTGCCTGCTAACAGGCCATTCAGCTTATCTACGTAAGTTTTGTGGTGTTTGCCGTAATGGTACTCCAGAGTCTCCTCGGAGATGTGTGGGGCCAGGGCATTCATCGCGTAGGGGAGTTCGGGCAACTCGAAAGCCATGGTGTCTTCCTTCCTTTGTTTTGGGGTTATTGGTGAGAGCATTCTACACGCGCCGCATGCGAGAATTAAGCCGGCGCAATGGAATAGGGGAATTTGGGACGATTTCCTCGAACTCAAGGGGGCGTGTGTGGATAGCAGTGTGCGACTGTCGTCTATTCTTACCAGTGGCCGCTTACTTTTTCGTCAGTTTTTGGTATAAATGCCGCAGAATTCGACGAATCTGTTTCGGTTTCATTGTCCGATAGCATTGGATTCACCGACGCTTGGCCGGACAGTAAGAACTGGCCAGTATCGAACTCACCAGATTTAGTTACCGGGTGTATTAATACATGCAACGCAGAGAGCCCACATTGGACGGCAGCGCCGCCATTGAACCAACACTGGACCCCAGGTCACGGGAGCAGAGTGAGCCAGCGGCAGAACCGCAGGTGATTGTTGAGGAGCGCCGTGGAGGCTTCTCCTTTCTCGGCTTGTGTGCGCTGGTCCTCGCCATGGGCGGACTTGCTGCCTCTGGCTTTCTCTATCAGCAGTGGCAGGAGGGCCGTACTCAGCTAGTTAATGCCGAGAACCGCATCGCGGATGCCGAGAATCGCATTGCCGAGCTGGAGAAGCGCTTTAGTCTTTCCGATGAGGAGTCTACCGCTTCTGTCGAGGTGTTGAACGCGAAAGCCAAAGAAAACTCTGCAGAGATCCGCAAGCTCTGGGGTGTCGCCTACGATACTAATCGCAAGGGTATCAGCGCGAACAAGGCCGCCTCAGCAGCCAACAAAAAGCAGGTTGCTGCTTTAAGCGCCAAGTTGAATGGCCTGAATGCCAGTGTGAAGAAAATTGCCTCAGTAGAATCTGCATTAGCTGAGCTGCGAAAGGGCAATACAGAAAGTAAACGCGAGATGACCGATAAAATCTCGAGCCTGGAGCGCCAACTGGCCTCTGTACGCAGTGACCTGACTCTACGTGTTGGTGCCAATGAGGAAGCTGTGGAATCTATCGATGCCTATCGCCGCTCGGTAAACAAGGACCTGGTACAGCTGCGCGATGCAATTCGCTCCCTGCAGTCCAGTGAGCCGACCGCTGCCTCCATGTGAGTCCAGAGAGACCTCGAACAGGGCGAGCCAAGTGCTCGCCTTTTTTTTTGCTCCATATTCAATAGGGCCCACTGCCGAATCAATTACCGGCCAATAACCCTACATTTCGTGTAGAATCGCCGGCCTTGAGACGTTAATCGGAGTTGGGTATGACCACTATCCGCCAGGATGATCTGATCGATAGCGTGGCCGACGCGCTGCAATTTATCTCCTACTACCACCCACAGGACTTCATTCAGGCCCTGAACAAGGCTTATGAGAAAGAGGTCAACCCGGCGGCCAAGGACGCCATGGCACAGATACTGATCAACTCACGTATGTGTGCGGAGGGCCATCGCCCCATCTGTCAGGACACGGGCATTGTAACCGTGAAGCTGAAAGTGGGTATGAATGTGCGCTGGGATGCGGAGATGAGTGTCACCGATATGGTGAACGAAGGTGTGCGCTGCGCCTACAAAAATGCCAGTAATGTGTTGCGCGCTTCTATCCTGGAGGATCCAGATGGCGCCCGTAAAAATACCGGCGATAATACCCCGGCGGTCATTCATTACGAGATTGTGGCTGGTGATACCGTTGAGGTTTATGTGGCAGCTAAAGGTGGTGGCAGTGAGGCCAAGACCAAATTTGCCATGCTGAACCCTTCTGATTCTGTAGTGGACTGGGTGCTGAAGATGGTGCCGCAGATGGGCGCCGGCTGGTGTCCGCCGGGTATGCTGGGTATCGGCATTGGCGGTACCGCAGAAAAAGCAATGCTGCTGGCCAAGGAATCCCTGCTCGACCCTATCGATATCCAGGAATTGCAGGAGCGCGGAGCCTCCAATCGTGCTGAAGAGCTGCGCCTGGAATTGTATGATTCAGTCAACAAGCTGGGTATTGGCGCCCAGGGATTGGGCGGATTGACCACAGTTCTGGATATTAAGATCAAGGACTACCCAACCCACGCAGCCAATAAGGCTGTGGCTATTATCCCCAACTGTGCCGCGACCCGTCACACTCACTTCACCCTGGATGGCTCCGGCGCTGCACGCCAGACGCCCCCGAAACTGGAGGACTGGCCGGAGATCACCCGTGAAGCTGGCAGCAACACCCGCCGGGTAAATCTGGATACAGTCACTGCGGAAGATGTACAGAGCTGGCAACCCGGTGAAACCCTGTTGTTGAACGGCAAGATGCTTACCGGTCGCGATGCCGCCCATAAGAAAATGGTGGATATCCTTGCGAAGGGCGAGAAGCTGCCTGTGGATCTCATGGGACGCTTTATTTACTACGTGGGTCCGGTAGATCCGGTGCGTGATGAAGTTGTTGGTCCCGCGGGTCCGACTACCGCTACACGTATGGATAAATTCACCCGTACCATGCTGGAAGAAACCGGCCTGCAGGGCATGATCGGTAAAGCCGAGCGTGGTCCCATGGCAATCGAAGCGATCCGCGACAATAAAGCGGTGTACCTGATGGCTGTGGGTGGCGCTGCTTATCTGGTGGCCCAGGCAATCAAGGCCTCCAAGGTTGTTGCATTCCCAGAGCTGGGCATGGAAGCAATCTACGAGTTTGATGTGGAAGATATGCCGGTTACTGTGGCTGTGGATAGCCAGGGTGAGTCGGTACACACCACCGGGCCATTGATCTGGAAGGCCAAGATTGAGGAAGGCGCCGTTTAATAACGGTTACAGTGTAAAAGGCCGGCCTGAAAGGTACCCGGCCTTTTTTAAGTGATTTTATCGTGTGTTATGGCGTTTACGGCGAACAAGACCGGTCACCGCCATAATGATCCCAACAATAAGTAGCAAAAAGCCTAACGGTAGTAATGCAAATGGTTCATGTAAAGTCCCGTCTGAATCCACATTGCTGCCAATGAGCCGAAAGGCGAGAAGGGAAAGCCCCCCAAGAAAAATAAGTAACCCTCCAAGCTTAAGCAAAATTTCCCCTTTAAACTTACTATCTACTATTAATCTGACAGTAAAATAGACGAATACTCATCGATTCCACTGTTCCACGCTAATGTTTGGTGCAGATATGTGAACCAACTGGTATTTCACAGACTCACACCGGTATAAGGCCGAGGGAGGGCACGCTTTGGGTGTTTAACTCGTTAATTAGCCGAGCTAATATTAATCGTTATCCCGGTATCCTACCTTCCCAGAACTGGATAAAGCTCCATAATTTTCTCCCTTACCCAGTGATGAGCAGGATTTGTAGTCTGCGACTTGTGCCAGGTCAACTGCAACAAGACCTTTGGGAATGCCATTGGCAGCTTAAGCGTACGTATCGGAAGCTTTTTATAATAGGCTGAATTCATCATTCTTGCTGGTACAACACCAATCAAGTCGGTAGTGGATACGACATGGGGGAAAGTCGAGAGGTGCGGGACCCGTAAACAAATATTGCGCTGTAATTTTTTGGGTCTGGCAAGTCTCTCCATTGGCGAGCCCAAAGGGTTTCCCCTCAATAGGGACACTTGTGGCAACGACTGGAAGTTCTTTTCGCTGATTGTATTACCTACTCTTTTATTATCTTTGCCGACAATAATTACAAGCTCTTCTTCAGCGAGCGGCTGGTTAACATAGTTGGGAGAATCGACAGGTAAATAGTCAATAATCAGGTCCACCTCCCCATTGCTCACCATTCGAGCTGCCATTTCGGACTCGTCGGGTAGTACAGTAAGCCTGATGCCGGGTGCATATTCTCGCAGCCATTCGCAGAGGCCGGGAATCATCAGGGTTTCCACCACATCCGGCATAACGATGGAAAATTCCTGCTCCGCCTTTCGGTAATCAAAAGGCGTTTGCTGAAAGCCGGAACGCACAGTATTGAGTGCCTGATGAATAGAAGGATGCAATACGAGTGCGCGTTCAGTAGGGCGCAATCCTTTTGCGGTCCGTATAAAAAGTTCATCTTCATAAGTAGCTCTCAACCGTTTGAGAGCGGCACTGACGGCGGGTTGGCTCATATGAAGTTTGACTGCAGCTCTGGTTAGATTTCGCTCAATCATGAGCGCATCGAATACCGGGAGCAGATTTAAATCCAGCGACCTAAGATGTGTTGACATTATCAGCCTGGAGAATAATGTATTTAATAATTATTTATTAGACGTCACATAATGTCCCTAATTATATTGGGCGTCAATAGCTTGAAAACACCTTAATCACTAAAAAATATAGAGGTGAGATATGTTGATCACACATGATACGGCTGCTTTTAGAAAACAATATAGGGCCTATGTCCAGCGCCGCTATAATGGCTGGCTTCATTTGGGAAGTGTTCTATTGATCAGCCTGACGGTTGCGGCCTACTGTATTTTACAGATCAGGGGTCTAAAGGGGAGTGAGCTTCTGGTAATTCCACTGGGAATTCTTGTCTACAACGCTGTAGAGTATGCCAGTCACCGCTGGGCCGGTCACAAAAAGCTGAAACTGACTAGTTTATTTTATAAACGACATACTGGTGATCATCACAGTTTCTTTTCTGCACCACTATTGTCTTTTGAGTCAACTCGGGATTGGCGAATAGTACTGTTCCCAACGTACTTAACAGCTTTTATCGCCTTCTTTCTGGCGCCGCTTTGTGGTTTCTTCCTAACCTGGGTGGTTTCTGAAAATATGGGATTTATCATGGCGGCAACCATGATATTAAATCACCTGGCTTATGAGCTTTTACATGTTGGATACCATCAACCTGAAGGACACTGGTTTCATAAAGTGCCGGTGTTTCGTGAATTGGCTCATTTGCATAGAATCCATCATCATCGAAAATTAATGAAGACACATAATTTCAATTTGACCTTTCCCTTGTTTGATATTTTATTAGGCACCTTCCATTGGGAGCCATTGGGCACCTTTGACGATTTTCGTGATTAATACGTTTTTTTTAAATCGGCTCCCAATTTGGTCCTGATGGCAAACCTAACTTTGGCTTTCTTCCTTTATTTTTGCCAGCATTAATTCCCGTATAATTGGGACGGGCGCACTCCCAAAGCTGAGGAATTCTTCATGAAAGGCTTTTAAGTTAAAGTTCTTTCCAAGCTTTTTCTTTATTTCCTCCCGCAAGGCGAGGATGTCAGTATATCCAGCAAAGTAACTGGTTAATTGTACTTGGCTTAAAGTGGCTCGCCGCCATTTTCCTTCAGCTTCAGCTTGTTGCTGAAAAGCACCTTGTATCATCAATTTGAGTGCATCGGCCTCGCTGAGGCCTTTTACTTGGACCTCGTAGTCCAGGATGGTATTGGTAATAGTGCGTAGATTCCACTTGTAATACATTAACCAGAGTTCTGGAGAAAAATCCCCATAGCCAGCTTCCAACATCATACGCTCAGCATAGACTGCCCAGCCTTCGATCATGGCACCGTTTCCCAGGATACTTTTGATCAGACTGGGAGATTGGTTGGCGTAAACCAGTTGTGTATAGTGTCCAGGGATAGCTTCGTGGATATTGAGGATCTGCATGGTGTATTTATTGTACTCACGGAGCAAACTGTTAGCTTGCGTATCGCTGAGTTCTGCCATCGGCATCACATTGTAATAGGTGTTGGCATTTTTGTTATAGGGTCCTGGGGCATTGATCGAGGCTACTGCAAACCCTTGCAGATAGGGGGGAGTAGTACGTACTACCAGAGGTTTATTTTTATCCAAAGTGAGCAAATTTTGCTTATTCACAAAGGTAGCTAGCTCCGGGATCTGTTTTTCCACCGCATCCTTAAATGTATACTTGCTTGCATGATGCTCGGATAATTTATCCAATACCTTACTGATTCTGATTCGACTATCTGACGGCAGAGCCTCATTGGGGAAGTACTTTGGCCATAGTTTATCGGCCAGATCTGACATTTTGTCATGTACCAGCATTTTTTCTTCCAGCGCTAGCTGATAGAGATCGGCTGCACTGATACCGACCTGGATATCAAAATTAAATTTTTCTTCATAGAGCTCTTCACCAATACGAAAGTCACGAAATTTCCCTGTTTTTTCCAGCTTGGTTTGTAGTTTTTTCAAAAAGGAAACATAACCCTGTATCGCTTTTCGGGTTGTTGCGAGTCTCTGCCGGAACACCGCTTTTTCATCGTCGAGCATCTGGCTGTCTGTAACTTTTTTTTCCACCTCGCTACCGAACACAGCCAGTGCCCCCTCGTTTTGCTGTATAGCCAACGCCAATTGGGGGGCTGCGGGTCTTCGGATAGCACGCATGGCAGCCTGGTAATATTCAGGCACCTGCCGCATACGTGTACTAAAAGTCCGTAAGCGCTGCTCTAATGGTGCATAGTTAGTATTCAGGATCAGAGCAAAAGGGTGAGAGACATTGTAATTGGAAGGATCCCATTCAAAGGATTTGAAGGTTGTATATTCCCACCGCAAACGTTGTAGAAAGTTCAGGATCAGAGCCAGGTCGGTGCGCGCATTGATACCCAATTGTTCGCTGTTCAATGCGTCGAACTTATCTTCGTAGGTTTTGGAAAAATCCAATAGGTATTTGCGGTAGGCCCTATCGGGAACTTGTATTTGGCTGGCGACATCGTAGTAACCTTCACGCACCGCCCAGGATGGAAAAAGATGCCAGAGTCCATTGACGAACTGTTCGCACAGTTGCTGGAAGGCCAATTCAGTCTCGGCACGCATTTCGGCGATAGTTTCAGACTCTGGAGGCACTATACGATTCTTGTCCAAGCTCTGTGGGCCACAGGCGTTGAGGCCCAGGATTGACGTCAATATCAACATGTAGAAGTGGGCTTTCATGGGGATCCTAGTCTGTGGCTGCATCTCAATACCTGAAAACTGTTCAAAAATTAACACATCTACCGGAGTCGTGGTGTTGGGACGACACCAAATGTCTCCAACTGGAGCTAATTCACTAGCTTTTAGCATGCTGTTTCATTCAGGCACGGGAAAACCGTATAAAATGCCTTTTTGGGGTGTGTGCTTGTTTCGTTGATGGGCGCCGGTTAGAGTGGAGCCCACGCAAAATAGCCGATAATAAACAAGGTTTTGAGGACTCATTCATGACCGAACTAGCTCAACAACAATGTGAAGCCTGCCGTGCAGACGCCCCCCTTGTCAGCGACGATGAACTCCCAGGGCTGTTGCGCCAAATCCCTGATTGGACCCCTGTAGCTCGCGACGGCATCATGCAGCTGGAGCGTGTGTTCAAGTTCCGTAACTTTAAGCAGGCACTGGCGTTCACCAACCGTGTTGGCGCTATTGCCGAAGAGGTAGGGCATCACCCTGCGCTGCTTACAGAATGGGGCAAGGTCACCGTGACCTGGTGGAGTCATGAGGCCAAAGGCCTGCATAAGAATGACTTTATTATGGCTGCACGTACTGACCAGCAGGTAGATGCAGAGTAGCCATCAACTCGGAGGTCGCCTAATGCGGCCTCTATTCTCTGCCGTGTCCCGATCCTCTCCCCTCGACTGGAAAGCCCCTGCCGGACTTTCACGAACTCCCTCTGAATCAATTCATCGACGTCGTGCAGTCAGCCAAAATGGCATGAAGAACTTTCTGACGGTAATAGCTAAAACTGTGTGCCCTGGATAGAAGGAGATAATATTGTCTGAGTACACCTCTACAGTGACCTGGCGGCGAGATGGCCAAGTCTTTACCGATAATCAATATAGCCGCGCCCATACCTGGCAATTCGATGGCGGTTTATCCGTTCCCGCCTCCTCCTCTCCCCATGTCGTCCCTATTCCCTATTCAGTAGCGGAAAATGTCGACCCGGAAGAGGCATTTGTAGCTTCGCTGTCCAGTTGTCACATGCTGTTTTTCCTTGCCATCGCTGCTAAACGCGGCTTCGTTGTAGATGAGTATCACGATGAAGTAGTAGGCGTGATGGATAGCAATGAAGAGGGTAATCTGGCTATGACGAAAGTAACCCTGCGCCCTTTGGTGCGATTCTCTGGTGACAAGCAACCGAGCCTCGAACAGCTGGAAAAAATCCATCACCTTTCCCACAAGCAGTGCTTTATTGCTAATTCTGTAAAATCAGAAGTTATTACAGAGATTCGCGAAATTTAGATACCAGCTTGCTGAATCTAGCTGCTAAAGATGAAGTGGTACGAAATATGTATACAGTGATTGAAGAGGTCGCCTCGGTGGAGGACTTCCTTCGGTTGAGGGAGGTAACTGGACTCACCCCAAGAATTAGGGCAGCAGTGGAAAAGGGGTTGCCCAATAGTCTGTATGGTATCCATATCAATACTGATTCAAGAACTATTGCCATGGGGCGGGTAGTAGGTGATGGAGCGCTAAACTTTGAGATAGTGGATATTGCCGTCGATCCAGATTATCAGGGCCAAGGTTTAGGGCGGCAGGTGATGGAATATATAATGTCTTACCTGGATCGTGCGGCTATGCCATCAGCGTATATTACCTTGATGGCCGATGTGCCAGAGCTTTACGAGAAGTTTGGTTTTAAGACCAGCAGCCCTGAAGTCGAGGGCATGTATATCGTTAAGTAGGGCAACTCTTAGCTGTAATTGAAAGCCGTTTCCATGTTCACAATTTGCTTGGTACCAGGGTTGGCTTTAAGGACTACTTTTTAAAAGTCTTAAAAGTTTCGGTGATATCACCTACTAAATCTGGATCCTTGGGGTCTGCAATACGCTTTCCAGTACCGTTTGCAAAGTCAATATTTTTCAAGCTTACCCAAATGATATTTGGATTGGTTACCCAGTTGAAATAGTACACTCTATTGTTTAAATCAATGACTGAAAGCCACCAAGTAGGGTAAGTGGCTGTTTTTTCAGTCTCATTATTACTTTCTCGACTATAAGGTGCGCCAAAGGGAACAGTTACAGTGCGAATTGCGCTGAGGATATAACCTGCAGCTTGAGTGTCGCTAATGGGCTCTGGTAGGTGTTTGCGGTAGTAAGATAATCTAACGAAACGGTCGGCGCCCTCAATGCCACCAGGAACAGACTTTAATCCCCCAAAGCCCTGATAAAAAGGAAGATTTAATAGCTGCCAGTCATAGGGTGGATCATTCGTCATCACAGAGTATTTCTTCCCATGATGTACAACCAGTTTACCGTTGATAATCTCGAAAATAGCAGAGTCACCACTGGGGTCCTCTATTGCCAAATGTGTGCCAAGTACTTCATGGCCTACCTTGACCGGTGAAATACGTATGTCTTTCATTCCCGCAACAGCCTCTGCAACTGTGGCGTGATTATCGAGGATAAAGCGTAACCAGCGCATATAGGACACGCCCGGCATACTATTTGGTTTGGGATAGCGGGTTGCCCCAAGGTATAGAATATGAGCAGCTAAACCTTTCTCATTGATACCATCGGTAGCGCCGTCATTCTCTGAAAAACCATATTGGCGGGCATAGGGAATAATACTTTGTACAACACTGCCGTATTTTGAGGTCCATCTGGCAGGATTTGGGCCCTCCTCTCCAACCATCTCCATGCCGCGAGGATTTATGAATAAAATATCATCAAATGAGTGCCCCCAGTCCATAGATCTGGCGGCGAAAACACCTTGCCTGGTATCCCAGGCTACACGGGAGCATGCATGGAGTGTGGATGGCCAGGAAATGAGGAGTAATATGAAAATCAACGATATTTTAATTGAAGCTACTCTGATCATTTTGCAGCCCGCTTGCCAGGAGTGATTGAAAGTATGTAGTTTAGTTCTCTTTGTTGCGGGCAACTGTGTTTGGTAATGGTAAGTTATTATTGCCTGTAATAGTGTTCGGATTTTAATGTTTGTTAAGTTACATTGATGTACATTGATTGCGATACTAATTTGACGGTGGTTTAGACGAAAGGACTCTGGTATAAGATCGGCTGTTGCTTCTTGGAGGTGTTTGTAGGTCAAGCATTGTTATCATGGCCCGGCTGCAAGCTATGCGTTAGGTGTAAGTCCCCCCTATTGACTGGCAGGTTTTAGTTGGATTTCTACTTTTTATACAATTGGATTAATGAATAAGTTTTGTAAATAAATAACTATATTTGACCATGTTGAATGATAGCTCTAGCAGAGTTAGTGTATCAATATAGTGCTTGATGGATCTAATTAAACATGAAAAATATAATCACATTGCCCATCATCGTTTTATTTTGTGCTTTTGGGTTGGAAAAATTAGTGCGGCAGAAAAAATTTTGATAGTGGCCTCGGACCTTACAGATATGGGAGATCCAGATAAGCACGATGTCAGAAATAATCTTTGGGAGTATGCACCGCCGTACCATATTTTTGTTTCCCATGGTTATGAGGTTGACTTTGTCTCTCCTTCTGGAGGTACGATACGTTTTATGATGGATCCGCTTGGTATTAGCAGTTATACAGTTAATTACGAAGGCTTCCAGGAAAGAGCGAATCATTCCCTGAAGCCAACGGAGGTTAGACTGGAAAACTATGTGGCAGTTTATGTCGGTGGGGGCTATGGAACCTTATTTGATGTAGCCTCAAATAAACAAATGCTTGATGTTATGGCCGGAATATATGACAACGGTGGGATAATAGGCAGTTGTGGACATGGGGGTGGAGCTTTTGCCAACGTAAAACTGGAAAATGGGCAGTTCTTTGTGCAGGACAAGAAATTCGCAGGTTTTCCAGATTCAAGGGAAAAGGAAAAGGCCTGGGCCATGCAGGTAATATTATTACCATTTATGGTTGAGTCAGAACTTAAGAGAAATGGAGCTCTGACTGTTGATAAAGGTGACGTTTCGGATAAATATGATATTGTTTTAGGTGAGAGGATAGTTTCCAGTATGTTCTTGCCGTCAGCTGTATTGGTAGCCAAGGAAATGATTGTCCTTTTGGATCAAGATAAATAGTTAGTTTGGTCATTGGTATGGTATTACTTGATAGATCATTAAAATCATCCTGTCAGTGTTTATCAGAGACAAGAATTATGTTGGTGTTGATTAAATATATGTTCATTTTTTTTGCGTTTACTTGGAGTCTTGTGGGGCAATCCAGTGAGATTACTATAGGAGAGCGCAAGGTAATTGTTTCTGAGGTTCTGGATGAGAAAAGAGAATACTGGGTATCTCTTCCCGCTTCCTTTCGTGAGGATGGATATAAAAAATATCCGGTGCTTTACTTTTTCGATGCGGACTTAAATAGTTTTTTTCATGTGTTTACTGGTATGGTTAGGCAGATGAGCTCAGATGCCACACCAATTGTTCCTGAAATGATTGTTGTCGGCATCGTTAGCCAAGAGCGGGCAAGGGACAGCTCACCTACCAAGTCATTGATTGAATATGGTGGGCGTAAAAATAAAGCTTTAAATATTACTGGAGGGGGGGAGCAGTTTCTTCAGTTCTTGAGAGAGGATCTAATTCCTGAAATAAATAAAGAGTATCCAACGTCAGGATATCAAATCCTTGCTGGATATTCATTTACAGGACTTCCAGTTATCCATAGTTTATATTCATCCCCTGATACTTTTAATGCTTACATTGCAATCGACCCAAGTATGTGGTGGGATGATCAGGTTATGTTGAAAAGGTATGATGAATTTTTGCGAGGTGAACCACTTGCCAAGCGTAGATTGTTTGTAGCTACCTCAGAGAGGGTGGCAGGCGTATATCCTAAAGAAAATTATGTTGCAAAGTTTATTGAATTACTAAACACGAACCCTAAAATGGGGTTAAACGTGGACTCTATGATATACGGGCAGGAAGAAAATCACCATACTATGCCCGTAATTAGCTTTTATAAAGGACTTAGATCCATATTTGATGGTTATATGTTAGATGATCAAGCCAGATTTCGCTCTGCCGCTGATATTAAAAGACATTTTGAACAGGTTTCAGAGGATCTTGGTGGAAAATTCACCTTGAGAGAAGATGTAATTAGTTTCTATGGGTATGATCGTTTATATAATAGTCAGTTTGGCGTGAATATTGATAGGGCAATAGATTTCTTTGTGTTAAATACACAATATTATCCCGATTCTTACAAAGCGTGGGATAGCTTGGCAGAGGCCTTTATGGTTAAGGGGGATAAGAAGCAGGCTGTTAAATTTTATAAAAAGTCCCTGTTAATCAATCCGGATAATGATAATGCAAAAAATAGAATTATTGAAATGAAGGCTATGTAAATGTAGATGCAAGTTGAACCTTTAGTGACCTGCTAGGTAGTTAATTGGTCATAAGTGGATCGCTAAAATATTGGGTTTAATTCTAAGTGTTTATGGGTTGGAAAATTACTCATCCAATATGAATTTTTTTTCTGGGTTGTAATAGCAATAATCATGATCCAGGTTTTTGCGAAAACAGTAAGGGTCTTTGGCCGCGGAATTTTTCCATAAACCAAGATTGGAGTAATAAGCGAATTGCTGCTCGGTATCGAACGTATCTCCGCAGTAGTAGGCATAATTCCAGGCGGCCCCTCGTGCAACCATTTCCTGATTGATATTGTATCCGTTGACAAATAGATAGCCGGTTTCCCTACCGTATTGATCTCTTCCTGTTGACTGAAAGTCTACTGAACCATTTGACAATAAACTGTTCAGTATTTGGGAAGCCTCCGGGCCATAAGGTTGAATTCTGGGATAAGTTTCTGGTGCATCTATACACTGTAGGCGTATCTCGACGTACTCGCCGGAAACATATCCGTGAACTGTGTCACCATCTACTATTTGATAGTTAGTCAGTGGAGCTGCGTGTGATGCGATAGAGAGTGCACACAGAAAGAATAACCTTTTCATTAGAATTATCCGGGTGATTGTTTATTGTGTGTAGGGTATACAGGGTTTATTACGCGCTCATTTATGATTTGTGATAGTAATAAATAGTTTTTGTTAAAGCGGCGGGGCAGGCTGGGAGATCAATATAATGAGGTTACTTTATTTGGGGTGCGGGGTTACAAAAGCTATCAGAATAATTTTCAGTCTCTTGGGGGAATACCTGAGCCTTTAAGAAATTGAGGCTCAGGTATGAATAGTTTTAGAAGCAGTAAGTCTGATTTGTGCAGTTTTTGCTATTACTAGAGTTTAATGTCTACTTCTTTAGTTTTCACTTTCTGGGTTGCCCAGAGTAAAAACTCTCGATTGCCATCGCCACCTTTAATTGGACTTTCAATATATTCTTTTACTTCAAGACCCAGTTCACAACATAAACTTGTGATTCGCTCATGCACTTGCGGAAAGAGCTTGGTGTCTCGTACCAATCCGCCTTTACCAATACCCTCGGGGCCGACTTCAAACTGTGGTTTTACCAGGGTTAACAGTTGACCGTTGGGTTTTAGTAGAGCAGGTAATTGCGGCAATATCAGAGACTGAGAAATAAAAGAGACATCCATTACGATGGCATCAAAACCGCTGTCCGCATAGGGAGCGAGTTGCTTGGCTTCCAAATGTCGCGCATTAATACCTTCAAACAAATGCATACGTGAATCGTCCAGTAGTTTCTGCGCCAGTTGCCCTTGTCCTACATCCACCCCCACCACTGATGTAGCACCTTTTTGTAACAGGCAGTCACTGAACCCACCGGTGGAGCAGCCGACATCAAGGGCGTGCCAACCCTTAGGGGTCAGGCCTGTATGATCGAGAATTGCTGCAAGCTTTAAGCCAGCGCGGGAGACGTATTGGTCCTCGGGTAACGGCGAGACCTCAAGGGCACAATCTTCACTGACGGATTGTCCGGCCTTGCGAGCGGGCTCCATGGGGCCACCCTCGGATAGCATGACCCTGCCTGCCTCAATAAGTTTCTTGGCGTGTGTGCGGGAGTTGGCGAGCTTTTTCTTTACAAGCAATTGGTCCAGTCGGGTCATATTTCGCGATGCAATCCTGTCAATATGGTTAAGAATACAGTGGCCATGCTAACCTCTGGCTCCAATAGGTAGAAGTGTGGCCTCACATTTTGTAGGGCTAACCTTTAAGTAAAGAGGAAGTCAGTCGATGGCAAAAGGCGTTCTGGATAAGTTCAAGATTCGTAAAGGGAAGGTTTTCGAAGCCCCTTTGGAGGGGGCCTTTGGGCGCCTGACGACACCTTTCGAAGAATTTATCCACCGGCAAAGCAGTAGTGGCATTTTGTTGATGCTATCTGCGCTGGCTGCATTGATCATCGCCAATTCCCCTCTGGAAGAGGCCTACAAGCACTTACTGCATATGCCGATCAGCCTCAACGCAGGGGAATGGGAATTTTCCCTGTCCCTGCACCACTGGATTAATGATGGTCTGATGGCGATCTTCTTTTTTCTGGTAGGCCTGGAATTAAAGCGTGAATTTATGGTGGGCGAATTGTCCGACCTGCGCCAGGCAGTATTACCAGTGATGGCTGCAATTGGCGGTATGGTCGTCCCCGCGCTTATTTATGCGGGTTTTAATGCCGGTGGTGAGGCGGAGCGCGGCTGGGGAATTCCCATGGCTACAGACATCGCTTTTGCTGTGGGCTGTATTGCGCTATTGGGCAACCGGGTGCCCCGTGCGGTGGTTACCTTTCTGGTAGCCTTGGCTATTGTGGATGACCTTGGTGCCATCCTGGTGATTGCAATCTGGTATACCGAGCAGGTAAACCTTACCGCACTCATCGCATCGGGCTGCTTGGTGGTGATTATGTGGTTGCTCAAGGCCGCTGGCGTACGCCGCTCCCCAGCCTATGTCTTTGTCGGGGTGCTGCTGTGGTACGAGCTTTACCTGGCGGGCGTTCATGCCACGATTGCCGGTGTAATTACCGCTATGGCACTGCCTGCCAAACCCAAGTACGACCCTGTCGCATTTAGTACTTTCGTGAAAGATATTATCCGCAGCTTCGATCGCTGCTTCCGCCCTGGGGATAAAATTATTGCCAACGATGCACTGCGTGCACGAGTTATGGCCCTGGGTAATGGCGTCAACCTGGCACAGTCCCCCCTGCAGCGTATGGAAACCCGTCTGCATACCCCTGTGGGCTTCCTGGTAATCCCCATCTTTGCCCTGGCCAATGCAGGCATTCCTTTTGACAGTTTTACCAGTTCTACCGCGGTGATTAATCCGGTGACATTGGGGGTTATTGCAGGCCTGGTGATCGGTAAGCTGGTGGGTATCGTGGGGGCTACCTGGATCGGCTGGAAGCTGGGCTGGGGCAGGCTGCCCAAGTCGGCGAATTTTCAGCATATTGTTGGGGTGGCACTGCTGGGCGGTATCGGTTTTACCATGTCTATCTTTATTGCCGAGCTGGCATTTAGTAAGCAGGCTGACCTGCTGATTCAGGCCAAGGCGGGTATCTTGTTGGCCTCCGTGATCGCCGGTATTGCCGGTTTCATGGTACTCCGCAATGCACCAGTGTCGGAGGAGTTTGATGGAGAGCACCTGGACACCGAGGGAACGGAGCCTCCAGCAGAAGGGGATGTGGTGAGTGAACCCACGGGTAAACAGCGCTGAACCTAGCAGTTCTCGAGTCAATTGGGCCCAGCTGTTCTGGCGGGGCCCACAAATACCTCCGGTAACCATTCATTATGAAATCAATACCGGCATGATATGGAACGAATCAAGCGAGAAAAAATAATGATGAGAGTTGTAACAGCGGTACGCTTGCTACCGGTTTTGGTTGCGCCGTTGATTTTTAGCGCCTGTGGCGGCCAAAAAAATGAACAGAGTACAGTTAATGAAGCCTCACAGTTAAATGAGGCCGTGCAGACAATGGATGAGAGGAAAGGCGACATGCCAATGAATGGCGTAGCCAGGGAATACGTATCTTTGGTGCTGGAACTCGGCAATCATGACAAGAGCTATGTAGATGCCTTCTACGGGCCTGCTGAATGGCGTGAACAGGCGCAGCAGAGTAGCGCTAGCCCGGTACAGATTGCGCAGCGGGGAAAAGCGCTGTTGGAACAGCTACCGGTGGCTAAGGGGGTGGATGGCTCTATTGATAGCCTTCGCCTTCATTACCTGAAAACCCAGTTGGGGGCCCTGGTGGCTCATGCAAAAAGCTTGGCTGGTGAAACTGAACGGGGTTTTGCCAAAGAGGCCCGGGAACTGTATGACACCCAGCCCCCAAAACAGGACTTTGCCAGTTTTGAGCCCTTTCTCCGGGAGCTGGAGGAGCTGTTGCCGGGTAGCCAGCCATTGAGTGAGCGGGTGCAGGAATTTCGCAAGGGGTTTGAGATTCCCGCAGATAAGCTCCAGGCAGTGTTTGATGCGTCGATAAAAGAGTGCCGGCTTCGTACCAAAGAATATATACCGCTGCCTGAGAGTGAAAACTTTGTATTGGAATATGTCAGCGATAAACCCTGGAGTGGTTACAACTGGTATCAGGGCGGCTCCCATAGCCTGATTCAGGTAAATAGTGGCCTGCCGATCACCATTGATCGCGCCATTGATCTAGGCTGCCACGAGGGCTATCCCGGCCATCACACCTATAACGCGCTACTGGAGCAATCGTTAGTCAAGGAGCGGGGCTGGGTAGAGTACAGCGTTTACCCGCTATTCAGTCCCCAATCCCTGATTGCCGAAGGCAGTGCCAACTATGGTATTGAGCTGGCCTTTCCCGGTGCAGAAAAGGCCCGTTTCGAGATGGAAGTACTCTACCCGCTGGCGGGCCTGGATCCGCAGAGTGCGGAAAAATACGATCGCGTAATGGCACTAGTGGATAAATTGAGTTTCGCTGGTAACGAAATCGCGCGCCAGTATATCGATGGGGAAATTAAAGGTGACCAAGTCCCCGCGCTGTTCGAAAAATACACCCTGATGAGTCCGGCTAAGGCGAAGCAGCGCAAGGATTTCGTGGATGCTTACGGCGCCTATGTTATTAATTACAACTGGGGTAAGAAGCTGGTGGCAGACTATGTGGAACGTGATACCGACACTGCCGGTGAGCGCTGGCAGCGCTTTGCCAAGCTGCTTTCCTCTCCGCGCCTGCCCTCTTCACTGGACTGGTAGGATCAGGTTATGTTGAGGGTGGCGATGAGGGAACACCTGTTGTCACGTCCCGAGGCCATTGAGGATTTTCCTTTTGGCCCGGATGTGGCGGTGTTCAAGGTCAAGGGGCGTATGTTTGCTACTCTCAGCCGCCACCGCGGAGTGGATGCCTCCAACCTGAAGTGTGACCCGAATGAGGCCCAGGCCCTGCGGGATATCTTCCCCGGTGTATTGCCGGGATATCATATGAACAAGAAGCACTGGAATACAGTGTTGCTGGATGGCACAGTGCCCGATTATGAGATTGAGCGGATGGCAGATCGCTCTTATGGGCTGGTGGTAAAGGGCCTGCGCAAGATAGAGCGGCAGTCCCTTGAAATGGCTTACGGCGCAGATATCCTATACCGCTAAGTGGTGTTAACCAGGCCCTATTTACACAGACGTGACTCAGGAGAGTTTGTGAACGAATTTATTGTCGATGTTACGGCAGAAAATGCTCAGCAAGTGTTGATCGAAGAATCCATGAAGCGCCCGGTACTGGTCGACTTCTGGGCCGATTGGTGTGAACCCTGCAAGCAACTGATGCCGCTATTGGAAAAGTTGGCCAATGAATACGCCGGACAGTTCCTGCTGGCCAGGGTAAATGCGGATACCGAACAAATGATCGCAGGTCAGCTGGGGGTACGCAGCCTTCCCACGGTGATGTTACTTAAAGAGGGGCAGCCCGTGGACGGCTTTGCCGGCGTACAGCCGGAACCCCAGATTCGTGAAATGCTCGATAAATATCTACCCAAGCCCTGGGATATCAAGCTGCAGCAGGCCCAGGCGCTGATCGGAGAGGACAAAGCGGATGAGGCTCTGCCATTATTGCGCCAGGCCTATACCGAATCCTCCGAGCGCGTGGACATTGCCAAGCAATTGGCGACAGTGCTGCTGGATCAGAACCGTGCCCAGGAGGCAGAAACGGTACTCGGCAAGATCCTTCTGGCCGACCAGGATGCTGAATACCAACAATTAATGGCCCAGCTGGAGCTGAAGCAGCAGGCGGCGGACACTCCGGAAATCCAGGCCCTGCAGAAGGCATTGGCGCAAAACCCCCAGGACTATGACTCCGCTTACAAGCTGGCAGTACAGTACAGCCAGGCCAACCGGCATCAGGAAGCTCTGGAGTTGTTACTGGATATTTTGCGTAAGGATATGAGCTTTGCCGATGGTGCCGCCAAACAGGCGTTCCTCGATATCGTAAAAAGCCTGGGTGCCGGCGACCCCATCGCCACCCAGTACCAGCGCAAGTTGATGACAATGATGTTCTGATAACTGCCGACTGATATCGGTTTTTGTGATATGAGAAGGGGCCCTTGGGGCCTCTTTTTTCATCCATTTCTTACTGTGAGCCACTCCGATGTACAAGCTCAGTATCTACATACCCGAATCCCACCTGGAAGAGGTCAAGCAGGCACTGTTTACTGCAGGGGCCGGGCGTATTGGTGATTACGACAGCTGCTGCTGGCAGGTGTTGGGCACGGGCCAGTTCCGTCCACTGTCGGGCAGCCAACCATTTATTGGCTCTTCCGGGCAAGTGGAGCAGGTAGCGGAGTACCGTGTGGAGATGGTATGTGTGGATGAGTGCGTGGATACAGCGCTGGAAGCCTTATACAGGGCCCACCCCTACGAAGAGCCGGCTTTTGATCTTTGGCGCTTGGACGAACGTTGCAGCCTCACCAGTAAGCAGCGCCAGCAAACTGGAGTGCATACTGATGAGTAGAGTTTCATTGGGTTGTAACTAGAGGTTGTCCAAAGCCTGCTGGCGTTCCAGGTTTTTTTCCTGAAGTGCCTGCACATCTTTAAGTAGTTGGGAAATCCGGCTATCAGCGCCGGTGTTGTCCTGCAGTAGTGTTGCCGTGGGTTGCTGCGGTGCAACATTGGAAGAAGCCTGAGTGGCTGGCACCGTATTGACGGGCTTTATCCGGTGGATACGCACAGAGTTATCCAATCCTTCCGGCACTGAATCAGAAAAGTGCCAGTTTCCCTCATTGTCTTGCCAGGTGAAGACTTCGGTGGTGGGTTCATTAATCTGCTCTTTTGACACTAGGCCACTGGATTCCACCAGGGTTTCGAGCTGCTGGGCGGATTTTTGCGTAGTGGAGCTTACTGCTTGCAGGGCGCGCTGCCCCTGATGGCGTACACTGTCCAGTGTCTGTTGGTCGGGCAGCCAGTCTCCTGGTGACATAATTGGCTTGCCATCCGGCCCTGGCAGCAGCATGGGTAATCCCACGCCTACTACCAGCAGGACTGCAAGCATATAAGCATACTTCATAATGTGAACATCCTTTTATTACTCAGCGGGATAGAGGGCAGGACTCCACTCTCAGAATAGTTGTAAGCCCCTCTCAGCACCGCCGACTACAGTTTGAGCTTTCGAGAGATCACGCCGCGGTGCAATTGGTACTGGCCGAGTTTGCCGTCTTCAAAGTAGTGTTCGAGCGTTTTATGCATGATGGGAAATGCAATTTCCGGCCAGGGAATATCCTCTTCGCGAAAAAGGTCCACTTCCAAAGATTCCGGCCCAGGCCCGAAATTGGTATCTGTCAGCTCACCGCGATACATCAGGTAGACCTGGTTGATATGGGGAATGTCATACACGGAGTAGAGGCCATCGACGCGGATATTGGCGCGCGCCTCTTCCCAAGACTCCCGTAAAGCACCTTCTTCACTGCTCTCGCCATTTTCCATAAAGCCGGCAGGTAAGGTCCATAGGCCAAGGCGCGGTTCTATCGCGCGTTTGCACAACATTACCCGGTCCTCCAGGTAGGGCAAAACGCCGACGATGACTCGGGGATTAATGTAGTGAATGGCGCCGCAGTTGCCGCACAGGTGGCGGGGGCGGTCGTCGCCTTTAGGAATGGAAAGTGTGACGGCATTACTGCCGCATTGGCTGCAAAATTTCATGGCGTCAGTATACCTATGCAAGATTCCAGCGTCAGCTCCCCAAATTTTGACGCCTATAGTTGTTAATAGACGATGATGTATTTAAGGCGGTGTTTACCCTGCCATGGCGCGTTTTTTATTTTTTTGCCTGATGTTGATTGTCCTGTGCGCCTGTGGCGACAAAGGCGATGAGGAGAAAAAGCCGCCACCTCCCCCTGTGGAGGTGCTGGTAGTGCGTGAGCAGCCTGTCATTCCGCGCTTTGAATTCGTCGGTAGGGTGGAAGCTACAGACGAATATAAAGTGCGTCCCCGTGTACAAGGATATATCCAGAGCCGTAATTTCAGGGAGGGCGATACAGTTCAAAAAGGCCAGTTACTTTTTGAAATCGATCCGCGCCCTTTTATCGCTGAGCTGGATAACCAGAGTGCCAATCTGGAGCGCACTGAAGCGTCCCTGCGTGTGGCCGAGCGCAATTTCCGTCGCGGTCGTACTTTGGTGGCAACTGGTGCCATCAGTCAGGTGCAGATGGATGAGCTGATGGGCACCTACGAAGAGACCAAATCTCAAGTCGATGCGGACCGAGCCAAGGTGGTCAGTGCCAAGCTGGACCTCTCTTACACCAAAATTTATGCGCCACTCACAGGTCGTATCGGCCGTACCGATTTTACCGAGGGCTCCCTGGTGGGGCCAGACTCTGATCCGCTCACCACTATCGTTAAGATGGACCCGATTTATGTACTTTTCGAGGTGCCGGAAGATCAACTTTATGCCGTGCAGGTGGATGCGGAGCGCCGCCGGCGCGAAGGTTTGCCACCCACCAGCCTGGATGTACGTATAGAGCTGCCAGATGGCAATTTTTATCCCTACAAAGGGAACATCGTTTTTATCGATAACCAAATTGATCCAAATACCGGCTCCGTAGCGGTACGCGCGCTGTTTCGAAATCCGGGTCAGTTGCTGGTGCAGGGACAATTCGCACGGGTTTCCATCCGTGTATTTACCGGCAGCGAAGCACTTAAACCACTGGTGCCGCAATCTTCGGTGCAGGAAGACATGCAGGGCCGCTATGTCTTTGTTCTGGGCAAAAACAATATCGCCGAAAAGCGCTACCTGACTTTGGGGCAGCGGGAGGGAGAGCTGTGGGCGGTGGATCGGGGGCTGGTTGCCGGTGAATCGGTGATCGTCAATGGCTTACAACGGGTTCAGGCGGGCAAACCGGTGACGCCACAGAACACGCCGCGCAATCCCTACGATGCTGCGGCAGAACCGGCCCAACCGGCTCGCGGCGGTGGTTCGCCCGTGGATATGCAATCCAAAGGTACCGGGCAGGGCGAATCAGGGAAGGATACAGAGGAGGGCGAGCAGCCCAGGCACCAGGGAGAGTTGGATGATTACAAATAGATTAAGCCCGACCTGGGCAGGAGGGCTCTCAGCGGATCCATGATCAGTGCCTTTTGCATACGGCGGCCACGTTTCGCCTTTGTTATCTCCATACTGATCTCCTTGGCGGGAATTCTTTCTTTGCCCTTATTGCCGGTAGCGCAATTTCCGGAAATTACCCCAGCAACTATCAATGTCACTACCAACTATGCGGGTGCCAGCGCCGAAGTGATGCGCGACAGTGTCGCTGTGCCGATTGAATCCCAGGTCAATGGTGTGGAAGGCATGGATTATATGTCTTCCACCAGCGGTAACGATGGCTCCTACAGCCTGACGGTGACCTTTAAATCCGGTTACGACGACGATATCGCTCAGGTCAATGTACAGAACCGGGTAGAGCAAGCGATGCCACAGCTGCCCGAAGATGTGAAGCGGGATGGCGTGGTGGTTTCCAAAAAGAGCACCACGCTATTGTTGGTGGTAAATCTATTTTCTCCAGAGCAAAAATTTGATGAATTATTTCTGGCCAATTATGCGGAAATATATTTAAAGGATGAATTGGCCCGTGTACTGGGGGTGAGCAGTGTTGTTATTTTTGGCTCGCGCAATTACGCCATGCGGCTTTGGTTGGATCCGAACCGGATGGCGGCACTGGATGTTACTGCCCAGGATGTGATTAGTGCAGTGCAGGCGCAGAATGTACAGGTTGCGGCGGGGCAGATTGGTTCGCCACCAATACGCAGGGATCAGCAATTCCAGTACAACATCCTGGTGCAGGGGCGTTTGGTCAGCCCAAAGGAGTTTGAAGATATAACCATTCGCGCCAAGCCCGATGGTGCCATGGTTAAGGTTAAGGATGTAGCCAGGGTGGAGCTGGGCAGTCAATCCTACTCCTCCTATGGACAGTTGGACAACCAACCCTCGGCAGTGATGGGTGTCTACCAATTGCCCGATGCCAATGCCCTGGATGTTGCTGAGGGCATTAAAGAAAAAGTGGCGCAGCTGTCTCAACGTTTTCCTGCAGGCCTCACTGCAGAAGTACTTTACGACACGACCTTATTTGTGGAAGCCTCAATCAAGGAAGTGGTTGAGACACTATTTGTTGCCTTGATATTGGTGATTCTAGTGGTGTTCCTGTTTTTACAGGATTGGCGCTCCACCTTGATTCCCGCTATTGCTATTCCGGTATCGTTAATAGGTACCTTTGCCATGATGCTGGCATTCGGTATGACCATTAATACCATTACCCTTTTCGCCTTGATTTTGGCGATTGGAATTGTGGTGGACGATGCCATTATTGTGGTGGAAAACACCCAGCGTTTAATGGGAGATGGGTTGCCCCCCAAAGAGGCTGCGCTGGAATCCATGCGCGAAGTTACTGGCCCGGTGATTGCTACCACCCTGGTATTATTTGCGGTTTTTGTCCCGGTAATGCTGATGCCGGGTATTACCGGAAAGATGTATCAACAGTTTGCTATTACTATTTCCATGGCAGTGGCAATTTCTTCACTGAATGCGCTGACCCTGAGCCCGGCACTATGCGCCAGTATCCTCAAGGCGGGTAAGGAGGGCGAAGTCGCAGGAATTAAAGAAACAGGAATTTTTGGTTTCTTTAATAAGCTTTTACACCGTTCAACAAATTTTTATGTGGGAATGGTCAAGGCCTGTGTGAAAGTCCCGCTGATTGGTGTCGTTTCGATTTTTGGGCTCTTATTCCTCACATACTGGCTGTTCACCAGTATTCCCACCGGCTTTATTCCCGATGAAGATCAGGGCACTTTTATGCTGCATGTGCAGCTGCCAGATGGCTCCTCCTTGGAGAGGACCGGACCAGTGGTTGACCAGGTAACCGATATATTATTAGAGGAGCCGGCTATGGCCCATGTGGTGGGGGTGCCGGGATACAATCTGCTCACCAGCAGTGCCTCCTCCAATACCGCCATGATGTTTGCCGTGCTCAAACCCTGGGAAGAGCGCACTTCAGAGGAGGACCACCAGTTTGCCCTGATGGATCGTCTGCAGAAAAAACTGGCGGAGATTCCCAATGCGCAGATTATGCCTTTTGCAATTCCGCCTTTGCCTGGTATAGGCACCGTTGGTGGCTTTGAGTTTGTGCTTGAGGATTTGCAGGGGCGCAGTATTCTGGAATTGACCCAGGTCCTTTTTGACTTGCTTGGCGCGGCCAACCAGCGTGTGGAGATTGCACAGGCGTTTACCAGTTTCCAGGCCAGCACGCCGCAACTGGAATTAAAACTGGATAAAGAGAAAGCCCATGTATTGGGGGTACCCCTGCCCGAAGTCTATTCCACCCTGCAGACTTTTCTTGGTGGCTACTACATCAATGATTTTAATTTGTACGGTAAGGTTTTTCGGGTGATCGCTCAGGCGGATGCGCAGTTTCGTGATGAGGAGGAGAATCTGGCGGGTTTTTATGTGCGTGCAAAAAGCGGTGGCCTGGTGCCAGTAACTTCTGTAGCCACTATCACCCCGATCGTGGCACCACAAACGATCACTCGATACAACCTGTACAACAGCATTACTATCAACGGATCCCCTGCCACAGGTTTTTCCAGTGGCCAGGCTATGGATGCCATGGAAGAGCTGGCGGATGATCTGCCGGAGGGTTATGGCTATGAGTGGACTGGCATCAGTTTGCAGGAAATCACTTCGGGCAATCTGGCCCCTATCCTGTTCAGCCTAGCCATAGTGTTTGTCTACCTGTTTCTGGTGGCCCAGTATGAAAGCTGGAGTATTCCCATCGCAGTACTTCTGTGTGTGCCCATCGCTATTTGCGGTGCCATGCTGGTTGTATGGATGGCGGGCTCTATCAATAATCTCTACACACAGATTGGCTTGGTGCTGTTGATTGGCATGGCAGCTAAGAGCGCCATCCTGATTGTAGAGTTTGCCTGTGTGGAGCGGGATAAGGGGAAATCTATAGCCGATGCGGCACTATCTGCCACTCGCCTGCGATTTCGTGCGGTTCTGATGACCGCTATGTCATTTATCTTAGGGGTGATACCGTTATTGGTAGCTACCGGCGCCGGCGCAGTCAGCCGTATTTCCCTGGGACTGGTGGTATTTGGTGGCATGCTAGCCGCGAGCCTGTTCGCTACACTGCTGGTGCCGGTGTACTACGCCCTGGTACAGGCAGTACGGGAAAAGCTTAAAGGGGGTTATACGCCCAAGGTTGAGCAGGGGGCCACTTTGGAAAAGTAATGGTGCCTGGGTAAATGGTCGCAAACGGATATTGTGGCATATCACTCGGTGTTGTCGCCGGAAATCAGTATGATGAAAGTTAGGGAGTCCCCAGTCTTAGTGGGGTGGGACATAGATTTATGCTATCGACAATTGAAGAGAAGATTTTCCAGCGGATTGAGGAACTTGAGGCTGGTGTTCCAACCGGGCCTGATCTGGCGGGTCATGCGGCTGTCTTGATTGCCCTTACTGAAGAGCCGGACCCCCAGGTGATTCTCACCAAGCGTTCAGCCCACCTCTCCACCCACTCCGGTGAAGTTTCCCTACCTGGGGGGCGCTGGGATGCCACTGACCCCTCATTACAATTCACCGCCTTGCGCGAAGCTGAAGAGGAAGTTGCGCTACCAATGAATTCGGTACGTATGCTTGGCCCTCTATGGCCGCGTACCACCCGCTGGCAGGTACATGTGACGCCTTGGGTAGGGATCATATCCCCGGAGCTTGAACTCTTCCCGAATCCTGGTGAACTGGATGCAGTTTTTCGCGTTCCACTCTCCTTCTTCCTTGCCGATCCTCGCATCCGCACTGACCGTATTACTATCGATGACCAGGCTATCTATCTACCTGCTTACCAGTATGAAAATTACGAGATATGGGGCTTTACCGCCGGTGTGTTGACTGAGTTTCTGGTGAGAATACTCGGCGCTTCAATTGGTCGGCGGGATGATGTGCCGTTACGGGCATTAAATTAGTCGGCGAATACTCAGAATTTGAATTAGCCTACCTTGATGAATGAAGAGCCGGAATATACCGGCTTATTACTTCCTGTATGGATGAGCGATTGTTCCAAATTAGTTTATCCTTGCCTATTGCCAGTGTATGGACAGCTTAAGGATAAGCGAGTTATGCATAAGGATTTATTTCAGGTAAGAGAGAAAAGTCCAATTGAACAAAAAAACATAAATACAGATACTTGGCCGGTTGAGGAGCGCTGGTCTCGCTGGAAGCAGCAACTGGAGGTGATATTGCCCTACAGTTGTGAGCTTGTGCTCAAACCACATCACTGTCAGGATTATTCCGGCGAATTTTCTGGAGCCTTCAACACTCTAACCGGAGATGCATTTGCCCGCGCGGTTTTCTCCGGCAACTCCTTTCACCGCAGTCAACATCATCTTGATGACGGTTATACAGATTATACTGTGGTGTATATCTTATCAGGCCGGGGTGCAATACAGCGCGGTAGTCACTTTACTCCAATGAACCCCGGTGGAATCTATCTGGTGGATTTGGGGCAAACTATCATTCACGACCTGATCCAGAAAAGTCATATATTGCTGTGTCGTATCCCCCGCGCAAAAATAGAAAATTTTCGAAAAGGTCCCGGGGATGATCGGCCATTGGTGATCGACAGCAGCAGTGGTCCGGGTTTGTTACTTCGCAATTATTTGTTGCTGTTTCCACGTGCCAGCCAGCAGAGCTCTTTTGTATCTCCTGAGACACTATTTAATCCTGTAGCGGAGCTGGTGATTGCCTGTTTACAGGAGAGTCGGGGCAAAGCTGCATCTGAAGCGGAAACTCCACAGCGCCTGAACCTGATATTCCGAAGGGCCTGTCAGCTGATTCAAAAGTATTGTTGTGATATGGACCTTTCCGCCCAGAAGCTGGCAATGTCCCTGGAAATATCACCTTCTTACCTGCATAGGGCTCTGCGCTATCATGATGCTTCATATAACAGTCTGTTGCGTCGTGCGAGGGTGGAAGCCGCCTCGGCTCAACTGGTTGGCGCGGGACGCAACACAAGTATGTTACAGGTCGCTCTAAACTGTGGTTTTAATGGCACCAGCCAGTTCTCACGGGCTTTTAAGGAAGAGTTGGGTATTACAGCATCCGAGTTTGTAAAACAAACATTCACCGAGAAGGAAGATCTGTCGGTATTGGAAGAACAAATATAGATTTGGACCCCGTCATCCACGTAGGAATATTATTCTCGCCAGGAGGGCGAACCTGAAATGGCTGTAAGTATGCCTCACCGAAATTTCCCTATAAATTCTTCGTGAACCTGCCGGTCGGTCCACTCAATTAATAGGGGAAGCTGGCTCTTCGTATTTGAATCAACAGTGCAAGTTGTCCACCCACCTCCCGGAATTTTTAAGTTGCCGGCAGCCTCGTTGACGATTATCGCGTAAGGGTTTTCTGGAGTTGATTTACAGTGGATATTTCCTGAGAGGGTGGATGGAATTGTGGTGGTTTTATAGCAATCTGAAGCAGGCACGGAAGTAGCTGCGAGTGCATTGTCTGCAATAATAGAGGTAGATAATTACAGGGCCTTGATGCTTGTGAGCTTCATCTAAAACTGTTTTCAAGTCGCAGTTATTAACGTTCTTGTAAATGTTGGTTTGGGGTCTTTGGGGAATATGATTTGAAATGGTTGGGTGAGTTATTATTCAGTTATTTTTTATTATAGGTTCTCCCAGATTTTTCCAGGCATCCAGTAAAATGTTAACCATCGCTTTTGTGTTGTGGTCCGCCGAGATTACAGGGAATTCTGGATCTTCCGGCAAGCCAAAAGCTTCAGCACGCCTACATTGAAATAACCAGTTATTATTGATTTTTATTAGCTGGTCATCGTATTGTCCGGCCATGATGGTGCGATAGCCTTGACGTGTGGCAACGATTACGAGGGTTCCCTGTAGCACTTTGCCCATCGGAAGAGATTGTATACAGTGGAGACGAGGTTATATGTCGAGTTCCAAGCTGGCTATGTATAATCAGGTATTGGCGCAGCTTTTCCCGTCCTTTTATCATCAAATTTCCATTCTCAAAGCGTCCGTTTTCTGTAAAGAGTGATGCCCATCCCTCAGAATCATGGTTGTCGACTGTGAGGGTATACTGGGCCAGTAAATCTAAGATCGCTAGTTTCTCAATGTTTTTCTGTAGATTATCCATCGTAGATGCCGGGTTAAAATTTATTTGTTAAGGGCCCTAAAGTTAATCATGGGGTTGCTTGTCTAGTTTTTTGTAGTTTTTATTATTGTATTATTTAAATAATTATTACCGCGTGACTTCTCGCTTAGCTGTAATTCTGATTTTTGACTGTTGGCTCTCGAATTTTTATTGAATCTTTGTGTAGAGTACAATTAGGTGATTTCTGTTTGTCTGTCAAGTGCCTGCTTGTAGTAGTCTTTTAGGTTATTAAAATAAAATTGCTTTTATTGAAGTTAGATGTCTGTAATTGCTTGTAATTTTGGATGTGTAACAATTCCGAATTTTCGAAGACTAAAAGTATATAACTCTCGCTGAAGACCTGTTGAGAGTTTTTGAAAGACCAATTTTCGGCAGGGAAAAATTTTTTTCTACCCGGCCAGTTTAAATTGGATTGATTAATTTTAATTATTAATAGAAGGAATTTTGCTATGAGTCGTGCTGCAGATATTGCTGATGATGCAGAAGCGGATGCGAATAATAACCAGCAATATACTTGGGGGTCCATCGACAGAAATATTACTAGCTGGGGAGGCGGTACGGGACCTCATGCTCTTTTAGGAAGCCTTGCCCAATATATCAACTGTTGTAGTTATCCAATATTGCTTGCAATAAGGCGAGGCTACCTGAATAGGCAAGGATCTTTAAATCTAGTTCAAGATCTCAATCAAAAGTCACCATCACTTAAAATTATCTGCCAAAAAGGAGGTGAAGAATGCCTGGTTTAACTCACGCATGGTCTTTTGGAGTGCAGGCTGCAGAATGGCAATTTCCAGATCGGGCTAAAACTTGGAAAATTGTTTATAACCCTAATTATGGAGAGATTCCGGCATGCATCACTGTTTTTACCAAAAGAAGAGAGCTTCATGGTCCTGTTCAGGTAGCTCTGGATCCTCACTTTGAGCATAGCATGGGACGCGGAGCGTTAAATAATCATGGTCAGGGACACCATGATTTGCATAATTGGATTAATGAAGCATATCAATTGGCTGATATTCATACTCATGACCATTTTGTCCTTCGCGATAATGATGTTCCTGATATGGTCATTATAAAGGCTATTACTAACTTGGTTAGTTTGGGCCATATTGATGATCCTGCTTATGACGTAATTCAGCATTTACAATCTGTGACCTAGCCACCACCCACAATGGCGTCCACAGTATGCGTACCCGTTTAATAGCTTACTGTGGACATCGATAGATACTTCTAAGCATAGTAGTAGCTAGATTGCCAACATAAGCGAAACACGCTTGCCGTCCTGCATAAAATATCGATACAAACCGGGAAATATCCCGGCCGACTTATGAAATGGCCCCGCCCAATCCTCAACAGACCGATTCCAACCACTAAACGCTCGCGATATGACCGTAGACCAGCAAACTCATACAGAGGTAAAATTTATTGCCCCTAGCTTGGGCCATTAGTATGGCTATTATAGTTATCTGCCATTCATGTTGGGGTTATTGTATTTGCAGCGTATACTGACGGATATACTTAATTGTTAGTTTTTCTTGATTTTTTTTGAAATCCAGCTTGGTTGGGCGCAAGGTTGTTTGTCCTGGGCGAACAACCTTTTTTGTTATCCTTTTGTATATTTTAGATATTTCTGGTGATACATTATCTCAGGCTATACTCATAACTTTTTTGAATGCCAATCTCCAGGGTGAAGATAACGCTTGACGAGTAATTTATGGATAATAAATAAAAAATCTACCAGTAAGTTGATAATGATATAGCCTAAAGTTTCTGATTTCTTTATCTTATTATGGTTTTAATTGGGCTTTTACAGCTTTTATAAAGCTCTGGACTTTGGCGGGAGGTTTCTTTGGGTAGAGGTGCATATAATGTACAGGGGTTGAGCTGGCTTCAATGACCGGTTCTAATAGGCCTTTTTTGATACTGTGCAATGCAGTAATATCTGGAATTCTAGCGATTCCTAATCCTATTTCCGCCATTTGTAAAATATTGTGAAGTGAATTGCAGCGAATCTTTGGTGTGACTCTTATTTTACCGTTATTCCCCAGATCATATTTTATCGGAGTGCCCTGCCAATCATTGGCGATATGTTGCCAATAGCGTAACTCGCAAAGATCCTCTGGTAAACCGCCCTGCTTATCTATGTACGCTTTGCTCGCATAGAGACTTTCTCGAAGTACCCCCAGCTTAGATACTTTGGCTGATTGCATATCCAGGTTGCCCACACGGATTGCAAGATCTACCTGGGATGAAATTAGATCCATGGGGGCATCGTCCGCCAGCAATCGCACCCCAAGCTGTGGATGCTGTTCTACAAGCTGTGCAATTGCCGGAACAATAACTGGCTCACAGAGCGCGTGAGGTGCAGTAACCGTCAATGTGCCTGAGAGCTTTTCAGTGGTGCTTTTTAGCTCTGCCAGGGCAACGTCATAGATATCCCGGATTTCGCGACAATGTGAGTAGAACTGAGTGCCCGCTTCGGTTAAAGAAAGTGCTCGTGTGCTTCTATAGAGCAGCCTTGTATCAAGATCTCCTTCCAGCCGTGTTACTGATTGACTGATTGCCGACTTGGTACGGGCCAGTTTATCTGCTGCAGCCGTAAAACTACGTGCCTCTACTACGGCCAGGAATACTTGCATATCCTCAAGATTAGGTTTCATTGTTTAATTTTGCTAAACAGTTATTTGATTGAATACCTGTTTATCATAAGGTGGCAGTTGGGGCAATATGCTTGTAGACAATCAATACTTAGTTTTGTGAGGAGGAGTTTGATATGAGTAAGGTGCTAATCGAAAAAACTGTAGTAGCCAGTGAGCAATGGAAGTCATTTTTCAACCAGGGTAATGCTAAAGGTTGCGCGTCTATGTATGAAAAGGATGCCCAAATGGTGGCCAAACCATTTGGCTTGTTTCAGGGACGTGAGCAGATACAGGCTTTTTGGGAAAACCTAGTAGCCCAAGGGTTCTCGGATGTGTCCTATCTGGATACTAAAATTGAGGCCGTAGATGATGCCTCAACTGTACTTACTAGCAATTGGAAAATGAACAACGCGCAAGGGGTGATCACGCGGGAACTCTGGATTCTGCAGGAAGACGGCACTATGCGCCTGCGTGAGGATCATTTTGAAGCTGTAGATCCAAGTGTGAAGTAAAGGAATATTAAGATGAATGAATACTGGAATAGTTTTACACGAGAAAAAACAGACGAACAATACAATCCAACCCTGTGGACTCGCCGCTTGCCTACAGAGGAGTTACTACCAGCCCATGTGGCATTCACCGAGAGTCATAGTTCCATTTATCGTCAAGAGGTAAAAGATGGATTGCAGACTGTTAACTTTGGAGAAGGAGAGTTGCTGGGTTCTATGGATGTCTTCAGGCCTGAGAATGTACCTGAAGATGCACCCATAGTAATTTATATTCATGGAGGTTGGTGGCAATGGTTCTCAAAGGAACAGTTTTCCTTTCTAGCTGAACCTTTTAATAAAAAGGGGTTTGCCGTATACATGCCTGGATACCGTATGGCGCAGGATTGGAATAATGGCTTGCCAATGGAATCCATTGTAAAACAGATGCAGTGTGCGATGGCTACGGTACTTAATGAAGCTGAACAGAGAGGCTCGTCGGCAGTTTACCTTGTAGGACACTCGGCGGGTGGTCAGCTTGTAGCGATGCTACACCAGACCGATTGGGAACAGTTTGGTGTTTCAAAAGTTGCACAGAGCAAATTCAAGGCTGCATTTTCCTTAGCTGGGCTTTTTGATATCCGTCCCTTGGTAAAGAGTTTTGTCAATGACACAATTAAGATGTCGATGGACTCAGCGGAGAAGGTAAGCCCACAGTTGATCCCGCTTAGAGAGGGTATAAAACTCTGTCCACTACATCTAATCTTACCTGAGTTTGACACTCCTGAGTTTTTTCGGCAGACAAAGGAGTATCAGGAGAAACTGCTTAAGTCAGGGGTCAACTGCTCTTTTTCCCTGGCTAATGACCGAGATCATCTTAATATTCTTGAGCGGTTGAATGATGTTGATGACAAAGTTTTAGAGTATATGCTGGAAAACATGGATTGCCATGGTTAATTTCTTTTAATTGGTTTTGGAGTGACCTAACAAGGTGGTTTTAAAGCTTCGATATCTCTGAATTATTTTTAAGGGCTTAAATGCCCTTGATTCGACCACTCTAGTTTTGGGGAGTAATGATTTCCAGGATGTGATTTAAATACAACAGCCATTCAAGAAGAGAGAAATGCCTTTTGCTACGTATCAAAGCAGAAGGTTTTTCGTGAATTTGAAACTTGTAATGCTTGTAGGCAGCAAGTAGATGGATTGAATGGGAGCCTGATTTATTGATTTAAAAATAATGATATTATTCTAGGTGGCATATTCTCAATTGACTACAAAATTCCTGTTCGAAGTTTAGCTTTGCCAGGATGAATTCAACTTGCTGAAATGGGTGGACTTAATAGTAGTAAGGCTAAAAAGGCCAAGTTAAAAAAAGTATCAAGGTGGTAGGCATGCTGAAGAGGTTTTCTGGCGTTCACTGAATAAGTTTATCAGTTATGGACCGCTAGGGGGATAGAAATGTATATTTCAAAGATGCCGTGTAACTATTCATCTACAATAATAAATATAAATGGGTCGAATCACCACGTTCCATCTGGTTATGGGAATAAGCTTCAAATGATGATTGAAGGGTTTATCAATATAAATTGGTATATTTGATCTGATAAATAGTACTCAGGTATGACTCAAGCGGTGAGACGTGTATCACGTTTGCTTAAGGAAGTTTTCTGTCAATCTAGATAACTTTCTTGGGTATGCTGAGTGAGTTTATTATTTTTCTGGCCTGTAACACTATATTTTTTATGAAATCCTTATTTTAAAAATATATGTTGGTTATTGGTTTGAGGAGGATTAAAGCCTGACACTCAATAATAATTAAAATACGATCTGTTTATTGGTAATAGGTAGAGCCCCTCTTGCTCACTAGATAGTCACTGTTAGCCGCAGGGTATAGTCGTTATAGTCTTTGGCAGCAAGAGAGATATCGCTAAGGGCCGCTTGCCGCTTTGGGTAGACCGGTCAGGGTGGCTATTCTGACGTGCCCTGAGCTGGAGGGCGAAAGTTCGAATAAGCCTTCTTATACTTACATAGCTGCTGATCAGGCTGGGCCTTTGCTGATGTTTCCAGTGCTTGCCGTCCCCCTGGTATCTGATAATCCCCTCTTTATACTGCAGGTATGATTAACCTGAATATTGGCTGGGTAACCAAAGTATATGATGCTGCAATAGGGTGTTCACCCTGCATATTTAGCTGAGCGTCTATATAAGTCTTTCAGTCTATTTATAATAGGCGCCTAATTTTCCTTCCGGAACCGATTATGCCGAGACCCAAGTCCACCGTTCCATTGGATGAAGTGCATTGGGGAGCACTGAAAACCCTGTTTCCCTACTTGTTGGAATTCCGCCGTGCTGTCGCCCTGGCAATCCTGTGTCTGATTGGGGCTAAAGTGGCTGGAGTTACTCTGCCATTTATTCTTAAGCACATTGTTGATGATCTGGATAGCGCCGGCGGCGTTGCCCAAGCTATCGCACTGCCATTGGGGCTTTTACTGGCCTATGGCGTGGTGCGGTTTTCCAGTACCTTTTTCGGTGAGTTAAGGGACACTATTTTTGGTCGTGTGACCGAGCGTGCTCAGCGCCGAGTAGGGCTGGAGGTGTTTCAACATCTACATAAGCTGGACCTGGATTTTCACCTGGATAGGCGTACTGGCGGTTTGTCCAGGGATATCGAGCGAGGTAATAGTGGCATTGGTTTCCTGATGCGCTTTATGGTGTTCAATATCGTACCCACCCTGGTAGAGATAGCCATGGTAGCGGGGCTGCTTTGGTGGAATTACAGCGGTGCATTCGCCCTGGTGGTTTTGGTGGCGGTCATTATTTATATCGGCTTCTCCGTGGTGGCTACCGAATGGCGCACCCGCTTTGTGCGAGCACTCAATGAGGCTGAATCCCAGGCCAGTAGTCGTGCAGTGGACAGCTTGCTGAATTATGAGACTGTCAAATACTTTGCGAATGAGCGGCACGAGTCCGGTCACTACGATAAGGAGCTTGCGATATGGGAGCAGGCCCGGCGTAAGAACCGCTTGTCTCTGTTTAGTTTGAATACCGGTCAGGCACTGATCATTGCCAGCGCCATGTGTGCCGCTATGGTGCTGGCAGCTGTTGGGGTCACTAAAGGGCAGATGACCATCGGCGACTTTGTCCTGGTCAACGCCTTTATGATGCAGATCTTTATCCCACTTAATTTCCTCGGGTTTGTCTATCGGGAAATGAAGGGGGCTCTGGCAAATATTGAGAAAATGTTCTCCCTGTTGACGGTAAAACCTGCCGTGGCAGATCGTCCAGAAGCTCCGGAATTGCAGGTGTCCGAGGGGCGTATCGATTTTGAGCAGGTGCAGTTTGGTTACAGGGATAATCGAGAGATATTGCGCGGTGTGAGTTTCTCGGTGCTGCCACGTCAGAAAGTCGCCATTGTTGGTGCTAGTGGTGCCGGCAAATCCACCTTGTTTAAGTTGTTGTTTCGTTTCTACGATACTCTGGAGGGCAGTATTCGTATCGATGGCCAGGACATCCGTAAGGTAACTCAGGAGTCCCTGCGTCGGGCAATCGGTGTGGTGCCCCAGGATGCGGTACTGTTTAACCAGTCGATTAAGGAAAATGTGCGTTACGGCCGGGTAGGGGCCACCGATAAAGACGTGATGGAGGCTATTCAACACGCTCACCTGGCGGGCTTTGTTGAGCAGTTGCCTCTGGGCATCGATACCTTAGTGGGGGAACGCGGACTGAAACTCTCTGGTGGAGAGAAACAGCGTGTGGCAATTGCTCGGGCCCTGCTCAAAAAACCACCGATTATGATTTTTGATGAGGCGACTTCTTCCCTGGATAGCCGCTCAGAGCAAAGTATTGTCGCTTCGCTGCAGGAAATTGCCCGCGAGCAGACCACTCTGGTGATTGCTCACCGCCTGTCCACAGTCGTTGATGCGGATGTAATTCTGGTGATGGACCAGGGGCGGATTGTTGAGCAGGGCTCCCACAGCCAATTGCTGGCAACAGACGGCCATTACGCAATGCTCTGGCGCATGCAGCAGCAAGAGCGTGCAAATGAGACCGGGGTGGAGAACCAGGAGGCTCCGCAGATTACCGCGCCCACTTAGATACGTTGCTGAGGGGTGCCTTGATAATTGTGCGCAGCCCGACTAATGTGGCGCCGATACAAGATAACGATAGGCAGAGCGATATGACCATTCCTTTTCAGTCCTCCAAGATCGCTGCCGCACTGCTGGCGATAGTACTGGTGGGCGGCTGTAGCAAAAACAAAGAGGCCGAAGAAGTCACTAAAGATGAGGCCGAGGCTCAGATTGTTGAGTCAGAGACTGTGACCCCACCCTCCGGTCAGACTGTAGAGAATGCGGATAAGCGTTTTGATATTTATGTGCCGGTAGAGCTTACCGCCAACCTGGCAAGCCTGAGCGAAAATCAGCGTAAGATGATTGGCCTGTTGATCGATGCCAGTCAGGTTATGGACCGTCTGTTCTGGTTGCAATCTTATGGCCCAGCACAGGTATTGCTGCCGGAAATCGAGAACAGCCGCGCGCGCAAGTTTGCCGATATTAACTATGGCCCCTGGGACCGTCTCAATGACAATAAGCCGTTTATTGTCGGCTATGGGCCCAAGCCTCTGGGCGCCAATTTCTACCCTGCTGATATGACCCGTGAGGAATTTGAGAATTGGGACCAGCCTGGTAAGGATGGCCTCTATTCTCTGGTACGTCGCGACGATGCGGGCAAGCTGGAATTGATTCCCTACAACAAGGCCTACAATGCGGACCTGAAGAAAGCTGCCGATATTCTGCGCCAGGCTGCAGCATTGGCAGAGAGCAAGGAATTTGCCCACTACCTGACCATGCGTGCCGATGCACTGCTAACCGATAATTTCCGTCCCAGCGACATGGCCTGGATGGATATGAAGGAAAATGAGATCGATGTAGTAATTGGCCCGATTGAGAACTACGAAGACCAGATGTTCGCCTACCGCACCGCCTATGAGTCCTACGTATTGCTGAAGGATAAAGAGTGGAGCGAAAAGCTGGCCAAGTTCGCCGCGCTCCTGCCGGAGTTGCAAAAAGGCCTGCCGGTAGACGAAAAATACAAATCTGAAGAGCCGGGTACCGATTCCGACTTGAATGCTTACGATGTGCTCTTCTATGCAGGCCATAGTAATGCCGGTTCCAAGACCATCGCTATCAACCTGCCCAATGATGAAGAGGTGCAGTTGGCCAAGGGCACCCGTCGCCTGCAACTGAAAAATGCGATGCGCGCTAAGTTCGATAAGATCCTGGTGCCAATCAGTGATGTGCTGATAGCCCCGGACCAACGCGAGCACATTACCTTTCCAGCGTTCTTTGCTAACACCATGTTCCACGAAGTTGCCCACGGTCTCGGCATCAAAAAGACTGTTAACGGTGGTGCGAATGTGCGTACGGCACTGAAAGAGACTTCCTCCTCACTGGAAGAAGGCAAGGCGGATATTCTCGGCTTGTATATGGTGACCCGTCTGCACGAGAAAGGTGAGATTGAAGAAGGCGAGTTGATGGATAACTACGTTACCTTCCTCGCCGGAATCTTCCGTAGCGTACGCTTCGGTGCTGCGAGTGCACACGGTAAAGCGAATATGGTTCGGTTCAACTTCTTCAAGGAGCAAGGCGCCTTTTCCCGTGATCCTGAGACCGGGCAATACAGCGTGGATTTCGAGAAGATGCAACAGGCTATGACCAACCTGTCGCGCCTGATCCTTACTATACAGGGCGATGGCAACTATGAAGATGCCAAAGCTTTGTTAGCCAAGCAGGGCGTGATTGGCCCTGAATTACAGGCTGACCTGGATAGACTGGCAGAAGCAAATATCCCCGTGGACGTTACTTTTATCCAGGGGAAAGAGGTACTCGGCCTGAAATAACTGGGTTGAACGACTTAGTGGAAAAGCCCGGTATTGCCGGGCTTTTTTTTGATCTCAAAACAGGGGCGTGGATTTCCTTATCCACTCAGCCACTATTATTTGTTCAATTTGAAAAATTAGTCGATTGGGAATTTTTTATATTTTGTTGCCCAATTTCTAGTGTCTACGCCAAGCCTTGCGTTGAAATGTCATAAATCTTAAAAGCCCATGTAACCATTAATATTTTAGGGGAGGCTGTTGATATACCAGGGTGCTTCTCTGTTTACATTATTATTTATATTCGATTTTCTGAAAAAATGGCGTTGTGTGGAATGTTAAAATGTTATCAGGTGGTTATATTCCAAGCATCTCCACTAAGTGGTTCTATCTTGCTTGCGCCTCTGAACCCGTTTGCTGAATGGGAGCTATACAACGTGTATATAGCGCTTAATTCATTGGTACCGGTGTACGTCAATAGTCGTAAAAATAATTGGATTTTTTCCCTTTCATCACTGAATAATGATCGACTGTTGTGCAATTGAAATGATTCCTTATTAATGCATTGGGGAGATAAAATGAGTCGTATTTTATACACTGGTACAAAAAACGCTTCCAGTTGGGCATTTCGTGCCTGGCTCTCTTTAAGAGAGTTGGATGTTGAGTTTGAAGAGCGAGTAGTGGATATACGAACCCCACAGCGATTTGAAAACCTGCAGAGAATCGGCGAAATATCACCATCAGCATCGGTGCCAGTTTTGATTGATGGCAATAGCGTAATTTTTGACTCTTTGGCGATAATGGAATATGCCAATGAAATTGGCACTGGCAGCTTGTTGCCATCAGATCCACTATCAAAAGCCAGGGTGCGCTCCTTCCTGAGCTGGCAGCATGCTGGCTTATCGGGCCTCTGTCCCCGGCTTTCGTTTGAAAGTGCCTTTTATCCGGATAAACGAGATATGACAACTGATGAGCAAAAGGATGCCGATCGGTTGTTTTCCATCTGGGAGAATGAACTGGAATCTAGTAGCGGATCTTATTTATGTGGAGCCTTGTCCTTGGCAGATCTGGTATTTGTACCCACAATAATCAGGATATATGCACATTCTCCCCAAATAGCAACTTGGCCTCTCACACAACAGTGGATTAAGAGACTTCTGGCCAGGGAGAGTGTTGAGGAGTGGATGTCCACGGCCAGATCCTTGCCGCCAGTAATCCTGGAGGACTATTAGGTACTGTCCGAATCTTGGATGTCCGTAATTTAGCATTGAAGTGGTTAATCTTACTCATAATGGCAGGAAGTAGGACATGTGCCAGTCATACCTACCGTGGCGATAATCTGGCACTTGAGTTGCTACTTGCTACCTTCTGTCTGTTGATGGCGTATATAGCTTGCTAAAAGAAGGATGCCACGTACTTTTTGCAGGAAATCCCTCAAATGCGAACCTATAGAATTTCAATGGCAAAAAGGCGACTAAAATAACCAGGGATATAGAGGAGGCCAGCTCGATGGATTTGGGTGGCCAATATAAAAATATTAAGGATAATCATTGGAACAATGAAAATACCAGCCTTGATTCTAGCCTTTATCTTCAGTCATTGCGTGCAGGCTTCTTGTCAACTGGAGGAGTATGAGCGATTCTTGAATACACAAAGCCTGGTGATGTTGGAAGCTTCCGTAAAACTATTCGAAGACGATAAAGATAAGTTTAAGACAATTAAACCGTTTGTAAAAATGGAAGTCAGAAATAACAAGCTCAAGGTTTATATCGCAAGGAAACTGAGTGAATTAAATCCGGAGGTATTGAATCTCACCGGACCGATTGCGAACCTGGTGCCCAGTGTATCGGTACAAATAATGCCAGATGGATCTATACGGGATAAAGTGGATCTGGCGATGTCTGCTGACTCATTTTACCGTCAGGAAAAGGCTGCAATGAAACCGGTTGAACAGTTGTACCTGTATCATGAGGGTATGACAGAAAAAGATAAAAAACGCTTCCTTATCGCCAGAAATTCACTGAGTAAGCATATGGAAACCAATGAGCAGTTCGTGTTTATGAAGAGAGCTTTTACCACATCGCTCGAAAGTGTTTGCCCTGTTGATTAACGAGCCCAATTGAATTCATAACAGGTGGGGAAGGTAGTGGGTTCTCAGTAATGTTTGAATTGAAAACAATAGCTTTATTCTTCATTACTGCACTAGCTGAGATTGCCGGCTGTTATCTTCCCTATCTTTGGATCAAGCATGGAATGAGTGCCTGGCTTTTACTGCCTGGTGGCATTAGTCTCGCTTTGTTTGTTTGGCTGTTAACGCTTCATCCTACTGCTGCTGGGCGAGTTTATGCAGCTTACGGTGGTATTTATATCTTTACATCAATTATGTGGTTATGGCTGGTGAATGGCGTCAAGCCCACTGTGTGGGATATAACTGGTGCCTGTATTGCCGTAATTGGCATGTCAATAATTATGTTTTCACCGCGGCAAATGGAATAGATATAACTTAGTTGAGTATACCATTACCACGGTTAATAAGAAAATATTAGCATCTGTTAAATAATAGTTTTTAAATCATTTTTACTACTACCATTAGTTTACTTAAGCAGGCTTTACTGTGTAGATAATGATTGTATTGTGTGTGATTTGTCGCAATAGGCTCTGTGGAAAGTAAGAAATCTGTAGGCTTACAGTTGGTGATTTTCGGTGTGATAGAGTCTTGTTGAATAAGAGCTTTTGTGGGTTTATCCAGTTTGGCGTAATAATTATCTTTCTGCCATATTTGTTGAAGTGTTTAACCTGGTGTGAATGTATGCCGCTTCATTATTATCAATAAAGACTGGTATTGTCCCGGTGTGAGTTACAGGTTGTGATCATTAATGTGATTCTGCTTTCATGCAGATTGGGCATTGGTTGCTTTTGGTACAATGGTTCAGGTTGTATTTTTTGAAATATCAGTTGCTGGCAGATATAGCTTTAATAGGTTGCTCATCTCCAGCAGTACTACATTCTAATGGGTTTAAGGCTATGCCATTTGGTTGTTCAAGGTTGGATTGAAAATATAAATGTAAAAGATGCATGCATGTGGTTTTCTTGCCTATATGGAAATTTTTTTCGGATATCTGGTGCTTGATCTGTTGGTGTGAGTTTTTTGTTGTTTGAGTTGGAATTTTTGTGGATTTTGAAGGTTCAGGAAAATCTTAGCTTAATTAGTTCTTTCTATGTCGAAGTCGCCTGAATGATTTTTAATAAATTTTCCACTTCACTCTAGGTGTTTCTTTTTTACTGTTAACTTCAGATCCGTTTGATCTTTTTTATTCCTTCGGTAGAAGATTTTCTGATGTTCTTATAATTATTTTTAGCTTTCCTATTCCTGTTGGCTGGGGCATTCTACCGGCTTGGGCTATCGGTAAAATGGTTGCTGTTTATAGGGATGTCTGTTGGGGAGGTTAAATATTTTAACCACCTATAACATATGCCATTTTGTTATTTGTTTTGGGAATAATTTCCTATGGCCCTTTTCCAGACCTAGGTCAAACTCTCCTTGGCTTTGGGTGTACTCTCCTTTGAAACAATCAATAAATGAAGGGAATCTAATATGAAAAATGTAAGTGTTAATCCAATAAAAGCAGTACTTCTCGCCGTTGCGGGAGCCGCCAGCATTTCGGTATCGGGTGTGGCTTCAGCTGTCAGCTGTGGTGATGTCCTCACTAGTCCAACTGTCCTGTCAGGGGATATTCCCGCATGTGCTATTAATCCTGCAGTAACGTTAAAAGAAGGTGCCAGTCTGGATTTAAATGGTTATACCATTAGTTGTGATACCCCCGTTGGAATCGGAGTAAGGCTAGTTGGGGCAGGCAGGGTTCTTGAAGATACTGCTGGTGGTGGAAGTATTGAAGGCTGTGCCACCGGAGTATCGGCTGAAGGTGATGGAGGCCACTTAATTACAGGTATAAGCACCACTGCTAATAGTTTGTCCGGAGTTACCCTCTGGAGCGCAGGCAATACCTTGGAGGCCTCTTACGCAAATGGTAATACTGGCATGGGAATCCGGTTGATGGGTGATGGAAGCCAGGTGAGAACTACCGAGGCGACTGGTAATTCCCTGATGGGAGTCAAAGTTGTTGGGAATAACTCATTACTGAGGCTGAATGATACCAGCTCTAATTCAGCTAGTGGCATAGTAGTTGCCGAAGGAAATGGCGGTATAATTGCTGATAACATATCAACGGCTAATGGTGTAAATGGAATAATGATGCAGGCGTTTGGCCAGACTGGGTGGCTCATTATAAGTAATGATGCAGCAGGCAATGCTGGAAATGACTTGATGGATCAGAATGTTCCTCCATGCACTGGCAGTGTTTGGGCGCTTAATACTTTCGATAATGCGAATGATGCCTGTATCCAATAGAAGTAAAATCTGACTTTTGGGTGGACCTATATATCCAAGATGTGTTTGATATGTAGGTCCATTACATGAACTGGTGCACCCCTAAAGGTTTGTAATCCTCAGAAAGTTAACAGTGTTAATTTTCTTTGAAAAATTTGGGACTTGAATGGGAGTTCAGTTCTATTTTAGTTGGAATATGTTTTTTAAAGTGGAAAATTTTATGGGTCCTCTGGTGAGTGGGTAGTGTTCTCAATATTATGATTTTTCTCAAAATAATCAAGATTATATGTGGTAGTGATTTTTCATATTTTTTAACAAGATTTACGTTGTAAATAGTCAGGCCTTATTATGACTCTGTTCGTCATATCATTAATTTCTTTACGGTTGTTTTTTTGGCCGGCTGGACGTGTATTAGTCTCATATTTTGTGCTTTCATTGTTTTGCATAATTGAGTCATAAAGCTCTCTCTTTCCTTTTTTACATCTAACTAGGTCTTTTTTCCTATTTTTTCAGTGCTTATGTCCTATTGCGAAAGTGCTGCCTGACTACAAAACTCATCACTGCATCAGGCTGTGGATTTAGATAAGAAGTAACCGGTTGTGTGTTTCTAGTGTGAGGAAATTTACAAGGATAGTTGCCGAAGTATCGGTATAATTTTCATTGGGTATTGCACGGAAATTTCAGTAGAATTTGGTGTTTGCTTTTAATGCTATGGCATGATGTTAGTTTTGTTCATCTTTTAAGCAGTATAAGAAGTTTAATTTCGCTAATTTCATATTTTAAGGAGATAAATGTGAAAAGATGTACCCCCATAGCAGCAGCAGTTTTGTTTGCTATCGCCAGCCAAGGTGTTTTCGCTGACAATAATTTTGCTGGTCTCAGTCAAATGGGTGATAACCATGCAGCTACAGCGCTCCAGGGAGATCCAACTGTATCTTTTAGTTCGATCTGGCAAACCCAGTCTGGCTCTACAAACACTGCTTTTGCTCAGCAAATAAACTCCACAACGTTGAGTGCAATACTGCAAACGCAGGCTGGGTTTTCAAATAACGCTTTCGCTATACAGAGCTTTGCCGGTCCTGGAGCTTTAAGTACCATTTTTCAAGATGGTACAAGTAATGGTGCTACTACAGTGCAGACCAGTGTCAGTGCGACAAGTGCCGAAATCAATCAGTTTAATGTAATGAATACGGCAGCTGTTACTCAGACAATAACATCCTTGGGAACTTCTGCATTAATCAATCAAACTGGTACGTCAAACTCTGCAACGGTAGGTCAGTCTATTGCTGCAGCTACAACTGCGATTGTTGCTCAAGAAGGCGATGGAAACTTCGCGGTTGTTATTCAAGCTAATACTAGTAATAATTTTCTCCAGGCAAGCCAGCGAGGAAGTAACAATGTTTTAGGTGCCTCACAAACTGGTTTTGGCCATATTGCCAACATCAGTCAAGAGCAAGAAGGTAACTTCCTAGTTTATGCTCAAGCAGGTGTATCGAATGTTGCCAGTAGCACACAAATTGGAACAACTAATACCGGACAATTGAATCAGTCAGGTAGTTTCAATACGGCCACTACTTTTCAGCGTGGGTTATTAAATGATTTTGTTTTATCCCAGGCTGGAATAGCAGATGTTGCCACTGTTTTCCAGGATGGCAATAATCATAGTGCTGTAATTTTCCAGTAAAATTTTTCATCACTTGGAATCTCCCAGTAAGTGTATTTTAATTACTGGGAGAGATTTTTATAAAAGGCGTCCTTTGATAACTTGTATTTAACTCTGAAGCGCACCACCCTTTAGGTTGAGGAGATAACTGTATATTCTCCCAATATCTGCCGAGGGCTTTTATAGCTCAAAGTTTTCCTGGGGCGATTATTTAAACGTTCAACAGCCAAAACAACTTCTTTTTGATTCACAAACTTGAAGTCAGTATTTTTCGGAAAGTGCTGGCGCAGCAGACCGTTTGTGTTCTCGTTTAGGCCTCTCTCCCAAGAGACATACGGATGTTCAAACTAGACTTAAGAATCCAGAGCCCCTCTAATCTTCTCATGTAAAGTAAATTCTTTGCCATTATCGGCGATAATAGTAAGTGCTAAATGTTTATACAGTTCAAGTAGTACAATTGCAGCCTGAGTGACCAGATTTTCCGTCTTGCGTGCAATCTGCTTAGAGAGAGTAAACTTGCTCTTCCAATCTACAACGGTGACCAGATCACCGCTTTGACTTTTACTTATAACGGTAACAATTTCCCAGTCTCCTATGCGAGATTTATTATCTATAAATTGTGGTAGCTGTTCGATGCTGATGATGGCCTTAATGTTCCTCTGAGTTGATTTTCCATTGGCTCGCTTGTTGTAGGATCTATCCCTGTATCATAAATTCTCGTACAAATTTCCACTTCGCTGCTTATCAGTCAAGACATACAGGTAATTGGTTTCTTGGCTGATTGGCAAGTTTTACTCCTGCTTTAGCCAGCCGGAAATCTCCCCTGGGCTCCACCTTTTTCGATACTAGTGTTTGAACCTATGGCTTAATCCGTGCTGAATTAAAGGAGGTGTGGAAATATCGAAGTTGGCTTTGGTTTGAGGGAAATAGTTGCCAGATTGAAGTGGCAGGCCGACATAGGCTGGAGGTAAGAGGCTACAAAGAGAAGAAATCTGTAAATTCCGTTTCTTATTTTTAAAAAAAGTAATAGCCCTCTTTTCGAGGGCTATTACTTTGCTAGTGAATCTAGCTATGGCTGTTGATCTATTGGTACCGCGCAGGCCAGGTAAACATCCAGCTTGTTATTGGTATAGCTCAGACCTTTCAGGCTCAGACGGATCTGGTCAAAATTTGCCTGGGTATTCGCCAGGAGCAGTCGATGATAGTGTGCGCCGTTGACCTTGAAGGGGGCGAGCATATAACCGCTTGTCGTTTCGCCAGTGGCTACTCCGTCCAAATAGGTGCTGATAACAATGCTGTTCAGTTCGATCTCATCCAGTATAGAGTTACCGTTTTCTACCAAGAAGCCAATCATATAGCGGCCACTCTTGACGTTGTCATGGTTTATCTGGATATAGGCGCTACCGCCAGCTCCACTCACTATTTCCATCCTGGCAGCATCGGAGAGTATTCCATTGGCTACTTTGTCAATGGATATTACGGAACAACCATCGCAGGGTGCGGTTATGCCGCTGACCAATTCAGCGTCGACCCCATCCATAACTTCAAGACCTTCGAAGGAAGTACAGGAAAGTGCATTGTCGAAGTCACAGACATTGCCTACGCCGTCGTTATCGGAATCCTCTTGGAGTGGGTTTATAGTTTGTGGGCAATTATCGATGTCATTCTCTACACCGTCATTGTCCACATCCGGGTCACAGGCATCGCCTAAGTTGTCACCGTCGGTATCGGTCTGATTTGGATTTGGGATAGCGGCACAGTTGTCTACGGTATCATCAGAACCGTCGTTATCCTGGTCCTGATCACAGGCATCACCGACCCCATCGTTATCACTGTCTTCCTGTCCGCTATTTGGTATTGCCGGGCAGTTATCAGAGTTGTCGTCGACGCCGTCACCATCGGTATCATTATCGCAGGCATCGCCAGTGCCGTCGTTGTCGCTGTCGGTCTGGTCGTTTGGTGTGAAAGGGCAGTTGTCACTATTGTTGTCTACGCCATCTCCATCGCGGTCACTGTCACAGACATCGCCGATACTATCGCCATCCTGGTCGGCTTGATCGGGATTGTAATCTGCCGGACAGTTATCCTCTCCATCATCATAGCCATCGTCGTCGCTGTCACTGTCGGCGTCACAAGCATCACCAATGCCATCGCCATCCTGGTCTTCCTGCAGTGTATTGCTGACAAGTGGACAGTTATCAACATTATTTAATATGCCGTCACCATCAATGTCAGAATCGCAGGCATCGCCGATACTATCGCCATCAGTATCGGCTTGGTTAGCGTTGGGAGTAAGGCTGCAGTTATCGTTGACGTCAGCTACACCGTCATTGTCATCATCGGAATCGCAAATGTCTCCTTGAGCATCACCGTCGTTATCCGCTTGATCCTCGTTGGGGAGGTAGACACAGTTGTCGGCGTCATTATCGATAGTATCTCCGTCGAGATCGCTATCACAGGCGTCGCCGATAGAGTCACCATCCAGGTCTAACTGATCGGTGTTGGGTACATTGACACAGTTGTCGATGCTGTCTGGAATTAAGTCGCCATCACTATCGGTGTTGTCATCACAGGCATCACCGTAGCCATCGCCATCTGTGTCGGTCTGATCCTCATTGGGTTCCAGCGGGCAGTTATCGCTGTTATTTTCAATACCGTCATTGTCGCGGTCGCTGTCACAGATATCCCCGATGCCATCAGCGTCGGTATCAGTTTGGTCTTCATTGGCATCCGCGGGACAGTTGTCGGAGTCGTCGTCAATACCGTCAGCATCATCGTCACTATCGCAAGCATCGCCTTCACCATCGGAGTCGATATCGCCCTGATCGGGATTATTGATGGCGGGGCAGTTATCGGTACTGTTATCGACACCGTCATTGTCCCTATCTGAATCGCAGGCGTCGCCGATGCCATCGTTATCCAGATCTTCCTGGGTGGCGTTCGGGATTTCTGGGCAGTTGTCGGCATCGTTATTTACGCCATCGCCGTCTTTGTCATTGTCACAGGCATCACCAATGCCATCTCCATCGGCATCATCCTGGCCGGGATTAGCCGTGTGCGGGCAATTATCTGCGCCATCATCGAAGCCGTCATTGTCGCTATCGCTGTCGGCGTCACAGAGATCGCCAATTCCATCGCTATCCTGGTCGGCTTGATCTGGATTGGCTGTGTCCGGGCAATTGTCCAGGCTGTTGGTGTAGTCATCACCATCGCGATCGTTATCGCAGGCGTCGCCAACGCCATCATTATCCATATCCCCCTGCCCATGGTTGGCATCAGCTGGGCAATTGTCGTTGTCATTTTCGATATTATCGCCATCGAGATCGTCATCACAGGCGTTGCCGATGCCATCGCTATCACTATCCGCCTGGTCTGAATTGGCTGTGAGAGGACAGTTGTCACCGGAGTCTGGAAAGGTGTCTCCGTCATCGTCACTATCACAGGCGTCTCCACTGCCATCTACATCCAGGTCCTCTTGGTCAGAGTTAGTGATGTTTGGGCAGTTGTCATCGCCATCGTTTATGCCGTCTCCATCAGTGTCGATAGTACTGTCGCCGGGCAACAGATCCTCGGCAGCATTTCCCCTTCCGCCATCTGAGCCGCAAGCGCTCAAAAACAGCAGCGAAAAGAAAAATGCAATCAGCAGTATTTTTTGCATGGTCATAATCTCCGAAAGCAAATATTTTTTTTGTTATCTGTCGGAGAAGAAGAGATAGAACTCATCAAAGATAATGAAGGAATACGAAGAAAATTCGTGCTCGCTTCCTGTTCTCCACTTCCCTGTAGATAGGTTACGAAAGTGCACCATTACTTTATTAATACTTTTGTATGGTGTGGCAATGCGATATTTTTGTGCTGTCTAATATGCGTGTTTTTTTTCCGGAAAAGTGATGCTTGGTAGATTAATGGCGGACTATTTTCTGGGTTATATTCCGTGTAATTTGAAAAAATAAAATGCCGCCAAGTTTATGGGGATGTTAGCGTAGATGTTTCAGTAAATTCGTTTAGTCAATTCTGATAGTCGAGCGTGTTAGCCGAGCTGGATTTTGTGGTTGAGTTTTTTCATGGATATAAATTTTTTAATTGTTTAGTTGTGAGATTTTTATCAATAAGCGATATTTTTCGCTTTCTACTTTATTGCATTGCCCCTTCTTGCTGTGCCAGCGGATTGCTACTGGGCGCCGCCCTGACAGACTGGCTGGTCATGATTGCTTGATGGCCAGTTCCGTTTTTGACTAGTTCTCATGGTGTGTAGTCCATACACTGGTAAGCAGAAACGGGAGGGGTTTATGAAAATTGATGCAGCAGTTTGTTCTAGTGCGCGGCTTGCACGCGATCGGCGTTTTGATGGTCGCTTTTTCACAGCAGTGAAAACCACTGGAATTTTCTGTCGCCCAATTTGCCCGGCGCGTCCTCCACTGGAGCGCAATGTCACTTATTTTGCCACTGCGGCGGAGGCGGCCAACGCGGGTTTCAGGCCCTGTCTTCGCTGTCGGCCAGATTCTGCCCCGGGCAGTCCGGCCTGGGGCCTGGTGTCCACCAGCGTGCAGCGGGCTTTGAAGTTAATGCGCAGTGAACGTGAGCCCCAATCAGTGGAAAGGCTGGCGGAACGACTTGGTGTCAGTAGCCGCTATTTACGTCGCCTATTCGCCGAGCATCTGGGAGTAAGCCCTTTGGCGGTGTGGCAGACAGAGAGAGTGCTGTTCGCTTTTCGCTTGTTGCGCGATACTAATTTACCGGTTGCCGAAATAGCCTATGAGTCCGGCTTTAATAGCCTGCGCCGTTTTAATGGAGTGTTTAAGCAGATTTACCATCGCACACCCTCGGAGGTGCGTAAGGAAGGGCACTCTGAGCGGGTAGTAGCCGGTGCCCCAGCTCGATTGAGATTATATCTCGATTACCGACCACCACTGGATTGGCAACAACTGCTGGTTTTCCTCGATACGCGTGCTCTGAAAGGTGTGGAGCAGGTGAAAGGTGAAGTTTACTCGCGTACTTTTGCACTGGATGGCAGCCGGGGAATTATCCGTGTATCTCACGATTCAGGGCGAAACCGCATGGTTGTAGAGGTTTCCGGACAGGAGGGCGGTGCCGGTCTGTATCTGCTTAACCAGCGCCTGCGCCGGCTGTTTGATCTGGATGCAGATACGGAGGAAATCCGGGCGGTATTAAATGAGGACCCGCTGCTGGCAGATCAATTGGAGAAGAATCCGGGCTTGCGCTTACCCGGCGCCTGGGACCCATTCGAATATGCGCTACGGGCGATTCTCGGTCAGCAGATCAGTGTAGCGGCGGCGACTACTATTGCCGGACGTATTGTAGCCCGTTATGGGGAGTCTTTTGTGGACGATTCCGGCAAAGAGCGCTTGCTATTCCCAACGGCGGAGCGGCTCGCCGCGGCAGACTTTGCCGATATAGGATTGACCCGCGCTCGAGTGAAAACCCTACAGGAGTTTGTTGCTGCAACTCTGGATGGTCGTGTGAGTTTTGCCGATCAGTCCCTGGAGGATTGGTGCAGCCAAGTTACGGCATTGCCGGGTATTGGCGATTGGACGGCGCAATATATTGCTATGCGTGGCCTGTCGAAGCCGGATGCTTTTCCCGCTTCGGACCTGGGTATTCTGCAAGCCCTGGGCAGTGACGGTGAGAAGGTAAAACCCAAAGAGGCCCTGGAGCGAGCAGAGCAGTGGCGGCCCTGGCGGGCATATGGCGCCATTTTGTTGTGGCAGTCCCTGAAATCTGGAGAGAAAAAATGATTGTCTACGAGAGTTACATCACGGAGCTGGGTGATGTTGCCATCGCGGCCTGTGAGCTGGGGGGAGAGGATATCTCCAGGGGCATCGTTGCACTCCGGTTTTACGATGAGGAGCGCCCACTGCAGCTTGGGGCCGGTTGGCAGCGGGGCGCCTCGGAGCTGACAGATTTAGCGGCCCTGCAGCTGCGGGAATATATTGCCGGCCAGCGAAAAAGTTTTGATCTGCCACTGGCGCCACAGGGTACTGAATTCCAGCGCCAGGTTTGGGATGCGCTACTGCAAATTCCCTTCGGTGAAACCCGCAGTTACAGCCAGCAAGCCCAGTGGCTGGGGAAGCCCCGTGCTATTCGTGCGGTGGCGCGGGCCAATGGTGCCAACCCGGTTGCTGTGGTAATTCCCTGTCACCGTGTGATCGGAGCTAATGGCAGTCTCACCGGTTATGCCGGTGGCCTGCCTTTGAAGGCACGCTTACTCACCCTGGAGGGAGCCAACTTTGTAGGCCAGGGAGAGTTGCTCTGATACACAGGAAATGAAAAGCGCAAGGTTCATCCGCTAGCCACAGCCCTCCTGGCACGGGATAATATGCGGTTCGTAACCAGATCGAGCCGGAGGCCAAATGCTGTACAGATTGGGGGATAAAGAGCCACAACTGGAGGGCGAGGGCCACTATATCGCACCGGGTGCCCATGTAATTGGCGATGTGCGTATGCTCGCACACAGCTCCGTATGGTTTAACGCAGTGGTGCGCGGTGACTGTGCGCAAATCACAATTGGCGAGAATAGCAATGTACAGGATGGCTCAGTGCTGCACGCGGATCCGGGCACACCAATGACGATTGGCACTGGTGTCACCGTAGGCCATAAAGTGATGCTGCATGGCTGTGAGATAGGTGATTACAGCCTGATTGGTATCAATGCCGTGATCCTGAACCGAGCCAAGATTGGCAAGTGCTGTATTATCGGCGCCAATGCGCTGATAACCGAGGATACGGTGATCCCCGACTACTCCATGGTGGTGGGCACCCCCGGTAAGGTGATCAAAACCCTGGATCCAGCCACCTATGAACTACTCAAAGCCAGCAGCGACCACTACGCGGCCAATGGCAAGGTCTTTGCCAATGAGCTGATCCCGCTTGAGGCTGAAGATGTCTGAACAACCGGTAAAAACTGTGGTGCCCAAAGAGCGCCCGGTGAAGTCCCCCTGTATTTCCGTGTGCGCTCTCAACAATGATGATGTGTGCGAGGGCTGCTTCCGCAGTGGTATGGAAATCAGCCGCTGGGGCTCTATGAACAATGATGAGCGCCGCGCGGTGTTGAAACTCTGTACTGAGCGCGCGCGGCAAATGGGCCGACTCTGGTAAATAATCGATAGCGCTTTGTCGGGGCCGAGCCTCGCAGGGCCCGGAACCAAACGCAAATATGACCCAACCCTTTGTCCACCTAAGAATTCACTCCGAATTTTCCCTGATTGACGGCCTGGTGCGCATCAAGCCCGCAGTCGCTCGCGCCCAGGAGCTGGAAATTCCGGCCCTGGCCCTCACCGACCAGTGTAATCTCTACGGCCAGATCAAATTTTATCGGGCCTGCCTTGGCGCTGGAATTAAACCTATTACCGCTGCGGATTTCTGGCTCAGTGAGGGCGGCGAAGGCAAGCCCACACTGATCACCCTTTACGCTATGAATGGTGATGGTTACCGGAATATTACCGAACTGATCTCCCGCGCCTGGATGGAGGGGCAATACCACGGCAATGCCTATATCAAGCGCGAGTGGGTAAAAGAGTACAGCGAAGGGGTACTGATGCTGTCCGGTGCGAAATATGGCGATGTGGGCCGAGCCCTGGTTGCCGGGCGTCGCGCCCAGGCAGAGGAGCTGGCCAGGGAGTGGGCGGAACTGTTTCCCGGTCGCTACTACCTGGAATTGCAGCGTACGGGCCGTGCCGGCGATGAAGATTATCTGCATTCGGCCGTAAACCTTGCCCAGATATTGAACTTGCCGGTGGTGGCCACCAATGATGTGCGTTTTATGGAGGAGAGCGAGTTCGAGGCCCACGAGGTGCGTGTTTGCATCCACGAAGGCCGCGCCCTCGACGATCCCCGCCGTGAGCGCCGTTATTCCGCCGAGCAGTATTTCCGTACTCCCGAGGAAATGTGGGAGCTGTTCAGTGATGTTCCCGAGGCCCTGCAAAATACGGTGGAGATTGCCAAGCGCTGTTCCGCACCGATTCAGTTGGGCAAATATTTCCTGCCGGAATACCCGATTCCCGAGGGGATGACCGAAGACCAGTTCTTCGAAAAGGTTTCCTATGAAGGCATGGAGCAGCGTCTGGAGTCGATTCTAGACAAATCCTCGGCCGACTACGCTGAGCGCCGCAAGATATATGAGGAACGCCTGCGTTTTGAACTGGATATTATTATCCAGATGGGGTTCCCCGGTTACTTCCTGATCGTGATGGACTTTATCCAATGGGCCAAGGAGCAGGATATTCCAGTGGGGCCAGGGCGGGGTTCTGGTGCCGGCTCGCTGGTGGCCTACTCGCTGGATATTACCGACCTGGATCCGCTGCAATATGATCTTCTGTTCGAGCGATTCCTTAACCCGGAACGGGTTTCCATGCCCGACTTTGATATCGACTTCTGTATGGAGAAGCGCGATCGGGTAATTGGCTACGTAGCGGATAACTACGGCCGCCAGGCGGTGAGCCAGATTATTACCTTCGGCACCATGGCGGCAAAAGCGGTGGTGCGCGATGTGGCGCGGGTACAGGGCAAGTCTTACGGCCTTGCCGATAAACTGTCAAAGATGATTCCCCCGGATGTAGGTATGACCCTGCAGAAGGCTTTTGAGCAAGAGGATGTGCTGCGGGAGTTTCTCGATCACGATGATGAGGGTCAGGAAATCTGGGAGATGGCGCTGCAACTCGAAGGGGTCTCCCGTAACGTGGGCAAGCACGCCGGTGGTGTGGTTATCGCCCCCACCAAGCTTACCGACTTTGCGCCGCTCTATTGTGACGAGACTGGCGCAGGTCTGGTAACTCAGTTCGATAAAAACGATGTGGAAGATGCGGGCCTGGTGAAGTTCGACTTCCTCGGCCTGCGGACGCTGACCATCATCGACTGGGCCAAGCGCATGGTGGATGAGCAGCGCGGCAGAGAGGGGCTGGAACCCCTGGATATAGCCGAGTTGCCCCTCGACGATGAAGAAACCTTCAAAATGCTCAAGCGAGCCGAGACCACAGCGGTGTTCCAGCTGGAATCCCGTGGCATGAAGGACCTGATCAAGCGCCTGCAACCGGATAACCTTGAGGACATGATCGCCCTGGTGGCTCTGTTCCGTCCGGGCCCACTGCAGTCGGGTATGGTTGATGACTTTATTAACCGTAAACACGGCCGTGCACAGGTAGCCTACCCGGATGCCAAATACCAGCACGAGAAACTGAAGCCTATCCTGGAACCCACCTACGGGGTCATCGTGTACCAGGAGCAGGTGATGCAGATCGCCCAGGAGCTGGCGGGATATACACTCGGCGGCGCCGACCTGTTGCGTCGAGCCATGGGTAAGAAGAAACCGGAGGAAATGGCCAAACAGAGGGCCACTTTTGAAAATGGTGCGAAAGAGCAGGGCATTGACCCCGAACTTGCGATTAAGATCTTCGACCTGGTAGAGAAGTTCGCGGGTTACGGCTTTAACAAGTCCCACTCGGCAGCCTACGCACTGGTGTCATACCAGACTGCCTGGCTGAAGGCGCACTATCCGGCCCAGTTTATGGCGGCCACCATGTCTTCGGATATGGATAAGACCGATAAGGTGGTGACCTTTATCGAAGAGTGCCGGGCCATGGAGCTGGTGCTGGTACCCCCGGATGTGAACCTGGGCAGTTTCCAGTTCTCAGTGGATATCGATAACCGCATTATTTACGGTCTCGGTGCCATCAAGGGATTGGGAGAGGGGCCCATTGAAAATATTATCGCGGCGCGGAAGGAGGGCGGTGTCTTTACTGACCTGTTCGACTTCTGCTCGCGTGTCGACCCACGCAAGGTGAACAAACGTGCGCTGGAGGCGTTGGTGCGATCCGGTGCCCTCGATAGTATCGGGCCGGATACCGGTGGCGCTGACGGACTGGATTATTCCCGTGCAGTGTTGTTTAACGCTCTGGATGAGGCGGTGAAGGCGGCGGACCAGCAAAAAGCCAATGCCAATGCCGGCATGATGGACCTGTTTGGTGAGGTGGTGCCCCAGGCATCCGATGGTGATGTGTATGAGGATTTCCGTCGCACCCGCTGTTGGAGTATCCGTGAGCGCCTTGAGGGTGAAAAAAATACCTTGGGGTTATACCTGACGGGCCACCCCATCGACGAATATGCCGATGAGCTAAAGCACCTGGTGAAGGCGCGTATTGCCGACCTGAAACCGGGCCGCGAGTCGCAAAAAGTAGCGGGGCTGGTTGTCGCTATGCGGGTGATGAAGACCAAGCGTGGTGACACCATGGCAATTATTACTCTGGACGATCGCAGTGGCCGTATCGAGGCGGCTATGTTCAGTGAGGCTTTCGGTGAGCATCGGGAAAAGCTGGCCAAGGATGCACTGTTGGTGCTGGATGGTCCTGTAGCGAATGATGACTACAGTGGCGGTCTGAAGATGACGGTCAATGGAGTGTCCACTCTGGATGAGTTACGTCAGAGCAGTGTGACTGGTGTACGTCTTCAAGTAATCAGTGGCACCGCGACGCCGGGACTGGCCAAGCGCTTGGCCGCATGCCTGCAGCCCTATACTGGCGGTCAGTGCAGGGTCAACCTGGAAGTGTTGCGCCACGATGCGCGAGGTCTCTACCGCCTTCCACCCGAGTGGAATGTGGAGCCGAATGATCAGATGGTCCAGTCCCTGAAGGAGTTACTGGGACGTGAGCAGGTGGCACTTCAATACGCCGAACGGCGTTAAAGTCCACCATACTCGACTGGTTGGTTCTGTACAGTTAAGCTATGCCGCTGTGAATGCCCAGTGGCGTTGAAAAGAGTTAAAGGCGCAGATTTCATGAATTTCAACTTTCTCGAGTTTGAGCAGCCAATTGCAGAGCTGGAAAGCAAAATCAAAGAGTTGCAGCTGGTTGGCGACGACAACGAACTGAACATTGCCGATGAGGTAACCCGGCTGCGGGAAAAGAGCAAAAACCTGACTGAGTCCATTTACTCCGACTTGACTCCCTGGCAGGTTGTCCAGGTGGCGCGACACCCACAGCGTCCTTATTCCAAGGACTATATCGAACGTCTGTTTACCGATTGGGATGAGCTGCATGGTGACCGCCACTTTGGTGATGACAAAGCTATTATTGCCGGCATTGCCCGCCTCAATGGCAAGCCGGTGGCAGTAATCGGTGAGGAGAAGGGGCGCACTGTCAATGAAAAGGTGGCGCGCAATTTTGGTATGCCCAAGCCTGAAGGCTATCGCAAAGCTCTGCGTATCATGGAGATGGCCGAGCGTTTCAAGATGCCGGTACTCACCCTGATTGACACCCCGGGAGCTTACCCTGGTATCGATAGTGAAGAGCGCGGTATCAGTGAGGCTATCGCCCAGAATCTGGCTGTGATGTCTCGCCTGCGCACACCGATTATTTGCACCGTGATTGGAGAGGGCTCGTCTGGTGGCGCTTTGGCTATCGGTGTCGGCGATCAGCTGAATATGTTGCAATATTCCACTTACTTTGTGATCTCCCCGGAAGGCTGTGCCAATATCATCTGGAAAACCGTGGACAAGGCACCGCTGGCCGCTGAGGCTATGGGAGTGACCTCCAGCGTGTTGGAAGAGCTGGGCATTGTGGATGAAACTATTGCAGAACCTCTTGGTGGCGCACACCGGGATCCGGATACCATGGCTGCTCGCTTGCGAGAGCGCCTCAGTGAACAGCTGGATCAACTGAGTGGTATTCCCATCGATGAGTTGCTGGAAAAACGCTACCAGCGCCTGATGAGCTACGGCAATATCGTTTCTTAATCGTTATTTAAAATCTAATCCGGCTGGAGTCATTGATCCCAATGTGATTCGGCCGGAAAGATCAATACCAACTGTATAATAGTACTCCTCCTTTTTTTATTGCTCGTTATTAAACGGCCCCTCCGCTGCTTTGTTATTTTGTATATTTACTCTATATGAAGCCTTTTTTTGGAAAAGTCTGAATAGTATAGATACGAAATTATAAGACGATTCTACTGCGGGTAATTTTGAAAAGTGCCTTTTTATACAGAGTATTTGTCTAGTTGTTAAATCCTGCCTCTTGGTACTTTTATGGCTGGAAATCTATTTTTGGATTAATGTTTGTCTGTGAGCTTTTCATTTTGGCAGCAGACTGGAATCCCACTCCAAAACGTGTGATTAAATAAATTTAGCTGCATGATTTTGTGAAAATAAAATAAATCTCCCTATGGTTTCATCCTTGTTGCCCCGGTTTTAATCCGCAATATCCCATTTTACCACTCTGTCCAATGGAACGTGAGCCAGACACAGGCAAACTAATGGTGGGTTGATAGAGACACATCAATCGTTGCAATTTCCCAATGAGTCTGTAATCCCCGGGGTTGCAGCGAAAGGTTTGGTTGAGCCTGAACTCCCAAACAAGCCATAGAAAATCAATAACTGGGTAGCTAATAATGAAACAAAAATTATTTTACAGAGATCGTCTGGCGCTTACGATTTCCATTGTCATTGGGGCAAGCTGCATGCAGCCGGTGGTAGCGGCAGAAAGCGAAGTTATCGAGGAGATAACAGTAACCGGCATTCGTGCCAGTATGACAAATTCAATGGATAAAAAGCGGGATAGTGCTGGTGTTGTGGATGCCATATCCGCAGAGGATATGGGCAAGTTCCCGGATTCCAATCTTGCAGAATCTCTGCAGCGAATTACAGGGGTTTCAATTGATCGTCGCAATGGCGAGGGCAGCCAGGTGACTGTGCGTGGATTTGGCCCGGATTATAATCTGATCACGCTCAACGGCCGCCTTATGCCATCCAGCTCATTAAATCAAAATGGTGGTGGTGTAGATCAGGGGCGTGCCTTTGATATGGATAACCTGGCTGCAGAAAGTGTGAAGGCGCTGGAAGTTTACAAGACAGGACGTGCGGATATTGCCTCTGGTGGAATGGGAGCCACAATCAATATTGTTACTCAACGCCCGCTGGATGATCCAGGCTTGAAAATGTCGCTTGGACTAAAAGCCCTGAGAGATACCACCAACGAAGTCGGTGATGACTATACACCGGAAACATCAGGGTTGTTTAGTTGGACTGATGAAGATGAGAGATTTGGGTTTTCCTTAAGTGGCTCCTATCAAAGTCGAGATAGCAGTGCCAGCGGAGCCTATGTCAACAATTGGAATACTGAGGCATACGATGGAACTATTCCACAGTCACCCGGTGATAGTTCTGGTGAGCCAATACAAATTATTAATGAACCCGAATTAGGAGGGCTGCGGTCTTTGCCCACCGACCTCCGATATATTCATTCTGACCGTGAGCGTACACGAATAAATTCACAACTTACCTTGCAGTGGCGTCCCACAGATACTTTAACCGGTACTGTCGATTATACCTATGCCAAACAGGATCTTTATGAAAATCGATCAGAGTTATCTGCCTGGATGGATACCTATAAAAGTGACATCGTATTTGATGATGGATCAGTACACACGCCAGATCTGTACTGGGAGGAGCGTCGGGAGCAGAACCCAAGGGATATAGGCTTAGCCCTACAGCAGCAGAACCAAGTCAATACACTGGAATCTCTGGGGTTGAATTTGGTGTGGCAACCAAATGATCAGTTTGAGCTAGCATTCGATGTGCATAAATCTGAATCCTCCAGCTTGCCGGATGCGGATTTCGGTAACTGGATCAACATAGGCCTTGGAGCAAATGTAGTCGCTGGCCAAGGCATTGATTTTACCAAGGATGGTTTGCCAATTTTGGTTGTTGACTTCGATGATTCCGTTTATGGAAATGGCAATGGAATACTGGACAAGAGTGAAGTTGGTTCAACTGTTCGTCAAATAAATAATGACCGCTCTTATGCAGATTTCACCCAGACACGTCTTGATGGCAACTTTATTTTCAATGAAACACACTCTATCGATTTTGGTATAGAGTCACGGGATATGGAAACACGCCTACAGTCGTCCTTTTATCAAGAATTACTTGCGGGAGGGTGGGGGGTTGCCAACCCTGGTGATGTCCCCGAAGAATATTTATCTCCAATAAATTACGCTGACCTATTTGATGGTTATAGCCAGTCTTTGGGCTCAAACAGTGGTGATTTCTTTGCTATCGTCAGTGATGGCCAGGCGAATCCACTACTTATTGGCTATACGGGTGACGCCGCTCTTATCGGTGAGCACTTGTCAAGTGCGGTTGGCTTACCCTGGGCTGTTAATCCGGTCGATAATCTGGATCGAACCATTCGCGAGAAAATTTTTGCGGGCTATATGCAATATAATTTCTCTAATGATTGGCGGGGGATGCCAATAAATCTAGCAATAGGGCTCCGCTACGAAAAAACTGATATAACTTCTACAGATCTGGCGAATATCCCCACAGAAGTAGTCTGGCAAAGCAACAATGATTTTCAGATTCCTGCAGGTGCTGCAGCCACTATGTATGCAGCAGAGGCTGATTATGATCATTGGCTGCCGAATGTGGACTTTGATATAGAAATCGTGTCTGGGTTAAAAGGACGTTTTTCCTACAGTAAAACAATAGCCCGTGCCAATTTTGATCAAATGGGGTCGGCGGCTACAGGACTAGGTGGGCCCTCACTGCCAACTCTTTTGTCCGGCTCTGTGCTCGGTACCGCGGGTTCTGGTAATCCGGGCATTTTACCATTGGAATCTGACAATATAGATCTTTCTCTGGAGTGGTATTTTGATAGCTCCAGCTACGTCTCTATAGGCTATTTCCGTAAGGATGTAGATAATTTTATTGGTTCGGCAGCGGTCGATATTAATTTATACGGCCTTACCGATCCGACTAACGGTCCCCGTGCACTCCAGGCGATGGAGGATCTGACTGCTTTGGGAGTGCCAATCAATGATACGAATCTATTTTCCATGGTAGCAGCGAATATTCTCGGTGTAGGATTTTATGACCATACTGCCGAGGAGTTCGAAAATTTGGTTGATGTAACCGGAAATCCTGATGATGAAGCTGCAATTTTCCGTGTATCCCAACCAATGAATACTGAAAACGCAGTTATCGATGGTTGGGAAATCGGTGCTCAACACTTCCTTGGAGAAAGTGGCTTCGGGTTACAGGCAAACTACACCATAGTTAATGGTGATATTGAATACGATGTGAATCGGGACCCGGCAGTTGATGGTGGCGTACAATTTGCATTAACGGGGTTAAGTGATACTGCCAATTTGTCTCTAATTTATGAAAATTATGGTTTTTCTGCCAGAATATCCTATAACTGGCGGGATGAATTCTTAACTAGCATTGAAGATGGTGGAAAGGGGCCTCGCTATATTGAGGAGTACAGTCAAGTCGATTTAAGTGTTGGCTACGATGTTAATGACAATCTCAAGCTTAGTCTTGAAGGTGTTAATCTGTTGGGTGAGGACCAGAGGCAGCACGGACGTACAGCGAATCAACTTTTACGCATGGAAATGCTGGGGCCACGCTACGCGTTGAGTGCTCGATATAATTTCTGAGTGCAGATATAGAGGAAGCCTGCCAGATTTTATTGGTGGGTTTTCTTCTACTCTAGAGGATGGTTGTTATTTGGAGGAATTAAAAAGCCTGTAATGGTGTTTTGTGTTAAGAAATAATAAAAATAATGAGACCATGATAATGGCAAGTATAGTTGTTGTTGATAATGAAAGACATCGTGACATCCGGGTTCTTTGTCAGCCTAAATTGTGCCCTCAAGATGGTCTCGGATATATTCAAGTGTTTCCCTCAGAGTTGGATTCTGTTCACAAAGAATACCCTGTGTTTATTAAGAAAAATCATGACACAGGAGAGTTCCTCCTGGTTGCTTTACTTTCTCTGGATCCAGATAAAAATATTAACTTGAAAAATGGAAGGTGGGATTCGAAATATATACCTATGATGGCGCGGAGAGGACCTTTTATTATCGGGCGTTCGGGCGACTCATTGAATTTATGTGTAGATCTGGAGGATCGCCGAGTTGGTAGGGAAGGTGAACGGTTGTTCAGTCAGGATGGTGAACCTTTAGAGTTGGCTAATAAAGCTGCGCGATTGCTCTCATTTATTCATCAGGGTTATCAGGAAAATGAAAATTTTTTTAAGGTGCTTGATGCCGAATCCTTGATCGAATCACTTGCAGTCGAGTCTTTTCAAGGCGTTAGCGGATCAAGCCTTAAAGGGCTTTATTCAATAAATCCCAATAAGTTACGTAAACTATCCGGTTGTAGTCTTGAGCGATTAAATAGTGCAGGCTTTTTACAGCGCGCCTACTTTCTTGCCAGTTCTGCAACCAATATAGGTTCACTTTTCAATAATACTAATTGTTCCGAAAAGGTATGGGTTGCCACCGAGGAAAAAATTTCATGACTTGTATAAAGCGAGTTGTAATTGCCGGTGGAGGGACTTCTGGCTGGTTGACGGCTGCAGCAATTGCCAAACTTTACGGGAAACAGGTAAAAGTTACCTTGGTAGATTGTGCGGAAATTGGGAAAATTGGTGTGGGGGAGGCTACAATCCCTCCGCTACGAAATTTTCATCGTCTCCTTGGAATTGAAGAATCGGAGTTTATGGCAGCAACCCAGGCAACGTTTAAACTGGGTATCGAATTCAATAATTGGGCCCGTCAGGGAGATAAATATATTCACTCCTTTGGGGTCACCGGCAAAGACTGCTGGGCTTGTGACTTTCACCACTTCTGGCTGGCGGGATATAACAAGGATTTAGCCGATAGTTTTGGAGAATACAATGTTGAGCGGCAGGCCGCCATTCAGAACCGGCTCCTACCTGGAGACTCAGGAAAGCTCAACTATGCCTATCACTTGGATTCCGGACTATATGCAGAGTTTTTACGTAGTCATGCTTTGAAACATGGTGTCCGTCATATTAACGGCAAGATAGAGCATGTGGATATGAGTGTGTCGGATGGGTCTATCCAGGCCCTGATACTCAATGATGGTAGTAAGATTGATGGTGATCTTTTTATCGACTGTAGTGGCTTTCGTGCAATATTAATTGGAGAGGCTCTAAATATTAGCTATGAGCCTTATGGTCATTTTCTGCCGTGCGATTCTGCTATTGCAATTCAAACTGAATCAGCATCAGAGCTTCCTCCGTATACGGAGTCGATAGCCCATGAATTTGGATGGCAGTGGCGTATTCCTTTGCAGCATAGATTTGGTAATGGGCTGGTTTATTGCAGTCGCCATGTGTCCGATGGTTTGGCCGAAGAGCGTTTGCTTCAAAGCCTGCAAACCGATCCAGTAAGCGAACCCAGGAGGTTCCAGTACCAGACAGGTCGTCGTATCCAGGCTTGGCATAAAAACTGCGTAGCTATCGGTTTATCCAGCGGTTTCCTTGAACCTCTGGAGTCCACTTCTATACATTTGGCGATGTCGGCGATTCTACGATTATTAAAATTTTTTCCTCGCGAAAGTATAGTTGAAGAAGCGGTATTATCCTTCAACCGGCAGACTCAGGATGAGATGGAAATGATCCGGGATTTCATTATCTTGCATTATAAGGCTACAGAAAGAAATGATAGCGATTTTTGGCGGTATTGTGCTCGTATGGAGATCCCTGAAACTCTGGAACATCGCATAAAGTTATTTAATAGCAATGGTGGATTGTTAATTGCTAATAAGGAGCTGTTTCAGGTCGATTCCTGGGCGCAAGTAATGCTCGGTCAGCGCATATTACCCAAGGACCACCATCCTATTGTCGACCTGATGGGTGATGATGAATTAGACAGGTTTTTAAAAAGTTATAAAAATTTTGTTAGTGACAGAGTTGGTGCTTTCCCGCTGCACAAAAAAGCAATTGAAAATTATTGTCGATCTTGTGTAACCGAGGAGAGCAGTTGATGGGTCGGGTAACAAAGCGGGTAGTTGTTTTGGGGGGTGGCACAGCAGGTTGGCTGACCGCAGGAGTAATTGCTGCTGAGCACTGCGCAGCTGATAAGAGTGGGTTGGATGTGGTACTGGTGGAATCACCAGATATACCCATTATCGGTGTAGGTGAGGGCACTTGGCCGACAATGCGTAATACCCTGCGAAAAATCGGACTAAGTGAGACACAGTTGTTTCGTGAATGTGATGCTTCCTTCAAGCAGGGGGCGAAATTCTGTGGCTGGGTAAATGGTGGCGAGGATGATTTTTATTATCATCCGCTATCTGTTCCAGAGGGCTATGGAGAGATTGACTTTGCCGCTATGTGGTGTCAAGAGAATACAGCAGAAACCTTTTCCGATCGTATCAATTATCAAAGTCATCTATGTGAGCGGGGTCTGGCTCCAAAGCTAATTACAACGCCAGAATATACTGCCATTGCAAATTATGCATATCATATTGACGCGGTTAAACTTGGAAAGATACTTGCAAGTCACTGTGTAGAGGTTCTTGGGGTAGGTCACCATCGGGTGAAAATTATCGGCGTTCGAAGCCATGAAAATGGAGACATATCATCTCTGCTTAAGGAAGGAGGTGGGGAGATTTGTGGGGATCTCTTCATTGACTGTTCCGGAATGAGTTCGCGACTGTTAGGTCAGCATTATAATATTCCTGTGATCCCCTGTGGCGATCAACTTTTTAACGATAGGGCTATCGCAACACAGGTTCCCTATATATATGAATCTGAACCTATCACTTCTCACACGATTAGCACAGCGCAAACTGCCGGATGGATCTGGGATATAGGGTTATCGTCACGTAAGGGGATTGGTCATGTTTATTCCAGCGCTCATATAAGTGATTCATCTGCTCTCGGAGAATTGCATACTTACTTAGCGCGAAACCTGAATGAGTGCGAAATAAACAGATTGAATTTCCGCAAACTAAAATTCTCCCCAGGTTACCGAGCTAAATTTTGGCATCGCAATTGCGTAGCGGTGGGGATGGCTGCAGGATTTGTAGAGCCTCTGGAGGCCTCAGCTTTGGTTCTGGTTGAACAGGCGGCTGAGATGATCAGTGCTGATTTTCCTGCGCATAGAGCTATTATGGACATTATAGCCGAACGATTTAACAGCAGGTTTAAATATCGCTGGTCAAGTATTATTGACTTCCTGAAATTGCACTATGCAATCACTCACCGCGAGGATACCCAATATTGGAGGGATCATGCCTGTGTTGATACTGCCTCCACACGCTTGAGTGAGTGGTTAAAGTTGTGGGCTGTACAGCCTCCATGTAAATATGATTTTCCACACATCGACGAAGTTTTTGCTTCGGCAAGCTGGCAGTATATTCTATATGGTATGGGCTTTGAAACTGAGCATAGGTCAATCAAGTCGAGGTCTTATGATTCCATTGCCTACCAGAATTATGTTTCCAGTAATAAAGAATTTGTTGAGCAGTGCATTTCCAGTTTACCCAGCAATCGTGAGCTAATTGATAAAATTAAGTATTATGGATTTCAGCAGGTTTAACTCGACTTGGCCTTGGTTTTTCTTAAGATCCATACTGCCTTCATTTTGGCCCCATTTATCGAAAACTGCTGCAAAGTTCAAGTCACTCTATGATAGAAAGTGAAAAGAATAAGAGTAGTCCAATAAGGGCTGACTCCCACCGGCCCAATAAGGTACGAGTGGTTAATGCTGAAGTCTTGGGATAAATAATTATGGCGATCTTGCAAAGTAACTCAGCAGTGGAAGCTGATCATTTTCAAGCAGAGGAGCATTTTGGAAACAGGTTTGCACTGGTGGCTTTGACATCCTTATTTTTTATGTGGGGGTTTATTACCTGTTTAAATGATATTTTAATTCCCTACTTGAAGGGCGTATTTGACCTGAGTTATGCCCAGGCGATGTTGGTGCAGTTCTGTTTTTTTGGTGCTTATTTTTTGGTTTCTCTGCCCGCCGGCGCTTTACTTTCCCGCATTGGTTATCAAAAAGGAATAGTAGTAGGGTTGAGTGTTGCAGTAATTGGTTGCTTATTATTTATTCCCGCCGGGCGTATGGAAATTTATGGGTTATTCCTTGGGGCGCTATTTGTCTTGGCTTCTGGCATCACCATTTTGCAGGTTTCAGCAAATCCCTATGTGACTATGCTGGGTGATGAGCGTACTGCTGCCAGTCGCTTGACTATGACCCAGGCGTTTAATTCATTGGGGACTACTGTCGCCCCACAATTTGGAGCGCTACTTATCCTCCCGGCTGCAGGTGTGGCTATTACCACTGCAAGGTCTTCCGCCGTAGAAATTCCATACCTGATTCTGGCTATAGTCCTTGCGGTACTGGCAACAGTATTTGGGCTCCTGAAGCTGCCTCGCATAGTTAATATTTCTAAGCCAGCAGCCTCCATGGAAGACTCAGAGTCGGCCTGGAATCAACGTCACTTGGTGCTGGGTGCTCTAGCAATATTCCTTTATGTGGGCGCGGAGGTGTCTATAGGTAGTTTCCTGGTGAATTTTATTGCAGAGGATTCTATTGCCGGCCTACAGGAGTCTGATGCCGCATTTTACATTTCTCTATACTGGGGCGGCGCCCTGGTAGGACGTTTTGTCGGTGCGCTGGTAATGCGTTATATCTCGGCAGGTAAAGTACTGGGCATCTGTTCCATTGGTTCTTGTGCACTATTGGTGATAACCGTTACCGGCAGTGGTTTTTTGGCCATGTATGCTGTGTTGGCGGTAGGCTTATTTAATTCCATTATGTTCCCGACGATTTTCAGTTTGGCGCTGGCTAAATTAGGAGTGGCTACCAGTCAGGGGTCCGGAATCCTATGCCAGGCAATTGTGGGTGGAGCGATTGTACCTTTACTACAAGGTGTTCTTGCTGATCAAGTGGGTGTGCAAATTTCGTTTGTCTTACCGATTTTCTGTTATCTCTATATCCTTTACTACGGTGCTATCGGACACCGTCCTGATAAGCATGCTTGAGTTATTTTTCATTCTCCTCTGAGCTCGTTTTGCCGGTATTTCTATGCCGGTTTTTTTGTCCGAGGATATAAAAAGTCTGGAGAGTAAATGAGTCATAAAGTTCTGGATTTTTTAAGAGAAGAAATCTGAGATGGGGCTAACCTCTGTTTGTGTTCCAGCAATATTTTGCCTTTTTGTGACAGGCGAGGATCTGAAATTTTTGTTGAACTCTTGTAGATCCAGGCGTACTAAGCTGGATAAAATTTTAGCGTGAAATGTCTGGGGTGGGTTTAATGGTAATTATGAGAATTTTTACGGTATAAATCAGTTCATCTCGATATTTCTAGAGAAAATTTCCCCATTTTTTGATCTTTCGTAGGTTGAATTTCCACTATAAGAGTAAGTCTACGGTTGTTAACCGGGAAGGGAAGATAATTATGAAGAGCTATAACGCTCCCTGGGACAAAATGCAGTATCTACCAGTCAAGCTATTTTTCAAATGCTCACGCCTATTACGCACGAAGGCTAATGTGAGCTTCATATTTTACGTATTATTAATTTTCAATGCCAGCCATGTTGCAGGTATGCAGGCATTGCAAGGTGAGGTCAGCGGTATTCAATTTATTGATGAGGATTCGGCTGAATTTTTTGTAAATACCGATGGCTGGGCAGATGTGCATTACCAGATTGGTGATGGGGTACAACAAAATGTGCGCTTGCAGAAAACAGGTAACCGGCAAACGCTATATCTGAACGAATTGTATCAGGGGGATCTTGTTAAGTACAGTTTCACCTATATCGATCAGGAATGTAATTGTGCTGTGGATAGTGAAGTAAGAAGTTATATTCATGGCGATGGCGATGGCGATGGCGATGGCGATGGCGATGGCGATGGCGATGGCGATGGCGATGGCGATGGCGATGGCGATGGCGATGATACAGGTGGACAAATTGGAGATACGGGCATCCAGGATAAAGGCGCCACTAGCGCACAGTTTTTTGTAAATCATTCCGGCTGGGCGGATGTACACTATACATTAAACGGTGCTGGCCAATTAAATCACCGCATGATGCTCTTGGGAGGCGTAAATAAATTTGAGGTCAACGGTCTTTCCGCAGGTGATGTGATCAATTACCGGTTTACCTATTGGGATGTAGCATGTAACTGCGCAAAGGTTACTGAATGGGCAACTTATACTCATGACGGTGACGGTGACGGTGACGGTGACGGTGACGGTGACGGTGACGGTGACGGTGACGGTGACGGTGACAAGGATAGTGATAATGATGGAGTGGCAGATATTGATGATCTCTGCCCCAATACCCCGCTGGAAACCCCAGTAGATATTCATGGTTGTTCGCTGGTAATGGATGTGGCTGAAGTCAGCATCAACAATAGGTTTTTGATTGGGGGTAACGGCAGTGAATCTCCCGGTTTTGCACTCTATGTTTTTGATGGAGATCTGGGTTCATCTGGTAGTAATTGTAACGATAAATGTACCGATAATTGGCCGCCATTGTTGGTAAACGATACAGCTGCCTCGGGTATTGCTGGGTTGACTACCATAACCCGTAATGACGGAAGCCAGCAGGCTGCTTACAATGGTCGTCCTTTGTACTTCTTCACAGGTGATTTGCTACCTGATGATAGCAATGGTCAGGGAGAGGGTGGTTCTTGGTGGCTTGCTGAGCTAACCGGTGGTGGTGATATTGTGCCCCTTTTTAATAGTAGTACCCCGCTGGAACCAGAAACTATTATTGACACGGGGGATGCAATTATCACTCGCTTTGCAGACAGGGCTCGCGATCGTCATGCCCGGGAAGATCAATTCCAGGCTTATGATCACTATCTCACTTTTTATTGGGAGCATCGCACAGCGCAAATTGAAATTATCGATCGGGTTGCGAAGGGTGGTGATGATATTACCATCAACGTGGTTACTGAGTGGGAATTGGGCCAACCCGAGTTTCGTGCTTTTTATCGGGGAATAAATACTGTAGCGGAGTATTACCATAATGTTTTATTGGATCGTGAGCCGGCCGATGTGACTCGATATAGCACTACTATTAATTACAATAGTAAAGAGGCTCGGGCCCTCCAAATTGGGGATCGTATGGAAATGGAGATAAGCCAATTTTTACGTGATCCTCCCAATGGTCGGGCCAATTATTACGGAACTACAGTGCTCTATATCGTTGGGCAAGGAGGTCTGGTGCCTTGGGAGGCAAGGGGCGTATTTGGCAATCCTTCCACTGAGCGTGAAGACTCATATCCCATTCCCTCTGTGGGCTGGTTGGGGGGGAATACAACTCTTCCTTATCAATACTCAGATGAGCCCGACAATCATTTTATGCAAATGGCATCAAATCTTGCTCCGCAAAATGGTCAAGTCTTCGTTAGAGGCCGTCGAGTTCATCATAGTGATTTTGGTGATGGTTCCCATAATGAGAGTAGTGAGAATCCCAATTTCTCGGAATTAGCCAATAAATTAGGCTCCCAGTATATCAACCGATCCTGCGTTAGTTGTCATGTGAAAAATGGCCGAGCCCCTTCGGCCGCACCGGGTTCAGACTTATCCCAATATGTAGTTAAAGTGGGTACTGCCAGCGGTGAAGCAGATCCTCTTTTGGGGAGTGTGTTACAGCCCAAAAGTACAAATGGTAGCCCTGAAACTACTGCCACCCTGAGTACATGGCTGGAGGAAGATGGCTTACGTCGCCCTGTTTATAATTTTAGTGGAAATAGCCCTACACACTATTCTCCCCGTATTGCTCCGCAACTGGTAGGTATGGGGCTTTTGGAAGCGATTTCTGAAGACAGTATCGTTGCCTTGGCAGACCCGGATGATAGCAATGGTGATGGTATTAGCGGACGCCTGCAGATTGTTAATGATCCTCAAAGTGGTGAGCAACGTGTTGGCCGTTTTGGATGGAAGGCGGGCCAAGCCAGTGTTGCTTTGCAGGTTGCCGCAGCCCTCAATACTGATATGGGAGTTATGACTTCTATCTTTCCGCAACCTGATTGTGGCAGTGTCCAATCAGATTGTGGTGTTAATGGTAGCGAATTAAGTGACAAGCATTTTAATGATTTGGTGGACTATGTATCTCTTCTAGGTGTCAGCGCACGTCGTGATATCAATAACAATACCGCGCTGCAGGGCGAAGAGTTGTTTGGCAGCGCTGGCTGTAGTGGTTGCCACACGCCTGCTTTCGTGACTAGCGCCTATCACCCGAAGGCGGAACTGCGAAACCAAACAATTCATCCTTATACCGATTTATTGCTACATGATATGGGGCCAGGCCTTGCAGATAGTCTTCCTGAGGGGAATGCTTCAGGTTCAGAATGGCGTACTCCTCCATTATGGGGTCTTGGTTTGGGGGCAAGTATTAGTGGTGATGAGAATTATCTACATGACGGTCGTGCCCGAACCCTTAATGAGGCGATCTTGTGGCATGGCGGAGAAGGAGAAAGAGCGAAACAAGCCTACGAGCGTATGTCGGGTGCTGAAAAAAATGCATTAGTGATATTTTTGAAATCTCTTTAATGTTAATAGCTCCCATCGCCTTGGCGTTGGGAGCTTAATGTGTTCCCCAATTTCTTCTGATCTCATATGTCTATTTTTTAAATTAGTGTCCAATACGGGCTTTTAACTTTGGTAAACACCGGCTAATCCCTGCCAGTATTTGGTGGTTAAATATGCCTAATATCAAAATATTGCTATAAAGCTTCTGGAGCCGGTGAATTTTCCAGTCGATTGGATTCGAGAAACTCTTTGATGGGCAGTCGGTAGTTTCTGCTGACCTTTACTTTGGCCCCGCTGGTCAGGGTGAGAAAATACTCGCCCTTAGTCAAAACCTTGATCTGCTCAATGTAGTTGAGGTTCACTAACGTTGACCTATGAATACGCTTGAAGCTCTCAACACATAGTTGCTTTTGCAAGTCTTTAATGGTGCTGCGCATTACATGGGTTTCCCCTTTTACATGTACACACATATAGTCACCTGCTGCATCGATCCACTCAATATCATGTTGATTCACCATAATGATACTACCGCGATCTTTAATCGCCAGTCGGTTTGAGTTGGTATGGAGTGGGTAGGCTTTTGTGGTTGCGTCACCCTGGTTTGCGGCATCTTCTATGGAGCGCAACAGCCGGTTTTTTTCCCCCCGATGGCTGTCATCTTTGGAGGTGCTCATCTGGTACAGGCGCTGTTTGGCCCGGTTGAGAGCTGTATGCAGGCGCCCGTTGTCTAGTGGCTTAAGTACATAGTCAACGGCATGGATCTCGAAGGCTTTCAGGGCGTACTGGTCATAGGCGGTGACGAATATAACCTGGGGTATGGTATCACCCTGTAAGTGATGGACTACATCAAAGCCGCTCATTCCCGGCATCTGAACATCCAGTACCAGCAAATCTGGAGTATGATCGGATACAGCCTGCAGAGCTTCTCTTCCGTTTCGGCAGCAGGCGACAATCTTTATATCCGAAAACTCTTCGAGCATACTTTTTAACAGCCGTAAGGCCAGGGGTTCGTCGTCCACCAGCACGACAGTGAGTTTGTTCATAGGACTTCTCTCTGTGCCTGATCAATAGGATGGATAAAAATTTCCAGCGGGATATCAATTTGAACCAACATCCCGCAATTATCTTTTTGGTACTGCTTTATAAGGAAATCCTGAGGGTATAGATTGGAAAGTCTCTCCCGAACATTCTTGAGGCCAACTCCTGTTGAGGTTGTTTGGCCGTCTAGCTGTTCTGGAGTATCAACTGTACTGCCGGTGTCATTTACTTCCAGTAGCAGGCGAGTACCGAAGCGTCGAGCCCGAATTTCAATAGTTCCCCCTTGCTCGTTGGGGGCAATAGCGTATTTAACTGAATTTTCCACCAGAGGTTGCAGCAGCATGCTGGGAACCATTGCATCGCGAACTTCCTCATCAATGGCGAGGTATACGCTTAGCCTGTCGACAAAACGGGTCTTCTCAATCTCTAAATAAAGCAGTACGGCCTCTATTTCTCGTTCAAGTACTATTTTTTGCATAGGGCTTTCTTTGAGGGATAGGCGTAGGAAGTCACTAAGGCGTACAACCATCTCGCGGGCATCATCGGCATGCTGGAGGCAAATCAAAGCATTTATTGAGTTCAGGGTGTTAAATAGGAAGTGAGGGTTCAGTTGGTAGCGCAACATTTTCAATTGGGCTTCGCTGGCTATGGCTTCTGCCTGGAGTCTACGCAACTGCTCACGTTCGTTTACAGCGGCAACTTCCAGCATCTTCTGATGCTCATCTTGAAGTAGTATGTGGTATTTCACCCCACAGTACAGGGCGCTCCAGAACAGAAAGACAAAGAGTGAGGCATAATACCAGCCGCCGAATTCAGACCAGATAGAGTGTTCACCGCTCAAGCGGATATAGGCCTCCATCCGTACCAATGTCCATATTCCCGAGATCACAGCTACCGCGAGCAGGTAGATGACAGTGCGCACTGCCAGCTCTGAATCCCAGGCTATATCAAAAATAGGCCTCAGAAATAGCGATAGAATATAGGCTACAGTGCACTGGAAAATGGTATTTTCTGGCTCAAATTTTGGCCACTCAGTGGGGGAGTGCCACAGGGTGAGCGAAAGAAATGTAACCAATAAAATCCCTACCCAGCTGACCAGCTGTAATTTCCAAAACCAGCGGGTTGACTGAATATCAGTGCTAATGTCCGTATTGTGACGGGTCGTGTACTGCATATTGTCCCGTTTATTTGTTATGTGAAAATTACGGGATAGACGCTGATTGTCGCGCTCATTATTACCTATAAGATAGTACCTTGGCTACTCAAGCCTCGCTAGGGGGGCTGAGCGTCAGCTTTCCGACTTACCTTTTAATTGGTCCTCCTTATCGTTTTTCGGGGTGATTAGTCGAGCAGCTTTCGGCAATCTTGTCTATATGACAAGTTTATTCCATAGACTGAATGAAATTTCCACCGGATAATGTCCAGATTCTATTGAATTCCCTAATGCACGATGCTTTTTTAAAGAAAATTGGGTATAAAAATAGGAAGTTATTGATTAGGGAACTTGTGTTTGCAAGCTTACTCCTTTAATTTGCCGCTGGCGATTTCAAAGAGTTTAGGATTAACAATAGAATTGCCAGGATATAAAATTAGAGTCGTGGGGAACGGTTTCCAATGAGGCAGATGTTTCCGGAGTCGGGGGTGTCCTCGAACAATATGGCAGCAAATGGTGCTGGCACCGAAGGGCCTCCAGCTGAGTCCACCAGTTATTTTAATTTTGCGGCTTTGACCTCTCTGTTTTTACTCTGGGGATTTATCACTGGCCTTAATGATGTATTGGTGCCGCATCTTAAAAATGTATTTGAGCTGAGTTATACACGAGCTGTTTTGGTGCAGTTTTATTTCTTCATGGCATATTTCTTGCTGTCAGTTCCTGCTGGTTTTTTATTGCGTAGAGTTGGTTACCAGTTAGGGATGGTGCTTGGGTTACTGGTGGCCTGTGCTGGCTGCTTGGTATTTATCCCTGCCGCACGCCTCCAAATCTATGAAGTATTCTTACTTGGTTTATTTGTTCTGGCCTCGGGTATAACTGTATTACAGGTATCTGCAAACCCCTATGTTATTGCTCTTGGCAGTAGCCGTACGGCACCCAGTCGCCTGAATATGACGCAGGCTTTCAACTCCCTGGGAACCACATTGGCACCGGTAATTGGAGGAGCGGTGTTCTTTACCGCAATATCGGTAAGTTCCGGCCCGGAGGTGATCACTAATATTTCTGACTTTCGGTCACGGGAAGCACTTCTGGTAGACAGGCCTTATTTCTGGCTGGCAGTTATTCTGTTGCTGATGGTGGCCTTCTTCTCTTGGATACGTCTTCCTGTTATATCAAGCCATCAGCTGACTCCAGGGAGTGGATTCGCTAAAAGTGATGTTTTTTCTATCTGGCGCTTTCCAAGATTGACTTTAGGTGCGGTGGGAATTTTTGCTTATGTTGGTGCCGAAGTGGCAATAGGCAGTTTCCTGGTCAGTTTTTTTGGGGAACCCTCGGTAGCGAATATGCCCCCTCTAGAGGCGGCTCACTTTGTTTCTTACTATTGGGGTGGAGCCATGATTGGTCGCTTTGCCGGCGCTTTGCTACTACGTTATGTATCTGCTGGTAAGGTGCTGGCTGTTTGTGGCCTGGGGGCAGTTGCTCTTATTTCATCGTCAATTTTTTCATCTGGGTTGTTTGCTGTTTGGGCGATTGTTGCCGTAGGCTTGTGCAACTCTATTATGTTCCCTACTATTTTCAGCCTTGCCCTTCGTGGTCTTGGCAGCCATACGAGTCAAGGTAGTGGTGTGTTGTGCATGGCCATAGTCGGAGGGGCGATTATTCCACTTTTACAAGGTGTGCTTGCCGATAATGCTGGCATCCAGTTTTCATTTTTGGTGCCTATGTTGTGCTACTGCTACATTGTTTATTACGGTGCGTTTTCACCGACTTTGCGCGGTGCTGCGCAGGAGTAATCTAATACCTGCTTCCATCTTATCTGCCTTTTGAACCTGTCCATCGGATTTCTATTGGCCCCACATGGTAAGTATTGCACCTTGGCTGAGTCAGCCCTTTTATTGTGCGCACCTGATAATTGCCGCTTTACTCCAAGATTATTAAAACGTGGTCGATTTTTAGGATAATAAAAACAGCCATATTTTTAATGCATTTATCAGAATACAGTTTAGGTCTGCCTATGATCCAGTGCGTTCGGATAAAGTGTGGCTGATTCACGAGCTTAGGGAAATTATGGGAGTTGTCTGTGAATTTTAAAAAACGATTATCATTGGGTTTAGCACTCATTATTTTGGTGGTTACCGGTTGTCAGCAGCAGAGTGCTGGGGTTCACACAAGAAAGGATGGGCCCCAGGTGAACGCTGGTGGCAGCCTGGAAAATTGGCCAGTTCTTGAACCAGCATTGGCTCGAGATGAAAAACTGGAAGCACGTATTACGGAGATCATGTCCCGTATGTCGTTGGAGGAAAAAGTAGGTCAGATGATACAGGCGGAAATTCGCCATGTAACTCCTGAAGATGTGAAAAAATATCACCTGGGATCTGTACTCAATGGTGGTGGTACCTTCCCGAATAATAATAAGTTTGCTACTCCCCAGGATTGGCTAGCACTCTCCGGTGCCTTCTTTGAAGCATCCATGGACACCTCCGATGGTGGTGTCGCTATTCCTCTGATTTGGGGTTCCGATGCCGTTCACGGTCACAATAATGTAATTGGTGCAACACTGTTCCCTCATAATATCGGTTTGGGTGCTGCCAGGGATCCCAATCTGATCGAACGCATTGGTCGTGCAACTGCCCGTGAAGTTGCAGTAACAGGAATTGATTGGACATTTGCCCCCACGGTGGCCGTAGCACGCGATGATCGTTGGGGGCGTACCTACGAAAGTTATTCTGAAGATCCCGCTATAGTTGCCGAATATGCGGAAGCCATGGTCAGGGGGCTACAAGGGGCCAAAACTGACGCAGATTTTCTGCGCGGCGAGAATCTGGTGGCCACCGCCAAGCACTTTGTCGGTGATGGTGGTACTACCCGCGGCATTGACCGCGGTGACAATGCTGTACCTGAGAAAGAGCTGGCTGAAGTACATGCCGCTGGCTATTTGACCGCGTTGCCCGCTGGTGTTCAAACTGTGATGGCTTCATTCAACAGTTGGAACGGTGAGAAGCTGCATGGCCACAGATATCTACTGACGAATGTCCTTAAAGAGCGTTTAGGTTTTGATGGTTTTGTTGTGGGAGACTGGAGTGGTCACAGTTTCGTCCCCGGTTGTACCCTGGAGAGTTGCGCTGCAGCCATTAATGCAGGGCTGGACATGTTCATGGTGCCGGCGGATTGGAAAGCTCTCTACGAGAGTACCCTTGCCCAAGCCAGGAGCGGTGAAATTCGCCCTGAGCGCCTGGAGGATGCTGTACGTCGTATCCTGAGAGTCAAACTTCGTGCAGGTTTATTTGAGCGCAACATACCACTGGCAGGTAAGGATGGCATTATCGGCAATGATGAGCATCGTGCGATTGCTCGTGAAGCGGTGCGTAAATCTCTGGTGTTACTGAAAAATAATCAGCAGCTGTTACCGCTGTCTGCCGGGCAAAATGTTCTAGTGGTGGGTGATGGTGCTGACAACCTTTCTAAGCAGAGTGGCGGCTGGACAATTTCTTGGCAGGGTACAGGAAATACTCGAGCTGATTTTCCCGGTGCAACTTCTATTTTTGAAGGGATTGATTCAGCAGTAAAAACTGCTGGTGGCGAAGCTGTCCTGAGTGTGGATGGATCTTTCGGAGATGACACCTTTGCAAATGGCAAGGCACCTGAGGTAGCAATTGTTGTCTATGGAGAAGAACCCTACGCTGAGTGGCACGGAGATATCACCAATATTGAATACCAGCGCTACAACAAAAAAGATTTGGCGTTACTGCAACAATTGCGTGAGCAAGGTCTGCCAGTTGTCAGTATTTTCCTCTCTGGTCGTCCGCTATGGGTGAACAAGGAGCTGAATGCCTCCGATGCGTTTGTTGCAGCATGGTTGCCTGGTTCGGAAGGGAGTGGTGTTGCGGATGTGCTATTCAGAAATGCTACTGGTGAAGTGCATTATCCATTCACCGGTAAGTTACCTTTCAGCTGGCCAATGTACTCCAATCAGACAATACTAAACGCCTATCATGAGAATTACGACCCTCTGTTCAAGTATGGTTATGGCTTGGGGAATGCAGAGGAGTCTCTGGTCGGCAATGAGCTACCGGAGTCCAGTTCGAACTATGCTGGTGCTGCTATGGAAGACGCATGGTTAATGGTTTCCCGTCCACGTGCTCCTTGGGTTTTAAATATCTCTGAAGATAATTCAAAGCTTGTTCCTGTTCATGGTAACTACGCGACGAGTGGCGATGATGACAATATTGTTGTGGCTTCGATTGATATGTCTAATCAGGGTGATGCAAGGCTAATCAAATGGAAAGGGTTGCGTCCGGGTGCGGTAGAATTATCGGTCGAATATATGCAAAACCTTAATGCCTATTTGGAGGAGAGGTCTGCACTTAGCTTAAATATCCGTGTTGATCAGGAGGTAAAAAAGCCAATTATCGCGGCGATGACTTGTGGTGAAAATTGTATCGCTAAAGTGCCTCTGCAATCGACCTTGAAAACCATGCAGCTGAATGATTGGACTCATATCTCTGTGGACCTGCAGTGTTTTGCCAATGCGGGCGCTGATTTTGGTAAAATTTTCAGCGTTTTCCGCTTGGAAAGTGAAGGCGCTATGGAAATTGCGGTGGCCAATGTGAAATTGATTCCAGAAGCGGCCAAAACGGCAACAGTTCAGTGTGAAAGTTAATGGCGAGAAATTTGAGGGGGTCAAGTTGGTTCAATCTAATCTTGATTCCTTTCAAAGATATTGAAGGAAATATTGTTGCTTACCTGAGTTGGTTTATATCAAAACTTTTATATCCCCTTAAAGAAGAGGGGTTTTGCCGCATTTGATGAAGGTGCCTTAACCTAAAAACAAAGCTAAGGATAAATCCCTGATCCGTACTAATGATCACATTCTCAAACCCGAAACCAGATTGTTAAATCTGGAAGAAGAATTTGCCAATATCTATAAAGCCTGCAAGATACTTGGTGTATTGAGAGGCGCTTTCTATCGGTACAAGGAAGCAGTTTCGAGTGGTGGCGTGGATGCCCTTGTTGAGAAGAGTCGACGGGCACCCAATTAAAAATACCGTGTTGACTTATGCCCTTCAACAACCTGACCATGGACAGATTCGAGTCTCAAGTGAACTGCGTAAATGCGGTGTACTTGTGTCCCCCTGTGGAGTTCGGAGCATCTGGTTACGTCATGATATGGCCAGTTTCAAATTAGGAATTTTATGACTTCAGCGGTTCAACCATGGAAGATGCACTTTACTAAATTGAATCAATAATTAATTTTGTCAAAGTAACCTTGGGAAGCCGACCCTAGAGGCAACAACCATCCTTCTCAATTTTTACTAATAACCTATCAATTTCCTGAATGCCATCAAGGCTTTTAAGCAACCTTTTTCGGGTTCTCCAGCTACAAGGAGTATCAGTAAGGCCCTGAGTCAGGGGCGCCTCAGCACCCCAGGCACATCGGGTTACCACCCTGTGAGAGTGATCAATTGCAGGTTGCGGGACCAATCTGCTCCCAAACTATGGAAGTACCAGGCTCGTCACCCTGGGTCCACCACTTGGCGCGGTAACGGGTACCGTCGTGATTTACTTCGTCCCCACCGTTGTAACTGGTCGTTGCATTCCATGGTATTTCGACTTCACTGATCAGTGTCCAGGCAGCTGCGGTTATCCCCGGCTCCATCTGGGTCCAGTACTTGGCCTGCCAAACGAGATTCTGATGGCTTACCTGGTCACCGCCCAGGTAAGTGCCCCCCATATGCCAGGCAGGGTAATTATCTGCGTTGGGGTCGGACTGGCTGCAGCTATCCCCGGTATTGGTCACATTCACTTGTACTTCGGCAGAGACACTGGTGAAGCCATCGCTGACGGTTACTGTCGCGGTGAAAGCAGTATTCGCTTGGACCCGGGGTGCTGTGAAGGTAGCACTGGCACTATCGCCATTGGCTACAGAAAGGCCCGGTGCAACCCAGCTGTAAGTAAGCGTATCACCATCGGGGTCACTAGCATCGGCAGAAACACTGACGCTCTCACCCTCAGCAACAGAGACATTGGCTGGGACAGAAACGACGGGGGGTGCATTATTTCCCTCTGGTAACAGAGTCACTAAGACATTATCGGTATTCGATAACTCACCATCGCTCACAGTGAGTTCAAATTCCAACTGCGTCTCCATAGTAACCTGCGGAGCGATAAACTCTGGAGTAGCACTATCCGTACCCTGTAGCGGTACTGTGGGGGTACCGATTTGAGTCCAGGAGTAGGTCAAAACATCACCATCTGGATCACTGGAAGCACTACCTTTCAAAGTCACTGAAGCGCCGCTCACCACTGACTGATCAACTCCCGCATTGGCTGACGGTGCTCGATTGGCCATGCCATCACCGTGGCCTAAGCTCTCGTGCATGGCATTGAGAATGTCACCGTTGTCTGCATCAATTTCCCAAGCAAACAAACCTGCGAGACCATTGCTTCGTGCGTAAGTACCTTTTTGCATGACGGAGGTGACATTGTCATAGGTAATCAGGTCACCGGTATCCGCCTTGAAGATATAGGCGCCCTGAGCAGTACTGTCGTAGTGCTCCTGCCACTGACCGCTGGCAATCTTCCCGGCAATATCACGGTAGTCCACAATGCCGGCTTCCCAGGTGCCAGGAGTCGCTCCGGTCGCTGTTCCAGTCAGGTGATCAGCACCGGTCCAACCGGTAACCCCGGTCCAACCGCGACCATACATCGCAGTACCCAGCACCAGCTTAGACGGTGGTACACCAGCGCCAATCAATGCCTGTACACCGGAATGGGCATTGTAGTCATCTGTCGGGTTCCAGCTCGGAGCATAAATCGCCGTCTGGTGGCCAAGGGTCTCGTTACTCCAGGCTCCGTAGAAGTCATAGGTCATCAAAAACAGATAATCCATGTACTGTTCGACGTTCGAGTAATCGACATCTTCGATCTTGTCAGCTCCAGCACCAATAGCAGAAGTGAGCTCGTATTCACGGCCGCTTTCCTGCTCGAGCTGGTCCAGCATTGCGCGCAGTTCCTTCATCAGTAAGCGGTAAGTCTCACCATCGGTAGTGGGATCGCCAAGGTTGGGATTCGCACCCTGGCCACCAGGGTACTCCCAATCGATATCCACACCGTCAAAGAATTTCCAGGTACGCAAAAACTCCTCTACTGAATCCACAAAGCGGGTACGAAGGTCAGGATCATCAAAGAAGTAGAACGGATCGGATAGGGTCCATCCGCCGATCGACGGTAGTATCTTTATATCTGGGTAGGCCTGCTTCAACGCCATTAACTGGCCGAAGTTACCCTTGTAGGGATCGGACCAACTGTGCCCTGCCTGTGATTTCTGCAGTGCCGCAAACGGATCGTGGATCGAAACTTTGAAATCTTCCCGCCCAGAGCAAGAACGTTGTAGAGCTTGGAAGCTGCCTTCAATTTCCTTGAGACTGTCGTTGATGCCGTCGCCGCCGCAAATAGGAATAAAACCGTATAAGATATGGGTGAGGTTATAGGCCGGGATCTTGTCAACAGGAAACTTACGACCATATACACCCCACTCCACAAAGTAAGCACCCACAACAGATCCGCTGTTGTTAGTGTAAGGCTGGTTGTTTTCTCCATCATTGAGCACGATTGGGCCCAAGTGGCTTCCGTCAGTATCAGCTACGACGATGTCAGTTATTTCTGAACTGCTGCAACCGGAGGAGTTACATAGGGCGACCTGCAGTTCGTATTGGCCTCCTTCACTGATCTGCAATGTGGCAGTTCCGCTCTGGTTACCGGCACCATTTACCGGCTGCTCGAGTACAACTTGTCCATCGAGCAGATACTGTGCAGTGTCGGCGTCGTCGCCGGAAAACTTGGACCAGGCCACCGGTACTTCGGCATGGTCTTTGATGTTAACCAGCTGCTCGTAGGCGGTAGCCGCCCCATCAACTTCAATAATGGCAAAGCTGGTTTCCATATTGTTGATGGTGGGTGCACCTGGGACTGCGAGTGCGGTCGAACTGGCTAAAGCAAATATCAATGGAGTTTGCGACCGGGTCAGGAATTTAGGCGTTTGCATAGGGTTTACCTTGAGCAAGTTATTTTTATTGTTGGCCATCGGCAGTTAGGTGTTGCGATCGCCAAAATGACACCGCTGTCAAAATATCAGTGCTTATGGGGAATCGCAATGCAGAAAGGGACGAATTGCTACGAGGTAAAAAGAATTGAAATGAAAGTTCCGCCATTGTGGGTGATATGTGGCTCGTATCACAAACAAAACGGAACTTTACGAGCATATGACTGAGGCAAGGCATTGCGTCTTGTCCCAGGGGAGGTGCGGACTGATCAACCCGGATCGAGGGGAGAAAACGAGGAGTGCTGGTGGGTTGCTTTCTTGCACCGAGCAGGGGCTTTACCGGTGGTGATCGTTACGATTCACGGACCAGCTCGCAGCCGGTAAGGGGGGCGCAGGAATAACAAAGTTAAGGAACCTCTGATCAACCAAGCATTTTTCTAGAGTTAAGCTGAGCCGCTTAAAAAATTCACTTTTTTACTCGCAGACGCTTAATTTTCGCGTAATAGTTCCCTGATTTTTCACCTGAAGTCCTCAATAGGCGAATTTCAGGCGCACCCCCCTAGGCAGCCAAGTATTTTTTCACTATTAGTAAGTTAATGAAGCCTGCGAGCAAGCACAGCCGCTCAGTATTTTTTACCTGTCCTTGATAGCGGACCTTGTCATAACCAAATACACGCTTGATGTAGCGAAAGGGGTACCCGCCTTTCTTGGTCTGATACATCTCTGGATCACGGGCCTTTTTACGATTTTTCTTGGAGCTGGCTGCATTGATAATCGTTACATCCACGATGCTGCCTTCTTTCAGCTGCATGCCGGGTTCTTTGAGGTGACTATTTATCTCTTCATAGAGCTGGCGAGCCAGCTGGTGTACTTCAAGTAGGTGGCGACAGTTAAGGATAGTAGTCTCATCAGGAATAGGCTTAGTAAGTGTCAGGCCAGTAAAATGGCGCATAGCCTCAATCTCATAGAGGGAATCCTCTATTTCTGCCGAATTAATACAAATTTACACGGAATTATTTAGGGGTTCCCTAGTAAATCATTAAATTGTTTGCCAGTGCCTATGTTTCGCAGGGCGGAAAATAATACCAGTTGTCCGTCCTGCCTTGGGATTGGGTCTCTTTATCTAATAAACATTTTAATTGCCTGTAGTGTCAGTGCTTAATCTATCTCCATGATTTGATGAGAGTGAATTAAAGTGCGGAGAAAGGCGGTTATGCTTAAAGTCCCCTCGGAGTGGTAGTCCTGTATCTTCGCATGAATCAGGAATGAACTTTAAAGATCTTTTATCGATAGTTTCGTTGTTCAGCAGTTGGGTATAAATGGAATATAGCTAAATTATATATAACAAATAGCGGAAATGCTCATGAAAAATAAAAGCATGATTATGTTAGAGTTGGTAATCTTCTGTTTGTGTATATTAGTCGTTCATGCTCAAGCCGTTACTTTCCAAGCAGAGGATTACACTTGGTTTTATGATCGGACACCGGGTAACAGCGGGGGTGCCTATAAAAACGATGACGTAGATATAGAAGCTACTAAAGATCGTGTCGACGGCTTCAATGTTGGCTGGATTGATCAGGGAGAGTGGCTTGCCTACCAAAATTTACAAATACCCAGTACAGGAAACTATACGGTTCGTATGCGGGTATCCAGTCCTTCAGGTGCCACAGCATCTGTCGATTTAAACGGTGGTGCAACTGTATTGGGTAATGCCGTCATCCCCAATACCGGTGACTGGCAGAAATGGCAGAATGTCGAATTTACCGCCAAAATAGAGGCAGGCACTTATAGTTTGGGTGTTTACGCAGTGTCCGGTGGCTGGAATTTCAATTGGATCGAAATAATTGCTGCAGACCCCGAGAATCTTGTTTGGGCCGACGAGTTCAATAGTATCGACAACAGCAGTTGGAGTTTCGAAATTGGTGGTGCTGGCTGGGGTAACAGCGAGCTACAGTATTACACTGACGGACAGAATGCGACGATTCAATATGATAGCACTGTGGATAGTAACGTGTTGGTGCTTGAAGCCAGGCGAGAGAATCCCAACGATTACGAATGCTGGTACGGTCATTGTACTTTTACTTCCACACGATTGATATCCAGGAATAAAAAATCATTCCAATACGGCCGAATTGAAGCACGTATGAAGCTCCCACAAACCCAGGGGATATGGCCTGCTTTTTGGGCATTGGGAAATAACTTCGACAGCGTGGGTTGGCCTCTGAGCGGAGAAATTGACATTATGGAGCATGTCGGTTTTGAGCCCACACTAACTCACGCTGCCATGCACGGCCCCGGCTACGCTGGTGCTACACCGATCTTTGGCACTTACGATCTGGGTGAAAGTGCCGATGCTAACTACCATACCTATGCAATTGAATGGAGTTCAAACGAAGTTCGCTGGTTTGTGGATAATAACCACTTCAAAACTGCTACTCGTGCGGACATTGAAGAGCATGGTCAATGGGTTTACGACCAGCCATTCTGGTTATTGCTCAACGTAGCTGTGGGAGGTAACTGGCCTGGAAGTCCAGACAATACATCCACTTTTCCACAGCGCTTGTATGTGGATTACGTGCGGGTATATCAGTAAGTTGAAAGCTCTGTATACACCTCTGACAAATTGAAATTGGCTATAATCGTATCCCTTACTGATCGGAACGTGCAAGCAGTAAGGGATTAAAAAGTCGCTGTGATAACATAATCAATGATTATATGGTGCTGACCGCATTCGTCGAGCTTAATGGTGCAACCAATAAGCCAAACAATCTTGTGCGCGATCGTAAATTTATTCAGGACTTAAGTTTTCAACTGGTAATCGATTTGTATTTTAATGGCGAAATCGAGCTTGATGTACTTCCGAACTCGGTGTCGCCGCAGTAGCATCAGTTGGTGGGCGCTCCCGGCACTGTAGGGAAAGTATCGGTTTAGCTCGCGGGAGATGATCTTGTTAGGGCGATTGAGCTATCGTGTGAAAGCTAGGGTTGAAAACTGTTCCATTATTGAAGTACTTGACCTGGTGTCGTTCTTTCAGGGGCATCTGGTTGCTGCGGGCTCCCATATGGTTTCTGGTTTGTTTATATGAAAGCTAACCAGCCTATAGTCAGCTGGCCTCCTTCGCTATTGTCAAGTCTGTCGGTTATTGTGGGAATCTAGAGGTCATATTATCTCGAATATATCCCCTGTCATCTTATTGCTATTGCCCCTTTTTATTGCCCGTTGAAGTATGTTTGTACGATGTAGCACTCTCATGGAAGTAGTTGCAATAGTGGCTGAGGTTATCTTCAGGTCGTAGATTTATTCATTGAGCAAAGCTATCGATGTTTCGTCGAATACGGTAATAAAAAAATAAAAAGTTAAAGGATAAATTAACGATGAGAGTCAAAAGTTTATTCAATTTAGTCCGTCAATCGAGAAGTGTACTGTCAGTTTTGGTATTTGCTGGATCGGTTTTTATTTCAGTAGGTGTTTTAGCCGTAGAGCCGCTCAGTGTAAATGGAAATCAAGTCTTGATTGGCGGGAAGACTGGAAGCCTTGCGGGAAACAGTTATTTCTGGAGTAATAATAATTGGGGTGGTGAAAAATACTACAATGGGAATACTGTGAGTTGGCTAAAGTCAGATTGGAATTCAACTCTGGTACGTGCAGCCATGGGCGTTGAGGATGATGGTGGATATTTTGAGGACTCAGCTGGAAATGAAGCTAAGGTACGTACTATTGTCGATTCAGCTATTGCCAACGACATGTATGTAATCATTGACTGGCATTCTCACTATGCTCATACCCATGACTGGAATCAGGCGATTCAGTTCTTTAAGCGGATGGCCTCTGATTATGGCCATACAAATAATGTTATCTATGAAATATACAATGAGCCCAAACAAGTTTCCTGGAGTCATGATATCAAGCCTTATGCTGAGTCGATAATCGGCGCTATTCGCTCCATTGACCCCGACAATTTAATTATTGTGGGTACACCTACCTGGTCACAGGATGTTGACCAAGCTTCTTATGATCCCATCCAAGGTTATGCCAATATCGCCTATACATTACATTTTTATGCTGGCACACATGGTCAATATTTGCGGGATAAGGCGCAAACAGCGCTAAATAATGGTATTGCACTTTTCGCGACTGAATGGGGAACCGTGAATGCAGATGGCGATGGTGGGGTAAATTATGGGGAAACAGATAGATGGATGAGCTTTCTCAAAACGAATAATATCAGTCATGCGAATTGGTCAATTAACGACAAAGTTGAAGGGGCCTCTGCACTGGTACCGGGAGCAAGTGCTAATGGTGGTTGGCCTATCTCCAATTTGACTGAATCCGGAAACAAAGTGCGGGATATTATCCGCTCCTGGGAGGGGAATACTCCGAATCCCCCTAATTGCAACACTATTAATTTACCGGCAAAAATTGAAGCTGAGAATTTCTGCGATATGTTCGGAGTACAGGTCGAGAGTACAGCGGACGCTGGTGGTGGCAGCAACGTTGGCTATATCGATAGTGGCGACTGGATGAGCTACAAGGTCAATGTGAGCAGGAGTGGTCAGTATGTGATTTCTTACCGGGTGGCCTCACAGGGTACAGGTGGTGTATTGCAATTGGAAAAGCGGGGTGGTTCTCCAGTATACGGTCAGCTTGATATCCCCAATACTGGCGACTGGCAAAACTGGACCACAATTCAGCATACTGTACCGTTGGATGCAGGAGAGCAGGAAATAGCAATCTCTGCACAGAGTTCGGGTTGGAATATTAATTGGCTGAATATTCAAAGTGATGATGGAAACCCGAACCCACCCGATGATATTGAGATATTTATTGAAGCAGAAAGCTACACCTACATGAGTGGCGTACAAACGGAAGCTACCAATGATATTGGAGGTGGGCTTAATGTCGGTTATATCGATGCTGGGGATTGGCTCGCCTACCACGATATCAACGTCCCGACGAGCGGTAACTATAAAATCGAATTTCGCGTAGCGGCTTTGGGCGATGGTTCCTTGAGCTTTGAGCGCGCTGGAGGAAGCCCCGTTTATGTCACTGCAGAAGTTCCTGATACCAATGGTTGGCAGAATTGGACTACGGTCAGTATGACAGTATATCTGGATGCGGGGGTACAGAATTTTGGAATTGGTGTTCCCGAGGGTGGGTGGAATCTTAATTGGATTCGATTGACCGCACAACAGCAATAGACTTACTCATGGTTGGAATAAAATACAAGAATGTGAACTGAAACGATTTTGGTGAGTGTAAGTAGAAAATAATTTCTTTTTAAAGGTGTTGTAATAATTTTCCATGAATATTCTTTTGGTTGACTTGTTGAAAATTTATTTTCAGTGGTTGATTTTTAGGTCTCAAAGGAATTGTAAGTTTGTTTAATCTGGGGTGTTAGTTATGAATTTAATAAAGGTCATAGGATGCTTTACCTGTGTGGCTATTTTTGCGGTCGGCTCTAGTTTGGTTTGCGCCGGATCACTGACTGTAGGTAGCTATAACATTCACCATGGAGAGGGTACTGACAGGGTTACCTCTCTCCAGAGGATTGCGGAAGTTATTGACAGTATGAGTGTCGACGTTATCGCACTACAGGAAGTGGATTTTGCTAATAGCCGAAGTGATTATATTGATCAGGCCGAGAGTATTGCTTCAATGCTTGAACGCTTATCCGAAGGGAGTGTATGGGTGGCCCTTCCAGCGCCAGCAATTAGCTTTGGGGGTGGTGAATATGGGAATGCAATTTTATATAATGCAAAAAGTGTCTCTCAAAAAAAATACCGCGTTGTTACCCTTCCAGATCCCTACGGTGATGGTGCCCGCTCCATTGGTATTTCCACTTTAGAGAAGGAAGGCACTCTTTTCCAGTTCGGTACGACCCACCTGACCCACATAAATAATCCGTCACCTACTGTACCTGGGCTCACCATCCAGGAAGAAAGTATGAGCATTATTCAACATGAGCTAGACGGTTCTATTCCTGCTATTGTAAGTGGTGACTTCAATGCAGGATTTAGCATCGTAAACCCTGAATCAATGGAATATTGGGAGAAGTCGCTTGGGTGGAATGTGGATAGTCCCAAAGAACAGAGTACTTACCCAGGTATTAGTGAGGCGATTGATTTTATTACCCGTAGCAATACTTTAGGTTGGTCTGTTGTTAATTCCCGAGTTGTTGTTGATGGTCGAACTAAGGTTGCCTCAGACCACTATCCAATAGTCACAACCTATCAAACTGTCCCCACCAGCGCTGATCAGATATTTCTGGAAGCGGAAAATTACACTTACATGAGTGGCGTACAAACGGAATCTACTAATGACACTGGAGGGGGGCTTAATGTTGGTTATATTGATGCTGGAGATTGGCTCGCTTATCATGATATCGATATCCCAGCAAGTGGGAATTATAAAATAGAATTTCGTGTGGCCGCAATGGATGGTGGCTCCCTGAGTTTTGAGCGCGCAGGGGGACATCCCGTTTATGGCACTTTAAAGGTTCCTGACACTAATGGTTGGCAGAATTGGACTACGATCAGTGTGACGGCATATCTAGACGCAGGGGTGCAGAATTTTGGGATTGGAGTTCCCCAAGGTGGGTGGAATCTAAATTGGATTCGATTGACCGCACAATAAAAATGTACTTTCACTATTACTGCATGCTCACCTCAGGGTGAGCCCGAGCTATATTCAATGAATGTGGTCTCTAGCAGGAGGCCATATTCCCCTTCTGGTTACCGGTCTATTTATTTGCTAGATCTCTTTCAGTTTTTGAACTTTGTAAAAATATGAGTAAAAACTCTTTTTTGAGATAAAAAGTATTGCAGTCTATTGTGATTTGTTGGCTTTATTTATGCTCTGGTTGAGGATTTTAGAAATGAATTTAAGCAGCGTAAGTGTTTGGGGGGCTCTACTTGCTTGTCTTATTTTTTCCGCCTGTGAAAATAAAGATATTGGCGTAGACGGTGTGTCTGTCACAAATATTGAGAATTGGCCGAAACTTAGTCCCGCTTTGCCGCTGGATGTTGCTCTGGAGAATAAAATTAGCCACCTTATTGTTCAAATGTCTGATGAAGAGAAGGTTGGGCAGATGATCCAGGCGGAGATCAAATATGTCACCCCCGATGATGTTAAAACCTATCATCTTGGATCTGTACTGAATGGGGGAGGTACCTATCCGAATAATGATAAATTCGCTTCACCTAAGGGTTGGTTGGCATTGTCGGAAGCCTTTTATTCTGCATCTATGGACACCTCTGATGGCGGCGTGGCTATTCCTATTATTTGGGGGTCGGATGCGGTACATGGCCATAACAATATCGTCGGGGCTACCCTGTTCCCCCATAATATCGGTCTTGGTGCAGCTCGTGATAAGGATCTAATATTTCGCATTGGTAAGGCTACTGCCCGTGAAGTATCTGTAACTGGCGTAGATTGGACTTTTGCACCAACAATTGCAGTAGTTCGTGATGATCGCTGGGGGCGGACTTATGAAAGTTATTCTGAAGATCCTGCTATTGTCGCCGAGTATGCCGAAGCAATGGTTGAAGGTCTGCAGGGTATAAAAAATTCTGTGGACTTTTTAAAGGGCGAGCATCTCGTTGGCACAGCCAAGCACTTTGTCGGAGATGGAGGCACAGTTCGGGGTATTGATCGAGGGAATAACACCGTACCAGAATTGGAGCTCGCAGAGGTCCATGCAGCAGGTTATCTGACTGCACTACCTGCAGGTGTACAAACGGTAATGGCTTCCTTTAATAGCTGGAATGGAATTCGCCTACATGGTCATAAATATTTACTTACTAATGTATTGAAAGAGCGTCTGGGTTTTGATGGCTTTGTTGTTGGTGACTGGAACGGACATCGCTTTGTTCCAGGTTGCAGTGTGGATAGTTGTGCTGCGGCAATTAATGCCGGCCTGGACATGTTTATGGTCCCATCGGACTGGAAGGCCTTGTATAAAAATACGCTGGCGCAGGTTAGAAGCGGTGAGATCGACACACAGCGACTGGATGATGCGGTTAGGCGTATCCTCCGTGTAAAAATTCGGGCGGGTCTCTTTGAACGTCAACGTTCATTGGCGGGAAAATCTGGTGTCTTGGGTAACACTGAACATCGTGCTATTGCTCGGGAAGCAGTGCGTAAGTCTCTGGTATTGCTAAAAAATGAAGAACAAATATTACCTTTGAGGTCAGACCAGAATGTCCTTGTTGTCGGTGATGCGGCCGACAATTTGTCGAAGCAGACCGGTGGCTGGACAATTTCCTGGCAAGGTACTGGGAATAGTCGAAGGGATTTTCCTGGAGCCACTTCGATTTTTGAGGGAATTTCGCAGGTAGTAGAAGCTGCAGGTGGTCAGGCAGTCCTGAGTGAAGATGGCTCATTTTCTATTAATACTTTTCTCAATGCTAAAAGACCACAGGTTGCTATCGCGGTCTATGGTGAGGAACCTTATGCCGAATGGCATGGGGATCTCGCTAATATTGAATACCAGATGGGTGATAAAAGGGACTTGGCTCTTTTGAATCAATTAAGGGAGCAAGGAATTCCGGTAGTTAGTATTTTCCTGTCAGGGCGACCACTATGGATTAATAAAGAAATGAATGCATCTAATGCTTTTGTTGCAGCTTGGCTGCCAGGTTCTGAGGGGGCAGGCATTGCTGATGTCTTGTTTCGGAGTGATCTAGGACAAGTGCGCTATGAATTCACCGGTAAATTGCCTTTCAGCTGGCCTATGTATACCCATCAGACAGTACTCAATCCCTATCATGATGACTATAAACCACTTTTCCCCCTGGGATATGGCATGGGCAGTCATGATAGTTCACCAGTAAACCTCAAGTTGACAGAAGTAAGCGAAACCTATGCAAAAGGAAAGCTGGAAGACGCCTGGTTGATGGTATCAAGGCCGCGCTCTCCCTGGAGTTTATATATTAGAGACGGGGAGTCACCGCTCATAAGTGTAAGTAGTAATCGTGTCAGTAGTGGCGCTGATGAGAATATCTTAGTGTCTTCGATTGATATGGAGTCCCAGGAAGATGCGCGTCTGATACAGTGGAGGGGCCTGCGCCCTGGTGGTATCCAGCTATCGGCGGATAGTGATCAGGATCTCAGTCGCTATCTTAAGGAGGATGCGGCATTGACCCTGGATGTTCGTATTGATCAGCCAGTTATCAGTCCTCTTACCGCTGTGATGGACTGTGGTGAAGAGTGTATTGCACGGGTTCCATTGCAATCTTCTCTGCAGTCTTTACCGGTGGGAAGTTGGGAGCACTTCTCGATTGACTTACAGTGTTTTGCCCAACAGGGGGCAGACTTTACAAATATCTCCAGTGCCTTGCGCCTGGAGAGCGAGGGACCATTGACGCTGGCGCTGGCCAATATCAAACTGGTACCCGAGGCCGCAGCTTCCGCGGTGGTAAAATGCGAAGGTTAAGGGGTTTCCTGCTTTTTTCGTTGATACAACTTTTAGTCATGCCTGTGGTTTATGCGAAAGAAACTGAGGTCTGGTTACAGAGGGGGCCCATGTCTATTGCAGTTGAGACAGGGGTTGGTGGAAGAGTGACGGCTTTACGCTATAAAGGCATTGAGCTATTGAGTGGCCGTGATACACATCCAACTAACTTTGGTTCCACTTTTTGGATCAGCCCACAGAGTTTATGGGGTTGGCCTCCGATAGCGGCTCATGACTCAAAGCCATATCAAATTTTAAAGCAAAGCGACCAGGAATTATCTCTGGCTGGCCCAATGGGGGACGGTGCCAGCATAAAAAAACACTTTAGTTTGGTTGCTCCCAATATGCTTCAACTGGATTATCAGCTTGAAGTTACCAAAGATTTTGAAGTGCTGGCGGCCTGGGAAATAACCCGAGTACCATCCAATGGTCACGCCTTTGCCCCAGTAAATACACAGAGTGTAAAAACTGTACGAGGCCGGGTGGATTACGAGTTACACAACGATGTTCTTTGGCTTCCTTTGGACAGTGCTAAGCCTTTGGTTGAAGGGAAGGTAATTGCAAATGGTTCTGAGGGTTGGCTCGCTTACATTAATAGCGGACTCTTGTACGTAAAACTATATCCGGCGATATCAATTAGCCAAATGGCCCCGGGGGAAGGGGATATCGAGCTGTATCTCAGTGGGGCGAAGCCATACCTGGAGCTGGAAATACAAAGTGCCACCCAAATGCTTAAGGCAGGCGAACGTCTCGATTGGCGAACCCATTGGTTGATAATGGAGCTGCCGCACAATATATCGGTTGAGGCTGGGTCTGGCTCATTGGTGAATTTTGTGCGTGGAGAAGTAAAAAGGATGCGACAAATAATAAGGACCTTTGATTAACTGTCTTGTTGAGGAAGAAAATCTAATGCCGCTATTTGAATTTATCGCCTGAGGGGTTGGAGTGTGGTGAGAGCAAGATTCTATAGGAAGCAGAAGGTGTGCTGAGGGAGGTGAGTTAGCGGCCTAGGGGTTATGGTGGGTCCTCACTTTCCATCCGGGTAGGTATACTGTTGTGGGTTTTACTTCCAGGCTTGCCAGTCAGTGACAATTTCAACTTCCCAAAAACGGTTACCGGGGCTTATACAAGCTTCGCTGCAGTGCTACCCAGCACCGGGGCGTCATTGGGTTGGGTTTTCTGGTGGTCTCGATTCTACAGTGCTTCTTCACGTATTGCATAAATGTGAAATTCCAGTACAGGCTGTGTATGTACACCATGGTCTGAGCGAAAACGCAGACCGCTGGCAGGACCATTGCCGGACATTTTCCAACGGGCTAAATATCCCTTTTACAGCGCTTCGCGTGGCAGTAGATAAGAGGGATGGTGGGCTTGAGCAGGGCGCACGCCGGGCCCGTTATCGTGCATTTGAGGAAGTTATGTCCCCTGGTGATCAAATTTTGCTCGGTCATCATGGTGATGATCAGGCTGAGACTTTCTTCCTGCGCCTACTGCGCGGTGCTGGAGTGCTCGGGCTTGCCGGTATGGCTGAGTGGCGCTCGGTGGGGAGTGGCAAATCCCTGCTTAGACCTCTGCTTAAGGTTGGTCGGGCTGAACTGGAGGCTTGGGCTCGGGAGCACAAGCTCAGTTGGATTGATGATGAAAGCAACAGTGATGAAGGCCTGGATCGCAATTTCTTACGCCATCGTATTATGGCTCCGCTTGGGGAGCGCTGGCCGGTAAGGCAGCGGGTTTCTCAGGCGGTAGATAACCTCAGGGAATCCGTCGAGCTGTTGGAAGAGTTGGCACTTGCTGACCTGAATACATGCGACCTAAAGCGAGAGCGTTTAGGAGAGAGCTTGTGTTTGAAAGTGTTTTCAGGCTTGAGTATGGCGCGACGTAAGAACCTGTTGCGGAATTGGATTCTGCGTCAGGGTGGTATGTCGCCAGAGTCGTCCTCGTTGCAAGAAGCTCTGGCACAGGTACATAGTGCGGCGCAGGACGCCCAGCTGGCGGTGCAGTTGGGTGGTCGGGTAGTGAGGCGCTATAGACAGCGCCTCTGCCTTACCCCGGTGTTGGCTCCTCTACCACCTGGCAGCGATATGCCTCTGAATTGGGACGGTGTTTCCAGGCTCGCGTTACCGGGAGGAGGTGTGCTGGAGCCGGAGATGAATTGGGAGGAGGGCGAATACCGAGTGAGTTATCGCTGCGGGGGTGAGAGGGCACACCCTGTAGGTCGTTCACACTCTCAGGCTCTCAAGAAACTCCTTCAGGAGAAGGCCTTGGAACCCTGGCTGCGGGACAGGGTGCCGCTGGTATACCTGGATGGGAAGTTAGTGGCAGTTGCGGGGCTCTTTTCCTGCAAGGTAGATGACAATATCCCAGGGCAGCCTCCCGACTGGCGGTTTTTCGATTGAGTGGGAAGGGGGTTTCTGCTACCCTGACGCCCCGTCTCAAAGGCACCGGGAGAAGCTGGATTATCCGCCCGGGCCAGCCCTGTAAGCTCGACATTCATCGAGCGCTCAACTGACCAAGGTTTTGCATGACGCGCTATATTTTTGTAACTGGTGGCGTGGTTTCCTCATTGGGGAAAGGTATCGCCTCCGCCTCTTTGGCCGCTATTCTCGAGGCCCGCGGCCTCAAGGTTACCATCCTCAAACTGGACCCCTACATCAACGTAGACCCGGGTACCATGAGCCCCTTCCAGCACGGTGAGGTGTATGTCACCGAGGATGGTGCTGAGACTGACCTGGACCTGGGTCATTATGAACGCTTCATCCGAACCCGGATGTCCAAGCGTAATAATTTCACCACCGGCCGTGTGTACGAAACTGTGCTGCGCAAAGAGCGCCGTGGTGACTACCTGGGCGGTACCGTGCAGGTGATTCCCCACATTACCGATGAAATCAAGCGTCGCGTAGTGGAAGGCGGCCGCGATATGGATGTGGCCATCGTCGAGATCGGTGGAACCGTCGGCGATATCGAATCCCAGCCATTTCTGGAGTCTGTACGCCAGTTACGTGTGGAAATGGGAACCAACCGTGCACTGCTTATCCACTTGAGCTATGTGCCCTATCTCGCCACCGCCGGTGAAACTAAGACCAAGCCAACCCAGCACTCGGTAAAAGAGCTTCGCTCGATTGGCCTGCAGCCGGATATCCTGCTGTGCCGCTCTGAACGTGAGATCGATGAAGACTCCTGTCGCAAGATCGCGCTGTTTACTAATGTGGAAGAGCGCGCGGTAGTGCCCCTACCGGATGCCAAGACTATCTACGGTGTACCGCGTCTGCTACACAGTTATGGTCTCGACGATATCGTGGTAGAAAAGCTACAGCTTGATTGTCAGTCCCCCGACCTGTCTGAGTGGGATGCAGTTGTTGACGGTAAGCTCAACCCAGAGCGCGAAATCAAAATCGCCATGGTGGGTAAATATATGGAGCTGCTCGACGCCTATAAATCCCTGATCGAGTCCCTCACCCATGCTGGTATCAAGCACCGCTGTAAGGTGGATATCGACTTTATCAACGCCGAAGACGTTGAAGGTGAAAATGGTATCGATCTGATCAAAGATGCCGATGCAATCCTGGTACCCGGTGGGTTTGGGGAACGCGGCCTTGAGGGTAAGCTGGAATCTGTACGCTATGCCCGTGAGAACAATATTCCCTACCTGGGTATCTGTCTCGGATTGCAATCAGTCGTGATCGAGTTCGCGCGCAACGTGCTCGGTCTCGAGGGTGCCAATAGTACAGAGTTCAATACCAAAACCCCGCACCCGGTAATTGGCCTGATTACAGAGTGGATCGACAGCGAAGGCAATATCGAAAAGCGTGACGAGCAATCCGACCTCGGCGGTACCATGCGTTTGGGGGGCAAGAGTGCCGTCTGGCGAAAGACACCAAGGCCCGTGACATTTACGGCGCCGATGTAATTGTGGAACGCCACCGTCACCGTTACGAAGTGAACAACAACTACGTAGATCGCCTGCAGCAGGCCGGCCTGAAAATCGGTGGCTGGTCCGCGGATGACACTCTGGTGGAAATGGTTGAATTACCTAACCATCCCTGGTTTGTTGCTTGTCAGTTCCATCCGGAGTTTACCTCCACACCGCGCGATGGCCACCCGCTGTTTGAGAGCTTTGTTGCAGCAGCAATGAAGCAGCGGGAAAACCAGGGCTAAAATAGTAATTCCGCCCCTGGCCCAAGAGGTTGGGGGTGAGATAACAGGGAGCTGACAGTGAAAACGATCGAAGTCGGAAATATCCAGGTTGCCAATAACAAGCCCTTCGCTTTGTTTGGCGGTATGAATGTACTGGAGTCCCGCGACTTGGCTATGCAAGTGGCCGAGCACTATGTAAAAGTTACCGAAAAGCTGGGTATTCCCTATATTTTCAAGGCATCTTTTGACAAGGCCAACCGTTCATCTATTCATTCCTATCGCGGACCGGGAATGGAAGAGGGCCTGAAGATTTTCCAGGAAATTAAAGAGACCTTTAATGTCCCCCTGATTACTGATGTCCATGAAGTTGATCAGGCTGCACCGGTCGCCGAGGTAGTGGATATTATCCAGCTACCGGCTTTTCTGGCCCGCCAAACCGATCTGGTAGCCGCTATGGCTGCTACCGGAGCGGTAATCAATGTAAAAAAACCGCAATTCATGAGCCCTCCGCAAGTTAAAAATGTGGTGGAGAAGTTTTCCGAGTGCGGTAACGAGAATATTATCCTGTGTGAGCGTGGTGCCTGTTTTGGGTACGACAATCTGGTTGTCGATATGCTTGGTTTCAGTACCATGATCAATGCCTCTGGTGGTGCCCCGCTAATATTTGATGTAACTCACGCCCTGCAAATGCGCGATCCATCTGGCGCAGCTTCCGGTGGACGCCGTGCACAAGTTACCGAACTGGGCCGTGCTGGCTTGGCTATTGGTATTGCCGGCCTGTTCCTGGAGGCGCACCCGGATCCGCACAAAGCGCTGTGTGATGGTCCCAGTGCTTTACCCCTGGAGAAACTGGAGCCATTCCTTGCGCAGATGAAAGCGGTGGATGATTTGATCAAGGGGCTTGCCCCTTTGGATACCAAATAAAAGTAAGAAATAAATAGTGCGCGCCCTTTCCGGGTGCGTGGTGCCTATCCGGGGTCGCTTTTTATACTGATGCGGCTATCGGAAAAATAATTACAGAGTCAAACTCTGGATTGAGCGGCACTAGTGGAAGCCCTGGGTTTTCCACGCAATAGTTGAAACTTTCTTTTTCAGTAATTACCTACTTTCAGTAAGTAACAATTTCAGTTAGTACCAATACGGAGCCCATTGTTAATGAGCAAGATTGTCGCAGTTAAAGCCTACGAAGTGCTGGATTCCCGCGGTAACCCTACCGTTGAAGCCGATGTAATCCTGGAAGACGGTTCTATCGGTTCCGCCTGCGCTCCTTCCGGCGCCTCTACCGGCTCACGAGAAGCTCTTGAATTGCGCGATGGTGATAAGAGCCGTTACTTGGGTAAAGGCGTATTGAAGGCGGTTGAAAACATCAACACTGCCATCGCCGACTTGCTTAAGGGCATGGATGCAACCGATCAGCGCGCCCTGGATAAGGCGATGATCGATGCAGATGGTACTGAAAATAAAGCCAAGCTGGGTGCAAATGCAATCCTGGCGGTTTCCCTGGCGGCAGCCAAAGCGGCAGCAGCATCGAAGAAAATCCCGCTGTACCAACACATTGCTGAAGTAAATGGCACTGCTGGTGAGTACAGCATGCCGGTTCCCATGATGAATATTCTCAACGGTGGTGAGCACGCCGATAATAATGTGGATATCCAGGAGTTTATGGTACAGCCGGTAAAGGCCGATTCTTTTGCTGAAGCTCTCCGCCAAGGTGCCGAGATTTTCCACTCCCTGAAGGAAGTCCTTTCCAGCAATAATCTGAACACTGCTGTCGGTGATGAAGGTGGTTTCGCTCCTAATCTGCCTTCCAACGAAGCGGCTTTGAAAGTGATTGCTGAAGCGGTAGAAAAAGCCGGCTATACCCTGGGCGATGACATCACCCTGGCCTTGGATTGTGCTTCCTCCGAGTTCTACAAAGAGGGTCAATACGACCTGGCTGGTGAAGGCAAGCAATTCGATAGTGAAGGTTTCGCCAGCTATCTTGCCGATTTGTCAGCCAACTACCCCATCATTTCTATTGAAGATGGTATGGATGAGAGCGACTGGGATGGCTGGAAAGTGCTGACCGATAAAATTGGTGACAAGGTGCAGCTGGTAGGTGATGACCTATTTGTAACCAATACCAAAATCCTTAAGGAAGGTATCGAAAAGGGTGTTGGCAACTCTATCCTGATCAAGTTTAACCAGATTGGCTCCCTGTCTGAAACGCTGGATGCGATTAAGATGGCCAAAGATGCCGGTTATACGGCTGTGATTTCTCATCGCTCCGGCGAGACCGAAGACACTACTATTGCTGACCTGGCAGTTGCGACAGCGGCGGGTCAAATCAAAACTGGTTCCCTGTGCCGTTCCGATCGCGTAGCCAAGTACAACCGCCTGCTGCGTATCGAAGCTGAATTGAATGGTGCTGCTCCATACCGTGGCCGTGCTGAGTTCAAGTAATTACTACTTTTTAGCGTGCAGGCTGGAGGGGCGAATGAGCCTCTCCAGCCTGCTTTAATACGTTCAGCGAAATATCGTAAACCCGTATGAAATGGCTGCTGGCAATTCTTACCATCATACTGCTTGCTACTCAGTACCGATTCTGGGTCGGTGAAGGCAGTCTCGCCGAAGTTACCCGTCTTAAACGACAGCTTGACCAACAGCAGGAAAAGAACGCTGTCCTGATGCGAGAAAACCGTCAGTTATTGCGGGAAGTGCGAAGTCTCAAGGTGGGTACTGAAGGTGTCGAGGCTAAGGCACGCTATGACCTGGGTTTAATAAAGGAAGGGGAAACCCTGTTTATCTTCCTGGATTCGGAAGAGGCCAAAAAGTGATTACAGATTATTGGGTCGTAGTGCCTGCTGCCGGAGTTGGCAAACGTATGGGGGCCGACCGGCCCAAGCAGTATTTACCACTTCTCGGACAGCCCTTGTTGTCCCTGACGCTACGCAATATTTTAACTTGGCCGGGTATCGCTGGAATTGTTGTGGCTTTGTCTGGGGAGGATGACCTCTTCCGACACCTGAAAGAAGCTGCACACCCGCTGGTACACACTGTCACCGGTGGGGCTGAGCGCTCAGATTCTGTTCTCGCCGCATTGAAGTTTCTCTCTGAGCGGGAGGCTAATGATACTCCAGTGCTGGTCCACGATGCTGCGCGCCCCTGTGTAGCATTGGAGGACATTGCTGCTCTGTTGGATAGCGGTGTCTCTTCTACAGCTCTTTTGGCGCGACCTGCCAGTGATACGGTAAAGCTAAGCCGCCTTGAGGATAGAAAAAACTGCGTAGAAAAAACCCTGGACCGCCAACATATCTGGTTAGCACAAACTCCACAGCGTGCGCCACTGGGATTGTTGTACTCCTGTCTCAATCGCGCTCTTGAGCAGGGGCAAGCGGTTACTGATGAAGCCAGCGCGCTCGAGATCTTTGGTCACTCGCCGCAACTTGTTGCGGGGCAAGGCGACAACATTAAAGTGACTCACCCCTCCGATATTATGGTGGCTGAGGCCATCCTGCGTTTGCGCTATGCGCCCACAGAGGATAATCGATAGTGAGTTTTCGAATTGGTCAGGGCTTTGATGTGCATGCGTTTTGCCCTGGTGGCCATGTTGTACTCGGCGGAGTAAAAATCCCCCATGAACTCGGCCTAAAGGCCCATTCCGACGGGGATGTACTCCTACATGCCCTGACTGATGCTTTGCTTGGGGCCCTGGCTCTTGGAGATATTGGCTACCATTTTCCCGACACTGATGAGCGGTATGCTGGTGCTGATAGCCGTACTTTGTTGCGGCATGTTTTAGCATTGCTTGAGGAAAAGGGGTATCACCTGGTGAATGCGGATACTACCTTGATTGCCCAGGCGCCCAAGATGGCACCATATATTGAAGCGATGCGTGGAAATATTGCCGAGGACTGCGGTGTGGATATTGCGGATATCAGTGTGAAGGCAACAACTACTGAAAAGTTAGGTTTTACCGGGCGTCGCGAGGGTATAGCAGCCCAGGCAGTTGTCCTGCTCGAGCGTAATCATGCCTGAAGCCTGGAACCTGAATTGGCCCCGTGCTTTGGGCGGGGCGGCAATCTCCGCAGATTTCCGTACTGAACCGGAAGATTTTGTTGTTGATGAACTGGCGTTTCCCGAGACTTGTGATGGTGGTGAACACGTATACCTGCACATCAAAAAGCGAGGTGCCAATACCGCTTGGGTGGCGAAACAACTGGCCAAACTTGCCGGTGTACGTCCTCTGGATGTCAGCTACTTTGGGTTGAAGGATCGGCATGCTGTAACCACCCAGTGGTTCAGTGTGTGGCTTGGGCAAAAATCTGAACCCGATTGGTCGCAAATTAACAGTGATGAAATTTTATTGCTGCAGAATTTCCGCGGCGCCCGCAAGTTGCGACGTGGAGAGCACGTCGGTAATCGATTCAAAATTCGCCTGCGAAGCACTCGCGGTGATCGCCAGGCTGCACAGCAGGTACTGGAACAAATTGGCGACGGTGTGCCGAATTACTTTGGCGAGCAGCGGTTTGGTATCAAAGGTGGCAACCTCGATTTGGTGCGCCAGCTGGCTGAGGAAGAGGGCCGCTGTCGCAAGAGCGATAAGGCCTTTGCCATGTCGGCAGCGCGCAGCTGGCTGTTCAATCAAGTCCTTGCCGATAGGGTTGGTTCCGGAAACTGGCTGGAGTGTCTTGAGGGGGAACCGGAGGTTGATCCCAGCGGCCCTCTATGGGGGCGTGGGCGCAACCCTGCTGCCGGTATTCAGGGAGAACTTGAAGAGGCGATCCTGCAGGCCTGGCAACCCTGGTGTAACTGGCTGGAACACTGTGGGCTCAAGCAGGAGCGCCGACAGCTGATATTGCGTCCAGAGGCTTTTTGCTTCCAGTGGGAGGGGGATGACCTGACACTAGAATTTGCCCTGCCGCCAGGTGCGTTTGCAACCGCATTACTGAGGGAAGTGGCTGAGCTGGTCAATGTGAACTCGGACACATAAAATTCAGTATTGGAAGCGACAGGCGTGATACAGGGGATGGAACTTAACAGCTTATGGACCGCTTGAGACACGAAGGTCTGGGAATGACCTCCCAGCGCACCCGCAATCGCTTAATTCAGCGCCTGCGGGAAGAGGGGATCAGCAATGAGGAAGTCCTGGATGTAATGGCATCCACCCCGCGACACCTGCTCCTGGATGAAGCCCTGGCGATCCGCGCCTATGAGGATACGGCGCTCCCCATTGGTTATGGCCAGACCATTTCCCAGCCCTATATTGTTGCGCGGATGACTGAATTACTGTTGAGCCGAGCCAAATCCCTGCACCGGGTTTTGGAGGTAGGGACTGGTTCCGGATATCAGACGGCGATTCTCTCTCGTCTGGTGGAACAACTTTATTCTGTTGAGCGTGTCCAACCCCTGTTGGAAAAGGCGCGTAAGTGCCTGACAGAATTGGGCCATCACAATATCGAATACAAGCTAAGCAACGGTGGCTTTGGATGGCCGGAAAAGGGGCCCTACGATGCAATCCTGGCCGCCGCTGCGCCGGCAGTGGTTCCCGATGAGCTGAGGCAGCAGCTTGCTCCGAATGGTGTATTGGTGATTCCGGTGGGATCAGAACAGCAGTACCTGACTATGGTTACCCGTCGTCAGGATAGTGATCAATTTGATGTGGAGAAGCTGGAAGCAGTACGCTTTGTACCGCTACTCAGTGGTGTTGTTCGATGAAATTTGTCGAGAGTTTGAAAAGTCGTTACCCGGGTATCGTGTTGCGTGGTATGGCGATGGGTGCTGCGGATGTTGTCCCCGGTGTTTCTGGGGGAACCATCGCTTTTATTACTGGAATTTATCAGGAGTTGCTGGATTCTCTCAGTCGAATAGGTCCACACTGTGTCACTAAATTGAGAAAAGAGGGCATTGCAGCAACCTGGAAATATATTAATGGTGGCTTTCTGCTCTCCCTTTTTCTTGGGGTTTTGATCAGTATCTTCAGCCTTGCGCGATTGATTGGCGGGTTGTTGGAGAATTACCCCATTGTGGTTTGGTCTTTTTTCTTTGGCCTAGTCTTGGCTTCCACCATACCGGTTATGCGCAATATACCGCGATGGTCCCCATCGGTTTTAGTTTTTTTGATATTGGGTATTGCTCTGGCAGTAACAGTCAGTGAATTGCGTCCGGGGGAAATTCCAGCTACACCACTTACACTGTTCTTATCTGGGGCTCTGGCTATTTGCGCTATGGCGCTGCCGGGTATCTCCGGCGCTTTTATTTTGTTGATGATTGGGATCTATCCCAAGGTGCTCTCTGCCGTTCATGAGTTGCAAATAGCCAATTTACTTTGTTTTGCCACCGGTGCTGCTATTGGACTTATGTTGTTTAGTCGACTGCTTTCCTGGCTGATGCATCGTTATGTTGCTCGCACACTGGCTTTCCTCGCCGGAATTTTATTGGGGAGCCTGAAAATAATCTGGCCCTGGAAATTGCCAATACCTGGGGACCTAGAGGCCTCCAGTAAGTTGGCACCACTGTTGTCAAATGCGACCCCATCCGACTTTGTAGCGCAGACTGGAGAAGCCGCGCACCTCGGTGCAGCCGTGGCAGCAGCGTTGGCCGCCGTAGTATTGGTGCTTTCAATAGACTTTTTTGGAGGGGCTCACCGGGGAAAATCTTGCGCCACACCGCAATAAGATCTGGAAAATCTCGGTATGGCAGCGTTTTATGAAGCTTTTGCCGAGATTTTTGGAGCTTTTCTTTAGACACTTTTTCCATAAATGCCGTGGTCTGATGTAAAAAGAGAATAATGGAATGTCATCTTTTGCTACGCTCTAAAGGCCTTTTTTGGCGGAACATTTACCCCCTTTCTGGTCATTTTTTGATTGGGGTGTTAAAAATATTAGGCATTAGCACTCTGTTATTGCTTTCGGTTTCCTGTAGTAGTCACAGGGCTCCCACCAGCTCCCTGAAGCAGCCCCCCGGTATCCGCATCAACTACCATACGGTAAGTAAGGGAGATACCCTCTATTCGATAGCCTGGCGATACGGCAAGGATTTTCGCCGACTGGCTGCACTTAATGGCATTGGATCCCCTTACAATATTTACCCGGGGCAACGGCTGAAGCTCACTGGAAAGGTACCATCCAGCACCCCTTCAAATTTGCGCAGAGTAGTGAAAAAACCTGTGTCAAAGCAGGCTGTTGCCAAACCGCCAGCCACGACCGCGAGTAAAAAATCTTTAACGCAAAGCTCCCAACGCCAAACGGCTAAGACCAAGCGTGCGGGGGCAATTCGCTGGCGTTGGCCTGTTCGGGGGCAGCTCCTCAGCCGATTCCGCTCTGGGGATCCTTTACGTAAGGGAGTTGATATCGCGGGTGAAAAGGGTGAGTCTGTATTGGCAGCAGCCGATGGCACTGTTATCTACGCGGGAAGTGCGCTGAGAGGTTATGGAAAGCTGTTGATCGTTAAGCACAGTGAAGTTTACCTGAGTGCTTACGCCCACAATCACCGTTTATTGGTGAAAGAGGGCAGCGAAGTCAAAGCGGGGCAACGGATAGCGGAACTGGGTTCGAGTGGTACCGACCGCAACAAGCTCCACTTTGAAATTCGCAAAAACGGTCAGCCAGTAGACCCTCTTGCTTATTTGCCGTAAGTCAGATGGGTGCAGTAAAGCTCTGTAAATAAAAATGGACTTTTAACTAATACCACTTGAGGTAGTCACTGCAATCGTGACGACCGAAGGGTCTGGCCGATTCAGTGGCTGTCGCCACATGCTCATGGCACTTGATTGTAGCTTGATCAGGTTTTTGAGTGTGTTTGGCGGCTGATATTGGCAAAGTACAAGGAGCAGGGGAAATGGAAGCACAACGGCAAGACCAGTCTGTGGCTGGCCAGGCAGAAGACCTTCCTCCTGAGTTGGCAGTAGAGAATGAAGAGCAGAAACTAAGCAGCAGCGAAGAGAGAGGTAAAGGCCGTACACGGAGAAAAGCGGCAAAAAATAACTCCGTCTCCTCCCCCGGAGAAAAGAGCAGGGTTACCAGGTTAGATGGCGACAGCCATTTGCAGAAGAATCTGGACGCTACTCAACTCTATCTGAATGAAATTGGTTTTTCCCCCCTATTGACCGCGGAAGAAGAGGTGTACTACGCACGAAAGGCCTTGCGTGGTGACGGTGCGGCGAGAAAGCGCATGATTGAAAGTAATCTGCGCTTGGTAGTTAAGATCGCCCGTCGTTATGTCAGTCGTGGCCTTGCTCTGTTGGACCTGATCGAAGAGGGCAATTTGGGGCTTATCCGCGCTGTAGAGAAGTTTGACCCCGAGCGCGGTTTCCGCTTTTCTACCTACGCTACCTGGTGGATACGTCAGACAATAGAACGAGCCATTATGAATCAGACTCGGACTATTCGCCTGCCGATTCACGTGGTAAAGGAGTTAAATGTATACCTCCGGGCATCCCGTGAGCTGGCTCAGAAGCTGGATCACGAGCCGTCCGCAGAAGAGATTGCTAACCTGCTGGAGAAACCGGTTGGAGATGTTGAGCGGATGCTAGGGCTCAATGAACGGGTAACTTCGGTGGATACTCCTATTGGCCCCTCTTCGGAAAAGACACTGGTGGATACGATACCCGACCAGCAGGAGTCTGACCCGGCAGAGTTGCTTCAGGACAGTGACCTCTTTGATAGCATTAATCGCTGGCTTGGGGAACTTCCCGACAAGCAGTGTGAGGTAGTTTCCCGGCGATTTGGGTTACGAGGCTATGAAGCGAGTACCCTGGAAGAGGTTGGTAGGGAAATTGGCCTGACGCGTGAGAGGGTCCGCCAGATCCAGGTTGATGCGCTCAAACGCCTGCGTGAAGTGATGGAAAAACAGGGTCTTGATGGGCTGTCCCTGTTCGGAAACTTTTAAACTTGGTCCTTAACTAAGGAAGCCCCACGAAGACAGTGTATTCGTGGGGTTTCCAGAATTCATTCAAAATTGATCGGCTAACAAAAATCCTGTCACTTTCCCAAACTATTTATTTCTTTACCCAGCGTCCGAGATTGTCCTGGTAATACTCGCCTGGAGAGAGGCGCGCCTCCAGTTTTTCCGCCGCACGCGCTGCAACCTGGGCGATATCAATATTATTGCGCTTGGCAATTTGCGTGTAAGCCGTTTTGCGCTTGGCATTTATTTCTTTCACCAGTTTTTCAAGCTCTGGGGAACCGGCATCCACAATAGCGATATAACCACTATTTGCCTCTCCTATCAGTCCCTGGCTCTTGGCCTCATTGAGGGTGATCGCGAATGCTGGAAGTGCGATTATGAGGCCCACTAGCAATAGGGCTCTCTTCAATGTGTTCATGCTTTGCCTCCTTAGAAAATGCCTTCTTTGTCTTCAAACAAGGTGTCGAGGTCCCGATCTACTTTGACCCGGATTTCATGTTCAATCTTAACGTTCAGGTTTACGGTTATTGGCTCACTAGGAGCCTTTACCGCCACAGTTGGTGTACACCCTGTGGCAACCATAACGTATAGCAGTCCTATTGGAATCAGCCGGCTGGCCTTCATCTGATACTCCTTACGGTACCTCTCGGGTACCTTTTACTAGTTGCATCTACAGCAGTTCTCTCTATATCCAGGCCAGGTTCACCAACTATGTCGGGGTTGACCACATTCCCCTATTGTATTGGTTCAACCTTAACCAGCAATGAATTAACCGGTCTACTGCCCTGCATAGGAAGAGCCTACTTTAGTCCTGGCCTATTGGTCCAGTTGCTTTTCCAGGGCTTCCGTAAGGTCGCGGCTGGCCTGCAGAGAGCGCAGCATCGACGGAATATTGTTTTCAAGATTAAGGTTAATAATGAGGTCACGCTCGGTGTCCACTGACTCACTACGACCAACAAGCTTCAGGTTTAGCAGCAGATCTCCACTGGGAGGATATTCCATGCTGCCCTCAAGGGTACGGAAGTTATAGTCCTCAAGTGCATTGGCAATCAGCTTAAGCTGTGGGTTACCAGAAAGCATCTGGGGAGAAAATGCACCGTAATATCGCAGTTGTCCGCCAGGCTCTATTGCTTGCAGGTGTCCATTCTTTACGGTGATACCATCTGGGCCGGTACTGACAGGAATCGTCAAATTGAGGCGTCCGCTAGCCTTGAAATTTTCCGACTCGGTTTCATGAGCCAGTTGCTCTAAAGATATATCCTGAGCGTACAGGATACTGCTGCGCTCCTTATTGACAAGGTTCCAGCTCAATGCCTCTGAACTCAGCGTTCCATGGAGAAATTCTGCCGTGAAGTTCTCCAGGATAACATCCTGCTCTCTATCCAGGGAGACTGAAAAGTGGATATCATTCAAGGGCAAGCCCGCGTCTATAGATTGTATCGACAGTGGATGGGGCTTCGAGGTAAGCCAATGTCCATTATCACTGTCCAGCTGAATTTCCCCTTCTATCCCAGTGGCAAAGCTATCTCCATAGACTGCAGCAACATTGGTAAGGGCTAAATGGACGGAATCTTTCGCTTGTTGGGGCCAGGATATAGTTCCGTTAGCGTAAATCCCCCCGGAAATGATATCTATTGGCAATCCCTTGACCATCCTGCTGAGAGGGGTTCTGGAATTGAATTCGACCTTGGGCAATGAAAAATTAATAGTACCAGTTGCCAGGTCGATATCGTGATGCCAGCTTGAGTCTAATATCAAGGAGCTGGCCCTAAGTTGGCTTTGCCCTTTTATTTTGTCTCCACTTAGAGATAGTGATCCTGTAAGAGATGCCTCCAGTGAGTACTTTTCAGCTGTTTCTATTCCCAGGGTGCTACTGGCAAAGCTGCCGCTTAGTTCGGTATTTCCTTGAGTAGCTTTGAGACTGATATTACTAAAGTCGAGCTTACCGGATAAGGTAAAATATTCACTGGAAAATGCTTTAAATTGACTGTTCCATTGTTTTATAGTACAGCTTGCGGTCTGTGATCCTAATTTGCAGTCGACCTGGGGCAGTTGAAATTCACCTCTGTCAATCTTGAAATCTCTACCTTTCAGCTCCTCAAATGTGGCATTTACCTGCTCAAGCTTTAGCTGTTGAATATTACTGCCTGCCTGGATGTATACCCTGGCAGTCGAGTCCAGTTTGTTGAGAGTAATGTCCAAGGCCTCGTCAGCAATTGTTGCATTCACCGTTTCCAGGTCAAATACGCATTCATTAGCTTTATGGATACTGCATTGGAGTTGGCTAACCTGTGAGTAAATCGAGGTTGTAGAGTCCTTTGCTTGTAATTTAGAGTCAATTGCACCTTCAGTAACTATAACCTCAGATAAATGGGATGATGCAGTTCTCCCTTCAATCTGAATCTTGTTTCTGATGTTTACCTTAACCTGGCTTTTGTGAAGACCAACTGAATGTAAGTGGGATTCTTTTGGCTGGTCAGTTATCGCAGTCTCGAATTTCAGTTCACTTCCGGGGAGCAGGGCCAAGCTAAACTTATCGAGCCAATTTTTCTCTGTGGAATGTGTTCCAATGGGACTCAAAGTAGCCTCACCCTGGAATTTCAACTCCCCTTTTGGTTTGGTCAATTGTAATGAGGGAAAGTAAGTCTTCCACTGGGATGATTGAAATGCAGGTTCTAATGCAGGTAGATAAATAGAGCCCTTCACCTGCAGCCTGGGAGTGTTTGTCTGTGAGACCGACTCAAATGCAATGTTCGCGAGAGGGCTCTCGCTCACTCTGCCACCGCCCGATGTAGCTGAAATTGAGCCGGAACCTGTGATCGATTCAAGTAGAAACGGGGAGAGTGCTTTTATTTTGAGCTCTATAGGGGATTGGGTAGATAGCTGGGTATTCACATTATCATTGAATATTTCACTGGCGACAGATAACTCCAGTGCATCGCCTTCAACTTGCAGCACGATGTTTTCGTAGTCCGCTATGGACAAGAAGTTATCCGGAATCAAAGAGCTGGCATAGACAGAGAAGTGCCCGTTTGCATTTAACCTATCTGTAGAAGCTACGAACTGTGTTTGAGTGACGTCTAAGAGAGGATCAATGGCCATTAGGTTCGAATTTATACTGGCATTTAGTATCCATTGATCCTGTTTTCCCTTGAGTAAATTTAATTCTACTTGAGAAGCGGGGGCATCGGAGGATGAAACAATGCTTGCATTTACAGCAATTTGATTCGCTGTCAAGTTGGACTGTAGTGAAAAATAAAATGCGCCAAACTGAGCAGATTTATAGGGCGAATTTAAGTGGATAGTTGTGTCTTGCCGGGTGATGTCTAAGGGGCCTGCTGTAAAATGCTTGCTCAGCACTAACTCCCTCACAGATATTTTCCCTGGCATGTACCTGACTATATCTTCGATCATTCCGCTCAGTGAAATAGAATATTCTATTTCCGGGCTATCCAGGGAAGTTGCTTTTCTGGTCGGTTCTATTTCTTTATCTCGATAGCGAGTTAGCTTATCAACAGATAACTTAATTTTCTGGGTGTTATCCCGATCGTAAATTATATGAAAGGGGTAGGATATTTTTACTTTATCAAGGACCAGACCATTACCCTGGTTGGACTTCAACTGGACTTGCTTGATGGATACTTCCCTAAAACTCAGCTCCAGTCCGGATAATTGCTGAATGACAACTTCGCCGGCAAACAAGTTGATTAGCTGGGAGGCAACAATGTCTTTTTTCCACCAGCTACCAATTAATAAGGTGGCTAGGCATATCGCCAATGAAATGATAATAATGCGGGGTTTTCGCACGCTAAACCTCTAAACTCCCGGAAAGGAGGTAACTTTGTATTATCGCCTGTTAGTTAGCTGCAGCAGCTTGTTGCTGGCTTTAAACTACGTATTTTGCTGGCATGATGAAGTGCTATCTTATCATCTAGCCGGATAATACTGTGTGTGGCAGTTGGATTGTGAATTGGGAAGATGGTTCATTTAGCTGCCAAAGTATAAAGAAGTGAATATTGAGTCATGAGGTTCTGTCAAGCTCTCCTGTAACAACTTTAATCGCCCGATACTTTCCTTTCCACCCAAAGACTGGATGTGAGCGTTCAGGGGGATATTTTCTTATCCTCAAAGCGGATTCCAAATAAAACCATGTGTAGTCATTAATACGTCACGTGACCCAATAGGAGTGATCACCCACTGATAGTTTTTGGCTATTACAGGTAGATTTTTAATTATTTTTGTATTGTTCATAGTGCTGCATGGAATGCCATTTTAAGTGCCACAAGAGGGAATTCAGCTTCTCATCCAAATCTGCTGAGGTTGCTGGTGTGCCTATGAACAGCAAGATTCCAGCTATGAACAGCAAAGCGATTAGTTTATTAATCATAAGGATCACCGATACCGTAAGCAGCACATCAGAGATTATATGGTCTATGGCTGACAGCGAACATGGAGGCCGCTGCAAATAGCTATTAATACCCGAGGAGTACTAGTGTGGGGTCGTTAGATAACCAAGTTAGCCGGTACTGAGTAAGCACTTGTTGTGTTTGAGTTAGCAGCGAGAAAGTGAAAATCGGTCAAGCCGACTTATAGAGAATTGCTGAGGTTAAATTACCGGAGCGTGTGGTTTGTGATTTCAACTTGTAATGACACTTTTTACCCCAATTTACATACCCTTACCGTTCCGGTGGGAACCCACTTATTGAGGATGTTTCAACAATGCAAGATGCTCAGCCGAAGACCATGTATCTCAAAGACTATCGAGTACCGGATTACCTGGTGGACAGTACCGACTTGCACTTCGAGCTGGAGCCCAAGGCCACCTTGGTAAAATCACGCCTCGAAATTCGCAGGAATCCTGAAGCCGGTCAGGGGTTACCACCTTTACTGTTGAATGGCATTGATCTTGAGCTGCTATCCATTGCCATTGATGGCTCCATTCTTTCTTCAATATCTTATCAAGAAACACCTGAAGGCTTGTCTGTCTCTATTGATAAGCCGGAGTTTATCCTGGAAATCCACAACAGGATTAACCCGGAGGACAATACGTCCCTGGAGGGACTATATCTTTCCAACGACATGTATTGCACACAGTGTGAGGCGGAGGGTTTCAGGAAGATTACGTTTTACCCTGACAGACCTGATGTAATGTCAAAATTCACCACGACTATTATGGCACCAGCGGATTACCCGGTATTACTATCCAATGGCAATGAAGTTGACCGGGGTTACTGTGATGATGGGCGACACTTTGTCACCTGGGAGGACCCTTTTGCCAAGCCAGCATATTTGTTTGCTTTAGTGGCGGGGGATTTAGAGCATGTTGACGACTCTTTTACTACTGTCAGTGGCCGCGAGGTAAAGCTTCAAATATTTACTGAGGATAAAAATATCGGGAAATGCGACCACGCCATGCAATCCTTGAAAAAAGCCATGCGCTGGGATGAAGAAGTATATGGTAGGGAATATGATCTCGATATATTTATGGTTGTTGCAGTTGACCACTTCAATATGGGGGCTATGGAAAATAAAGGCTTGAATATTTTTAACTCAGCCTGTGTTTTGGCCAGCCCGGAAACAGCCACCGACTCTGCTTTTCAAAGAATTGAGTCAATTATTGGTCATGAGTATTTTCATAACTGGTCAGGTAATCGGGTCACCTGTCGGGACTGGTTTCAGCTCAGCTTGAAGGAAGGATTTACAGTATTTCGCGATGCGGAATTTTCTGCAGACCTGAATTCACGGGCAGTAAAGCGTATCGAAGATGTATCCCTGTTACGTACCAGCCAATTTTCGGAAGATGCTGGTCCAATGGCACATCCCATCCGCCCGGATTCTTACATGGAAATTTCCAACTTCTATACACTTACTGTCTATGAAAAGGGCGCTGAAGTAGTTCGTATGATCCATACCATACTTGGGTCAGAGGGATTCCGTAAAGGGAGTGATCTTTACTTTGAGCGTCACGATGGTTGTGCTGTTACTTGTGAAGATTTTATAGCAGCCATGGAAGATGCTAATCAGGTTGATCTCAGCCAATTTCGCCGCTGGTACAGTCAGGCTGGCACTCCTGAGTTAAATGTGACCGATCATTATGATGGTAGCTTAGATGTTTATCAGCTTAAAGTTCGTCAGTTTTGCCCGGCTACACCTGAACAGGACGAAAAGCTCCCATTCCATATACCACTGAAAGTTGGACTGTTAGGTTCAAATGGGGCTGATATGGCACTAGATGAAGCAGGCGCTACCCAGTGTGTTTTGGAGGTGACTGAGCGGGAACAGACCTTTGAGTTTAAAGGAATAAAGGAGCAACCTTTACTCTCACTTTTACGCGGATTTTCTGCGCCTGTAAAGGTTCGTCACAACTATAGTCGTGAGCAGCTCTTGTTTCTCATGAGTAATGACTCGGATACTTTTAATCGTTGGGATGCTTCCCAAAGATTGGCGTTCACTGCATTGGATCAGCTCCAAGATGCATATCGCCAGGGCCGAAACTTGCAGCTACCACCAGAGATGATTGCGGCTTATCGCGATATATTAATTGACAGGGAGCTGGATCCCGCATTAGCTGCTGAAATATTGCAGCTACCCAGCGAGCAATTGATTGCTGAGGAATCAGAGTCTATAGATGCCGATGCTATTTTTACTGCGAGACATTTCGCACGTGAAACCCTTGCTAATGCGCTTGTGCCAGAGTTGAAAGAACGCTATATCGAGTTGAGTACAGAAAAATCTTATAGCCCAAATGCGAAAGATATTTCTGAGCGTAGGCTGAAGAATGTGTGTCTAGAATATCTCTGCATTACAAAATCAACGGAAGCTTTGGGTTTCGCTCAACGCCAGTTTGAAGCTGCCAGTAATATGACAGATAAAGCTGCCGCGCTGAGTGCATTGATTAACTATGCTGACGACCAGCAAGCTGATCAGGCAATTAAGCAGTTCTATGAGCTCTGGCGAGAGGATACCCAGGTGATCGAACTCTGGCTTGCCCTGCAAAGTAGTAGTTCAACAAGGGGCACTCTGGAAAATATTAAAGCCCTTATGCAGCATTCTGCTTTTGAAATGAAGAACCCAAATAAGGTGCGGGCAGTAATAGGTGGATTTGCTAATCGAAATTTCAGTCAGTTTCACAAAAGCGATGGAAGTGGCTTTGAGTTTGTAGCAGAACAGGTTATTACTTTGGACAAGTTGAATCCCCAGATAGCTGCACGGTTAGTTATTCCTATTACACGCTGGAAGAAATATGCAGGGAAGCTTGCAGAAAAAATGAAAGCTGCCTTATTGAGAGTGGCTGATTCAGGAGAACTATCCAAAGATGTCTTTGAGGTGGTAAGTAAAGGATTAAAAAACTAACAGATATTACGGGAAAAAGCAGGGGCGAGGTTTAGCCCCTGAACTCTATTCAGAGGCTTATTGGTAGATGCTCTTCTGTTGCCTCTGGCACGCGCTGATTCATATTTGTGCACTAGTTTTTTTGATAAGATAAGACGGAGTATAACTTTGGATCTCAGGGGGATGTATGGCAGGCAGCTATTTAATTTTTTGTGTTATTTTTCTGGTGTTGATGTTGCTTGCGATACTCTCTAGGTGATATTCCGGTCCACTTTTTAAAGCTTCTTGAAAAGCTGCTTGTGTCATGGAAGCCAAGTCTGTAGGTAATAACTGTTATCGGTAATTCTTGTTGTTTGAGATACTGGATAGCATGATATTTGCGAGTTCTATCTAAGATTATCTGGTAGCTGGTACCCTGTTCCTTTAATTTTCTGTGTAAACCACGACAGCTGAAGCCAAGTGTGCTTGCAATATTCTCTTGAGATAGTTCGCCTATAGGCATCAGGTCTAATACAGTTTTGGTTACAAGTCCAATTATGTCATTTTTTCTTAACCGTACTAAATAATCTTGCAGTGCCTGTTCGTTTACAGAGGCCAATTCAATATTTCCAGTGGAGATGGGGCGTTCTGCAAATCTGCGCTCAAATCGTATTTCACAGAATTCTGCACAATAGTTGATAGGGCATTTGTACATTAATTGATGATGTTTAGGGTTGTTAGGCTTAGATCGTGTAAGGTTAATGGAAATCAAATGGTTATAAAGGTCTGGAGATATTTTTCTACTGGATTTTATTAATAAGGCAATAAAGGCATCGATGGCATGAATGCTTGGATCATGAGGCAGATCATCGGCTTTATGCAAGGATACAATCAGCTGTTTCTTGTGGTCACGAATAGCGATTCTCATGGCCGTACTGATTACATTTGAGAATCGTGCTGATCGCTCCAGGCTTTCTCTTATTGAGCTACTGGCCAAGTGAGCGTAGCTTAGCGCGTGGAGGTTTGTGTGGCTTACAAATTTGGAGACCTCCAGGCCAATGCAATCATTACCGGATACAACCTCGGCCATATCCCATAATTTTTTCATATTTTTCAAAGGAATACGTCGATTTGTATCCCTTATGTACTTGTAGTCAATATCTGCATGCTGAAGAAGTTTCTGTTGTGAACAATAAGGTTTTAGAGCCTCGATAATTGGCAAAACCCAAGTTGCAATGGTTGTGTGTCCATTCTCAGCCATTTTCTAAGTGTCCTAATTGGTCAAGCGTTTGGCCGGATAAGCAAAGAAGGGCGTAGACCAAGTGATTAGTATTAAGCTAGGAGTTTCTAACTTAAGGCAGAGTGTCGTGATACTCAGTCTATCAGTCTTGTTAGCGTAAGAAAATCAGCTGTTTTTTTAAGGCCAGTCCCGACATTTGAGTGAATCGAACTATGAAAAATGCTATGAAAAGAATAGCGCTGTCTATAGGCTTCCTGCCAGCCGTTTTATGTGGAAGCCTCTTGGCCAATGATGTGACACAGCTCTATTGGGGAGATATGCATCTACATACATCCTACTCCTTCGATGCTTTTCTAAGTCAAAATTATTCGGCAACACCTGATACCGCATACCGGTGGGCTAAGGGGCAGCCTGTTATTCATCCCTATACCCATGCAAAAGTCCGTATAGAAACACCTTTAGACTTTTTAGTGGTCTCAGATCATGCTGAAGCCTTAGGTGTTATGAGGGCGGTAGTTAATGAGACTGACCAGCTGGATACAGAACTGCCGATTTATCAAGCTGTTTTGCGCTGGCTTGCAAAGCAACATATTCGCTATAAGGTGTCTGCGAATGAAGGGATGGATATTTTTAATGAGCTGCTACCTGCAAAAGCGCTCAACCCGGAAGCTATCAAGGATCCTGTTCAGGATCCAGCCAATCAAGCTCATGATCCAGTACTGGGGGATCTTAGCAAGACCAGTACAAGCGCATGGCATGAGATAGTTGATGCAGCAGAGCGCCATTACAACCCTGGGAATTTTACCAGTTTTATAGGTTGGGAGTGGAGCTCTACCCCCACAGGCGCTAACTTGCACCGGGTGGTGGTATCCCCCAACGGGTCCATGCAAGCCAAACAATACCTCCCATTTGGATCGGACCAAAGCCAGTATCCAGAAGACCTATGGAATTGGTTGGATGAAACTTCAAAGCGAACTGGTAGTGAATTCATAGCTATTCCGCATAATTCCAATGTTTCCAAAGGTTATATGTTTTCGGAAACTACTCTACGGGGTGAGCCAATTGATATTCAGTACGCACGCACACGTATGCGATGGGAGCCACTGGTTGAGATGACGCAAATAAAAGGGGATTCTGAGACGCACTCGCAACTCTCTCCACAGGATCCCTTTGCTGATTTTGAGAATTATCCATTCTACCTACAGGCGGATCCAGAGGCCTATCGGGTTGCAAAGGGGGATTATGTGCGTTCAGGTTTACGAACCGGCTTGGAAATAGAAGAGAGAATTGGGGTGAATCCCTACAAGTTCGGTTTGATCGGATCCACTGATTCTCACACGGGCATATCGACTGCGGAAGAAGATAATTTTTGGGGGAAATTTGCCCATGATTCTACCCCAAGGAGCAAGCATTCGAAATCAGTTATCGGCGGAACCAAAGCGACTGGGTGGAATATGTCTGCATCGGGGCTCGCAGCAGTTTGGGCAGAGGAAAATACACGAGAAAGTATTTTTTCTGCCTTTAAACGTCGTGAAGTTTATGCGACAACGGGGCCTCGAATAAGCGTGCGTGTATTTGCTGGTTGGGATTTTCCGAAGCATGCGATAGATGCTGAAAATATTGCCGAGCTGGGCTATAGCCACGGAGTGCCTATGGGGGGGATTTAACCAAGCCTCAAGCCACAGATCAACCAGTACAATTGTTGATACGTGCGGTAAAAGATCCCAAAGGAGCCAATCTTGACCGTATCCAAGTAGTCAAGTCCTGGTTGGATAAAAAAGGGCAAAGTTCTGAACGGATATTTAATGTAGCCTGGTCCGGTGAGCGGAGCCTGGATAATCAAGGCCAGCTGCCTTCAGTCGGTGATACCGTTGATCGTGAAACAGGCTTATACACGAATACATTGGGCTCAGTGGAATTGTCTACTTTGTGGCAAGACCCGGACTTTGATGCTGGCCAAAGGGCTTTTTACTATGTCCGTGTATTGCAAATTCCAACCCCCCGCCACTCACTTTATGATGCAGTGGCGACAAGAGAAATTAACAGTGGGGAAATTAAAATACCTTCCGAAGGTCCCGCAGTGATTCAAGAGCGCGCATATACCTCACCTATTTGGTATTCCCCCTAGCTGAAAAATACATAGTTAATCTGTAAAAAATGATTGCACGGTTTTTTTGTAATTGCTAACTGATATTGTACATTTAAAACAGGAAGCTTGTATATGCAATGGATCTGGGTAGCGATAAAAAGAGAGCCATTGATACACTTCTTGCTTATCGCTTTAATGTTATTCGGTAGTGCCGAATTATTAAAACTGAAAGGGGGTAGCCTGGACCAGGAATATACTTTAACAGTAAGTGAAGATTTATTGTTCAAGTATATTCAATACCAGAAAAAAACTTTCAGTCCTGGCTTTGCCAGAGCTTACTGGCAGGGTTTGTCATCTTCTGAAAAGGCATTTCTGATTGATAACTATATTCACGAAGAAGTGTTATACCGTGAGGCTATCAGTCTTGGATTGGAAAAGAATGATCAGATCATTAGGCGTCGGCTTATCCAAAAGTTAGAATATGTGACTCGTGGAGTTGCTCACGAAGTTGATATTTCCCAAAATGCATTGAAAAATTACTTTCAGCATCATCAGGAAAGGTATCGATTGGAAGCGTCTATCACGTTTACCCATGTTTTTTTTGATGGTAGAAAGCATTCTGCTGAACGAATGAATGTGCTTGCATTGCAAACCCTTGAGAATCTCAGGAGTAAGTCAGAAGTTTTTGAAAGATCATCTGGTTACGGTGATCGATTTCCTTTCCATCGGAACTATGTTGAGCGTACTCTCCAATTGGTATCCAGTCATATGGGGGAGTTTTTGGCGCAACAGGTATTCACTCTGCCCCTGAATACCTGGTCTGGCCCTTTTGAGTCTCCTTACGGCCTGCACTTAGTCCTGGTAACAAAAAACACGGCAAGTCGGTTGCCAACCTTCAAAGAAGCTGCCCCTATGGTTGTGGAAGATTATCGTCGTGAAAAAATGGATAGTGCCAGTCGACAAAAATTACAGAAGTTGATTGCTCGTTATCAGATTGATTGGGGAGTTTCAGTGCCGGATACATCGATGAGTCTTACTCATGCTGAATAGATCGATCTTAAAGTGCTGGGTAATTGGGTTTACTTTGCTCGTAACTGGAACCTATAGTTGCACGTGTTTTTCACACGAAGGAAGGCCGATCTATATAGAGTTGCAGGAATTTTCAGAGGGTAGCTATATTTTGCGCTGGAAGATTCCCCCAGTTATGCAACCTGGAACCGAGCCCAAAATCAGCCTAAAGGGCAGAAGCTGCCAAAGGATGGATGAGGTTGGTTATCCCGATATAGTAGGAGTTACAAGGTATCGATGTGAATCTTCATTCTTGGGTGCTGAAGATGAAGTTACTTCAAGTATGCAAATACAACTTGTATACCCAGTTGCTAATCCTGTGTTGTCTACTCTGGTCCATTTTGAGAGATTAAATGGGGAGAGGGTTAGTATCTTTAACGGTCCGGAAGTTTTAGACTTGAAGTTGCCATCCAGGATATCTTTCTGGGAGTGTGTCAGTCAATATATTGAAGCGGGTTTAGATCATATATTTGAAGGTTATGATCATTTGCTATTTGTTTTGTGTTTGGTTTTTATTGCTCAAAGTTTAAAGACTGTTTTAATTACTATCACAGGGTTTACTTTAGGGCATTCGTTGACACTGGGGCTTGCCAGCTTAAATTATTTTACCATAAGGATAGATGTTGTTGAGGTGTTAATTCCATTGAGTATTATGATGCTGGCTGCTGAGATCTTAAAAGGTAAGTCCAGCCGCTATAAAGAGACTCTGGCATGGCGTCATCCCGCCGCTGTTGCTGCGGGTTTTGGATTGCTGCATGGTTTTGGGTTTTCCAGTGCTCTGACAGAGTTAGGGCTTCCCTATGGGCAAAAAATGGTCGCCCTGCTCAGTTTTAATCTAGGTGTAGAGCTTGGTCAGGTAATATTTGTAATACTGGTGATGTTTGTTGTTTCTTTTGTCGGTATGATAATTTCGAGTTGTCATTTTCCAAAGAGTATATTCAGCAAAGTAATACAGTCAAATATAGCTATGTACCCAATAGGTATTACAGGTGGGTATTGGTTGGTCGAGCGATCTTTGAGTTTGATATATTGAGCTGCGCGGTTCTTTGACCTTGTGGTGAAAGGATAGAGGCAGTTCACAATATCTCTAGGTCATCCTTTCCTGATTGATTATCCAGTTTTTGCAAAACTCGGCAATTCTCAACCAATTGGGCTCCAGCATTAAGTAATGACCGTAGCCCTCAGCGATATAAAAGGTCGTTTTAGAGTAATGTTGTTTAGCTATAAGGTATGATGTGGAGGGAGGGATTGCAAAGTCATCTGAGCCGGACACCATCAATACAGGGCACATAATTTTTTCATACTCAACTTTGGTGGTTTTGTTTTCGTCGAAGATCCAGAAAAATAGCTCGAAAAATACTTTGCCTGATTCCGGTCCCAGCTGGTCAAAGGCTTTATGTTGATCTTTTGTGTTTAGTTTATTGAGCCCAAATCTAGCCATTATTTCGAAGTCGGGGAGTAGCACACTCTCCCAAAATTTCCCAGAAGTCATTAAGGTTCTGCCAAGCACACACTCTTGATCTGTTGTTGGTAGAATTCCCCAGTTAATACTTCCGTTCAGTAGCACTATCGCTTTTGCAAGCCCCTTGGCGGCTATCTTTTGTGCGATGACTCCACCTAAGGAGTGTCCGACCAAAATTGGCTTCTTATTCAAATTTTTTACGAAGTTTACAGTATCCCTGACGTAGTCTCTGATACTTGTTCCGATAAGGGGGTTGCGCTTTTCCTCTGAGTGCTTAATGTCATGGTGGCGATATGCAGGGCTGTGGCAGGTAAACCCTTTTTGCTCAAAATACTTATGGAAATTCTCCATAGTCCAGGGGCCTGCATTGGTACCATGAAGAAGAACAATAGGTGTATCTATGATTATCCTCCTGATTAAATGTAGTATGGTTGTAAAAACTTATTAAAGCCTTTCACTACTATTTCTCTAATATAATAGCGTATCCAGTTGGCTATGAAGGCATTGCTGGCTAGGAGTGCTAGTGAATGCAGGTAGAACTCTGACTAATTGTTCCGTTTAGTGGTAGTTTGGGAATTTACGACCGCAATTAAGATGGGGTTCAGCGATAAGCTGGCCAGGAGGGGAAATTTAGGTATTTATAATGATGTCTCCTTCTCCAGATTTGATGTGTATTGATTACGATCTTTGCTGGAGTTTATTTTTTACCTTGTAGCAGGGCGTAGTGACTGTAGCGATATAGTCAAACTGGGAGGCTTAGCTTATGCAGGGAGGAAGCATGCGAAATAAGCTATTTCGGAAGGTTCTTGAGGGGGAGTTACCTATGCCAAAGGCGGCCTTAACTCTTGGTGCGAAGGTACTGGCTGTTGATGGTGATGCAGGATCTATCGAAATGGAGTTTGATGCTAAGGAGGAGTTTACTAATCCTATGGGAAAAATACAGGGAGGTTTTCTGGCAGCAATGCTTGATGACACTATGGGACCGGCTTTAACTGCAACCCTGGATGAAAGTCAGTTTGCTCCCACATTTGAGTTAAAGACGCACTTTATTGCACCAGTGAGCGTTGTTAAGGTGTTAGGTCGGGGAAGAGTTGTTTCCAGGGGGAGTAATATTTGTGTCCTTGAGGGCGAGCTTTTCCATGGGGAAGTCTTGGTAGCCAAATCTACAGCAACGGCTCTTATTCGGAGCTTTTCTTCCTCCGCAAAATAACTTTGTTCCTGTTTATTTTCTGGTTCGAGCAAATACCTAGGCATAAAGGAGATAATTCAAGCATAAGCCTAATATTGGATTAGCGGCATGCTTCCAGTTCTGCGACTAAAGTTGTGATTAATTCGGCTGCAGGCAAGGCCCTGGCCAAGGGGGCGCCTTGGCCTGCCCATTGCACAGAAAAGTCCTCGCTGCCAGCGTCGGTAGCTGCGGCGGCAAGGGCTTTTCCAGCGCTATAGCAGATGGGATACTCTGGTCGAAGGGGGGCATTTTGATCCAGGTCGTGGTAGAAGCAATTTGTGATACCTCGAGCAGGACGCCCGGATATATTGGTGGTGATTGCTGTATTAAGGCCACCTTTATTTTGTAGTGCAGTGCGGTAGGCATCGTTTGCAGCAGACTCGGGGCACAGGATAAACGCGGTACCCATCTGTACCGCGCTAGCGCCAAGCGAGAATGTGGCCTGAATACCGGCTCCATCCATTATTCCACCTGCGGCTATGATAGGCAGGCTGTACTGACAACTCAGGAGCCTAACCAAAGCTAGAGTTCCTATCTCTTGGTCAATTTCAGGCTCGAATACGCCTCTATGTCCGCCGGCTTCCACCCCCTGTGCAATTAGCGCGTCGATTCCTGCTTCTTCAGCAAGTCTTGCCTCTGCAAGGTTTGTGGCTGTTGCCAGCAGGGTAATGCCGGCATCCTTGAGCGCTGTAATTGTGGGTTGGTCTGGTAAGCCGAAATGAAAGCTTAGTACCGCCGGTTTCTCCTCCAGAATCACCTTCAGCATTTCACTATTGCCAATAAAGCTTTGGTAGGGCTCCTGGAGAGTTTTTGGTGGTGTAGAGCCGAGAGTGGCAAAGTAGGGTGCCAGGTGAGTAAGCCAGGCAGCTTCACGCTCTGGGTTTGCTCTTGCTGGCCGATGGCAGAATAGGTTGACGTTAAAAGGGGCGCAGGTGAGTTTACGGGTTTGCCGGATTTGTTCAGCGGCTTTTTGCGCAGAGCTTGCGCCAAGGCCCAGTGCGCCCAGACCGCCGGCATTGGAAACCGCAGCCGCTAGTTCTGGGGTAGAAACGCCCGCCATTGGTGCCTGTAGGATGGGGTGAGGTATCCCCAGCTTTTTCAATAGTGCTTGCGCCATCCCACCAGCCTCTCTGCCTTTCAGTCTGACTACCTTAGGGTAGTTTTTGCGCGGTAGCTATACCGCGCTGTGGTTAATGATAAGAGGCATCGGGATCAAAGAGGCGGAGTTACAGGTGCAGGTTGAAGCCGATGTAGGGGCCTTTAATTTCAATATCACTCTGTAGGTCGTCCAACTCTTCCAGGTCCAGGCTCATTACCCGGTAACCCGCTTCAACAGCCAAATCGATTGCCGGTACGAAATCCCAGCGCACTTTTGCCGTAAGGTCGGTGTGGGTATCACCACGATAGGCTGTGCCATTGCCCTGGGCGATAACAGACCAGCCGGTAAATGGCAGATCAAAACGCGCCATAACATAGGCCATGGGAAGGTAGCCACTGAGGTCAACCGTTTCCGCCTGGGTTTCGCTGACGGCAGTAAATTCACCATCGTACATGCGCGCGGTCAGACCCAGGTCCAGGTTGACCCAGTTGTCCAACACTTCGTAGTAGAAGGTGGCATCGGTATGTGTGAGGTTGAGGTCGGTGGTGATATCTGAGCCGACCTGGAAGGTTTCATCGTCAAATGTCACTGTACCCTCTAAAAGCGCAGCGCCATCAGTGTCAATTTCACTATGGGCGAGTAGGACATTAGGTACCAGGGGAATTGGGTGCTCCAGGGCTACCTGGATAAATGTAATGTTGTCTTCGCCAAGAGAGAGGTTGTCCAGGTCGTAGTCGTCGTTACCAATGTCTCCGGTATAACCTGGAAGCCAGACACCTGCAGTGGCGTCAAGGCCAAGAATGGTGTCTGCGCTGGCAGCGCTGCAGGCGAGGAGGGCACTGAAAGCAATTGCGGTTTTTTTCATGGACTTCTCTCCGTGATAAATTTGCCGCGGAGTGTACAGATATATTTTTTCTTCGCCGCTGTAAGTTGCACATTTTTACAATTTTTTTTGAACGGATAGGCAAAATTGGCGCATGAAAGCATCGCCTGGTTTGGAGTCTATTCTTCGTCTCGTCGATATAGTAAGGCTGACTTCCGGTGAACGAAGTAAGTATCTGTACAGGATTTTGCGGGGTTTCTATCGGCTGAAGCTATTTAATTTGCGGCTTCAAAAAGCATTTGTTGCAGAGCTCTGGCGGCATTGCTCAGGGTGCGGCCGCGATGACTGATCACACCGAGGTTGCGCAGCACCTGCAGTTTTTTCACCGGTAACACGGCGAGGCTCTCATCTACCAGAGTATGCGGCAGCACGCTCCAACCAAGGCCGACGCAGGCCATCATCTTGATGGTTTCCAGAAAATTGGTGGCCAGTTTGGCGCTGAGCTTTAATCCCTGCGCGTCGAATTCGCGCTTGATCAGGCGTCCGGTATAGGTGTTTAGGTCTGGCAGTATGGCGGGGAAGTTGGCTAGGTCAGTCAGCTCCAGCTCGGGGATTTTTGCCAGGGGGTGCTCAGGTGCTGCCACCACTACACAGGGGTCGGGCCAGATAACCTGCGCATTGAGATGTGGGTAGTCCTTCAGGGCCAGAGTTACTACGGCAAGCTCATATTTGGCCGCCATAAGTGCCTCATAGGCTTGTTCTGAATCCACGAAATCGATATCCAGGGCTACCTGTGGGTAGCGGTTACTGAATTCCCTGAGTACTGGCGGCAAGTGATGCAGCCCGACATGGTGGCTGGTGGCAATACGCAGACTGCCGCTTACAGAGCTGCTCAGAGCACGCAACTCCCGCTCGGTATTGCTAATTTCATTGAGAATATGCCGGGCACGCGGCAGTAGGGCGCGACCGGCGCCGGTCAGTTGCATGCGGCGGCCGATGCGGTTGAACAGCGCTGTGCCAAGTTGCTGCTCAAGGGATGCAAGGCGTTTGCTTACTGCAGGCTGGGTCAAGTGCAGCTGTGTTGCTCCTTCAGAGACTGAGCCCCGTTCGGCAATTGCCAGGAAGGCTCTAAGCCATTGGATTTCCAAGCCTTTGTACCCCTTCTTTATCTATGATGGCAGTGCTTATGGCTGCGTGCCGGAAGTCTTGAGGCAGATACTACCGCAAATGGTATTTTGGATTCCATAATGGAATGTTTGTGATAATAAATATAAATTGGTGTTATTTATTACTGCTGGGTAGACTCAGGTTCTAAACAACTGAGAGGACAAGCTGTGGCAGGGCAAACACTCTACGATAAACTTTGGCGGGACCATGTGGTCATGACCCGTGACGATGGCTCGGCGTTGATCTATATCGATCGTCACCTGATTCATGAAGTGACCTCCCCCCAGGCTTTCGAAGGCCTGCGACTGGCGGGGCGCGCCCCTTGGCGCAAAGATTCTCTGGTGGCAACTCCAGACCATAACGTGCCCTCCGAGAGTACTGAGCGCGCCGCAGGCGTGAGCGGTATCCGCGATGATATTTCCCGTATTCAGGTACAGACCCTGGATGAGAACTGCCGTGACTTCGATGTGGTGCAGTTCGGTATTAATGAACCGGGGCAGGGCATCGTGCATGTAATCGGTCCCGAGACCGGGGCGACGCTTCCCGGTATGACTGTAGTATGTGGCGACTCACACACATCTACTCACGGTGCCCTGGGTGCACTGGCCCACGGCATAGGCACTTCAGAGGTGGAGCACGTGATGGCCACCCAGTGCCTGACCCAGAAAAAGATGAAAAACATGCTTGTGCGCGTAGATGGTGAACTTCGCGCTGGCGTTACCGCCAAGGACGTTGTGCTGGCGATTATTGGCAGGATTGGTACTGCCGGGGGCACAGGTTACGCGATTGAGTTCGGTGGTGACGTCATTCGCAATATGTCCATGGAAGGTCGTATGACCGTGTGCAATATGGCGATTGAGGGCGGCGCACGCGCGGGTATGGTGGCGGTTGACCAGATCACTCTCGATTATGTGAAGGGTAAACCCTACGCACCCAAGGGTGAACACTGGGACCTGGCGGTTGAGGCCTGGAGTGATCTGCACTCCGATGTCGATGCTGAGTTTGATGCGGTTGTCGAGTTGCGTGGTGAGGATATTGAACCCCAGGTGAGCTGGGGTACCTCCCCGGAAATGGTGGTGCCGGTCAGTGCCAATGTGCCTGACCCCGCTGCCGAGAGCGATTCCACCAAGCGAACTGGTATTGTGCGTGCGTTGGAGTATATGGGGCTTGAGGCAGGACAGAAAATCTGTGATATCCACTTGGACCGTGTGTTTATCGGCTCCTGTACAAATTCCCGTATTGAGGACCTGCGCGCCGCAGCTGAAGTGGCCCAAGGCAGGCATAAGGCAGACAGTGTCAAGCAGGTGTTGGTTGTACCCGGCTCACAGGCGGTGAAGGCCCAGGCGGAACAGGAAGGGTTGCATGAAATTTTTGTGCAGGCAGGCTTTGAGTGGCGAGAGCCATCCTGCTCCATGTGTTTGGCCATGAATGCGGACAAACTGGGGGCTGGGGAGCATTGTGCTTCAACTTCCAACCGCAACTTTGAAGGGCGTCAGGGTTACGGTGGCCGCACCCACCTGGTGAGCCCCAGTATGGCTGCGGCTGCTGCAATTGCAGGGCACTTTGTCGACGTACGTGAAATGGTGCCGGTGCAAGCTGAAGAGGAGATGGCCTGATGAGAGCATTTACCCTGCATGAAGGCCTTGTGGTGCCGATGGATCGTGCCAATGTGGATACGGATCTGATCATTCCCAAGCAATTTCTCAAGTCCATCAAGCGCACCGGGTTTGGTCCCAATTTGTTTGATGAACTGCGCTATCTGGATGAAGGCTTTCCCGGACAAGACTGCTCCGGCCGTCCAATCAATCCGGATTTCCCGTTAAATTTCCCGCGCTACCAGGGTGGTTCGGTGTTGCTGGCGCGGGAGAATTTTGGCTGTGGCTCCAGTCGTGAGCACGCGCCTTGGGCATTGGATGATCACGGTTTCCGCGCAATTATCGCTCCCAGTTTTGCCGATATCTTTTTTAATAACTGTTTTAAAAACGGCCTGTTGCCGATTGTATTGCCGGAAGAGGTGGTACACCAGCTGTTTGAAGAAACCCATGGGCAGGAAGGCTATTCATTGACTATCGATCTGGAACTACAGCACGTGCGCAAGCCCTGTGGTGAGATGATCCCTTTTGGGGTAGATGCCTTCCATAAACACTGCCTGCTCAATGGCCTCGATCATATCGGCCTGACCCTGGAGCACTCAGAAGATATTCGCGCTTATGAAGACGTGCGACGTAAAAACGCCCCCTGGCTTTTTGATGCGGTTCAGTAATTAAAGGAAACTCCTGTGACAAAGAAAGTGATGATTTTGCCGGGCGACGGCATTGGCCCGGAAATTGTTGAACAGGCGATGGCGGTACTGGAAGTCGCGTCTGGAAAATTTAATTTGGGGCTTAAATTTGAGCAGGGCCTGATTGGTGGTTCTTCAATTGATGCTCATGGTGAGCCTCTTACTGATGAGGCTCTCAAGGCTGCCGGCGAGTGTGATGCGGTATTGCTCGGTGCTGTCGGCGGACCACAGTGGGATACCCTGGAGCGGGAAATCCGCCCGGAGAAGGGCCTGTTAAAAATTCGCAGTGGCCTCGGCTTGTATGCCAACCTGCGCCCGGCGATTCTTTACCCCCAATTGGCAGACGCCTCCTCCCTGAAACCGGAAGTGGTTTCCGGGCTGGATATTTTGATTGTGCGTGAGCTGACCGGCGGCATTTACTTTGGAGAGCCTCGCGGCATCCAGACCCTGGAAAACGGTGAGCGCCAGGGTTTTAACACCTATGTTTACAGTGAGTCGGAAATTGAGCGTATTGCGCGTAGCGCCTTTGAGGCAGCGCAAAAACGCAACGGCAAACTCTGCTCTGTCGATAAGGCCAATGTGCTGGAAGTCACTGTGCTCTGGAGAGAGGTGTTGGATCGCCTGGCGCCGGAATACCCTGATGTTGAGCTGTCTCATATGTACGTGGACAACGCTGCTATGCAGTTGGTGCGTGCGCCCAAGCAGTTCGATGTAATGGTCACCGGCAATATGTTTGGCGATATTCTCTCAGACGCCGCCGCCATGCTTACTGGATCCATCGGTATGTTGCCTTCTGCTTCTTTGAATGAGAACGGTTTTGGCCTGTATGAGCCGTGCCATGGTTCCGCACCAGATATTGCCGGGCAGGGGATTGCGAATCCGTTGGCTACGATTCTCTCCGCTGCCATGATGCTGCGCTACTCACTCAATATGAGCGAAGCTGCGGAAGCTATCGAGGCTGCGGTGAGCAAGGTGCTGGAGCAGGGTTTACGTACTGCGGATATTTATACCGAGGGCAGTCAAAAGGTTACCACCGCAGAAATGGGAGCTGCCGTCGTCGCTGCATTGTAATTCCCCATTTCACTATCGCGCCGCTTTCTCGGCGGCGCACATTGACCACATCACACACAGGACATCGCAATGCAAAAAATAGGTTTTATCGGCTGGCGCGGCATGGTCGGCTCGGTATTACTGGAGCGCATGCGCTCAGAGGATGACTTTGCCCATATCGCTGAACCGGTTTTTTTCTCTACTTCCAACGCGGGCGGTGAGGCACCGGATATCGGCCGCGAACTGCCGCCGCTGGGCGACGCCTACGATATCGACGCACTGGCTCAGTTGGATGCGATTGTCAGCTGCCAGGGTGGTGACTACACCAAAGAGGTTTTCTCCCGTCTACGCGAGTCAGGCTGGCATGGATACTGGATTGATGCCGCCTCCAGTCTGCGTATGCAGGACGATGCCGTAATTGTGCTGGACCCGGTCAATCGCGATGTGATCGATCGCGCTATCGACATCGGGCGAAAGAATTTTATCGGTGGCAACTGCACAGTTAGCCTCATGTTGATGGCCCTTGGCGGTTTGTTTAAAGCTGGTTTGGTGGAGTGGGTTACTGCGATGACTTACCAGGCCGCCAGTGGTGCCGGTGCCCGCAATATGCGCGAGTTGATCGGGCAGATGGGGACTATCCGTGATGGTGTCAGCAATGAACTCGCGGACCCCGCCAGCGCAATCCTGGAAATTGATCGCAAGGTGGTTGCAGGCATGCGCTCTGCGGAATTCCCTACCACTGAGTTCGGTGCTCCCCTGGCTGGTAGCCTGCTGCCGTGGATTGATACCCAGTTTGAAAATGGCCAAAGCCGTGAAGAGTGGAAGGCCCAGGTTGAGGCTAACAAGATCCTGGAAACCAGTAGCCCGATTCCGGTGGATGGCACCTGTGTACGTATCGGTGCTATGCGCTGCCACAGCCAGGCTTTTACCGTGAAGTTGAAAAAAGACCTGCCTATGGCAGATATCGAGCAGATGATCGGTGTCGCTAATGACTGGGTCTGTGTGGTGCCGAATGATCGCGAGAGTACCTTACAGTCCCTGACTCCCACCGCTGTGACTGGCAAGCTGGATATTCCGGTAGGGCGCCTGCGCAAGTTGAGTGTGGGGCCAAAGTACCTGAATGCTTTCACTGTGGGTGACCAACTGTTGTGGGGCGCCGCCGAGCCTCTGCGACGTATCCTGCTGATTTTACTCGGTAAGCTATAACTGGTACGGAGTGGAAGAAGTCCTCAAAAGGCAATTTTTTGCGCCTATTAATGGAGGGCATTTCGTCAAGCTGTGAACCCGATCGCGTAAAAAGCCGCTACTGGTTGTCATAGCGGCTTTTTCGATTTCCCCCCGCAGGTATAATCGCCCCTCATTTTTTCCTTTCCAATTTCAACGAAGTGAATAGTCATGTCCGAAACCGCCCGCGAACTGGTCATTGTCGGTGTCGATAACGCCGCCTTTGCCCCTCTGCTGGAAATTCTGGAAGAGCGGGAAATTATTACCGCCGAGCAGCTGAGTTTGCTGGAGACTGAGGACCGTGAAGTAGACCCGCAGGTATTTGCCAACCGCAGTATCCCCGTGCAGTCCCTGGAGAAGTTCGTTTTCAACGACAAGCAGGTGGTTATCCTGCTGAGCGCTGACCAGGCCGCTCAGGCTGCTATGGCCGCAGCAGAGCAAAATGATGCCTGGGTGGTAGATGCTGCCGCCAATACCCGTGGTGATGAAACTGCTGTATTGATCCACCCCATGTTTAATAGCGCAGAGCTGGCCAATACAGATCGTCGCGTAGTTGCACTGCCCAGTGCTGGTGCCGCCATGGTGGTAGAGGCGTTGGCCCCCCTAAAAGATAAGTTACAGGCAGTGGAAGTGCAGCTGAGCCAGCCGGTGTCAGCCTTGGGAAAAGCTGCGATCGATTCCATGGCTGCACAAACGGCCCATATGTTTAGTGGCCAGGACGCGGAAGTTGATCCGGCAATTGGCCACCGCCTGGCTTTCAACCTGTTAAGTGCCAGTGAAGGGCTGCTCGCCAGCGGCCATACAATGGGCGAATTGACTTTAATCCACGATCTTCGCCGCCTGTTGGGTGAAGGCGTGGCAGTGGATGCGAGTATTAACACGGTTTCTGTATTTCACGGGCAACTTGCCAACCTGGGTGTTGTGTTGTCAGGGGATATCGACCTGGAAAATGCGCGTGCCCTGCTGGGCAATGGTGCGCGCCTGCAGTTGGCGGAGCAACCCTCGGCAGAAAACGCTGTTGGAAGCGACGTGACAATCATCGGTCGCTTGCGCCAAAGTCTTCTCAACAAGCGTCAGTTAAATTTTTGTGCAGTGTCTGACAACCTGCGTAAAGACGTTGCAATGAACTGCGCACAAATTGTTCACTTGTTGCTAAAAAACTACTGATATTTAATACTTAGCGGCCATAGTGAAGGTGTAATCTTAACTTTGGTCCGGCTGAGAGTGGCGAGAAATACGTCGCAGTTGGCGGCTGCCTGCACGGCAGTCAAATAGTCGAACGATTACCGTTCAGTAATGGGGATTTTCTGAAGGCGCGCTTTTCGGAAGCCCTGGGAAGATTCTAACAATAAAGGGAATCGGATATGCGTGTGCGTAAGCTGGCACTTGCAGTTGGTCTAGTCGGTGCACTGGGAAGCAACGCGACTCTGGCGCTCGGACTGGGGGAGATCAAACTCAACTCCACCCTTAATCAGCCGCTTAATGCGGAAATCGGATTACTGCAAACGCGCGGTTTGGACGATGCGGAGATCAAAGTACGCCTTGCAGGGCCGGATGAGTTCGATCGTGCAGGCGTGGAGCGTTCCTACCTGCTGACCTCGCTGCGCTTCGATGTGGATTACTCGGGTGCCAAACCGGTTGTTCGCGTAACCAGCCGCGAACCGATACGCGAACCTTTCTTGAATTTTCTGGTGGAAACCCGCTGGCCCAGTGGGCGCTTGTTGCGCGAGTACACCCTGTTGATGGATCTGCCGGCGTTCTCGCCAAATGCGACTCAGCAACCGGTGCGAGCTGCAGAGCGTGAACGTCAACAGGTGCGCCGTGATGCCCCGGTACAGAGACCGGTTCAGCGCCCGGCCCAGCCAGCGCAGCAGCCAGCAGTACAGCCCGAAGTTGAGCAGCCCCGTGAAACCCCGGCGGCACAACAGCCCGAACCGGTACGGCGTCAGCCCCAGCGCACCTCCGTTGAGGATAACGGTAGCAACAGCCAGGTTTACGGCCCTGTTTCCTCCGCTGATACCCTGTGGGAGATCGCATTGGAAAACCGCGCTAGCCGTGAGTTCTCTGTGCAGCAGACCATGCTGGCAATCCAGCGCCTGAATCCTGAAGCCTTTATTAACGACAATATCAACCTACTGAAAAAGGGTGCGGTATTACGTCTTCCCAGTGCTGATGACCTGCGCAGTCTGAGCCTCACCGAGGCGATTTCAGAGGTTGCCCAACAGAATAGCTCCTGGCGCCAGCGCAGTGGCGAGGGAGAAGCTGCAACAGGTGCGCCACTGGACGCGCGCGCAGTGGAGGAAGAGACGGTCGCCAGTGATGTGGTTGAAGGGCGTGTAAGCCTGGCTGCTCCGGGTGATAACGAATCTGTTATTTCCGGTTCTGGTAGCGGCGCCGAGGACAGCGAGGCACTGGAAGGAGACCTGACAGTTGCCGAGGAAGAGCTGGACAAGTCTCAGCTGGAGAATACCGAGTTGCGCGAGCGTATCGCCGAACTCGACGAACAGATCGACACCATGGAGACCCTGGTTGAGGTTTCCAGTGAAGAGATGCGAGCGGTACAGGCTGCAGCTGAGCAGTCTGATCCACTGCTTGATCCCAGTGATATTGATGCAGAACTTGATTCCGCAGCGGATGAAATACTTGCGGTTGATGAGGGGGAGTCTCTCAATAGCGTTGAGCAGCCAGGGGTAGAAGCTGCAGCAGCGGAGCCTGAGGCGCGGAATCGCGTGGTCTCTGTGCAGACCAAGCCCGAGCCAACCCTGATGGAGAAGCTCGGTGATAATGTGCAGCTCATTGGTATAGGTGCCGCTGGCCTGTTGGTTGGTGTATTTGGCTTCTTTACCTGGCGTCGCCGCAAGGCCGAGCAGGAGGCGGAGCAGCATCTTGAGCGAGAGATGAGTGCCGAACAGGCGCCAATTGAAATTCCCGAAGAATTCTCTGAGCCAGACGAAACCCTGGCTGCTGTCGAGAGCATGGAGGCGGATGACACCTTCGATCTTGGCGACCTGAGTGATGTGGGTACCGACGACCCTATTTCCGAGGCGGAAATTCACCTGTCCCTGGGACAGTATGAAGAGGCTGAGAGCAAACTGCTGCAAGGTCTGGAAAAAGATCCGCAGGTGGTGGATGCACGCCTGATGCTGATGGAAGTGTACGCCCATCACCAGGATGTGGAGAAGTTTGACGAGCACTACTTGCAGCTACTTAGTATCAGTGATGGCCCTGTTGCAGACCGCGCCGCACGCCTGCGAGAAACTATTGCCGGTGCACCTGACTTTGAAGCACCATCCATGGACTTCTCCAGCGAATCCCTGGAAGCTGCGCAACTGGATGATATCGGTGCAGCTTTGGACCAGGATTTCACCAGTGCTGAACCGTCAGTGATCCCGGGTGACGCCCTCGATAGTGATACCTCGCTACTCGATGATCTCACCATGGACCTGTCTCTGGACGATGAAAGTACTGCTGGCGATGATGCCGGGCAGGAGTTGTCCCTGGATCTGGACCTTGACTCGTCTTTCGAGGAACCGGTCCCAGGCGCAGGTAAGGCTGCCGACCTGGATACGGAGTTCAACCTGGATGACTTGGATCTCGATAGCGCACTGGATAGTGATACGCAGTTGGCTGTAGCCGGCGAAGTTGAGCCGCAGGCTGATAGCGATCTGAATCTTGATGAACTCGATTTGGGTGAGCTGGACCTCGGTGACCTTAACCTGGAGTCTGGTGAAACTGGGGCGGATGAAACCTCCACCGCTGCCGAAAATCAGTTGGCGACGGGGGAGTTGGACCTGGACTCCCTGGAGTTTGAGAGTGCAGGCGCAGCTGTTGAAGCTGCGGTTGCTGAAACCGCTGAATCTAAGACTGGTGGTTCCATTGGTGGCCTGGACTTTGAGCTGGACCTGTCCATGATGGAGGGTGAGGCCGAGGCGAAATTGGCTGCGGCAGAGTTCCCGCTTGAAGAGCCAGCTGAGAATTTAGGACAGGACCTAAGTCTCGAGTCTATTGATATGGACCTCGTTGACCTGGAGAGTTCGGAAACTGGCAGCGAAGGTGACTTATCCCTCGAAGAGTTTTCTGACGATGACCTGGAGATGCTTGGCGGAGAACTGGATTCCGGGCTGGATCTCGACAGCATCAGCCTCGACGATATCACAGGTGATCTTTCCTCTGCCGATGAACTGGCACTGGAGTCTGAGGTAGCTCCGACTGAGCAGGCCAAGCCGTCTGGTACTGGCGAGCTATCTCTGGAGGCGGACCTGGAGCTCGATATGGCCTCCCTTGAAGCCGATGGTGAAGACTTGTCTCTGGGAGAGGAATCTATCGAGGAAGAGTTCTCCCTTGAAGATGAGCTGGCCCTGATTGACGAGTCTACCGATGGTGACCTTAGTCTCGAAACCGGTTTGGGGCTCAGTGAAGAAGGCGTTGCGGAAGCGCCGGAGCAGCTTGAGGCGGTGGTTGAGAAAGAGCAGGGTACTGAAACTGAGTTTGCCGATCTTGATTTTAATTTGGAAAGTGACCTCAACTCGGAGCTGAGCCTGCTCGAAGGTGGTGACGAAATGGGTACCAAGCTGGAGCTGGCCCAGGCTTACTTGGATATGGGTGACAAAGAGGGTGCCAAAGATATCCTCAAGGAGGTGGCCCAGGATGGTGGCAGCGAGCACAAGAATCGCGCCGAGGAAATGCTGGAGCGCATGGTGTAAATTTTCATTGCATCGCACCTGAAAAAACCTCGCACTGGCTGCGAGGTTTTTTTATTTGGCCAGGGAGCTTTCCAAGCGCCTGGCAGGGGCACTGAATTTGTTGGATTCTGCCGCCGCTCTGGATCGAGGGTGGGGTAACAAGTGGTATTTCCGATATGACGCAGGTAAAAGAGCGCGAGTATATCTACAAGGCTAACGGGGAGGTCCCCCCAGGGAAACAGCTGCCCGAGGGATTACGTCGCATTGCCCTAGGGGTCGAATATTGTGGAGCGCGACTGCATGGATTCCAGAAACAGAAGACGGCGGCAGAAACTGTGCAGGCCCATCTGGAACGGGCCCTTTCCACTATTGCCGCTGAGTCTGTCACGCTGGTCTGTGCCGGGCGTACCGATGCGGGTGTTCACGCCACTAACCAGGTAATTCACTTTGATACTCGCGCGCAGCGTCCAGGGCGGGCCTGGGTGCAGGGAGTGAATACCAAGCTTCCAGATGTGGTGCGGGTACACTGGGCCCGTGAGATGCCCGCCCAATTCCATGCGCGCTTCTCCGCCTATGCGCGCAGCTATCGGTATTTGATTCACAGTGCGCCGACTCGCTCTGCCCACAGCGCTGCGGAAGTAACCTGGACCCAGCATCCACTGGACCTCAATGCCATGCGTGAAGGTGCAAACTACTTGCTCGGTCGTCACGACTTCACCAGCTTCCGCGCCTCCCAGTGTCAGGCCAAGAGCCCGGTGCGGGAAATTACCCGTCTAGATATTGCCCGTGTTGGGGCGTTGATCGTGCTCGAGATAAGTGCCAACGCCTTTCTTCACCACATGGTACGTAATATTACTGGAGTACTGATGGCGGTAGGGCGTGCAGAGCGTGCGCCGGGGTGGGTGAAGGAGGTGTTGGACCAGCGCGACCGCTCTGCCGGCGGCGTTACGGCACCGCCATTCGGCCTCTACTTGGTAGACGTGCAATACTCTCAGGAGTTCCAGCTGCCCCAATGCGAACCGGGGCCGCTATTGGTATCTCAGCCTCTTGGCCGGTTGCCTGTGCCATGACTGGAGCTTCTATGTTTAAAGTGACTCGTACCTAGCAGGATGGCACGCGTTCCACACCCTGCACCAATCTGCTAGTATCTTGAGCTCCCTCATTTTTGTTGGCCGCTCGGCTAGTTTCAGGTTAAGCGATGCAAGTGAAGATTTGCGGCATCACCCGTATAGAAGATGCCCTTATGGCTGTTGATGTCGGTGCAGATGCGCTGGGTCTGGTGTTTTACAAAGCGAGTTCACGTTATATCGATCCGCGGGCAGCCGTAGATATTGCCGCTGCGATTCCACCATTTGTTACCCTAACCGGCCTGTTTGTAGATGCTGCGCAGAGCGAAGTTGACCAGGTTTTGGAGCTTGTGCCTCTCAACCTCCTACAGTTTCATGGTGAGGAGGGCGCGCGTTATTGTGAGCAATTCCGGCGGCCTTATATCAAAGCCCTGCGTATGAAAGACGGTCTGGATGTGATTGCGGCAATGGCGGAGCATCCGAAGTCGCGGGGTTTCCTCCTGGATGCCTATCGCCCCGGAGTGCCAGGTGGTACCGGAGAGACCTTTGATTGGGACAGGGTGCCACAAAATAGCGATCGCCCCATTGTTTTGGCAGGGGGGCTGACTCCAGATAATGTAGCCAGCGCTATCCAAGCTGCGTGCCCCCATGGTGTGGACGTAAGTGGTGGTGTGGAGCAGGCACCGGGCCTTAAAGATTCGAAAAAAGTAACGGCTTTTATTCGCGCAGCCAAGGGCGGCTAGCCTGACTACGGAAAATGAAAAGGGCTGCTTGCCGGCTAGGCCGGCGCGAACCTGAAGGTACCAGCAGATCCATGCATCTGCGCCGGTATTTTCAGGTGATATTTAAATAGTGCAGGACGAACTATTTAAATTCAGACAATAGACGGCACAAGGACGTGCCGTTCGCCGGCTAGGCCGGCGCGAACCTGAAGATACCAGCAGATCCATGCATCTGCGCCAGTATTTTCAGGTGACGTTTAAATGGTTCAGGACGAACTATTTAAATTCAGACAACAGACGGCACAAGGATGTGCCGTTCGCCGGCTAGGCCGGCGCGAACCTGTAGATACCAGCAGATCCATGCATCTGCGCCGGTATTTTCAGGTGACATTTAAATAGTGCAGGACGAACTATTTAAATTCAGACAATAGACGGCACAAGGACGTGCCGTTCGCCGGCTGTGCCGGCGCGAACCTGAAGATACCAGCAGATCCATGCATCTGCGCCAGTATTTTCAGGTGACGTTTAAATGGTTCAGGGCGAACTATTTAAACATTAGGTAAATAGCCAAAAAGAAATCCTTGTGATCGACGGAGTATGAGTGTGAGTAAGCCAGGTGCTATCGATTTTTCCACCTTCCCGGATGCCAGTGGGCACTTCGGTCCGTACGGCGGTCGCTTTGTATCGGAGACGCTGATCAGCGCACTGGATGAACTGCAGGCAATGTATAGCCGCCTGAAGGATGATCCGGATTTTGTCGCTGCTTTTGACTACGATCTTGCGCACTATGTCGGACGACCATCCCCCCTGTATCTTGCAGAACGCCTGACAGAGCAGGGTGGTGGAGCACGTATCTGGCTTAAGCGAGAAGACCTTAATCACACCGGTGCGCACAAGGTAAATAATACTGTTGGCCAAGCGCTGCTTGCCAAACACAGTGGTAAGACTCGTGTGATTGCCGAGACGGGCGCGGGCCAGCACGGCGTCGCCACGGCGACTGTAGCCGCGCGCCTGGGATTGGAGTGTACCGTCTACATGGGGGCTGAGGATGTTAAGCGCCAATCTCCCAATGTTTACCGTATGAAACTGCTGGGTGCCGAAGTGGTACCTGTGGAATCTGGCTCCAAGACCCTGAAGGATGCCATGAATGAGGCGATGCGCGATTGGGTTACCAATGTAGATAACACCTTCTACATTATTGGCACTGTAGCTGGGCCCCACCCCTATCCGCAGTTGGTGCGTGATTTTAATTCGATTATTGGCCGCGAGGCGCGTCGCCAGAGCCTGGAGCTGTTTGGTCAGTTACCTGATGCCCTGGTAGCTTGTGTCGGTGGTGGCTCTAATGCCATTGGTTTGTTCCACGCCTTCCTCAATGATGCCGATGTGAAAATGTTTGGTGTCGAGGCTGGTGGCGAAGGCCTGGCTTCAGGCAAACATGCTGCTCCGCTAAATGATGGTATCCCCGGTGTGTTACACGGCAACCGAACTTACCTTATGGAAGATGAGGACGGCCAGATTATCGAGACCCATTCGGTGTCTGCGGGCCTCGACTATCCGGGAGTGGGCCCGGAGCACGCCTGGCTTAAAGATGTCGGCCGGGTTGACTATGTTACTGCTGACGATAAGGAAGCGCTCGATGCCTTCCGTCGTCTCACCCGTACTGAAGGCATTCTGCCTGCACTGGAATCCAGTCATGCGGTTGCCTATGCATTGAAGCTGGCCGCCAGTATGCAACCAGAGCAGAATATCGTTGTGAATCTCTCCGGCCGCGGTGACAAGGACATTTTCACTGTCGCCGCTATTGACGGCATTGAAGTTTAGTTTGTCGTTACTCGCCGATGGCAGCGGGCACACAGCACCAAAATACTGATCAAGTGAGCTGGCGACAGGCCAGAAGTAGCTCAGGGAACACACAGTGACAGAACAAAACAGAATTGATCGCCGCTTTGCCAGATTGCGCGGTGAGGGCCGTAAAGCTCTGGTAACTTATATTGTTGCCGGTGATGGTGGCCTGGAAAATACCGTACCGTTAATGCACCAGCTGGTGGCTGGCGGAGCGGATGTTATTGAGTTAGGGGTACCATTTTCTGACCCAATGGCAGAGGGGCCGGTTATCCAGAAGGGGCATGAGCGTGCCCTGGCCAATGGTGCCTCTCTACGCAAGTGCCTCGCCCTTGTGCAAGAGTTCCGCCAGGCAGATGAGGAAACCCCGGTGATTCTGATGGGCTATGCCAATCCGATCCAGCGTATGGGGGAGCGGGAGTTCGCCGATGCCGCGAGTGAAGCGGGTGTAGATGGTGCCCTGACGGTGGACTTGCCGGCTGAGGAGGCGGGTTCCCTCAGTACCCTGTTGGCGGAACGCAACCTGCGCAATATCTTTCTGCTGACCCCCACTACCACTGAGGAGCGGATTCGCGAGATAACAGGCCTGGCCAGTGGTTTTGTTTACTACGTATCCCTTAAAGGAGTGACCGGCGCCGGCCACCTGGATCTGGATTCAGTGCGCAATAACCTGGAGCATATTCGCCACTTCACTGATCTGCCCCTGTGTGTGGGCTTCGGTATCAAGGATGGAGCCTCTGCGCGCTCTGTGAGTGCCCATGGAGATGGCGCGGTAGTGGGCAGTGTGCTGGTATCGGCTGTGAGCGAGGCATCGGACCTGGCGGCGGCTAAGGAGAGGGTTGGGTCGATCGTCAGTGAGATGCGTAAGGCCCTGGACCGGTAAAACTGGTCTTGTGCTCAGGTGCGAAGCTGGCCAGAAAGCCAAAAATAGCGGCTGATCTGGCCGGGTTTGATGTTCTGCTTAGTGTTTTAATTCGTAGCCTGAAACTCAACGGTCGGTAAAATGAGCCGGCCTACTGAAAGCATCCGGATTTGGAAACGAGATGAGCTGGTTAGAAAAAATTGTTCCCGCGGTGATTCGCACTGAGCGCCGCACCGGCAGCAGCAAGGTCCCAGAGGGTGTGTGGAGGAAGTGTGTCAAGTGTGACGCCATGCTCTACCGCCCGGAGCTGGAGCGCAACTTGAATGTGTGTCCCAAGTGCGATCACCATATACGTATTGGTGCGCGCCGGCGCCTGGATATTTTCCTGGATGAAGAGGGGCGTGAAGAGCTTGCCACCGATGTATTACCGGTGGATCGCCTTAAGTTCAAGGATGTCAAAAAATATAAAGACCGCTTGCTGCAGGCGCAAAAATCCACAGGCGAGAAAGATGCCCTGGTGGCTATGCAGGGGACCTTGAAAGGTAAGCCCTTAGTGGCGGTAGCGTTTGAATTTGCCTTCCATGGTGGTTCCATGGGTTATGTGGTGGGTGAACGCTTTACCCGCGCGGCCCAACGTGCCCTGGAGCAGCGGATTCCCCTGGTATGTTTCTCTGCAACTGGTGGAGCGCGTATGCAGGAAGCCTTGATTTCCCTGATGCAGATGGCCAAAACTTCAGCGGTTCTGGAGAAATTGAAGATGGCAGGTGTGCCCTACATCTCCATTATGACCGACCCGGTGTATGGTGGTGTATCCGCATCCCTGGCCCTGCTCGGTGATATCAACGCGGCAGAGCCCGGTGCCCGTGCTGGTTTTGCCGGCCCCAATATTATCGAGCAGACCATCCGCCAGAAATTGCCCAAGGGCTTCCAGCGCAGTGAATTCCTATTGGAGCACGGCGCGATCGATATGATTATTCCGCGCAGGGAAATGCGCTCCACAGTATCGCGCCTTCTGGGTAAACTGAGCGGTAACTGATATCCCATTCCTCGGAGGTCATTTGGCAGCCTGTTGTAAAAAACCTGGCTGCCCACCTCCTACCATTGATGCACTCAACTATGTCTTCATTGCAAGATTGGCTCTCCCGTCTGGAGCAGCTGCATCCCACTGAAATTGAGCTTGGCCTGGAGCGAGTGTCCAGTGTGGCCACGACTCTCGGAGTACAAAAACCAGCCCCCACAGTGATTACGGTAGCGGGCACCAATGGCAAGGGTTCCTGTGTGGCAACCCTGGAGGCGCTCTTGCGAAGTGCCGGCCGCTCTGTCGGCGCTTATAGCTCTCCGCATCTACTGCGCTTCAATGAGCGGATACGCATCAACGGTGACGAGGTCTCCGATGGGGACCTGGTTCGTGCCTTTGAGGTGGTGGAGGCTGCGCGCGGCGAAACCAGCCTGACCTATTTTGAATTCTCGACACTGGCAGCGTTGTGGTTATACCAGTGTGCCGGGGTTGAGTTTGCCCTTTTGGAAGTTGGCCTTGGAGGGCGCTTGGATGCGGTCAACTTAGTGGATGCAGATCTGGCAATTATTACCAGTGTGGCAATTGATCATGAGGATTGGTTGGGTAGTGATCGTGAAGTAATTGGCCGTGAAAAAGCTGGGATTCTGCGTCCCGGAGCGCCTTTTGTCTGTGCCGAAAGTACGCCTACGCAATCTGTGTTGTCTGCGGCAGAAAAACAGGCGAGTTCGAGCTATTTTATTGGACGGGATTTCACGCTTAGTGAGAGTGAAGAGTTGTACCAGTTTGGCGAACTTCAGTTGACGGTGCCATCCATCAGCCTGCCGCGCTCCAGTATTGCCGCGGCAATAACTGCGCTGGCGCTACTGGGTGCTCTGCCGGAAAAGGGCGTTGAGCGTGTTCTGGCTGACATAACCCTGCCGGGTCGCTGTCAGCAGGTACAATGGGGCGGCCGCAACCTGATACTGGATGTAGGGCATAATCCCGCCGCTGCCGAGCACTTGGCCCGCTGGTTGTACCGCAACCCGGTCGCCGGGGAAACCCATGCCCTGGTTGCGGTTATGGCGGATAAGGATCTGGTGGGGCTGTTTGCTCCGCTCGCTGCCCAGGTGAATCATTGGCACCCGGCCATTTTACCGGGAAATACCCGTGCTGCGGATGCGGAGACATTGATTACAGGTCTGACCAAAGCCGGTGTCGAGGTAACGAAAGTGGATGCACGCTGTCCAAGCGTCGCCGATGGCTTGCGGCAGCTGCTGCCGACTCTCGGTTCACAGGACAGGTTGCTTGTATTTGGATCCTTCTTTACTGTGGCAGAAGTTCTGCAGCAGATGCGAGATGTAGGTAATGGAGAATTGCGAGGATAAGTCCCCCCGCAAGGGGCGGCTCAACGATGGCTTCAAACAGCGCATTGTCGGTGCGCTGGTATTGGCTGCGCTCGCCGTAATTTTCCTGCCCAGCCTGCTGGACAGCGAGTCCTCGGGCTATATCAGTGAAGTGAGCCAGATCCCCGCGGAGCCGGATATCCGCCCTATCGAGATTGCCAAACCTGAACCTGTAGCCGATGTGGTGCCGGCCCCTGTCCCTGCCGAGGCCTTCCAGCCGGAGGTGCCTGAACAGTTTTCCAATCCCAAAACGGCGCTGGCTGAAGTTGGGACCAAGGAGCCCGTCGCATCGACTGATAGTGCCAAAGGCAAAAACGCAGCTTCTGTGCAGCCTCGCAAGGCCCCGCAAAAAGACTCTTCCCCCCTGGTAGATGCCAAGGGTCTGCCTATGGCCTGGGTTGTGCAGGTGGCCTCTTACCGAGACGCATCCCGCGCAGAGCAGCTGCGCATGCGTTTGATGGATGAGGGATACCGGGCCTATACCCGTGCAGTGGAAACCAAGAAAGGGCACTATGTAAGGGTTTTTGTTGGACCGAAAGTTGATAAAGCGGAAGCCCTGGCCCTGAAATCGGAGCTGGATACCCTGCTGAAAGCGCAAACCCTGGTGCTGCGCTTCAAGGCCTGATTATTGCTCCCTTGTATTTCTCAGCGCTTTCGGTCGCTCTATGAATGGCCCGCGGCGCTGGAAGCAGCCGAACCCTTTGCACTTTTATTTGGTGCAAACCCATAGCGGTATGGCCAACCGCCTAAGGATTTATACCCTCAGGGGATTAAATTCCAATCGACTGGCCTATGGCTTCACGCGCTTAGTCCCTTAAGTTAGAATGCGCGCACTTCGCGGCAACAGCCGCCACGCAGGTAGGGTTGAATGAATTGGGCTGACTGGACCATCCTGGCTATTGTGGGTATTTCCACACTCATTGGCCTGAGTCGAGGTTTCGTGCGCGAGACCCTGTCACTGCTCACCTGGATCGCCGCTTTTATTGTTGCAATGATGTTTCGCGAACAGCTGGCGCCACTGCTTTCCAACCTCGTCGATACTCCTTCCCTCCAGGCGATCGCCGCCTTCGCCATCCTGTTTTTCGGTACGCTCCTGGCCGGGGCCGCCCTGAATATGATGCTCTCCGCTTTCGTCGAAGCCACTGGGTTATCCGGCACCGACCGTGTTCTGGGTATGGTGTTTGGCTTGGCGCGGGGAGCCATTGTGGTGATGGCGTTACTGATCCTCGCGCCGGCGCTGGTGCCGGTGGAGCAGGATAGCTGGTGGAGTGAGTCGGTGTTGATTCCCCATTTCCTCGAGTTTGAGGGCAGTGCACGGGAGCTGGCACAGTCCGTAAAGGACTATTTCGTAAAGTTGTTTTAATCGGGCGCTAGCGCCGCTTTTTCGATCAATAGGGTCAATTATATGTGTGGTATCGTCGGTATCGTCGGTAAGAGTGATGTCAACCTGCAGCTCTATGATGGGCTCACTCTATTGCAACACAGGGGGCAGGATGCCGCAGGCATCGTAACCTGTGACGACGATCGCCTGAACCAGCAAAGGGCCAATGGTCTGGTACGCGATGTGTTCCGCGCACGCCATATGGAGCGCCTGAAAGGTAATTTTGGCATTGGCCATGTGCGCTACCCAACTGCGGGAGGCTCCGGCCCCGCGCTGGCACAGCCATTTTATGTGAACTCCCCTTACGGCATCGCCATGGCTCACAATGGCAACCTCACCAATGTACGCAAGGTAATGGACGAAATCTTCCAGCAGGACCTGCGTCATATCAACACTGATTCCGACTCGGAAGTATTGTTGAATGTGTTTGCCCATGAGCTGCACAAGCAGCACAAGCTGCAGCCCAAGGCAGAAGATATCTTTACCGCTATGCGTGCCGTACACAAACGTGTACGCGGAGCTTATGCCTGTGTGGCCTTGATTGTTGGCTACGGTATCGTCGCTTTCCGCGATCCCAACGGAATTCGCCCGCTGGTATATGGCAAACGTGAAACCGAGAAGGGCACCGAATATATGGTGGCTTCTGAGTCTGTGGCCCTGGATGTACTGGGTTATACCCTGGTGCGGGATGTGGCCCCCGGTGAAGCACTTTATATTGAGTTGGATGGCACTGTGCACTCTGAGCAATGTGCGGAAAACCCGTCACTGACCCCCTGTATTTTCGAGCATGTGTACTTCGCCCGCCCGGATTCCATTATGGACGGCGTATCTGTACACAAAGCGCGCCTGCGTCAGGGTGAGCACCTGGCAGACAAAATTCTGCGCCTGCGTCCGGATCACGATATCGACGTGGTGATTCCTATTCCTGATTCCGCCCGTACTGCCGGCCAGACTGTGGCTCATCGCCTGGGAGTGAAATTCCGTGAAGGTATGGTGAAGAACCGCTATATCGGCCGTACCTTTATCATGCCGGGGCAGAAGCAACGCAAGAAGTCTGTGCGCCAGAAGCTGAACGCTATTGAGTTGGAATTCCGTGGCAAAAATGTACTGCTGGTGGATGACTCCATTGTGCGCGGCACTACCTGTAAGCAAATTATCCAGATGGCTCGTGATGCCGGTGCGGCGAAAGTGTATTTTGCCAGTGCGGCGCCTGCGGTGAAATATCCGAATGTGTACGGTATTGATATGCCATCAGCCAATGAGTTGGTGGCCCACGATCGCACCACAGATGAGATCTGCGAGGAGATAGGTGCAGATTGGCTGGTTTACCAGGACCTGGAAGACCTGGTGGTGAGTTCCAGTGGCGGCAAGCAGAAAATTGAGCACTTCGATTGCTCCGTATTCGATGGAAACTATGTAACTGGTGACGTGGATGACGAGTACCTCAATAACCAGCATGCTGCGCGCAACGATGATGCCAAGCGTAAGAAGACCAGTTCCAGCGCCCTGTAGGTAATCTGGGACAGCGCTCTCTTCATGGCGGAAGAGGGCGCCACGCACGATTGTTTCGGTTAAGATTACCGCTTCCGTAAATACTGACCAGGAAGCGGTATATGTTTGAAGACGACGGTTACGCTCTGGAAACCCTGGCCGTGCGTGCTGGGCAGGTCCGCTCGCCGGAAGGTGAACACTCAGAGGCCCTCTACCTCACCTCCAGCTATGTTTTCCCCTCTGCTGCGGAGGCCGCCGCGCGCTTTTCCGGCGAGAGCTCCGGCAACGTCTATTCCCGCTATACCAATCCCACTGTGCGCATGTTTGAAGAGCGTATTGCTGCCCTGGAGGGCGGTGAGGCTGCAGTGGCGACCTCCAGTGGCATGGCTGCCATTCTAAGTATCTGTATGGCCCTGTTGAAAAGTGGCGATCGGGTGATCTGTTCCCGCAGTGTGTTCGGTACTACTACAGCGCTGTTTGGGCGCTACATGGAAAAGTTCGGTGTGCGTGTCAGCCACGTCGATCTCACCGATATGGATGCCTGGAGGCAGGCGGTGGATGGCTCTACCAAGCTGCTATTTATGGAGACACCCTCGAACCCCCTTTGTGAAGTGGCGGATATCCATGCCCTGGCGGAAGTGGCGCATAGCGCCGGCGCCATGCTGGTGGTGGACAACTGCTTCTGTACCCCGGCCCTGCAACGCCCTCTGGCCCTCGGCGCCGATATCGTTGTGCACTCCGCGACCAAATTCCTCGACGGCCAGGGGCGCGCCCTCGGCGGTGTCGCTGTAGGCCGTAAAGAAGTCATGGATGAGCTGGTAGTGTTTCTGCGCACCGCGGGCCCCAGTATGAGCCCGTTCAACGCCTGGGTATTTCTCAAGGGTTTGGAGACGCTGAAGTTGCGTATGCAGGCTCACTGCACTAACGCCCTAGACTTGGCCTGGTGGCTGGATGAGCAGGAAATGGTGGAGAAGGTCAATTACACCGGGCTGCCAAAACATCCCCAACACCGCCTGGCCCGGGAGCAACAGGATGCCTTTGGTGCCGTACTGAGTTTTACCGTGCGCGGTGGACGCGAGGAGGCCTGGAAGGTAATCGACAACTGTAAAATCCTCTCCTGTACCGCTAATCTCGGCGATGCCAAAAGCACCATCGTGCATCCGGCTACTACAACTCACGGTCGCCTTAGCGATGAGGACAAGGCCCGCGCAGGTATCACTGAGAATCTGATTCGCATCTCTGTGGGGCTCGAGAATGCAGAAGATCTCAAGCGCGACCTGATGCGAGGACTGGACCAACTGTAAACGCCTGGATTTGCCCCTGGTGCACCTGAGGCGGGAGCCCTCTACCTATGATTAATAGCGGGGCGACAGATCACCCGGTTACTGGCCGGCATTTGGGTGCCGGCCAGTAACCGGTAGTGTGTCCACAACAGGGCCGTATAACCGGCCTGAAAAAAACTGAGCAGTAATGGATTTGCCGTGCAAAAAATAGTTTCCGCCATTGTTTCCGATATTGGCAGTGTTCTTTTGGGTAAAGAGCGCCAAGTCAAGTTGGCCCTGGCCTGTCTTTTATCTAAAGGTCATCTATTAATCGAAGATTTACCCGGCATGGGTAAGACTACCCTGGCGCACGCCCTGGCTCAGGTGTTGGGGCTCTCATATAAGCGGGTGCAGTTCACCAGCGATATGCTGCCGGCGGATATTCTTGGCGTATCGATATTTGACCGTGAATCGAGCCAGTTCCATTTTCATGAGGGCCCGGTTTTCAGTCAGGTGTTGCTGGCAGATGAAATTAACCGCTCGTCGCCAAAAACCCAGAGCGCTCTACTGGAAGCGATGGAGGAAGGCCAGGTCAGTATCGATGGTGAAACCCGTATATTGCCGCAGCCATTTTTTGTTATCGCCACTCAGAACCCACTGCAGCAATCGGGCACTTTTGCGCTGCCGGAATCCCAGTTGGACCGCTTCCTGATGCGTATTAGTCTCGGCTACCCAACCCGCGAAGCGGAACGTGCCCTGTATATGGGGACAGATCCGCGCCAGAAATTGGCCAAGTTAAAACCCCGTATCGATATCTCTACCTTGAAGAAAATGCAAAGCCTGGTCGGGCAAGTAAAAACCTCTGATAGTCTGTTGGATTATCTCGAGCGGTTGGTGCTGCACACTCGCCAGAGCCCCGATTGCACAGTGGGGTTGTCACCCAGGGGTGCCCTGGCGCTGTTGCGAGCAGCCAAGGCCTGGGCCCTGATTCACAATCGCGGCCATGTATTGCCGGAGGATATTCAGGCTGTGTTGTCCTCTGTAGCAGGGCATCGACTGCAGAGCGAAGGCGGTAGTGGCGATCAACTGGTGGAACGCCTGGTGCGCCAGGTGGATATTATCGCGGCTTGAAGTAATGAGTGTTTCATCCAATCCGATGCGCTTTCTGACAGACCCCTTCCGCAGCGCCATGCGGCGCTGGATCAGTCGCCGAGCGCCGCGTTCCCGTGCCATCACTCTCAATCACAGCCGTCTGTTTATCCTGCCTACACGCGCAGGGCTTGGTTTCCTATTGGTAATTACTCTTTTGTGGTTACTTGCGACCAACTACGAAAACAATCTGGTATTTGCCCTGACATTCCTGCTGGTCAGTGTGTTCGTGGTATTACCTGTGCATACTTTCGCCAACCTGACCGGCCTGCGGCTGCGGCTGCTGGGGACCAGTCCGGCTTTTGCCGGTGACTATGCCGAGGCGCAAATCAATGTTTGTCGCGCGGGCAAGCGTGAGCGAGAGTGGATACAGCTGAGCTGGCCCCCGGAAGAGGGCACTTATGTGGATTTGTGTGGGCAGGCCAGCAAGGATATTCACATCGCTATGCCGGTTGTAGAGCGTGGACGTATACAGGCCCCGCGCCTACGGATTGAAAGTCGCTTCCCCCTAGGCCTGTTTCGCTGTTGGAGCAGCATCGACCTTGATGTGGAATTCCTGGTATATCCACGACCGGTTTCCCCCGGCCCACTGCCGCTTGGGGCTACTCAGGCTGAAGGTGAGTTTGGCGAGGTGCGGCGCGGGGGTGATGATTTCAGTGCTCTTAAACTTTATCAGCCAGGTGACTCCCTGCGCCACCTAGCCTGGAAACAGTATGCCGCCGGGCGCGATCTCTACAGTAAGGATTATGAGAGCCGTACTGATATGCGCTTGTGGCTCGATTGGGAGATCCTCGATGGGCGTGATGTGGAGACGCGCTTGAGCAACTTGTGTCACTGGGCCTTGCAGGCTGAGAAGCAAAATATTGATTACGGCCTGCGCCTGCCCGGTGTTTCAATCGAGCCTGCCCAGGGACCGGGTCATCGGCAACAGGTGCTGCAGGCACTGGCGCTGTTCCCGAAGTGGAGCAACTGATGGCGAACACTCGGGATTTGTTGCCTCGCGAGAGCCTGCTGTGGATTTTTGCCGCGCAGTTTGTCGCTCTGTTACCCCAATTTACACAGCTGCCGCCGTGGATTCCTTTTGCCTGGGCCTTTGCGGTCTATTGGCGCTTGGAGGTTTTCCGCGGTCGCCGCGATCTGCCTGGACGCACCCTGAAGCTGCTGGTGATTTTAATGACAATGGCCGGGCTGGCGATGTCTTACCGACGCTGGTTTGCCCTGGAGCCGATGGTGGCACTACTGGCGTTGTCATTCACCCTTAAAAACCTGGAGTTGGTGAGCCGCCGCGACGCCTTTGTCAGTTTGTTGCTGGCCTATTTTGTCGCAGCCACTTTGTTCGTGCGTGAGCAGACTATTCCTTACGCCCTTTATGGTCTGCTTAGTATTGTGTTGATAACTGCAGCTCTGGCGGCGCAGCTGGGCAGCTTCAGTGCGCGCCCGCGGAGGGCTCTGAGCCTCTCTGTGCGCCTTTTGGCCCAGGCTACGCCATTGATGTTGTTGTTATTTGTAGTGATGCCGCGGCTGGGGCCGCTCTGGTCTGTGCCCCAAGACACCTCTGCCGGGCGCACCGGAGTGAGTGATTCCATGGCGCCGGGAGATTTTACTCGTTTGTCAAAGTCCGGCAGGCCGGCACTGCGTATCTCATTCGACGGGCCCATACCTCCACCGGAGCAGCGCTATTGGCGCGGACTGGTGTATTCCGAATTTGATGGGCGCACTTGGCGCCAGGGCTTCGGCGTCGATCCGCGTAATGGTGGGCGGGTATTTTGGCAAAGCGGCGAGCGGCCGCTGCCTGAAATAGGCCCACGCTATCGCTACCGGGTGATCCAGGAGGCCAGCCGAACTCCCTGGTTGTTCGCTTTAGCGCATCCAGCATCTGGCAGTGCCGGAGTGGGGGAGACCCTGGATGATCGGCTGGTCAAGCGCAGCCCGGTGTACAGTCGCTTTGCCTATGAGGTGCGATCCTGGCCAAGAGATGCTCAGGGTACCCCGGGCCCTCTCGGCAGCGCCGAGCGCCGCCGCAATTTACAATTGCCTGCGGATGGCAATGAGCGCACACGTGAGTGGATGGAGAGCTTGCGACGCAGGGGGTTGAGTGTGGAAGATATTTCCGCGCAATTGCTGGCCCGCTATAACCGCGAGTTTACTTACACATTGAGTCCCCCGGCCCTGGGTATCGAAAGTGTGGATGAGTTCCTGTTTGAGAGTAGGCAGGGCTTCTGTGAGCATTTTGCAGGCAGTTATGTTTTTGCCATGCGCGCGGCAGGTGTACCGGCGCGGGTTGTGGCGGGCTACCAGGGTGGTGAGTGGGTGAGTGGTGAGGAATACCTGCTGGTACGTGAGTACGATGCTCACGCCTGGGCGGAAATCTGGCTGGATGGACGCGGCTGGCAGCGGGTGGACCCGACAGCGGCAGTTTCCCCCGAGCGGGTGCGCGATGGCCTGGAGAGCGCTGCGGGGGATGAGTTTATGCAAGACTCTCTGCTGCCCCTGCATCGTATTGATGCTCTGGTCAAACTGCGCCTGCAGTGGGACATGATCAACTACCGCTGGTACCAGACAGTGGTGAGCTTTGATAGCGAGAAACAGCGCGATACCCTGCAGCGCCTGTTGGGTGATGTCTCTCCATTGCGCATGGCGTTATTATTCGCTGCACCTACCGCAGCAGTGCTTCTGGGGGTGTTGCTGTGGATCTGGTACAGCGGCTGCGAGCGCAGGTTACCGGAGGCGGAGCGCCTTTACCGGAAATTTTGCCGGCGCATGGCACTGGCGGGAGTTGAACGCCGATCCGGCGAGGCACCGCAGGATTTTGCCCGGCGCATCGCAGAGGAAAAGCCGCGCTTGGCGACTCTGGCACAGCAAGTTACCGATTCCTTTGGGCTGGCGGCCTATGACGGTGACAGCGCTGCGTTGGTTGAGCTGCGCCAACTCCTGAGCTGGCGCTATAGCCTGGTGCCGGCCCGGTTGCATAAGCGCGAAGCGGTGGAGAGCTGATCCTTGGCTAGTCTCTCGCGCAAAATGCCAGCCCGGCTACAAAAATTCCTGCTGGGGTACAGCGGCACTTCGCTGGCCACCGGGTTGCAGGTGATTCTGCTGCCGTGGATCGCGCTTACCGTGGTGGACCTGCCCGCATTGCAATTGGGCTGGGTACAGGCATCGGTGTTGCTTCCCAACCTGGTATTTCTGCTGTTTGGCGGTGCTCTGGCGGATCGGCGCGACCCGGCGCTGGTCGCCACCCTGGCATGTTTGGGGCTCGCCCTTTGCCATGGTGCCCTGCTGCTGTATTACTCCCTGCATGTGCTTACTCTGCCAGTGCTGATGACCTACGGCATCTGCCTGGGTATTTGCAGTGCTTTCCTGCAACCTTCTCGGGATAATCTGGTTCAGCGTAGTGCACGCAGTGAGCGGGGCAGAGCTTCAGAGAGCCGTGTGCAGAAAACCGTTACCTGGATGATGCTGGCGCAATATGGCGGGCAGGCTGTGGGTATGCTATTGGCGAGCCGCTTCGATCAATGGGGATTGCAGAGTTTACTCGGAGTTCAGGTGGGGGTGCTGCTGCTGGCCGCGCTCTCTCTATTATCCCTGCGCGACGGTGGAGTCCGCTTGCCGGAAGTAGAAAAACAGCCTCATACCTTGATTCTCGATGGCCTTTCCCAGGCCTGGCGCCAACCGGTGCTGCGCGAGTTGACTGCACTGATGTCTTTTAATGGCTTTGTGCATATCGGCGTATTTTTGGTGGTATTACCATTATTGGCTGAGGGTTACGGTCGCGGTGCCGGCTATTACGCGACCCTGCAGCTGGCCTTTGTGGCGGGAACAGTGATTGCCACTGTGACCATGTTACGCCGCGGCCAGGGACCGGAGCCGGGGCGGGGTATCCTCATGTGCCTGCTCTACAGTGCAGCGCTATTGATTGCCATTAGCCTGGGGCCGACACAGCTGGGATTAATTCTGCTGTGTCTGTGCTGGGGTGCGGTGGCGGCAGCCTCGGCAGGTCTTGGGCGCAGTATTGTGCAATTGTTGGCACCGGCGGATTACCGCAGCCGCATTATCTCAATCTACCAGTTTGCACTTTTTGGTTCAGCGGCCCTGGGTGCCCTGGCTGCGGGAATCCTAAGTGAATATGCGGCACCGTTCACCACCCTTTTGTGGGCTGGGGTTTTGAGCTTTGTTGCTTTTGTGCTGGTGGCATTGAGTGGCGCTTTGCGCCGGGTCAGGGTCGGCGATAGTGAGGTGTGAACTTGGGGGTCACCAGCCGGGCACCATATAGTTAGCCTGGTCAGCAACCGAGGCTCTGTGCAGACTGTTGAGAAAGGTCTCACGTGGCCTTTTTCAATCCGGTTTTGCGGCATATGTCCGCAAAACCTCCACGGCAAATCAGGCACTTATATGTTCGATTTGCGACCCGAACGTCTCTGCTCGGTGAGCGGGCTGCTGAAAAATACCTTTTTAAAAGCCTACAAGTGGCTGGAGGTGAAGTTTGGCCCCTGCCAAGATCGCTAATTGGTCTGAGCGGGTGGCGCGTGACAGCCACGCGTTGGACCTGCCTGAAGGCCTGTTCAGTCTCAATGATCCCAGGGCTATTGCCCGAATCCTGAAAACTGCTGCCGAGTCCAGCACACGACGCAAAACGGATCCCTACCGTTCGGCGATGTCTATGCTGACCTTCTTTATCAATCGGGCGGGACAGGGGCTGTCGGCCAGGAGGCGGCGAATATTGGAAGAGGCCAAGGATGAATTACGCAGTCTTTACGGGCGTCCGCGCCGGCATTGAGCCGGCGGCGGTGAGATTGGCATAACGCCGTGAAAGGTTTTAAGGCGCCTGGCAGGGCAGGCAGCGCACATAGAGGGCACGCGGGTCGCGGTAGCTCTGCAGTTCGGCGATTGGCGCCAGCACCGGCTGTACGCTATTTAACCAGGCGCCTAAGGGCAGGTTGGCCTCGAGGCTCGCGGCAATTTGCGCGTCTACATTGTCGCTCAATGCGCGCAGGAACTTTTCGCCGGGGCTCAGCTCACGCTGAATCTCTACTACGTCGTATTCTTCGATTTCAGCAAGCTGCGCGGCGTCGGCGATGGCATCGCTGAGGTTGCCGAGGTCATCTACCAACCCCAGTTTCTTCGCTGCGCGACCGGTCCAAACTTGTCCCTGGGCTATTTTGTGCACCTCTTTGGGGGTGCTGCCGCGAGCTTCGGCAACAATACGCAGGAAGCGCGCGTAGGTATTGTCGACCCCCTGTTGCAGGATACTCGCTGCCGCGGGTTGCAGCGCGCGGTCCAGGCGCATACTGCCAGACAGGTCGGAGGTGCCCACACCATCGGTATATACGCCGATGTGTTCGAGGGAGTTCTCGAATGTTGGGAAAGCGCCGAATACACCGATGGAACCGGTAAGTGTGGCTGGAGAGGCCCAGATACGGTCGCCGCCGGTAGCAATCCAGTAACCACCGGAAGCGGCTAAGCTGCCCATGGATATTACTACGGGGATTTTTGCTTCACGGGTGGCCAAAAGCTCCTGGCGAATGGCCTCAGAGGCGAAGGCGGAGCCACCGCCACTGTCGATACGTAAAACCAGGGCATCCACTTCTTTCTCGCGAGCCTGGGCGATCAGTTTGCCGAGGCTTTCACTACCGATGCGACCGGCGGGTGCCTGGCCATCGACAATGGCGCCGCTAGCGGTAATCAGGCCGACCTTACTGGACTCCTTGATCGGTTTGGCTGCTTCGGCGAGTTTGCGGCTACGCAGGTAGGCGAGGGCATCGATGGATTTGTAATCGCGTTCCTTGTTTTCATCTTCGCCGATGTCTTTTTTCAGCTCCTTCACAGCCTCGATGCGGTTGGCCAGTTGGTCCACCAGTTTGTTGGCGAGCGCTGTGTCGGCCCAGCTACCATCATTCTGTTGCAGCTTTTCTGGCAGTTCGTTTATAAATAGATCGAGGCTCTCTGCGGGCAGGTTGCGCAGGCCAGTTACCTGCTCACTGTACTCACTCCAAAGCTCGTTCAGCCAGCGCTGGTTATTCTCGCGCGAGGCGGGAGACATATCATCACGGGTGTAGGGTTCGATAAAGTCCTTATAGTCCCCCACGCGGAACACATGGAAGTTTACCTTGAGTTTTTCCAGCGCACTTTTGTAGTAATTGCGGTAGACACCAAAACCGGTGAGCATCACTGAGCCCATGGGGTTCAGGTAGACTTTGTCGGCGTGGCTGGCGAGGAAGTACTGGGATTGGGTGTAGTTATCGCCCACTGCATAGATAGGCTTGTCGGCCGCTTTAAAACGCTGTAAAGCGGCACCAATTTCATCCAGCTTGCTTAAACTGCCACCCACCATATGGTCCAGCTCGAGTACCAGTGACGAGATACGCTTGTCCTTGGCGGCGTTGTCGATAGCGTCTACCAAGTCCTTTACGCGCACTTCTGTAGGGCCTTGGCCTCCCCCAAGAAATATCGGCAGGGTGGCTGGCTGGGAGAGTTCATCGACAAGGAAACCGCTGGGCGCTACGCGCAGGGCCGCGCCCTGGGGCACTATCAGCTGGTCATCCTTGCCGAATATGGCGATGCCAATAAACAGCAAAATCAGCAGGAACACCAGGTTGGTGAACACTCGCCTTAACCAGGTGATGCTTCCGCCAATAGCACCAAAAACGCTACGGGCAATTCCTTTTTTCTGGGGTGTATCAGTCAAACCTCAAAACTCCTTAGCGCGCCGGGCACAAGGACAACCCGGGCAAATGTGTCTGGAACCACTGGCGGCGTAACCGCTGCGGGGTTACTGCATGCGATGCCAGCGACTGCTCATCATTGCAGAAAAGAATAGGATAAGGCTCAGGAGCACCATAACGCCATCCTGCCAACCGCGTGTAGGCATCATTACACCGACAATACTGGTGGTAATGTACAAGAGCAGAATAAAGCAGAGCCATAGATAACTGCGATAACGCTGCTTGATCAATCCTGGCAACACTAACAGCAGCGGTACAGTTTGTACGAGCCACAGTGAGATGGAGCCGCCTTCCAAAAACAGGTTTCTTACGAGAATCAGCAATAACAGGCCGATATAACAGAACCAGTTAATTCGCAGCGCAATATTCAGTTTACGCTTTACCGTATCGTTCATGCGCTCTCCCCTATTTGGGCGCGGGTTTCAAAGTCTGTGCCAGCTGGCCAACTCTAGTACCCAGTGCTCTGCAAAGGTTAATTTCATCATCGCTCAGCTGATTTCCGTGTCCCTTGGCCCAATGGGAAGCACCGTAGGGGGTTCCGCCAGTTTGGGTACGCATCAATGCAGCTTCGGAGTAGGGAATACCGGTGATCAGCATGCCGTGGTGTAAAAGGGGCAGCATCATGGAGGTCAGCGTAGTTTCCTGACCACCGTGCAGACTGCCTGTTGCGGTAAACAGGCCGGCGGGTTTACCGGTCAAGCTGCCTTCCAGCCAGAGGTCACTGGTCTGGTCGAGGAGATAGCGTAGCGGTGAAGCCATATTGCCAAAGCGGGTCGGGCTGCCCATCAGCAGTCCGGAGCAATTGCGCAGATCGTCGAGGGTGCAATAAGGGGCCCCCTCACTGGGCACTTGCGGCTGGCTGGCTTCGGTATCGGGGGATACGCTGGGTACAGTGCGCAGACGTGCGGTAATGCCGCTGGATTCAACCCCACGTGCCAGTTCTGTGGCCATGCGTGCGGTAGCGCCGGTGCGGCTGTAGTAGAGGACCAGAACATAGGCTTCGGAATCCGGGGCCATTAAAGCAGCTCCAGTACATTTTCCGGTGGGCGACCTATAGCGGCTTTGTCACCTTTTACAACAATTGGCCGCTGGATCAGAATCGGGTTCTGTGCCATGGCGTCGATCAGTTGTGTTTCACTCAGTGCGGGGTCTTTCAGGTTGAGCTGCTTATAGGGCTCTTCCCCGGTGCGTAGCAGGTCGCGCGCGTTGATGCCGAGTTTACCCAGAATCGCTTTGAGGTTGTCTGCGGACGGCGGTGTTTCCAGGTAGAGAACCACTTCCGGTTCCACGCCGTTTTCCTGCAGCAATTGCAAGGTCTGGCGGGATTTTGAGCAGCGGGGGTTGTGGTAAATCGTCCACATTGTGTCGGCATCCTGTTACTGTTTGGCGTATTCTAACCGAATAACGTTGCGGAATTCTAAGTGGTAGGGCGAGTTTGCCCGCTTCTGTTGGCAGCCGCACTTTGCAAGATGAAAACGGAAACCACGATGAAGGACACGGTGATTCAATGGCGGCGTTTTGCCACTTCGTTGTGGTCGCTATTTAGTGAGAAAGACTGCCAGAAGAGTGCTGCTGCGCTCACCTATATGACGCTGTTTGGCATAGTGCCCCTGGTGACTGTCAGCTACGCAATGTTGTCGCTGTTTCCTGACTTCGCCGGTTTGGAGAGCAAGTTCCAGGAACAGGTTTTCTCTCACTTTGTACCGCAAAGTGGTCAAGAGGTGCAGGAGTACATCAACAGTTTTTCTGCCCAGGCTCAGCGCCTGACCGGTGTGGGTATTGCCATGCTGATTATTACCGCAGGGCTTACCCTACGCAGTATTGAAGGCACCTTTAACTCAATCTGGGATGTATCTCGCGGGCGCAGCGGAGTATCAAGTTTCCTATTGTACTGGGCCATCCTCAGCCTGGGCCCGATTTTACTGGGCGCCGGTCTTGCCGCCAGTACTTACCTTCTCTCGCAAAAATTGTTCATGGGGGGGAGGACGGTTTTGGCATGATGGCGGTAGTACTGAGGATACTGCCGTTTATTTTTACCAGTATCATTTTTACCCTGCTGTTTATCGCAGTACCCAACTGCTATGTACCCCTGCGTCACGGTATTGAGGGGGGAGTGATTACCTCTATCGCCTTTGAGGTGATGAAGTATCTCTTTGGATTGATCGTCGCGCGAAGCTCGGTACAGGCTATTTATGGTGCCTTTGCTTTTGTCCCGCTATTTTTGCTGTGGATTTACCTGACCTGGATGCTGGTACTGGCCGGCTGCGTCCTGGTGCGTACCTTGTCGGTCTACCAAGCGGCGACCCAGGGGCGTCAGCATTCAGATTTAGTGGCAACCCTGATTGTCCTGTGGCAGCTTTATAAAGGCGGTCGGCATGGAAAATCGCTGCGCGAACGGGACATTTCACTGATGGGGATCAAGTTTGGCCAGTGGCGGCGCCTGCGCGATGTGTTGCAGGGGCACCGAGTCATTACCCAAACTGACAGGAACGACTATGTACTGTTGCGTGATCTGAACTCCGTTTCACTGATGGAATTGGCTGGTTGGCTCAGTCCTCAGTGGATACCCAGTGGTATTCCCCGCGACCTGGAGGGATTCCGTTGGTATGCAGAGATAGAGCGCCGTTTCGCCAGTGCACGGGACACGACTAGGGAGCAGCTCGGTATAACTATCGGTGCGCTGTTTTGGGCAGCCCGGCAGAAGGATGAGGAGGCCAGAGCAAAACACAGTGCTGCGCCTGCCGAAAATAGCGAGAAGAATAATGAGCGGGATAGCACCAGTCCCGAGGGAGAGAGCGATGTTTCAAGTAGTGAGTCGGCAAAACGTGAAGGGAACCCTGGGAATAGCCTTTCTGTTTTTGGCAAGCGTAATAAGCGGTTGTGATAGTGATACCAGGCTAAAAGTTAGTAATGGTGAGCCAATTGCTATCGAAGGCAAGATAGTTTTGGTTAACTACTGGGCGGAATGGTGTGCCCCCTGCCGTGAGGAGGTGCCGGTACTCAACCAGCTTGCACAAACCCACAACAACCTTGTGGTGGTGGGGGTTAATTTTGATAACTTGCCAGATTCCGTTGTCAGCGAGCAGGCACAAAAATTAGGTATAGAGTTTCCATTGCTACTCATTGAGCCGGAGGGACGCTGGGGGCAGCCCCGCCCTCAAGTTCTGCCTACGACTCTGGTTATCGGTGCTGATGGCAGATGGAAAAAAACCCTAGTAGGGCCACAAACCGCAGAGGATTTCCAAGCGGCCCTGCAATGATTATGTCGCACAATCTGCAAATAACTTTATAAAACTATAACTAAAGCAACTATAGGGCGCTGGCGCAACGCTGATAGCATGCCGCCACTTTCCAGTTTGCCCGGGGTGGGATTTTCAGACCATGCATATCAGCTCCTTTGTTTTGCTGTTTTTCTTTATCGTCTTGCTCTATGGCCTGCATCGTTGGCACCGCGGCAGGAACTCCCTGGCTCCCGCAGTTTTTGCCGGCCTGCTACTCGGTGTCGCTTTTGGAGTTCTCCTGCAATTGTCGCGAAGCTGGGGCGCTGCCCCGGGAGAAGTATTGCCCTGGGTTCAGATGTTGGGCAATGGTTATGTAAACCTGCTCTACATGCTGGTTATGCCCCTGGTCCTTACTTCTATCCTGGTGGCGGTAGTAAAAGTAAGCCACACCCAGGCGCTGGGCAGAATCAGTGTCTCCGTATTGGGAGTATTACTTGGCACCACTGCGATAGCGGCGCTGATTGGTGTTGCGATAGCTGAGCTGTTCGGTCTTTCCGCAGCCGGGCTGGTTGAGGGTTCCCGCGAAGCAGCACGAGTTGAGGTGCTTAATGAACGCATCGGGCGGGTGAGTGACCTTTCCATTCCAGAAATCATCAGTTCTTTTATACCGCGTAATATTTTCCAGGACCTGACTGGTGCCCGCTCCACCTCAGTGATTGCCGTAGTGATTTTCGCCGTTTTGCTCGGGCTTGCCGCCCTGGCTGTGCGTCGTGAGTTTCCGGAAGAAGGCGCAGCTATCGAGCGTTTTGTCCATGTTGCTCAGGTGTGGGTAATGAAACTTGTACGCCTGGTGATGGCTTTTACTCCCTACGGTGTAATGGCATTGGTTGCGGGGTTGATCGCGAAATCCAGTTGGGCTGATATTGCCAACCTATTTGGGTTTGTGGTGGCCTCCTTCTGTGCGATTGGTTTGATGTTCCTTGTGCATGCATTGCTGCTTTTCATCAATGGAGTGAACCCGCTGCACTACTTTGCCAAGGTTTGGCCAGTATTGGTGTTTGCTTTCAGTTCCCGCTCAAGTGCAGCAACTATTCCGCTCAATGTCGAAACCCAGGTGGATCAGCTGCGTAACTCGCCGGCTATTGCCAATTTCTCCGCATCCTTTGGTGCGACCATAGGTCAGAATGGTTGTGCTGGTATTTATCCGGCTATGCTCGCCACTATGGTGGCGGTACCTATGGGCATTGATGTATGGGATCCGCTGTGGCTTAGCACCCTGATTGCGGTGGTGGTCATCAGTTCATTTGGTATCGCCGGTGTAGGTGGAGGGGCCACTTTTGCCGCGCTGGTCGTGCTGCCGGCAATGGGGCTGCCAGTCACTATCGCTGCGCTGCTGATCTCTGTGGAACCATTAATTGATATGGCGCGCACCGCACTGAATGTGAATGGCGCTATGACAGCTGGAACCCTGACCCAACGCTGGTTGGGTGACGAGGTCCCCGGTGCGGAGGTGGTAGAGGGCTGAGCAAATAAATTGTTGGGTATTGCTTGTTACTGGTGCAAATACTCTTTATGTATGAGTGTTCCGGCAGAAAAGTCAGAGGTGATTGTCAACCGATCTACGGCATAACCGTTTTAGTCAGTGCTTGTAAATTTTGTTTGGTTTGTTTACGGAACTGGAGGCAATTTATGAAAAAACTGACGGGACTGACTCTGTTAACTGCTGGCCTGGCTCTACCGATTTCTCTACTCGCGCAAAGTGCTGTTGCCGAATCCCACGATCACGGTGATCATATCGAGGATCGCCTGGACAGTAAGGGTGACCATATCGAGACCAAGCTCGATAATAAGGGCAACCGCATCGAAGAGCGTCTTGATAATAAAGGTGATCGTATCAATGACCGGCTGGACCAGCGAGCGGAGCAGGCCACAGCAAACGGTAATGATAAGTTGGCTGAGCGGCTCGATCGCAAGGGTGATCGCATTGACTCTCGTCTGGATCAAAAAGGCGAACGTATCAATGAGCGTTTAGATAGCAAGGGTGAAAAGGTCAACAACCGCCTGGACAATAGGGGGGAGCGAATTGATCGCCGTATGGACCGGCGGGCAAAGTTAAAAAACCATAAAAATGATTGATGGGCCTGGCAATAATAAAATTATAAAAATTGTGGCGGGACTGGTTTCGTAATGGGGCCGTGAAAAGTATTTCTGTGCGCAAGGATTTCAGCCGGCATTTATGAATCAGTTCCTCACCCAAGTGGAAAAGCGGGCTTTTACCATGGCAAGCTTTGCCGTGGGCAACCGTGATGATGCGTTGGATATAGTACAGGACGCCATGTTGGCACTGGTGAAGAATTACAGTGGCCGCGAGCGAGCCGAGTGGCGCCCTTTATTTTTTACCATTCTTAACAACCGCATTACAGACTGGCATCGCCACAATAGAAGATTATCCCGCTGGCAGTTAATCCGTGAGAAATTCCCTGCGAGTGATGATAAGGAAGATACGCTTCCCTCTGAGTGGGTTGATACTCGTGGTCACACACCGGATAGCGCTCTGGTTGGCGAGCGCCTGTTATTGGCTATCGATGGTGCGGTAAGTCAATTACCGCTGCGCCAGCAGCAGGCCTTTATGCTGCGGTGTGTCGAGGGCTTTAATGTGGCGGAAACTGCTCGCGTTATGTCCTGCAGTCAGGGCAGTGTTAAGACGCACTTATCCCGCGCCATGTGCAGTCTGCGCAGCCATCTGGAGGAATTCCAATGAAACAGCTGGATCAATCGGCCAAGGCTCAGGACCGGCAACTGGTGAAAGCGGCACGAGCAGCTGTCAAACGACGGGAGGAAGGAATTGATCGGGAAACCCTCTCCCGGCTGGGGAGAGCCAGGACGGCAGCCCTTGGACAACTGGGATCCTCTGCCCTGTCTGCTTATCGATGGTTGGGGCTCGGCGCTGCCTGTGCTGCGCTGGTGGTTTTGCTGCTCTGGCCGGGAGCTGAGGATACTCCGGGGGAAGAGCCGTTTATTGCCAGTGACTGGCTGCTGTATGAGGAAATGGATGTTGAAATGATAGAGGACATGGAGTTTTACCAGTGGCTCGCGGAGGAGCTGGATGGGCATTCCTCCTAGGGGAAGAAGGGTTTTCTGTATCGCCCTGTTGTTGTGTGGGGTGGTGAGAGCCGAGGAGATGGAACCCCTGGAGGAGGATTTTCTACTGTTCCTCGGGGAGTGGGCGGATGAACAGGGAGATGTACTCGTACCCGAGGAGTCGGACCTGTGGCTGGCAAAACCGCAAAGTAGGGTGCGCTGGCAGCGCGAATATAGTGAGGATGGGGAAACCCGTGAGGAGTAGTGGGATGAGTAACGGGGGGTTCATCTGCCTCGGCCAGCTGGTCGGCCTACTGCTATGCCTCTGCGGAAATCTCGCACTGGCGCAGGAGTGGCAGGACCTCAGCGAGGGTGACCGGGAGTTGCTGAAGGGGTTCGAGGATCGCTGGCCCCGGATGAGTGATACCCAGAGGGGGCAATTACTACGAGGCGCCAAACGCTGGAACGAGATGAGCGATCAGCAGCGCTACCAGGCCCGCGAACAGTTCAATAACTGGCGAGCACTGCCAGATGATCGCCGCACCCGGCTTAGAGATTCCTATCGCCGCTATATGAACTTGCCGGAGGAAAAGCGCCAGCAAATCCGTGAGGCACGCAAAAAATTCCGACAGATGTCCCCGGAGCAGCGCCGTCAGTTGCGAGAACAGTGGAATAAGGACAGGCGGGCTCAGCGTCAAGCCAGCCGAAAGTTTAGTGACTCAGGTGAGGGGGTCAGTCGGAGTGACCGGCGCGAGCGAAATAACCGGCAAGAACAGATGGATCGCCGTGAGCGTGGGGCTAGACGCGAGCGGGAAAGCAGGAGTGGGCGCCGAGGAGAGAATGATCGCCACCAGAGGTGGGAAAGGCTGGATGAGATCTGACGTCTAATACCAGTTTCTGTTTAATTCAGCGTCTATTCAGATCATTTTGATTAATCTCTTTCCCGTTGATGAATAACGGGAGGTTGATTGTGCAACTCTTCAAGCAGCTATTCGCAGGTGCGGCCATTGCCGCCCTGGTAGGCGTAAGCGCCACTGCCAAGGCGGGTCCTGCGGGTCCTGCGGGTTATGCGGACTCCTACGGCGCTGACAATTACGATTTTGCACGGGTTACAGAGGTCATCCCTGTGTATACCGATGTGGAGATTCGCACGCCGCGAACTCAATGCCGAGAAGAGCAGGTGATGTACCGCGAGCCAGCCTCCCCTGCGGGCACTCTGGTTGGAGGCTTGATTGGTGCTGCAGTAGGTAACAGCCTTGGCGGGCGCGGACATCATCGCCGATACCACCATGGTGGTCACCGTGGTGGCGCTACCGTTGCTGGGGCGGTCGTGGGGGCCCTGGTAGGCAACCAGATTAGTCGTGCCAACGCTCAGACCTACTACACCACCGAATCCCGCTGCCACATTGTGGACGAATTCAGCTCACGTAGGGAATTAGTCGGATACGATGTGCGCTATCGGTATAATGGTCAGGTTTATCTGACTCGCACAGATTACCATCCGGGAGATAGAATCCGGGTTAGAGTCGCAGTCTCGCCGGCACCTTAAGCTGGCGAGAACGCGGCTGGAAAGAGTTAAAGGTGGAAAATTTGGATATCCACAGGAGCCGCACCGTGAAACTACGCCGCGTTTTAATAGGGCCATTTCTCCTTGCTTTCGCATTGTTACCCGGGCTTTGTGCCGCCTCGCTTCATGGCTTGCCAGCCTATGGGAAAGAGGCTTACAGGTACGAATACCTGCGGGCTCAGGACGGAGAGATCTCTCGCAAGCAGGCCGCATCGAAGGTCAAGCGGCGCTACGGCGGCAAAATATTGTCAATCTCCGAAACCCGCAGGCAGGGTCAGGCTGTATATCGCGTGAAGGGATTGTCGGATAAGAGTCAGGTTTATGTGGTCTATGTGGACAAGAAAAGCGGTCGCATTTCCCGTTAGCCGACCGCAACCACCGAAAAAATAGATCCACAGACAAAGGGAAGGAAAATGCGCGCACTACTGGTCGAAGATGAAGCTTTACTGCGACAGCAACTTGCAGAGTCCCTACGTGGCGCCGGATATACTGTAGATGAAGCCCCGGATGGCGAAGAGGGTCTCTACCTGGGCCGTGAATATCCCTACGATATTGCCGTGATGGATCTGGGCTTGCCAAAAATGGATGGCATCGAAGTGATTCGCACCCTGCGCGGTGAAGACAAACACTTCCCAATTCTGATTCTCACCGCTCGCGGTCACTGGCAGGAACGGGTGGCCGGGCTTGAAGCTGGCGGTGATGACTACCTGGTAAAGCCTTTCCACACAGAGGAGCTGCTGGCTCGCCTCAATGCGCTGGTGCGCCGATCTGCTGGTTTCTCCTCCCCTACAATCAAGGCCGGCCCTATAGTGTTGGATACCAGTTCCCAGCGAGTTACTGTGAGTGAGGCTGAACTGGAATTGACTTCTTTTGAGTACAAGGTACTCGAATACCTGATGCTGCATCCGGATGAAGTGGTTTCCAAAACCACACTCACCGAGCATATTTACGAACAGGACCGCGATCGCGACAGCAACGTGATTGAGGTCTTTATTGGCCGTCTACGTAAGAAGTTTGATACGGCGGCCCAGCTGAAGCCGATTGAAACCCTGCGCGGGCGTGGTTACCGCTTTGTCGCCCCCAGTAATTGCCATTTTAAATGCGCTTTTTCTCATTCTGGTTGAATTCCCTTAAAGGCCGCCTGGCGCTGGTGACTAGCCTGGTGCTGGTGGGCTTTGTCCTGCTGATTTCCGGGGTGCTTGAACACGCTTATCGCACTTCCCTCGATGAGGCCAAGCAGCGGGAATTACAATTGTATATTTACACCCTGCTGGCTCTGGCCGAGCCTGAAGACGGGAGCCTGGTGTTGCCGCCAGAGTTACCCGAGCAGCGCTTTAACCAGCCGGATTCCGGCTTGGTGGGTGCGGTGCTGGATGGAGAGGGTGATATTATCTGGCGCTCTGAGTCGGCCCTGTCTATGCCAGATCTGCAATTCTATCCACTGCCCCAGGGACAGCAGTCCTATATGCAGATTTCCCTGCCCGGCGGCGATACGAATTACAGCAGTTTCCGCCAGGGTGTTGCCTGGGGGCTTGAAAATGAAAGCCCTTTTACCTTCGTTGTTCTGGAGGATGCAGGACCACTTAGAGCCCAGGTAGGGCAGTTTCGCTCTACCATGTGGCAATGGTTGGGGGTGGGGGCGCTGTTACTTGTCCTGGCGCAGTGGTTGGTTTTGCGCTGGGGATTTGCACCGCTGAATGCGTTGGCAAATGCACTGAGGGATATGCAGCAAGGAGGCAGTGATCGACTGGAGGGTAACTTTCCACGGGAGTTGCGTCCTCTCACCGACAATTTGAATTTGTTGATCGAAAACGAGCGTCGCCAGCGTGAGAAGACTCGCCACACCCTGGCCGACCTGGCCCACAGTTTGAAAACGCCTCTGGCTGTGCTCAAGGGATTAAGTCTGGAACAGGATACCAAGACTGCAGGCAGGACCCTGGTAGATCAGGTACAGCGCATGGATAGCATTATCAGTTACCAGTTACAGCGTGCAGTTACCAGTTCACCCAAGTCAATTCTACGCGGTTTACCGGTGGCTCCGCTTCTGGATAAGATTCTTGAGGCCTTGGAAAAAGTTTATCGCAGTAAGCCCAGCCAGGTGCGAAGCCAGTGCAGTGAGAAGGCCCTGTTTTATGGGGATGAGGGTGATCTTATGGAACTACTCGGTAACCTGTTGGATAACGCTTATAAATACGGAAATGGAGAAGTAACTGTAAATATTGAAAACGCTGAGAGTGGACGAAAGCTAACGATCAGTGTTGTTGATAATGGCCCCGGACTCGATAGCAAAAAGTGGCAGGAGGTTACCCAGCGTGGAGTGCGTGCTGACCAGCAGCAGCCGGGTCAGGGTATTGGGCTTGCGGTGGTTATGGATATCGTTGAAAGCTATCAGGGGCGCATTAGCGCAACCCCATTACCTCAAGGGGGAACGGAAATTACAGTGGTGCTGTAATTTCCGAAATAAACCCAAGGTATAATTGTTTTCCTAGAACCAGTCCGCCCGCATATCAAACGGAATACTGTTGCCACTTTTCAATAATGTTATAGACTGCTGAATGTTTGGCAGCTCCCATTCAAAGTAAAAGCGTGCGGTGTGAATCTTGCCGCGATAGAAGCGCTCATCCTCTTTGCTGGGATTATTCTCCAGCGCCTTTTCTGCAACGATGGCCTGGCGCAGCCAGATCCAGGCAACGAGAACGCAACCAAAAACGTCCAGGTATAAAGTGGCATTGCTAAGACCGCGATCCACATTTTCCTGTAACTGGCCGAACAGAGCCATACCGGTTTCGTCGAGTTTCTCCAACGACTCTTCCAGGGCGTTTGCCATAGATTCCAGGCTCACCTTATCGCGTGCTTGCATTATCGTATTGCGGATTTCTGCCTGCATCAGCTGATAGGCAGCGAGATTTTTGGCTGGCACTTTGCGCGCCAGCAGGTCCAGTGCATGGATACCCTCGGTGCCTTCGTGTATGGCATTCAGGCGGTTGTCCCGGTACAGCTGTTCCAGCGGAAATTCGCGAATATAACCAGCACCACCGAGAACCTGGATTGCCAGCTCATTGGCTTTCAAGCAGTACTTCGAGGGCCAGGATTTAACCACTGGAGTGATCAGGTCAAGCAACGTGGCTGCGGTCTGGCGCTGTTTTTCAGTGGGTGCCGTATGCTGGTCTTCATACAGCGAGGTGGCGAAGATGCTCAGTCCCATTCCCCCCTCGGAATAGGCTTTCTGCATTAGCAACATGCGCCGCACATCGGCGTGTTGAATAATAGGTATCTGCTTGGAGCTGGGATCACGGTTGGAGGGCATACGGCCTTGCGGGCGTTCTCTGGCATATTGCAGGGAGTAGGCGTATCCCTGATAGCCTAAAACAGAGGCGCCGGCACCGACACTGATACGGGCTTCATTCATCATCTGGAACATATATTTGAGCCCATGGTGTGGCTCGCCGATCAGATAGCCCACAGCTCCCTCGCTTTCCCCAAAACTCAACACAGTTGAGGTGGTGTTGCGGTAGCCCATCTTGTGTAACAGCCCGGCCAGTTTCACATCATTGCGCCCGCTCACCTGGCCTTTTTCATCAAGGAGAAATTTGGGTACCAGGAATAGGGAAATACCTTTGACCCCGGCGGGGGCCCCCTTAATTTTCGCCAGCACCAGGTGCACAATATTTTCAGTCAGGGATTGGTCACCACCGGAAATAAACATCTTCTGTCCGTGAATACGGTAGCTGCCATCTTCAGTGAGTTCGGCGTTGGTGCGGATATCGGCGAGGGCGGAACCCTGGTCCGGCTCAGTCAGGGCCATAGTGCCGGCGAAGCGGCCATCCATCATCTGAGGTAGAAATTGTGCTTTGAGTTCATCACTGGCAAAAGAGCGAACCAGGTTGGCTGCGCCGATGGTCAGGAATGGGTAACTGGCGCTGGCGATATTAGCCGCGCTGATATAAGCGAGAGAGGTACGCATTATGATTTCGGGAAGTTGCATACCACCTTCCTCGAAATCACAATGGGCTGCGAGGAAACCTGCTTCGGCAAAGGCGTCCCATGACTGTTTGGTTTCCTCAATCAAGTGTACTCTTTCGCCGTCAAAACTGGGTTCGTTGGCATCCCCTTTGGCATTGTGATTGGCGAAATATTTTTCGGCGATGGTGCGCGCGGTTTTCAGTGTTGCATCGAAAGTCTCGCGGGAATGTTCTGTGTAGCGCGATCTTTGCAGCAGTGATTCAGTGTCGAGAAATTCATAGAGTAAAAATTCGGTGTCACGCTCGTTGAGCAGCGGATGAGCCATACCTGCCTCGTCATTATTTTTATGGAATTTCGTTGCCTGGGTGCGGAAGCAGACTAGCTGGGTTATATACCTACTTGCCGCAGAGTCAGGTCATAAGTAAACGCGTAGTAATGAAGCAGGGCAATGACTTATTGTGTGATTGCACTTGGCGATATTGGGGTGGGATATCGGTAGCGTTACTCAGGAGCGCCCTGGTATATGTGGGGTCGGTTGTCGGTGGGTCTTGGCACCACTTTGCGCCACAGGGCATCGGCCAGTTCAGAGGGTGGTTGCTTGCATCCGCTGGCTATCCAGTTGGCAATCGTCTCTGCTACATTGGGCCATTGGATACAAAGTGGTTGCGGCAGATTATTTAACCATTTTCCGACAGTCTTAGCATCAATACGTTGGACAATTTTAGCCAGACCTAATTGTTTTAGCGCTTTGGCATTTGCTACCTGTTCAAACTGGGATGCGAGAGGGCGACTGAGTATGGGCTTGCCCAGGGCCAGGGTTTCTGCCAGCAGCTCGAAACCGCTGTTGCAAATGACCGCTCTGGAGTTGGCCAGGTCCCGTTGGAATCCAATGGTGGAGGGAGCTTTTATAATAATGTTTGCCGCAGTGGGCAGGTTTTCCGGCACGCCGTATACAATAAACTGCTCGTCTACTTTTGAGAGCTCTTCCAGCATCGGTGCGGGATGTTCAAAAGGAAGGTATACAAGAATATGGTCTTGTGTATCCTTGTCAGGCCCTTTTTGTGGAGGCACTATCGGTGGAAGTATGGGGTTTCCAAAGTGGTGCCAGTGCAATCCCAGGCTTTTTTGTGTCGGCGCGAAGAAGCGTAAAATACTATGCACAACCCAATTAAATTTGGGAATGGGTATCGAGTATAAAAATGCGTATTGGTGTCCAATTCCCACACTGGGTTTTTTTCGTATTTTTGCTGCCCAGGCGGTTACGGGTTCATAGTCACTGATAATCAGATCGAACTCATCTATCGGCAATTCGGAAACTTCTTTTCGGAATCGAAGAAAACCCAGTTTCTGTATAGTCTCGAGGCCTCTTAATTTCCCTTCTCTATGCACGAAGGTTAACCCCCTGCGCCACCAGTAATCACCAAAAAGCTCCATGTCAAACAGCTTTTCTTTTGGCCGGCCGGAGAACAGCCACTGTATTTCCAGTTCGGGAAATCTTTGCAGGGCCTTAGCCAATGTGCGTGAGCGGGCAATATGCCCATTTCCTGTTGCCTGTACTCCGTAAAGTATCTTCATGAAAAGGCGGCGCTCGTGGTTATAGCAACACATATACCAAGCAGGGCGCCAGCGCAGATATCTGATGGAAAATGTACGCCGAGCCCAATCCTTGCTGCTCCGACTCCGGTGGCCCAGATGTACCCAAGGCTCCATATGGGCCCCGCCTGAATAATCATAAAAGTAATAAACAGAAATGCAGCAGAGGTATGGCCTGAGGGGAGGCTGAACTTGTCGTGAGCAATAATAACTGGGCGCATACCGGGGATGGTTTGTGGGGGCGTCTGCGGCGGGTTGTATTTTTGATGGCCCAATAAAGGGAGCGTTCAATGGCCACTGAAGAGCAGGCAGCGAAAAACATAAGTGTGGCTGCGTTGTAAATAATATAACTGCCAAGCACGATGATGGACAGCCATCCATCTCCGGATTTGGATAGCCATAGATAGCGCTTGCGTGAACTGGGTTGTGACGCCCGTTCCATCATATATAGGACCAGGGACACGTCGACACTTTTCAAATTCATAGATAATTCTCGCATGCAGCCAACATATGAATTGATTATTGCACGGAGTTGACCAAATGATGTCGCAATAGTGAAATCTTAAAAATAGATGCATTTAACGACTTGTGAAGGGCTTGTTCTTAAGTTGGCGGGAGTTTCTTTAGCAAAGAATGAAGTTGAAACAAAAAATACCTAGTAGGGTAGTGCGGCAGGTGGCTGGGAGGGCAACATAAGTTGCCCATGGGGAGAAAAAATTTTTGATTATGCGATTTTGATTTCTATATTGCTGGAGCCCGGTAAGCTTTCCACAAGCTCTGGCCCACAAAGCATTGATGGTGTGAAATAACCGCCTTTGCCCGAGTAAGAGAGGAGAAAATCCATCACTGCTATAGAGCCCGACACAGTGACATCATAGCCATTGGCGGTGACGACACGACCAAGCTTGCGTTCGCCTCGGCGGTCGTTGCGCACTTCGCCCCAGACCCAGGTCTTTTGTTTTGCGCGGCGCTCTTTATCGGGGCCGCGTACTGATTTATCCACTTTTGATTTCAGCCAGCCCTGCATCCAGCGACTGCCCAATAGCCAGCGAATGCTATTCAGGCGCTTCAATTTTTTTGCACGTTTCGGGCTCATTGGAATGTAAGCCTCAATATTTGGAATACCGGTGGAGTAAAAGGCGGTAGCCACATCCCCCCAGGGTATGGAAACTGCAAATTTGTTGCCGCGGCCGAAGTCGATCTCACGGGTAAGTTCCCCATGGCCAATAACTTCAATTTTACTGTTGCGACGTATGGCGCCGCCGACTCCGAGGCTCTCAATAGAGGTTTTTGCTGTACCTGGGCTGAGGCCCGAATCGGAATCAAACCCCAGTGCCAAGTGGGTGGCGGAGGGCATCTTCTTATGCAGTGCGGCAGCCAGGCAATCTGTGGGGATTACATCGAACCCGGTGCCAGGGCACAACACAACTCCGGCGGCCTCAGCCTCAGCCCCCAGGCTATGGGCAGCTTCATAGACGGCAATTTCCCCGGTAATATCCTGATAATGGGTTTTCGAGCTTATACATGCCCGTATCATTGGTTCGGCAGTAGAGGAAAAGGGCCCTGCACAGTGAATCACCAGGTAAACATCCTGCAGGCTGCGCTCAAGGGTTTCCGTGTCCTCCAGGCCGATAGCCATTGCGGAGAGATTCAGCTCATTGGCGAGGGCCTGCAGCTTCAGTGGGTTTCGTCCGGCAAGGATCGGGCGAAAGCCCTGCGCTACGGCCTGGCGGGCAATGAGCTCACCGGTATAGCCATTTGCGCCGTAGATCATGATGTTTTTATTGTTCACCGAGTGTCCTTAATATGTAACGGGACTGCCTGTTTCCCCGTTAACTGGCTGCGCAGCGTGGTTATTTTTCACTGTTGAATAGGGTATTATGGTCAAGTTCCAGGTGGATCAAGGCTATATCGAGCGAAACCCTGGTGCAATTAATGTGATCTGAAGGCCTATTTTAACTTCATCGATGATGAGTGATTATCTATTTGGTTAGACGCTGTTCATGCGGCTACGCTGTGATCCCCAGTTAGCTCAAATGCTTTTTCCAAAGCAAAGCGGGGGATAATTTTACCTTCTTTTGTCACGGTTTCTGTGAACATCGACAGTGGCCGTGCCCACACACCAAAGTCGCCATAGAGGGCGCGGTAAGTGACCAGCTGCTCACCGGTTTCACTATGGGTGGCAATATGCAGAACTTCGTAAAGATTTCCTTTGTAGTGGCGATAAAGGCCGCGTCTCATTTGGGTACTACCAGTTAACTCATATGGTGGGGAGACAATTGCAATTGCTCGATACGGCGGCCATGTAGTATGGCGATGCCTGAGTAGCGGTGTTCCCCGGTGGATGTAAATTCAAATTCATAGCTGCGCTGCAGGCTGATATGGCCGCGCCTGTTGCGCTTGAGCCGGGTTCTTACCAGCATAACGGTGTCGTCCAGTAATTGAACGCCTAATTGCTTGCAGTGATTGGATGCCGCGCGCTTTACCTGCTCTTTGGCTGCCATATTGGCCCAGACATACCAGGCAGCAGCTGCCAGCAGCAGGAGCCAAAAGATATCGGTTGGTGAGTAATACATTGCTCTACAGTTGCTATGATCGCTTTGCGAAAGAATAACATCGAAGGAGCTGAAATGTCTGGCACCATACTGATTACCGGAAGTAACCGGGGCATAGGCCTGGAAATCTGTACCCAGTTCGCCAGGGATGGGTGGAAGGTTTACGCCTGCTGCAGGAATCTCGATCAAGCTGGCGCTCTCAAGGAGCTGCAGGGGCAATATGCAGAGTTGCACCCCATTCAATTGGATGTGACGGATTATTCACAGATGATTTCCCTGGCCAAAGCGATTCAGGGGGAACCTATTGATATCCTGTTCAATAACGCCGGCTACTACGGACCTAAGGGGGTACGGTTTGGCGAGGTGGATCGCACAGAGTGGCGTCGTGTATTGGAATCCAACACCATAGCCCCCTACATGATGGCGGAGACCTTTTGTGACAATGTGGCCGCGAGTAAGTACAAACTGATCGCGATGATGAGCAGTAAGGTGGGCAGTATCGCGGATAACCGCTCTGGCGGTGGCTATATCTATCGGACTTCCAAGGCGGCCCTGAATCAGATCGTGAAGAGCTTGTCTATCGACCTGGAGGAACGCGGCATAACAGTTTTAGCGCTACACCCTGGATGGGTGAAAACGGCGATGGGTGGTCCCGGCGCCCTTATCTCAGTCGAGCAGAGTGTCAGTGGCCTGAGAAAGATCCTATTGCAGGCAGATCAAGATAATAGCGGCCATTTTTACAATTATGACGGCAGTCAAATCCCCTGGTAGCAAGCAGACGTGAGTCCCCGATGTTCAGGGGCTCCAGTTCATATTCTCAGTAAACAGTTGATGTCATTTCTCACCAACAACCTAGGGTTTGTTCGGAGTGGATAGGCCGTCAGTTTCCCGCCCCTGGCTTACCGACCATTGCCCATACTGGCGCTTAAGTTCACTGTTTGCAAAATCAGGCAAGGATACGGAAGAAGTTTGCTACCGTGCTTAGCTTAAAAACGACAAAAATACTGATACTGGTGGAGGCGATTGGTTTCCCCGGTAAGGATAGACATGGAAAGCAGAAGTATTTTAGGCAAGGAATGAGTAGTCAATATAAGAGTGACGGAATCGAGTTGATGAGTGGGACGATTGGCAGTGCTGAAGGCAGGCAGACACTCTCCCAAGAGAGGCTTTTGACTGTGTTGCGATTGCTGCTGGGGTTGTCTGCAGCTACAGGCATATCATTGATAGGGGACATGCCGGTGTGGGTGGCGATGCTGGGTGTGGTTGCCTATTTCTCCCGCGGCAAGAGCCTACAGGCTGGTGCTTACAATCTCGCCTGTGCTGTGACTGGTTTGGGACTTGGGCTTGCCGCTCAGGCCGCAGTTGCCAAGTGGCAATTACAGCCACAGGTTGCTGCTCTTCCTATTGCCCTGTTGGTGGCGGCAGTAGGTGCCTGGGCAATGGGCCTGGTGACCGGAGTAAGTAATATATCCAGTTATGCAATCGGTATCCTGATTGGCTTTGCAGCCCAGGTGGAAGTGTCATTAGATAACTACTTTATTTTGATCGCGGCAATGTCGATCGGTGCTGTTGTTGGCGGACTGGTAGACAGGCTCTGGCCGGGACGTCGCGCCCTGGGCAGCTGATAATGCAAGGGTATCCTTGGGGTAAATATGTAGCCGATAGATAATGGCTCTTTTTTGAACAGGAATGGGGTGATTAGTTAGGAATAAATGGTTGACGTTTTTCTGTACTGTCCAAAAGCACAAATAGGAAAACGAGAAAATATTGCTCAGAGGTAACAGCAATGTTCAAGCGTATTATGTTCACCATGGCAATGGTATTTATTACCGCCCTCGCCTTTACTGATCCGGCAACTTCCGGTTCAGGGCCAGAAACTGACTTGAAATATCTGCAGTATTGATAGACAGTTTACTTTAAAGGTAAATAGCAATATCGCCGAGACATGATGCACATGGGGGTGCTGAAATGGAAGAGAGATTCTGGCTGGATAAATGGGAGAGGAATGAAATCGGTTTCCACGAGAAGTCGGGAAATCCCATGCTGGCTCAATATTTTCCAGCGTTATCCTTAGGGGAAGGCAGCCGCGTATTTCTCCCCCTGTGTGGTAAAACCGGGGACATTGCATGGTTGAAATCGCGTGGATGTAGTATCGCTGGTGCTGAGCTCAGTGAAAGCGCTGTCCAGCAACTCTTTGATGAACTTGAACTTTCTCCTAAGATCGAAAAGTGCTGCGAGCTCAAACGCTATAGTGCCGAAAGTATCAATATTTTTGTGGGTGATATATTCGCATTGAATGCAAAAATTCTGGGGTCGGTTGATGCAATATATGATCGGGCAGCTCTGGTAGCATTGCCTGATAAAATGCGCAAACGCTATGTGGAACACCTGATGGAAATTACGGCAGTTGCCCCGCAGTTGTTAATTTCTTTTGAGTATGAGCAGTCCCAGTTAGCTGGTCCTCCTTTTGCGATCAGCTCCCAGCAAATATTTGATTATTATGATGCGGACTACCATCTCAAAATGCTTGGTCGCCGAGAAGTGCCGGGTGGATTAAAAGGCCTGGTACCCGCGGAAGAAGTTGCCTGGTTGTTGGTCCGGCGCTAACTTCGGTCTCCAGTGAACTTTTCTTATAAAACAGATGGCAGGGGTTATTTCTTATTTATTTCCCTGGCCCATCTTCCCCAGCTAGTATGGATAAGGGTGGTAAGGGTAAAGTCCCTGCGATCAGGGCTTCCTTCTTTTTCTTTGGCCATTTTTTGATAGCCATTTCCAGCTTGAGTGCCGCTGACTTATCCGGGATCTGTACCTGGAATTCCAAGGTGAGAGGCCCCTTTCCTCGTAAGGCTTTGGCAGCCTTGGGTCCACTGGAGTTGTGTTCGGCGAAACGCCGCCGCACATCCATAGTAATTCCTGTATAAAGTGATCCACTGGAAGTGCGGATTAAATAGACAAACCAACTGTTCATTTAGTGAAGCACCTGAAAAGGATATTACTGTATTTGGTAAAGCTAGAACAGCGTCTGCTGATCACCAGGCTGAGGGGGAGGCTGGAACTGGCTGCAGTCTAGCGAAAGACGGCGGTGATTTAACCCCAGTTTCTTGATGGCGACAATAAAACGCTGGCGCAGAAGCTGGGCAAATACACCGGTACCAGTACGGCGCTGAGAAAATTCACTCTGATAATCACGCCCATCCCGGCTTTGTTGAATCAGGCTCATTACATGCTCCGCTCTCTGCGGATAGTGCGCTAAGAGCCATTCCCTAAACAGCGGGGCCACTTCATGAGGCAAGCGTAAAAGAATATAGGCTGCACGCGTTGCTCCAGCTTCATGGCCAGCTGTTAGAATTTTTTCCAGCTCACAATCATTCAGAGCTGGGATTATTGGTGCAGCCATAACAGCAGTAGGTATTCCGGCATTACTTAGCTGTTCGATGGTGCGTAACCGAGCTGCAGGCCCAGCCGTACGCGGTTCCAGCCTTCTCTTAAGCTCATTCTCCAAAGTGGTCACGCTAATCGCAACTTGAGCCAGGTTGTCTTGGGCCATCTCTGCAAGAATGGGAAGGTCCCTAAGGATTAGCTGGCCCTTGGTGACTATTGTTACCGGCTGGCGATATTGTTGCATAACTATTAGAAGAGAGCGGGTGATTTCCTTATCTTTCTCCAGGGGCTGGTAGGGATCGGTATTTGTTCCCAAAGCAATTGGACTGCACTGATAGCCGGGCTTGCGCAGGCTGCGTTCCAGCAACTCAGCGGCATTGGGTTTAAAAAATATCTTGCTTTCGAAGTCCAGGCCGGGTGATAGGTCCATATAGGCATGGGCGGGGCGTGCATAACAATATACACAGCCGTGCTCACAGCCCCGGTAGGGGTTAATTGACTGAGTGAAAGGGATATCCGGTGACTGATTGGTAGCAATAATAGATTTGGCTTTTTCTTCTATTGCCTCTGTAAGCAGGCGCTCTACGGGCTCCTGATCTGTCTGCCATCCATCGTTCTCGCGGGTGCTCGAATAGCTGGCAAAGCGTCCGGTGATATTTCTGGTGGCACCACGACCTTTGTGTAAACGCAGCGGGTCTTGGGAGTCTGTCATTTTGCAATGGGAGATATCTGGATATATGTACAGTTTAGGTTATTTTGTTGTAATTGGGAATAGCCTTACATAGGCTCAGTGCCAAGCTGCCATTTATTATTTGGTGACCGTCTGGTTAGGCCACATGGCCATTGGATAGAATTGACCCATCCGAAGTTAAATTGTTCGAGGAAGGCAGGAGATATTCAGCATACTTATTAATAAATTTTTGAAGTCGCTTACCCCGTAAATACAGATCACCCATAAATATCTGGGAGCAAAATCAGGCTCCCGCCTTGAATGAATTCCAAAGCGGGACAGTAAATCTTTTCTGGTGCCTTTTTTAAACGCTCGTAGTAATAGTGTCTGGCATATATCTGGCGGACACTGAAAGCCCCGGTCGTTCATCATCCCAAATCATATTCGTGATCTTCCAGGACTTTCCGTCATGGTAAAGCTGGATACTATTGATGCCCCTCTTAATAAATTGGGTTCTTTCTTCATTGCTCCAGGCTTCATAGGTACTAAAGGCGTGAGCAATGTTACCGAAAACTTCAACAATATTGTGAATTTCGTCCTCATAGAAAGCCCGCTCCCCTATCAATTCTTGAAAGTTATCCGGGTAGTCCTGAATTTCCATTACAAGAGATTGTGGTTTCCCCTTGTTGTCTACTGAGGTACGGATTACTTTAGCGTAAGAGGTGAATAGGCACTGCTGCCTATTCCAGTCCCGCTTATAACCAGCTGGGCCAGAAATTACCTGGTAGAGCTCTTTTAAAAGTTCTTGGATTTCGGTTTTTGCGTCCATTGCTTGGTGTCCTTCATAGTATTTTGTAAAGATGGAGGAAATTCATCTTCCCATTCAACCTATATGAAAGCAAACCTCAGGTACTATCTTTGTTCCTTCATAAAACATTGGGCAATCAATCCTGGGTCAGATGGCAGCCAAAACAGTATTTTCCATACATTTTCTGTATTTGCCAGTGTGTAAGTGCTGCAGATATGATCAAGTAAGGAGCCTGTGAGGTGTAGCGTTTAAGTAATACTGAAGTTGCAGTCAGATTCCCACCACTAAACTGAGGTTGAAAATGGACTATTTGGGAGCCAGCATAGTCTCTCTCATGCTGGCTATTATTACGCAAACCTGCTTCATCGCCCCAATAGACTTCGACATTATCCGCTTTCGCTCGAGACTCTGGATGTTCCTAGCCTAGCCATTTTTGAACTGCTTTTGGGCTCTGCTCATATGCATTTTTACTGGTTTGAGGCTTCACTTCCCATCGTTTCAGGGGTTCCCCAGCAGTACGAATAGGCATTTTTAAACCTGTCTCTTACTCAATCAGCTCCATTACCGCTTTGCGCGTCCAGAGCACATAATTCAGTTTCAGCTGGTCAGGTGTCTTATTTGCCAGTAAATCTCTATGGGGATATTACAAGAACTTCTTAGCATTACATGGGAAGTGAATGGATAGCTCTTCATTTATCCAATTTTGTGCTGGCATTCTGCCGCCCAAATCCTCCCTTTTTTCTATACTGATTGGGTAACTTCTCTGGATTGTAGGCTTCCATCATTATAGGGCTCAAAAATGCAGATGGAGCCAATTTCCCAAGGCTTGAACGCCCAAGGAGCTTAAGCCACTAGATTGACTAAGTAGTCAAAATAAGGGGGGGCGATTATTTGCTCTATCAGGATATTTGAACTGATAAGTATTGCCTCCCTGCATCTTGGTTTGCTCGCTAGAGTTTTACCCAGTGTTGAGGGTCGAGGTTGAGAAGCTACTGGAAAAGAGGTAGTCCAAGAGAAATTTATAGTGGTGACAGTAGGATATTTAGCAATCCAGGATAGTTGGCCAATCTTGGCCATCGTTGGGAGAGTGCTTTAGTGAACGATGTAATTGTCATCGTAGGGCAGGGGCTCTATCTGGCTGCAGCGGCAGTCCTTGGATTGGGTATTGCCCGCATCTTAAGGATTGATAATACACTTGGATGCCTGGTGGCCGGTGTACTGGCAGCTTTGCTATTACCCGTGATTGATTATGATACTGGTTTACGTGCGACCAGTCTCCGTGAGTTGGTTTTTTATGTCATTCTCCCTGTATTGATTTTTGAATCAGCTTGGCAGCTTGAACCGAAAATACTGAAGCGCTGGATTGGCCCTATTCTTCTGTTCTCTACCCTGGGTCTTGTAGTCTGTGCCTTTCTTATCGCGGTAATTACATACTATGGAATCGGGCACCCGGAAGGCTTCCCCTGGGTTGCTGCTCTTCTGACTGGGGCGATACTTGCCGCTACGGATCCTGTATCTGTGGTTAATAAATTGCGCAAGGAAAAAACAGGTGAGGATTTATTGACCCTGGTTGAAGGAGAGAGCCTTTTTAATGATGCCGCAGCTGTGGTTCTCTATTCCCTGGTGTTGGGCCTCGCAACATATTCGATTGTGGAGAGCTCAAGTATGGGGGCGGCTGCGCCCACCTTGAGTGTTGGTTCAGTGTCACTATATTTTTGTATGATATTTTTTGGTGGGGTGGCTGTTGGACTTGTTTTTGGTTTGTTTACTACCCTGGTTATTTTATTTCTCAAGTCTTCCAGTGCCTCTCTAATGACTTTGGTAGTTGCCGCTTTTGCTAGTTTCTATCTGGCAGAGAGCATATTGCATGTGTCTGGCATTATCTCTGTGATGGTTTGTGCAATTGTTGCCAGAGCCTGTCTGCGCAAACAGAGTAAAACATTTCTTGCGGATGCAGAGCCAACTTGGGAGTGGCTGGGATTGCTATTTACTGCAATCATTTTTGTGATTATGGGTTTGGTTATTACTTTCGAAATGTTTACCCATCAGTGGCTGGCCATGATGATCGCTACAGCAGCAGCCCTAGGCGCACGGGCTCTGTCAGTGGTTCTGGTGACACCTCTGACTAGATTCGTAGGCCCACCCATCCCGAAATCCTGGCGGTTGTTAATGAGCTGGGGAGGCCTGCGTGGTGTAATCGCTGTAGCCTTGGTGCTATCGCTGCCTGTAGAGCTTTCCTACTGGTGGACGATCCAATCTATGGTATTTGGCGTTGTCCTGTTTTCTTTGCTGGTCCAGGGGACAACCAGTGGGCGTCTAATACATAAATTGAATTTATAAGTACGGTATCTGGGGCTTGTGTTATTTAGGTGTATCAGACAGTCAGCTTCTATAAACAGTCAAGATACAGATGCTAAATATCTATGTGGAAAATCAGAGGTCTAGGAGAGGGCAGTAATTCAGATCAGGGGCTGAGAATCAGGCTGCAGGTTACCCCGCAGCCTGGGCAGGATTATTTCCAGTTAAGAATCACCTTGCCGGACTCACCGGAGCCCATGGTATCGAAGCCTTTTTGAAAGTCATCGATATGGAACTGGTGAGTAATAATCGGGCTCAGGTCCAGGCCTGATTGAATCAGGCTGGCCATCTTGTACCAGGTTTCGAACATCTCGCGTCCGTAGATTCCCTTAATGATCAGACCTTTGAAGATTACCTGGCTCCAGTCGATCGCCATCTCACCAGCGGGAATCCCCAACATGGCGATTTTACCGCCATGATTCATGGCGGAGAGCATATCGCGGAAGGCGGCGGGCACGCCGGACATTTCCAGGCCCACGTCAAAGCCTTCGCTCATCCCCAGCTCAGCCATCACATCGTTGAGGTTTTCCGTGGCTACGTTGACTGCGCGGGTAGCGCCCATCTTGCGTGCCAGATCCAGACGGTATTCATTGATATCGGTGATTACCACATGGCGGGCGCCGACATGCCTGGCAACGGCTGCAGCCATAATACCAATGGGGCCGGCCCCGGTAATCAATACATCTTCACCCACCAGATCGAAAGACAGTGCGGTATGTACTGCGTTGCCGAGCGGGTCAAAAATTGAGGCCAGGTCATCGGAGATATTGTCCGGAATCTTGAAGGCATTTAATGCCGGAATAACCAGGTATTCAGCAAAGGCGCCCTGGCGGTCCACACCCACACCATAAGTGTTGCGGCACAGGTGGCGGCGACCCGCGCGACAGTTGCGGCAGTGGCCACAGGTAATATGGCCTTCACCGGAAACGCGGTCACCTACCTGGAAGCCCGCGACCTCCTGACCCATACCGACCACTTCACCCACATATTCGTGCCCCACCACCATGGGAACCGGGATGGTTTTTTGCGACCACTCATCCCAGTTATAAATGTGCATGTCGGTGCCACAAATGGCGGTTTTGTGGATTTTAATCAGTAGATCGTTATGGCCGGGCTCGGGAATGTCTGTATCGGTGAGCCAGATTCCCACTTCGGACTTCAGTTTAGATAGTGCTTTCATTGTCATTAAAACTACAAATGGAAAGGTGTACCGGTGTCTTGCAGCAGGATAGTCCTGTTGTAAAACACCGCCACGATCAATTGGGAGTTAAATAATTTTCAGTTCACGGCCCACTTCAATAAAGGCATCAATACAGTGATCGAGCTGTTCGCGAGTGTGTGCCGCAGACATCTGTGTGCGAATACGGGCCTGACCCTTGGGTACTACCGGGTAGAAGAAGCCCACCACATAGATACCGCGCTCCAGCATCTTGTCAGCCATTTTTTGGGCGAGGGCGGCATCACCAATCATCACCGGGATAATTGGGTGGTCTGCACCGGCCAGAGTAAAGCCAGCCTCAGACATACGCTCGCGGAAGTAGGCAGAGTTGTCACGCAGCTTCTCGCGCAGCTCACTACCTTCCATCAGCATATCCAGAACCTTCAGGGAGGCGGTGACAATGGCCGGGGCTACGGAGTTGGAAAACAGATAGGGGCGCGAACGCTGACGCAGTAAATCAATAATTTCCTTACGCCCGGAAGTAAAGCCTCCGGAAGCACCACCCAGGGCCTTGCCCAGGGTACCGGTAATAATATCGACGCGGTCGATAACATCGCAGTATTCATGAGTGCCGCGGCCGTGATCGCCGAGGAAGCCTACTGCATGTGAATCATCCACCATGACCAGGGCGTTGTAGCGATCAGCCAGATCGCAAAGGGATTTGAGGTCGGCGATCACGCCGTCCATGGAGAAGACACCATCGGTGGCGATCAGCTTGGTCTTGGCACCTTCGGCATCGGCCGCCTGCAGCTGCTTCTCCAGCTCCGCCATGTTGTTGTTGGCGTAGCGGTAGCGCTTGGCTTTACACAGGCGTACACCGTCGATAATGGAAGCGTGGTTCAGAGCGTCAGAGATAATCGCGTCTTCCGGACCTAACAAAGTCTCGAACAGGCCACCATTGGCATCGAAACAAGAGGTGTAGAGTATGGTGTCTTCTGTGTGAAGAAACTCAGACAGGCGCGATTCCAGGGCCTTGTGGATGTCCTGAGTGCCGCAGATAAAGCGCACCGATGCCATGCCGAAGCCATATTGATCGAGGCCATCTTTGGCGGCCTCGATAAGCTCTGGATGATTGGCCAGACCGAGATAGTTGTTGGCACAGAAGTTCAGTACCTGGGTGTCATTGTTCACCTGGATCTCAGCAGCTTGCTGGGAGGTAATAATACGCTCGCGCTTGTAGAGGCCATCGGCATCGATCTGTTTCAGTTCATCGCGCAGGTGCTCAAAGAATTTTTCTGGCTTTGACATGGTATTGTTTTTAGCTCCTGTCGGGTGCTCGTGGCACATAGTGATTGGCGCGAAACAAAGTGGCGCCTGTCAATTCATATTTATCCCGCCAGCTCACAGGCCTTGTGGGCTGTAATTGGTTGCTCACTGGCGCGGCAACTGGTGGCGAATTTTAATGCCTCTTCCGCGGTGTCGAATAGTAGTTGCCACAACAACTGCCTATCGGCCCGTCTCACTGCCCTAACCGCCGTGCGGTTTCGCTGGTTGGCGATTTGAATTTCAACAATGTCTGTATTGGATAGCGGTGTTTCGGACATGGTCCCTCCAAGGGTATAACTTTGGAGGACTGACGTGGAAGCGGCGAATGGGTATTCGCTATTCCGGTTGGATTGCTCTGGTAGAGCCCCATCCTCCCCGCTGGCTTTTGTGTGCCGGCAGAGAGAGAACCACCTTGCCCCGGTCGGCAGGTTGGCGTTGGCGTCAGCCACTCTCATGATGTGCGGGCAAAGATAGCTGGGAGGGGATTGGCAGTCAACTGTGCCGCCCCCGTTTGGGGGCGGTGCAGAAGTTTATGCCGGTAGTTGTACAGATTTCAGTTCGATAAACTCACCGAGCCCGGCATCGCCAAATTCGCGTCCATTGCCGGACCGCTTGTAGCCGCCGAAGGGAGCTTCATAGTTGAATTCGCCGCCATTGACGAAACAGAGGCCGGCTTCAATACGGCGCACCAGAGGCATGGCGCTCTCCGCATCTTTGGCCCAGACGCCACTGGACAAGCCATATTCTGTATCATTGGCAATGGAAATCGCCTCGTCCATATCCTTGTAAGGGATCAGGCAGGTCACCGGGCCGAAGATCTCTTCTCGCGCGATACTCATATCGTTGTGTACATCGGCAAATACTGTCGGCCTGACATAGAACCCTTTCTCTATGCCCTCAGGTGCCTCGATTCCACCGGTGACCATACGTGCACCTTCATCGATACCCTTCTGGATATAACCACGCACAATCTCACGCTGGCGCGCGGAAGATAGCGGCCCCATAAAGGCGTCTTCTCCAGTGCCCATGGCAACACCTTCGGCCACTTGCCGGGCGACTTCGACCGCTTCGTCGTAGCGTTCGGCGGGAACCAGCATGCGGGTCAGTGCGGTACAGGTTTGGCCGCTGTTGATAAAAACATCTTCACAGCCCCAGCGCACTGCGGCTTCAAGGTCTGCATCGGGGGTAATGATTAGCGGAGACTTGCCGCCCAGTTCCTGGGTAACACGTTTTACCGTAGGCGCTGCCGCTTTAGCCACTTCGACCCCGGCGCGGGTAGAGCCAGTGAAAGACACCATGTCTATGCCAGGATGGGCTGAAAGTGCCGCACCGACTACCGAACCGGCACCCGCTACCAGGTTAAAGACCCCTGCGGGTACCCCGGCCTCTTCGATAATTTCCGCCATGATAAAGTCCTGAAGAGGGGTTATCTCTGCGGGCTTGGTGATCATGGTGCATCCGGCAGCCAGGGCCGGCGCCACTTTGCCAACGAACTGGTGAAGCGGATAGTTCCATGGAGTAATAAAACCACACACGCCCACTGGCTCGCGGAACAAGATTGAATGGGCTGCCTTTTCCGTTTTTTCCATTTCAGAGGTGCGCTCGGCGTAATAGCGCATGGCATAGATGGGGCCATCCACATGCAGCCAGCGGGTAATATGTTCCGGGCAACCCAGGGTTTGGGAAATTGCACTGGTCAGGTCCTCTTTGCGTTTTTCCATACCGTCGGCAATGGCATTGAGCAACTCCCTGCGTTTTTGCGCGGTGCTATTGCGCCAGGTTCGAAAGGCTGTTCTGGCGGCGATCACGGCCAAGTCTACGTCTTCGGCGGAACCCTCGGATACTTCGCAGATTAACTCTTCAGTTGCAGGATTAATTACCGGGTGTGATCCCGCTCCCAGGGGTTCCCGCCACTGGCCATCGATAAACAGCTTTCCGGTTTGCAGTTTGCTGAGATCTGTCATATCACGCTTCCGTTTGTTCTGCGCCATAAGGCGCGCTGATTTCAATCAGGGTTGGAGTCTGTCGGTTAAAGGCGGCTTTTACGGTGTCGGCTAATTGGTCGGGCTGGTCAATACGGCAGCCTTCGGCACCGAATGACCTGGCTAGTGCAACAAAGTCAGGGGTGCGCAGGTTAACGCCCTCCTGGGGCACCTTGGCCGCATCCATAAAGTCACGGATTTCTCCGTAACCGGCATTGTTCCACACCAGTATCGGCAGTGGCAGTTGTTGCTCCACTGCTACCGCCAGTTCACCCAGGGTGAACATCAAGCCGCCGTCGCCAATCAGTGCAATCACATCGCGATCACTGGACAGCTTGGCACCGATAGCTGCGGGCAGAGCGAAGCCAAGGGTACCGTAACCGGTAGTACAGGTAAGGTGGCTGTGCGGATGGTACAGGGGCAGAGCGTGGTTAGTGTTATAGGCCAATTGGGTGGAGTCAGTAACCAGAATTCCATCTTCCGGCAGGGCTTTGCGCAGAGCCTCAACCCAGGGGAGGCGTTCCTCGGAGCCATCCCACCATTCCTTGCGGCAATCTTGCAGTAATTGAGCGACCTCTTTTTCAGATTGCTCTCTCGCATCTCCATTCCGTTGAGCCAGGGCAGTATTTAATTGCTGCAGGCTCTCTGTGGCATCGGCGCAGATAGCCAGGTCCGGGTTGGCGTTGCATACCAACTGTGCAGGATCTATATCAATTCGGATTAATTTGCCGGAAAAGGCGTAGTCATCCCGTACCAGATTGCGGTCAGTCTCGGAAAGTTCGGTGCCCACTGCCAGTATTACGTCAGCGCTTTCCACTCGGTTGCGCACGCAATCAAAGCTCAGATTGGCACCGCCGCACAGTGGGTGGCGTTCATCCACCACGCCCTTGGCTGCCAGCGACAGGAAAACTGGTGCTGCAATTTTTTCTGCAATTTGTGTGGCCGCTTTACTTGCCGCCTGGGCACCGCCACCCAAAAGAATCACTGGGCGCTGGGCATCCTGCAGCCAGGCAGTGGCAGTGGCGATAGCGTTTCTATTGGCACCTGGAGCCATTGCGGTTGGGGCTGCGCGGTAGTCATCCAGTTGGCCGGGCATAGATGCTGGAAACAGGTCGATGGGAATCTCAATATGCACAGGGCCGGGGCGACTGGATTGCAGCAGTTGGAATGCCTTCGCCATCACTTCCGGCAATTGCTCTGCTTGGGTCAGGGTGTGTTGCCAGATACAAAAGCCGCGGCTGGCATCACTCTGACGCGGAAGTTCGTGCAGGCGCCCACGCCCCATACCCAGATCCTCACGGCGATTGACTGCAGAGATGATCAGCATGGGGATAGAGTCGGAGTAGGCTTGCGCCATAGCGGTGGCCGCGTTGGTTAGACCGGGTCCGGTGATTAAAAAACATACTCCTGGTTTGCCGCTGGCACGCGCGTAACCATCCGCCATAAAAGCGGCACCCTGTTCGTGGCGCGGAGTGATATGTATCAGGTTACTGCCAGGCAGGCCGCGGTACAGTTCGATGGTGTGTACACCGGGAATACCAAAGACTTTTTCCACCTGGTAATTGCGTAACAGACGCATCAGCACCTGGGCGCATGTGGGCACAGAGGACATAACCACCGTTTTCCTTATTTGTGTAAAAATGCAGTGAGCCTAGCGGCCCGTGAAAAGCCGCGCAAGCGCCCGCAGAGTCTGCATCTGCGCAGAAAAAATCGCAGGAAAATTGAGATTACCCTATTGTCGCGACAGGAAACTTGGTAAGGCCATCAAGATATCCACACACCTTACGGAGTTGGGTGTAAGTGGGGGGAGTTTGAATGGCACTTTGCCAAAAAATACCTTTGCGTTCATTCGCTGGATACACTTTGAGCTAGAACAACTTAGGAAGTAATACCATGGAAATCGATAAATGGCGCCGTGAATACCAACTCGGCGGTTTGCGTCGCTCCGAGCTGAAATCCACACCGGTGGAGCAATTTCGCAAGTGGCTGGAAGAGGCAGTGGAGGTGAATTTAACCGATCCGAATGCCATGTGCCTGGCTACTGCGGATGCTGAGGGCCAACCATCCCAACGTATTGTCCTACTGAAAGGTTTCGATGAGCGTGGATTCGTGTTTTACACCAATCTGCAAAGTAAGAAGGCTCGGGATATGGCGGACAATCCGCAGGTCTCCCTGCTTTTCCCTTGGCACCTGCTGGAACGACAGATTATTGTTTATGGGCAGGTGCAGCCAGTATCCCGTGAGGAGGCAGTTGCTTACTTCCAAACCCGCCCACTGGATAGCCAACTGGGCGCCTGGGCATCACGCCAAAGCCAGCCACTGTCTTCTCGCGAAGAATTACAAAAGCAGTTCGATGAAGAGAAGGCCCGCTTTGAAGGAGAGGAAGTACCCTTACCGGAATTTTGGGGGGATATCGGGTAGTGCCGCATGCAGTAGAGTTTTGGCAGGGTGGTGCCAATCGTCTGCACGATCGATTTATTTATCGTGCCGATGATAGCGGCAGCTGGTTGCTGGATCGCCTGTCACCTTAGCAGGCTAGTCCCTGGTGGTTGCCAGCACCTATTGCGTACTGGCAATGGATCTACAGAAATTTACTTGCAGAGGAGGGTGTTTTTCCTCCTTTGCCCCGGCCAATATCTTCCCCCTCTACTTTACTCCCCTTTCGCGCGCTTGCACTCTCTGGCTATTTTTGTGCATGGACGCTTAGAATATCGCGCCATAAATACTGCGGGAATAACCGTTAAAAAGCTCGCTAGTACGATAGTGATTGATCAAGTCTTAGGAAATAGGTAGGGGAATTTATGGCCATTATTGGTATTGACCTGGGTACCACTAATAGCGCTTGTGGGCTATTGACGGAAAGTGGAGTAAAGCTGATCCCCAATCGCCTGGGCGAGGCGTTGACCCCATCGGTGGTTGGCTTGGATGATGCTGGCAAGCTAGTGGTGGGGAAAACCGCAAAAGAGTGCCTGATCAATCACAGTGATACCACCGTTGCCGCCTTTAAGCGCCTGATGGGCACGGATCATAAAGTCAAACTGGGTCGCCAGCAATTTACCGCTACCGAACTTTCCGCCTTGGTACTGCGCTCTCTCAAAGAGGATGCAGAGGCTTTCCTGGGGGAAGAGGTCGGTGAAGCGGTAATCAGTGTGCCCGCCTACTTTAATGATAACCAGCGCCAGGCGACAAAATTGGCTGGGGAGCTGGCAGGCCTCAAGGTAGAGCGCCTGATCAACGAGCCCACCGCTGCGGCAATAGCCTACGGCCTGCACGATAAGCGGGAGGGAAATTTCCTGGTGCTAGACCTGGGCGGTGGTACCTTCGATGTCTCCATCCTGGAATTCTTCGATGGCATTATGGAAGTACATGCCAGTGCCGGGGATAACTACCTGGGCGGTGAGGATTTTGTCGAGGCAATGATCGACAGCGTTCTGGAAGAATTGCAGCTGAAAAAATCTTCCTTGAAACCGCGCGAACTGCAGAACCTGTATATGCAGATGGAAACGGCTAAGCGCCGTATCAGCCAGCAGGCAGAGCAGTTACTTAAATTAAACCTAGGTGGACGCGAACTCGAATGGAAAGCGACTCCCGAATGGTTTGAAAAACTTAGCACTCCGTTGCTACTGCGAGCCAAGCGCCCGATTGAGCGCGCCATGCGCGATGCCGGTTTGCCACCCGCTAAAATTGACGAAGTGGTATTAGTGGGCGGCTCCACCCGCCTGGCCCTGTTCCGCTCCATGGTGGGGCGAATGTTTGGCCGCTTACCCTCCTGCCACCTGGACCCAGACACTGTTGTCGCCATGGGAGCGGCTATTCAAGCCGGGCTCAAGGAAAAAAACTCCGCGCTGGATGATATCGTCCTCACCGATGTATGCCCCTACACCCTGGGTACCGGCATAGTGAACGAAGACAGCCCACAGCTGGGCAATTACTTCCTGCCGATTATTGAGCGCAACACCGTGGTACCTGTGAGTATCGTGCGTAGCGTTTGCACTGCCCGCGATGATCAGAACGAAGTTTGTATCGATATTTACCAGGGGGAAAATCGCCTGGTAAAGAAAAATGTCTACCTGGGTGAACTCACGGTGCCGGTACCCAAGAAACCCCGGGGCGAGGAAGTGGTGGAAGTGCGCTATAGCTATGATATGAACGGTTTGCTGGAAGTGGATGTCACCGTCGTTTCCACCGGTAAAACATTTAATAAGTTAGTGGTATTTACGCCGGGCGCCCTGAATGAGCAGGATAAAGCCCAAGCGTTGAAAAAACTGGCCAAGTTTAAATTCCATCCCCGTGAAGATGAGGAAAACCGGGCGCTGCTCGCCCGTGGCGAACGCTTGTATGAAGCGAGCCTCGGCGAGCAGCGCGATTATATTGCTCAATTACTCGCAAGCTTCGATCGGGTTTTGGATAAACAAAACCTGGTGGAGATTGGCAAGGCGCGTGCCGAACTCACGGAGATTTTCGATAAGCTCGATGGTGAGGACTGGATTTAATGGGCCCCTGGGAGATACTCGAGCTAGCACCCTGCGATGATGCGCGGGCGATCAAGCGCGCCTACGCAAAAAAACTGAAGCAAACCCGCCCGGATGAAAAGCCTGAAGAGTTTCAGCAGTTACACAGCGTCTATAAATGGGCCCTGAAAGCCGCTGAGGAGCTTAAAGAAGAGAAAAAGGAAACTGAGGAACCGCAAAGTACTGAGGTGCTTGTGGACGTAGCTAGTGCTGAGCAGGCTGCACTTTCACGAGAGGCCGCGCAATTACTTGGGCAAACAGAGTCGCAGGTTCAGCAAGCTAGTGAGCCGAATCATCAAGACCACTCGCCAGTCTCTACAGAAGCTATTGAGCAAGCTCAATCAAAAGTCTCTCTTGACCTGAACCAAGCCCAGGATCAGGAAGCTGGGGGTGAGAGACAGCAGGGGACCTCTACAGAGAAACATGCGGAAGAGCAGCATCCTGAAGTTAAGAATGCACAAGAAGATAATGTGCAAGAAAATCCTATTGAAGAGGATGACACTGAACAAGACCCACAGCGAACGCTGCGAATTGCCGAGTACCATCGGGTGTTGGAGCAGGTGGATAGGCTGCTGCAAGCGCCCAGTAAATTCAATGCAAAAGAGAATTGGCGTTTTCTCACCGACACACCCCATATGCTCGATGAGGAATATAATTGGAATCTGGGCCTTTCAATCTTCGAACGTTTTGCCAGAATAAATTTGCAAGCTGATGAGGGTACCTCTAAGGATAAAAAGCAAACACTGGTTTCTAACAATATTCTTCAGTACTGCAATAGCTTGTTCGACTGGGATGGTAATACCTCCTATTTATACGGCGCCTTGGACGAGTCCCTTTGTGATTGCATTTTTAATTCTCTGCAAAGTGAAGAAGTTACTGTGGACCCCGCCCAAGGGCTCCGAGGTGGGCGCAAGCTGATCCGGCAGAAAATCACCCAGCCGGAAGAAATCTATGATCAATACTACTTTGGCCACTTGCTGGCCCGGGGCGTTGCGGTCTTACTGGATGTATTGTTGTTGTACGTCGCGGTTGGCTTTATCGCCTCCATTGTGATGATGAAGGTATACGATATGCCAGAAGGTGCCGCCATAACCATGGCGTTGGGAATTTGTTGCCTGGCCTATCTGCTGATGGCCTGGATTGCAGAGAGCTCCCGCTTTCAGGCGACGCCGGGTAAATATCTGATGGGTTATAAGGTCACCAACAAAAAATTTGAGCGAATAGGCTATGGCCATGGCCTCTGGCGGCTACTGAGCTTCACTCTCACCCTACCGTTGGGCAAGATCGGTTGGTTGATTAACTGCTTTTTAGGTGGAAACCTGATGCACGATCGCCTCAGCTCAAGCCATGTCATCAATATGCGTAAATCCCGCGAGGAGTATTTGCGGAGATTGCGGGGGGAAGAGTGATGCCAGTAGTCTCAAAAGAAAATGCTGAGCACTACTCCTGGGGAGAGGGCTGCGATGGCTGGCACTTGGTACGGACCGATTCTCTCAGTGTGATTCAGGAGAGAGTACCTCCTGGTTGCTCAGAAGTTCGACACCTGCACCGGCAATCTGAACAGTTTTTCTTTGTACTACAGGGCACGGCCACTATTGAATGTGATGGCGAAGAGTATGCCCTCTCTCCCGGCCAGGGTTTGCATATAGCCGCAGGGAATCCTCATCAGCTGTTTAATAAGGCCTCTATAGACTTGATTTTTACCGTTACCTCAACACCGCCTAGCCATGGGGATCGGGTGGAGTTGTAGGATTAATGTATTAGTGCAATAAAAATTGGATTTACTACCTGTCTATTTCTAGGCGGTTTTGCTTTGTTAGAGGTTATATGACATTTAAAGCAGATGTTCTTGCGGCAGCCAAGCTGAAGGCGGAAGAACTTGAAGATTGGAAGTTTGTATCTAAACGGTATCGATATCGCCCAGAGAAATTTTGCGATCTATTAATAGACCCTTCCTGGAATTTTTGTGGTTCTCCCGCTTGGGTAACAACCGTGCCTGATGCAGGTGTTTATATTAAAGAGGTGGAAGATATTTTATCTCATCTTTCAGGTTTTTCGCTGAGCCGAACTCCTACTTTTTCAAGGAGGATTAGAATAGCTGATCTTAAGAACCCTTTTGATCGAACAGTTTATGCTGGAGATTTCGAAAGCCGGGAGAAAGCTATAGCTAAAGTTATGCGTGATCTGGATAATATAATCGAGTTTGGATAGGCGTACTTAAGAAAGCAATATTGTCTAGACAGCAAAGAGTCCTTTTACCTAAGCGTCCCTGAAGAAACGCGTGGTATCTGGGCTACATACTATTGTATTGTACGTGGATTGCTTGGAGATACGGATTATATAAAACGCGTGCTTCGCAAAGAAATTGATCCTGAGGGTCATCAAGAGCTAGAGCTTATTGGTAAGGTTTTGGATTATTTTTCCTGAAATTTAGTTGTAAGGCTGGGGGAGTTCACTTTTTGTGGTGGGTTGTAATTTTTTTGATATCTAATTTTTGATGAATTTTCTTTTCTAGGCTTTTGCAGTGCGGCTGTAGATAACAGAATTGAGGTTTAATATGAATGTTTTGTTAATAATTGGGGCTGTTGCTATATTGGTTGCACTTTACCGTGCAGCAACCAGTAAGAATATACCGCAAAGCCCGGCGGCATGTGGTATAGCATTTTTTACCGTTACTGCGGGTTTGGCCTCTTGGTTGTATCTATTATCTGCTATTCCTTTCCATTCCCTGTACTTACTGGTGAGTGTTACCTCATTACCCCTAATATTGTTATTGGGCGGCGTTATGGCTGCGCGTACAAGTGAGGATACTGCCTCAATGAATGCCAAAATTGTATTGGCTGTTGCGGCGGTCCCCTATTTACTGGTTACCTTTATTGCTTTTATGAATTCTTCTGAGTGGGCCATTATTTATGCATTAGTAATTTATATTCCCTGTATTATTGGTGGGCGATATATTGGCAGTAAATATTTGCAAGTAAAATGATGTAGAGATGGGTGGCTTTGTCGCTTCTATTGTGATAACAGGCTGATAAGCGTGGACACCAACGGCACTGGTAATTAGTTACCTGGTTTATCTATTGATGGCCAATTAGGTCACTAGAAAAAAACTGAGTAAAAAGGCAATGGTTGCAGTCTTTGGTGCCTACTGAACTTCACTCTCACCTTACCGCTGGGTAAAACGGCTGGTTGGTTAACTGTTTTTTAGGTAGGGTTCGTGATGTACGGCCGCCTCAGCTCAAACCGTACCATCAATCAGCGTAATTAGATTGCGGGGTGGGCTGCGATTGCTTGTACTTGTTAAAAGCTGTTACTTCAACACAGCTTAGCGCTTGAGCTTAAGTGAGTTTTTTTTGGGAATATGGTCGTTGAAAATTTATCCTCCTTTCTTTGTGGTGGGCGAGCTAAAGGTCGCAGATAGAAGAATAGATATAATCAAAAAGAGTGGCGCCTATTTTCTGTATTCAGAGCTAGATGAAGACGTGATTTTGTATGATTTTTTTCAAGCTTGGGACTCTTCTCAAGATATTAAGGAGTGTTTGTTGCCGAAAGTAATTTCAGTTTTATCTGGTGATGTAGAGTTTACTGATATCGGTGCTGATATTTTTGGCGTGGCTTATATCGAGCCTCAGGTTACGAAGCTTATAGGGGGCATGGCTCCTGACCTGGAATTGCCAACGATGGAATTTAAAGAGCTGGTTGAGCAGTGGGTTGCTTTTCTGGAGTTTTATGGTCGAAAGGTACAAGTAACATAGTTGGTGCGCAGCTCTAAGTGGGTGTTTAGATTTGGCTGGGGATCACCGTCTCTGCTCCCTGGGTGAATGTTATAGGATGAAATATAAATGTAGTAACAGTCAGAGACGGGAATTTAAATTTAATGAACAGGTGAAGCTATCTCTAAGTGGAGAGTTTTCAAAGGGGGTAAAAAGTTAGATGTTCAAGAAAATATTAACTATAAAGAATGTGAATAAAGGTTGTTGTATATCAAATAATCAACTGTTTTTTCAGTCTGGTAAAGAAATTGTTCAATACGATATGGCGGGTAAAAAAGAGCTGCTTCGCAGATCTGTGAGTGATGACTTTCGATGCTTTGTAAAAAGAGACGATTTAATTATAGGTATTTCGGGTTTGGGGTATACCTTTTTTGATTCTCAGCTTCATGTGGTTAGGTCAATTCGAGTTAAAAATGGCATTGGAGACTATTGTTTATACAACAGTAATTTGGTTGTGGTGACAACCGATTACGACTATACCCTTTTTCTGCCTAAAGAAGGTGTCCAAGATATTTTTTCAGATGAGGTACTCTGGGAATCCAATAGTGGTGAGGTTATAGAGATTGGGTCAAATATAGCCTTTACAGTTTCACTTAAAGGGGTCAGTAGGCGGGGGCTTGGAAAAGGAGAGCTTAAGTGGTTCGTAGAAACATCTAGTGGAAAATATCTACCTAACCTGGTTGGTGTTAGCAACGACGTGGCAGTTTTTTCTTTTAAAGATTTGGATAAATTAATTGCCTTTGATGTCGAAACAGGAAAAGTTAAATATGAGATAAAAACTTTTGCGCGAGGGTTGTGTATTGATGAAAAGAAAGGGCTTCTTCATCAAATGTTAGCTAATTATGCCGCTTATGATTTATTGACTGGAGAGCTAAAGGATAATTATCAAGATTTTTCATATTTTAAGTCAGTGGGGGTGGAGACGCAGAGGAGTAATTATGTTATGATGGGGGAGCATATTATAACGACAGATTGGAAAGAAGGGGTAATCGGGGCATTTAATACCACTACCCACAAATTTGATTGGGTGCATAAAATGGGTGGTGTTAGTTTTCCACCCCCGGCCCCTATTGTATATCAAAATTCTTATCTTTTACTTTATGATAATTTGGGGGCATTGCATATCTTTGATAGAGTGCTCGAGTAAGGTTTTAAAGGGGGAAAGCATTAATTGTTTAGTGTTTCTGGCAAGGGATGGTTTTGTATTTCTGAGGGTTGGTGGTTATATAAGTGTATTTGCTATGCGAAGTGTTGATTTCTTATAGAGTAGTTTGAAAGTGGGCGGAGATGCATGATCATAAGACAAGCTGCTCAGTGACCACTTAGAAATTAAGAGCGATTTTTTAAGTGTGCCTGAAATAGCCCTCACTTGAGGTTGAGTAATGTTAAGTGCTTTTGTTTGATCCCATCTTCTTTTCTCCTTATCTCAAAATTAGTGTTCTACTCATTTATTTGTAATAAAAAGATGAGGTTCTTTGTTGCTGCCCTCAAGGTTGTTAGCCCTGTGGTGAGGGTTTGGAACCCTATAATAATTGTAAATTGGTGAGAATATGTTTAATGCGGGGTGGTTAAAATTTTTCCTTTTGAGTTTTGCACTGGTTTTCTTTTCAGGTGATGCCTTTGCGGGGCAGGTTAAGTATAAGGGCTGGGTAGATAGTAATGGCGCAGAACTATACTTAGAGGTCTTTGGCCACGACTCATCTAAACCATTAGTCATGTTTTTACATGGAGGCCCGGGAGATGTGGAGTTGGGGTTGGTTCCATTTCAGGTGACTGTTGGGCGGGCGCTCGAAGAAAGGTATTTAGTGGCTTATCTTCATCAAAGAGGGGCCGGCAAGTCTCTTGAGGTGAGCGAAGACACATTAACGATAAAGAACAATATTCAAGATGTGCACAATGTTATTTCTTTTCTAAAGAAGCACTATAAGAAAGATAAGGTTACCTTAGTTGGTCACTCTTGGGGCGGGGGCCTTGCAGCTCTCTATGCGAGTGAGCATCCTGAGACATTGGAGAGGTTGGTGTTTATCTCTTCCTTCCAGAATGCGCAGAAACAGGCAGAAACCAGCTTTGAAGCAACCCTGCAGTGGGCGGAAAAGGAAGGCAATCAGTTAGCTATGCAGGAGTTACAAAAATATCAAGAGTCTCCCTCTGAGCATTATTTGCTGCTATCCAAATGGGCGAGTAGAGCGAATGGTGGTATCGTAAATGGGGTTGATATTCCAGGTTTTCTAGCAGCCGAAAAGATTAGTGAGAGATTTCCAGGGTGGCAGGAGCGGCGTGGAAGCTTGGCTGACAAGATGAACGATGAGCTTCAAGCGATGAGCGTTAATGGAGGTATCGATCATTTACAGATTCCAGCTTTATTTGTTATCGGTGAAAATGATTCCATTACTACGCCTTTACAGGTAAAGGCAGATTATAGAAGGTATAAAGGGAGTAAATGTTTCTCGGTACTAAAAGATAGCCATCACTTGCCTTTTATGGACGCAGCAGAAAGTCTGGAGAAGACTGTGTTGGTCTTTTTAGAGGGCGAGGAGTGTATTAGTGACGCGTATGAGTAATGGATAGCAAGCCAGGCGAGTAGTGTCAGGGCCCTGTAGCGTCTCTCTGCTATAGGGCCGGCAGGCTCGGTTAAAAGGAATACTTTCGTGGTAGCACTTTGCTTTTAAAAACCTGTTCTATCCCTTTATCGTAACCAGGATTAACTACGGTATCGTGGTTTTCACCCTTAATGACCCGTTTGCGTAGGGTCAAATTTTCATAATTGCGGGACTTGAGCCGCTGGGCTAGGTCCCTAAAGTCTTGAACACCGCAAACCTCTCCTTCCTCTAAGCAGACCTCCTCTCCGCCGATAAACATATACACGCTTTTGGGTAAATCGGTTTGGCGTTCAGCGTAGGCGAGTTCGCTTTCTAGAATTTGCTTATCGGCCCACCAGATGCTGGGGCTACCGATCACATAGCGGTCGAAGCTATCGGTGTGATTGAAGAGGGCGTGCAGGGCTAAAAGCCCGCCGAGGGAATGGCCAGCCAGTGTTTCGTCACTTTCATCCCCCTTGAAAGAATTATTGATAAAAGGCTTGAGCTCATTCTCCAAAAATTCCAGAAATTGGTTGGCGCCACCACCCAGAGTATTCCCCCTAATCTCTCCAGGTACTGGAGTAAAATCCGCTAAACGTAAGGTGAAGTTGGAGCTGTCTAGAGGGTGTGAGATGCCCACCAAAATCACTGGAGGTAGCTTGGCATTGCCTTGCTCATCGGGTACCTGTTCGTGGATCAGGTTCGGTGCCACCATGGGGAAGTTCATATAACCGTCGGTCATATAAATGACTGGGTACCGGGTATTATCTTCGGGGTTATAGGAGAGCGGTAGTAGCACGTCAATAACAAATCCACGCCCCAGTAAATCTGAGTGGAAGTTGTAAGAGAGGATACCCTGGCGGGTAAATGTTACAGGCTCAGCGCTACCGGCTTGCACCATTTGGGAAACCAGGACAATAAGGCTGGTAAACAATATTTTAATTATTTTCATTTTTATCCCTTAGTGAGCCACTTCATTGTGTGCTCAGCCGCGTCAGAAAGCGGACAATACTGACAAGCCTATCAGATTGAGTGCGACTCTATCCACCTTGAGCCGTATCAGATGTCGCAAAGATAAGTATATAAGGTGTAGTGGGGTCTGTGAGGGAGGCACTATAGTGGAAGTGGCGCAGATAGTATCCTCCCTGGCGTCTCTACATCCTGTGAGGGGCATACTGGCTCTATCTCAAAGAGTCTGGGTCATATGAAGGGGGCTGCTTTAAGAGCGCCTGGCAAGCTGTGGTATGACAATTAAGTAATGGACGGCCACTTAGGACAATAGTCACAGGCTAAGGCAAGGAATTTACTATGAATAGGGTTTAACTATCGCGCTTGTTCCATATGAAGTTGAGGGTTATTTTCTGTGGCCTCTCAGACTCCTGTAGGCATAATCGTGGGCCTACAGGAGAGAATTTCCAGATAATTATATTGGAAGGCCCTGTGGCATCAGGAAATGACCAGCTTCTGGTTGTATAGCTCCGTTTACGAGTTTGCCACTCACCGGTATGCGGATGCCGATGCCAACGTAGACAAAATCCACTATAGCTGTGGCAGCGCCGAATAGGTGTTTTCCTACAAAGGGGATAGCATTTTTGTGTATTACCATTCGATCGAGCGTATTAAAAGTTGGCTTGTAATGCGTGGATATACACTTCCTGAGTGCGAATCCTTGTCTTTTCCTAACGCGGAAAACAAGCAAGAATTTTTTTTATACTGTCAAATATTAGTGGCCAGTATTTTCTACTGGCCACAGGATGAAAGAGCTCTGAAACGCGTGATTTATAACCTACACACCCCTTGCGGTTAATGGTTGACTAATTGCCTTAGACGGCTCTACCTGGCGAGCAGAGAAAGTCTTTAAAGATAGTAAAGCCGACATGAAACTCAAGACAAAAAGGGCGCTGAATACCATCCCGCCTGAAATAACTGCCGCAAGTCCCCGGTAAATTGTGGCACTGTCTCCAGGACTGAATACTAACGGCAGGTTTCCAAGAATACAGGTTGTTGTTGTCAACATTATTGGACGAATTCTCAGGCTCAGTGCACTTTTAATTGCATCAACTTGATGCATACCCCTATCAATGGAGCTCTGAAACTGGTTCACCAAAAGTATTGCGTTATTGACTACCAGACCCATCAGGATTACAAAGCCGATCATGGTAATAACATCAAGGTTTTGTGCAACAAATAGATTGAGAAAACGAAGACTCAGCATACCTCCTGCAAAGGAGAGAGGAATTGCAAATAAAACTGCTAAAGCTAACTTCATGGATCTGAGGTAAAAGTACATGAGCAAAGCTAGAATCAGCAATGCTACGGTAAAGATCTGTAAAAACTCCTGAAGAAATAACTTCAGCTCGTTAGCGCTTCCTCGAAATTGAGTATGTAGTTCCTGGTATTGGCTTTGATCGAGAAAGTCTACAACACTTTGATCAACCTGCTCAGTGAAGTCCTTCATGGCGACCCCTGATGGTGGGGTTAGGTTGAGCGAGGTGCTGACTTCCTGGCCGACGCGAAGAATGTTATCCGGCGCCTGGGTAATCTCAGCAGAAGTTAATTGCCGCAGGGGGATTAGGCCCTGTCCAGTAATCATAATTTGTGTATTTAAGAGTTGCTCCAGGTTGGCAGGTTCTTTGGCTTTAAAATAGAAGGGTAGAGTATTAGTGCCAGTGTAAAAGTTACCGATATAGATACCATCGGTAAGTGCCATCAAATGGCGGTTAAACTCGGGCAAGGTCATGCCCAAACGAATCAGTTGATCCTGATTAGGCTCAAATTCAATACGCAATCCTCGATTATTTAATGCGCTGCCTTCAGTGATTTGCGCATCGGGAAATTCAGAACGAAGATGTTCCAACAAGTCGCGTCCAGCTGCTTGGAGAATGGATAATTCAGCCCCTTTAATATCCAGCTGGCTAACCCGGCTATTAGGCATTGCAAATCGTAGTAGGCCACCTTGTTGAATATGAATTCTAGTGCCTGTCAGTCCAGAAACAATATCCTTGTTGATCCAGTCCTTAAATCTCTCGAATTCCCAGTCTCCTTGGGTATAAATGTAGAGTTGGCACATGGCCGGATAGCAAAGTGTTCCGTAGGTGACAATTTGCTCTTCAAACTCACCTTTACTCTGCTCTAAACGATCCATAATAAGCTGGCCGATGTCTCGCTCTACAGCTTCGAGCGCCATTGGGCTTTCAAAGTTGATAAAAATAGAAATCATTGCCTGCTTTGGGTCTGGAAGTACATCGATAGAAGGCGAGCTGATGTAAGTCACTATCAAGGCGGCCGGCAAGCCAAGAAATATTATACAATTGCGCAGACCTGCTCGGCCAGCCGGTTTTAAGGAGATATGAATCCAGCGTTGTAGAATACGGTTAAGGATCTGGTTTTTGTCTTTCGGGTTTGCCTTCTCAGTACTCGTTAGAAGGTACCTTGCCAAAGCCGGTAAGAGTAGCAAAGCAAATAGCATTGATGCAATAAGTGCACTTGAAATGGTATAGGCCAGATCTTTAAATAGCTGCCCTGTAGCAGATTGCATTGAAAGTATTGGCAAGAAGACGATAACACTTGAAATGGTAGAGGAAGTTAAAGCTCCAGTAACCTCCTGAGTCCCCTGCCTAATACTGGTTAACAAGTCCGAGCCCTGGCTACGCAAACGCTGGATGTTCTCGATAACAATTATGGCAGCATCTACCATCAAGCCGATAGAGAGTGCGATACCGGCAAGTGAGATAACATTAATGCTTCTCCCACCCAGGTACATACCGAGTATTACCAGTGCAATACAAACCGGTATGCTGGTAAAAATCAACGCGAGAGTTCTTAAGTCTCGTAAAAACCAATACAAAATTAGGCAAGCGAGTAAGGCTCCCAATATGAGACTCCCATAAACTAGTTGCAGTGAACTGCGAATACTTTTGGAGTCATCACGGCTGATAGCCACTTCCATTCCCAATCTACCGAGTTCGCCTTTGTTTAGCTCTGAAATTAATGTTTTGATCGTATCAATTGTTTGCAAAACACTGATGTCGTCAGTTGGCATCAGATAGAAATAGAAGGATTGGTTACCCTCCAGAGCAAAGTAATTCCAGTCGGAAGCCATTCTGGTGTGCACACTTGCAATGTCACCCAGTCGAATGATGTGTGGCCCTCTGGTTGCAATCGGTAGACTTTCAATATCAGTAATGGGTATTTGGCCCTTAAAATGTAGGGCGTAATCCTTTGATCCGATAGTTAAGTTACCGCCGGAGCGATCAATCAGGTCATTTAGGCGAGACTGCACCTGATTAATAGTGAGTGAAACTTGGGCGAGGCCTTTGGGGTCAAATTCGATATCTACTCGCTGCTCCATAGGTGTACCAGATACTACAACAGAAGCCACGCCTGGTATCTTGCTAAATTTAGGTTGAACATGATCCCTGAATGCCTGGGAAAGTTCCTGTTCAGTGGCTTTTTTGGTTGAGTATAGGAAGAAGCTGGCCAAGGTTGCTCCAGCACCATTACTAAAGTTATATAAGCGGGGAGCAGAAACCTGGCTAGGCCAGTTAGGTACTTGGTTAAGCCGGGAGAGAACATCAATATACATCTGTTCCATATCGGCATTGGGGTGAAAGGTTATCAGCGTCCAGGCAAAGCCGTTACTAACGGTGGTCTGAATTTTCTCCAAGAACCCTAAGCTGGAGAGCTCCTGCTCCAGTGGAGCAACGAGTGCCTGCTCCATTTCCAAGGCGGTCTTGCCAGGCCAAGAAGTAGCGAGGGCTATTTGTGGCCGGTCTATATTTGGCAGTAACGCATTTGGAATCTTGAGTCCAAAATATATGCCGAAGAGGACAAGAAGAAAGCTGCAAGTGATAATGGCCGAACTATATTTTTCTATAATTTTCATGAGTCGCGGCCTACTGGTATTACCTCCTGGCCTGTTTGTAAACTCCCATGTCCGAGAACTACAAGTTGATCGCCTGGCCGGATTTCGGATATCACAATAAAATGATTGGCCAGGGTATCCAATATTTCTACTTCGACTTTATGAACTCTATTGTCGAGCCCCAAGGCCCAGGTATGGTATTTACCCTCGCTCAATAGCACCGCGTCAGAAGGAAGCTTGGTAATTTCTCCTGTTTGTTCCGGAGATTCTGTAGGGGTGAGCATGCTAATCTGGAAGCGCTGGCCTACCAATAAAGACTCAAAATCTTCTCCGAAACCATCAAAGTATAGGGAGAGGTTCTGGGTATCTTCCTCGATGATTCTTCCAATGTTTCTTAGTGGAAGCGGATCTCCATTATAGAGAAACTCACTGCTCTCAATAATTATGTTGTCTTCGGCCTGATCCCTGGCAATCCTACATTCGAGTTGTTTTTCATCTAAAGGAAGAAGCTGAAGGATTCGCTGTCCCAGAGTGAGCCTCTCGCCTGGGTGGGCCTCGACTTGCACAACCTGGCTGTCTCTGGAGGCAAAATGTTTAAGTCGATCAAATCGATATTGATCAACTTCGAGTTGTTGTTTTAGTCTCTGCTTGCTAAGTCTGTGAGTGTTGGCACTAAGTTCAAGATCATTGAGTTGGGAAGGGGAAACCATCTGGGTCTCACGAAGCGGTATCAGTCGGGCTAATTCCTCCTCAGCATGTGCGAGCTGACGCTCCGCAATTTCCAGGTCTGTTATCAGGATATCCATCTCTTTGGATAGATAAAAACCGTCCTGCTCTGCAACAAGTTCTCCCACTTTAACAATAGACCCTGCAGGCCTTACAAACTTCAGTTCGGCCTCGGCGTGACTGGAAATTTGTATTAGGGATGGTGAGTTAACGGTGCAGTAAAGAGTCTCCTGAGTTACCTGTCGCCATTCAAGGGCCGCTTCGACCTGGACTTGAGGGACTTCTGAGGCATGGCTTAATGGTTGACAATATATGGTTGAAATAAAAAGTGTTGTTAAAACAGACTTATAAGGGGCAGTCTTTTTCATCCTTGATAGTTTTCTTCTTTTTTATTGGGGAATGATCGAGAAGAGTCGATTTAAAAACGACCTCATATGGATACTTTATCACTAAGAGATCTAGACTGAATTTCTATTATCACTTCGACAAGTATAATGAGATAAATTGAGGGATATAGGGGATGAAATAACCAGGGCCTACTTGGTACACTTTGTATAAAAAGGTTGTTTCGTTTAAAGGGTATAGTTTCAGGGATTGGGATGTTAAGGGGGGCTTCTTTAGATATGAAATTTGAGGTGCTGGTTTAGTTATCTGATACCCAATAGAAGAAGTAATGCCAGCTTGGCGCAATAGTGCCTGTTGCGCCAAGCTTTAAACCTGAAGGGTGGATTTTCCTCAAAATTAGCATTTACTCTTCAAGTCTGATTCGCTGTGACTCCCTAATCCGGATTCTGCGGTTTTTTTCTTGTTCTCCAAGGATTCTTACCCTCTCTCCAGACTTCATGCCTTTTCCTTTGATTTCTTTGGCGTCAACAAAATAATATCGACCGCTGGTTTCGTCTTTTATAGAAAATCTATGGTCTATCTCACCTGTTTCAAAATTTTCTGATATCTCTTCTTCCAGTACCCCAGTCACTGTCTCTTCAGCTTGTGAATAAGAGGTTAGGGAAAGAATTACTGCCAGGGCTATTAGTTTCTTCATTGTCTTATCCTCAAAAATTAGTTGCTGTAACTGATAGCGATAGTGGCGCTGTTATTGCTGGTATTTCTGGATTTAAGTTCGATAGTTATGCCTGCGAAAGGGTCTGTAAACTGTTCACCCAGGCTCGCCAAGGTTGCGACCTGATTTGCCGTTCCTTCATTTAAATAGTGGACTGTTACAGCATTTTCCTGGTGAGGATAGGGGTTCAAAATGTCATGTGAAATATGGTATTCCACATAGTATTGATTTTCTCCATTTTTGCTGCCATTACTTTCAACTTTCAGCACTTGTGGCAGAGAGCTACTCAATTCTCCAGCAGTAAGTTGAATTGCTTGCAGCTCATGCTCTGTACTGCCACCAGCAGATTGACTGATGTTGGTTGTGTACCCTGGAAAATTATCATACCAGCCCATTAGTTCTCGATGGGCGCTGCCAAACAGGCGGGACTTCCAGCTATTACCCATAAAGACACCGTTGGCCCCGTACTCACTTTCACCCGCGTCGTTAGTGTCTCCGTCATTATTGTCGTCATTACCAGCATGGCTCAAGCCAATGTTGTGACCCAGTTCATGCCCCATAATCAATTGATCACTATCGGCGGCAATAATACTCCACCCTCCGAGAACGGAAGCAACACCGGTACCTATTAAGCCGGCCCTATTCGCAGATTTCGGAAAAATATATACGCGGTGTCTCCAGTCATCGAGATTAACCGGTTGATTATTGGAGTCGACATAGTTGCTTTGAATCCAGCTTGTGGCGTTATCTCTCCATGTATAACCACCGTCTGAGTATTGACCATCCCGTGAAGAGCCTGCGCGGGCTTGGGCATCTTCAACACTTAATACGCCCCCATTTTGGCTGTCAGGGACGCTGTATACAAAGCAATCAATGGAGCTGTTCTCATTATTTTCTTCACCATAACAGTACTGTGCCAGCGACTGATCATTACTAAGGTGGCGTTTGAATTTTAATTGGCCCAAAGAGTTTTCTTTATAAGTGTTATCCAGGGAGTCAATTTCGTTAAAGGTCATGTTTGCTAGCTGGGAAATACTGACATCATCGGTAACTGCCGCGTCTGAAAAATTTACCAGAACGAAAACAATACTATTTTCGGTAGCGGCAACAGTTTGTATTGAGAGAGTTACTGAAAGCTGATCACCATTTGTTAACTGGAATGTAATGGTATCTTCTGCAGATTGCCCATCATTCAGGCTATTTGCGTTGCTATTGAGTTGATATTCCCAGTTTCCACTGTCGTAGAGCTTGAAGCTGCCATATTGCCCCTCAACAGTTGCCCCCAAGAAAGAGGGACTTTTACTGTCGGTATCCTCCAACTGTAACGTACCTTCCACATACTCTGCGGTACCTACGATTAAAGTGGCTAGTGGGGAGGCTGGGTTAAATGTGTAATCCCCGGTGTCGGTATCTGTGTTTCCTCCGCCAGTGTCTCCTCCACCCCCAGTGCCTGTGTCAGTACCGGTATTGGTTTCGGTGCCCGAACTATTACCACCACTAGAGCCGCCGCCACAGGCAGTCAGCAGGGCTGATAAGGTGATTGCCGTAAATATCTTAAGTGAACCGTGCATTGCTCTCTCTATTTATCTCTATATGCGTTAGTAGACGATGAAAAGGATATCTGGTGGACCATTACTACCTGGCACGGTTCCTATTATTTGAATAATTGATAACTTAAAAAGAGCGACTAGTCATCTTATGCAATAAAGCAGTCATGTTTTTTGGCAATATGTGACTTTACAAGGGGGTAGAGCTGAGACTTTCCTCACATTTTTTGTGTTCTTTACCGGTCCCACTTTGTTATTTGGTGACAAGCTTGGTGCATTATACGATGAACCAACGGTACTTGAATTGAGGGCAGGTTTACTCATTCCGCCAATATCGCGCTAGAAATCTAGATAGTGTGATAGAAGGGGGGGCTAGCTTCCCATTTAATCGAGTGGGAGGTGTTAAAGACAATATAAGAGCTACAATTAATTACCTGATCTGAATACTGTGTTTACTCTCTAATAAAGTTGAGTCTTAGAGTAGATCTGTGGCTAGATTCTGGTAGTTTATAATAAAAACGAATGCTCTTTTTTCTTGGATGGATAGCCAATCCTGGGCACCACTTGTCTCAATTATGAGTCGGCCAACTCTGGTTTTAACTGCTGGTCGCTTATCATGAATCCTGTTGTATCAGTTGCGATGTTGGTCCGATCAATTAGGAGATAGTAAAGTTGATGAAGTTTGCCGAAAATTTTGGTTGAGTTCTAAACCCTATATTTAAGAAGGCTTAACTAATGGGTTTGCAATTTGTGAGCGGTATTTTATCATTGCGCTGTGTATAAGAAATTAAAAATATAGTCTGTCGAGGTGTTGAACTTTTAGCTCTTTGTGAAGTCTCGGATTGACTTATAAAAGTTCTTATCTTTTTTCGGACTGTTTAATAGGCAAGGGAGTGCAGGGTTTGTTTATATCCAGGTTTCTCACGTTCGTGATTTTTTTTGTTACCAGTGCGGTTTCCACAGCAGGTGATGTGAGTATTCTACTGGAGAAGAGCCAAAAAGGCGTTTGGTCTGTTTCTTATAGCTCTTTAGTACCAGTAAAGCAGTTGTCATTTAAAAGGTCTCCAGATAATTCACGTAAAAATCGGTGGATGTCCCTTTCAGATACATTTCGGTTTGATTATGACGGCAATATAGAAAAAGTTTCCCGAATTGATGGTAAGCCGTTTAAGCGGGTGACCTTCCAGTTGAAGGCTACTTATATTTCACTGCCGAAGGAGTATGCTCCTTTTTCACCATACACAGATGGGGGGGTATTACTCCATACCGGCCGTTTCTTTGCATGTGCTGAGATCTGCTTACCTGAGTACAATGAGTGGTCTATAGAGGTTCAGTCGGCTAAATCAGATAATATCATTGTGCGGGGAAGGATATATACGGAAAAAGCAAAGTGGTTGGATGGTGATGAAGGTATAAAGGTTTACGTCGGTCGTGCTATTCCTCAGAATGAAAGTAGCTTTGTTAGTGTCATTGATGAAAACCTTCCAGAAGAGCTGAAAACTCAAATCTCATCCCAGCTCCCTCTGTTAATGAATTTCTTTTCCCTTAATATGGGTAAGCTTGAGTATAGGCCAGCCCTCTTTGCCTCCTACAGTTCGACAGATGATGGTACCTATGGGCATCAAGGGGGTGCGATTCCTGGGCAGATGTTTATGCACTGGTACGGCAGTAAAGCTATTGAAGAAATCAATAGTGATGAAGTTTTTTGGTTTTTTTCTCATGAGGTGGCGCATTTATTCCAGAGAGAGGGTGCGAATATTAATGATCTTAAGGATCAATGGTTACATGAGGGTGGTGCTGAATTTTTTGCTGGAAAGGCGATGGAGCATTTCACTAATGACAGTGATATTTTTCAGCAAAAATTGGAGGCGGCACATAAGTCCTGTTTATCTGCCCTTGATGAAGGGGGAGGCTATGCGGAGATATCTAGACGCAATCCAAAATTACATTACAGTTGTGGCATGTCAATATTTTCTGCTATTGATGAGGGGTTGAGTAAAAATAGTGGGATAAACATTTATAAGCTATGGAGTTTATATAATAAGCGTGTGGCTTCTGGGAATCCTGCAGGCGCTTTGACATTTATTGCTGTTGCTAAACCCTATTTACCAGATGGTCTTACCTCATCCCTCTATGAGTTCTCTTCAAGTTCTGAGGTTGATTTGTTGAGGTTTTTTAGTGAAATGTCTAAGCTTTAAAGTTAACTTTTTAAGTCTTGCTTTATGGGCTTGAGAAGTTACATAAGAGAGTAGTCTTTAAGTGATTTGTTGTTGTATGGGATTGTCATTTTATATGAATTCAAGTGATGCTGTTAATATAATATGGTTCGGCAGTTTGAGAGAAAAAAGGAATTCCCATATATGGAAAATTATATTTAATAGTCATGGTGAGCCAGGCAGGGATATGATCATTTGGATCGAAATGCTCCCCTTATTATTGGTAGAATGAGATGAGATAAAAGGGCATAGCCGCTTTGGGATTTTGTGTCTATCTAAAGGTTGAAGGATTCAATTTTATTCAGTTATTGGCGGTTTTAGTGTGTAGACTAAGAGTTTTTCGGCCAGTCAGTGACTTCATGGTAATTGGGCAATCTCCTCCGAAACCGAGTAAGGGTTTGCAGAGGAGATACTTGTTGAGGCTAAGCAGCCTCTGAGCGCTCTTGTTGTCCATAACGCTCTAGAAAAAAAAGGTTCTCGATGGCTTCCGCATCTCGCAATCGCTTGATTTTGTCAAAAAACATCTGAGCCTCGGTAAAGGCCAATTTAAGGTAAGCGAGCCATTGCTTAATTCTGTTACCCATGTATTTTTCAGGGTAAATTTCACGTGTGGTTTGATAGTATTCCCACAGGAGAGTCACGATTTGTTGCCAGCTCATGGGTTGATACTCTTCATTGGCGCAATAGGCTTTTATTTGCAGCCCCAAGTCTGGTCGAGCCAGCAGGCTACGCCCAAACATAAATGCATCACATCCTGTGACTTCACTGCAACGGTTAAACGCTTCCAGGGTCCAGATATCACCGTTTGCGATTACTGGAATATCCAGTTGTTGTTTTATTTTCCCGATATACTCCCAATAGGCGGGTGGCTTGTAACCATCAATCTTGGAGCGGGCATGTACCGCTAATTCATTGGCTCCACCAGCTGCTGCAGCTTGGGCGTTGTCCATATATGAAGATCTGTCATTAAACCCCAGGCGAATTTTTGCGGTGACTGGGATGTTTTCTGGCACAGCTCTGCGCACGGCACCAACAATCGCTTCCACCCGGTGAGGGGTCTGTAGCAAGCAGGCACCACCATCACTATTGTTAACGGTCTTTGCCGGGCAACCAAAGTTCAGGTCGATGGCCTTTGCGCCGAAATGGACGGCTTTGCTGGCATTAATCGCCATAGCTTCGGGGTTACCTCCCAGCAGTTGAAGGCGCACGGGGGTGCCTGTAGCTGTAGTAGCACCATCGAGTATCTCTGGGCACAAACGGGTAAATACCCGCCGGGGCAGGCGGGTATTGGTAACGCGGACGAACTCGGTCACGCAGACATCGACACCGCCAATGGCGGAGAGCAGTTCACGCACGTGGTGGTCGATAACTCCTTCCATGGGAGCCTGGTAAATCTTCGGATGGCGGGAAATTGTCTTGTCGGTCATAAAATAAAATTGGCAAAAGAGGTAAAGACTTATGGCGCATATTCTATCAGCAACTCAGATCACTATTGTGAAAATTATCATCTATAAAAGGTAAACCATAGGAGAGAGTAACTAACTGGATTACTCTCGTGCACCAAAAAAGCGCGCGAGGAATAGGGTGTCTCCGTTGCTGCTGAAACCAATAAGTGTTTGATTTTAAAAGCAACTTATATTGATAATAGAAAATTGTTCGCGCTTCCATGCTGTAGATAATACCTACGAAAGCAGATTGTTTTGCCGTTAAGGTTAAAGAGGCTTGCCGGAAGATTGTATTTGCCTTCTGCGGGAATTAGATTGCCGTGCGAGGGGCTGATGCGGCTACAGTTTGGGATATTCGCGAAAGGGTGATCACAGTGGGTGCCGTTGAGAAACCGGTTCCCGAACACAGTGTTATAGGTGTGCAAATAAAACACTTGGATAACATATTTTACATGCCTGAAGACTTAGGGGGATACGCAGTGCAAGAGGCACTTTTTCAACAGGGCTTGGATATTACGCTGTTCGGGATGGGGATAGTTTTTACTTTCCTGCTATTGCTGGTGATTGGTACCAGCATTATGTCCCGGGTTATCGCGCGTTATTTTCCTGAGGCTGAGCCGACTACCACCTTACCAAGCCACACTGCAGGTGATAATGCTCGCCTGCAGGCAATAATCAAGGCAGCAATTGACCAACATCGAAAAAAACGTTAGCTGCAAATATTCTCTTCCTTTCAACATCCAATCATTTCTGCCGAGAGAGATAACCCATGACTGAGGTTAAAAAGCCACTGGGGATTACCGATGTAGTCCTGCGCGATGCCCACCAGTCACTGTTCGCAACGCGCCTGCGACTGGACGACATGCTGCCTATCGCGGAAAAACTCGATAAAGTGGGGTTCTGGTCATTGGAATCCTGGGGTGGTGCCACTTTTGATTCCTGCATTCGCTATCTCGGTGAAGACCCTTGGGAGCGAATTCGTGAGCTGAAAAAAGCCATGCCCAATACGCCGCAGCAAATGCTGTTCCGTGGACAGAATATCCTGGGCTATCGGCACTACGCCGATGATGTTGTTGAAAAGTTTGTCGAGCGCGCTGCTGAGAACGGAGTGGATGTATTCCGTGTTTTCGATGCGATGAACGATATGCGGAACCTGAAAACTGCATTGGCTGCGGTAAAGAAACAAGACAAGCATGCTCAGGGCACCATCTCATATACCGTCAGCCCGGTGCATACCATGGATCTTTGGGTGGACCTCAGTAGGCAAATTGAGGATATGGGGGCCGACTCTATTGCGATCAAAGATATGGCCGGCTTGCTGCGTCCCTATGAGGGCTATGAGTTGGTAACGCGCCTGAAGGCTGCGGTGGATATCCCCATCCATATGCAGTGCCATGCGACTACGGGTCTTTCTACGGCTACTGCACTTAAGTGTATCGAGGCCGGTATTGATAATGTTGATACTGCAATCAGCTCCATGTCCATGACCTACGGTCACAGCCCAACTGAGGCTCTGGTGGCAATTCTTGAAGGTACTGAGCGGGATACTGGTTTAGATATTAACCTGCTGGAAGAAATTGCGGCCTACTTCCGTGACGTGCGTAAGAAATATGCGAAGTTTGAAGGCTCCCTCAAAGGTGTGGATTCCCGCATCCTGGTAGCCCAAGTGCCGGGCGGTATGCTTACCAATATGGAAAGCCAGCTGCGCGAACAGGGAGCGGGTGATCGCCTGGATGAGGTGCTGGAAGAGATTCCCCGTGTGCGCCAGGATTTGGGCTTTATTCCACTGGTAACTCCCACTTCACAGATTGTTGGTACCCAGGCCGTACTGAATGTGTTGACCGGCGAGCGGTACAAGTCTATCTCCAAGGAAACTGCTGGGGTTTTAAAGGGGGAGTATGGATCGACTCCTGCAGAGGTGAACAAAGAGCTACAAACCCGAGTGCTTGATGGTGAAGCCCCGATAACCTGCAGGCCGGCAGACTTGATCACTCCAGAGCTGGATAAGTTGACCTTGGAACTGCAGGAAAAAGCAGGTGAGCAGGATATTAACCTTGTCAGTGGTGAGATTGATGATGTGCTGACTTATGCACTTTTCCCGCAAATTGGTCTGAAATTCCTGGAGAACCGCAATAACCCTGATGCTTTTGAGCCGGTGCCCACTGGCAAAGAAGATAATACAGTGAAGAATGATCAGGGTGAGGAGATTTATACAGTAACTGTTGAAGGGCAGAGCTACACAGTTACGGTCGCCGATGGTGGTGACTTGACCGGTGTTGCACCGGTGGCTGGTGCAGCACCCGCAACCGAGGTGAATGCTAACCCGGTCCCGGCTACTGGCGGAGAGCCTGTTAACGCACCCCTCGCCGGTAATATTTTTAAGGTAATGGTCAAGCCTGGTGATCAGGTTGATGAGGGGCAGGCCATCCTGGTGCTGGAAGCCATGAAAATGGAAACCGTGGTTAGCGCACCTCGCGGTGGCAATGTCGCCAGTGTGGCGGTGAAAGAGGGCGATTCCGTGGCGGTGGGCGATGCCCTGCTGTCAATCGCGTAGCAGGTAGGAGTCGCAAGTGGATAATCTAATCAATCTTTGGCAATCGTCTGGCGTTTCACAAATGGCGCCAGGTCAGTTTGTCATGATTATTGTAGGCCTGGGGCTTCTGTACCTCGCCATTCGTAAAAATTTTGAGCCATTGCTGCTGGTTCCCATTGGCTTTGGGGGGATTCTCGCCAATATTCCAGGGGCGGATTTGGCACTTTCTGCCGCTGAGACTGCGTTGACTCAAGGAAATACAGAGGTGCTGGCCCAGATGGCGAGTATTCTGGGGTTGGATGGCGGTGCAAGTTTGGGGGCATTGAAGGAAGCCCTGGGCAGTGCACCGGCAGCTGTGCAGGTGCAGGCAGCTGAGTTTGCCAGGGATGCGGGTTTCACTAATGGCATGCTGTACAGCTTCTACTCTGTAGCAATTGCTTCTGGTATCGCACCCCTGGTGATTTTTATGGGGGTTGGTGCCATGACAGACTTTGGTCCATTGCTTGCCAATCCCCGCACCCTGTTCCTGGGGGCCGCAGCACAGTTTGGAATCTTTGCTACGGTATTGGGTGCTGTTGGCCTGTCCGCAGCAGGCATTATGGATTTCTCCATCGCAGATGCCGCAGCAATCGGTATTATCGGCGGTGCCGATGGTCCCACAGCCATTTATGTATCCAGCTTGCTAGCTCCGGATCTGCTCGGTGCTATAGCCGTTGCAGCTTACTCGTACATGGCGCTGGTGCCTATGATTCAGCCACCGATTATGCGTGCCCTGACCACTGAGCAGGAGCGTAAAATTGAAATGATCCAGCTGAGGCATGTAAGTAAAAGAGAGAAGATAACCTTCCCGCTATTACTGCTGATCCTGGTGGCTCTGTTCCTGCCGGCTGCAGCTCCGCTGTTGGGTATGTTCTGCTTTGGTAACCTGATGCGTGAATGCGGTGTGGTCGCACGCCTGTCTGATACCGCCCAGAATGCGCTAATCAATATCACAACAATTTTCCTTGGCTTGTCTGTTGGCTCCAAGCTGGCTGCCGACAAATTTCTGGACCCGAAAACCCTAGGTATTCTGGCATTGGGTATAGTGGCCTTCGCTATTGGTACCGCTGCCGGTGTTCTGATGGCCAAGCTGCTGAATATGTTTAGCAAGCACAAGGTAAACCCATTGATTGGCTCAGCAGGTGTCTCAGCCGTGCCTATGGCCGCACGTGTTTCCAACAAAGTTGGCCTTGAGTCCAATCCTCATAATTTCCTGTTGATGCATGCAATGGGGCCGAATGTGGCCGGTGTTATCGGTTCTGCGGTTGCGGCGGGTGTCATGATCAGTATGGTGAGAAGCTTGACCGGTGGCTAACTCGATGGGTCGATAGTTTTCAAAGGGCGAACCCCGGTTCGCCCTTTTTTGTGGGAAGGGAATAACAAGAAAATTACTATTACTGGCTGAATATGCCGTTTTTTTGTCTGTACATTTCGTTTACTTTTAATAGTTACTTCCCCCCCTCATGATATAGCAAGCCTTAAAAATACAAGGTCAAATCCCTTTCCTTGGTATGTGTACTGATTCATTACATGCTGCTGAAAATCATCTATCGATGGGATTCATTTTGAGTTAATGTTTTTTACGTTATATTCCTTGCGAGCTTATTCCTTGTAATAAATTTTGTATTGGAAGTAAAAGAATGCGTAGTTTACCTTTACTGGTTTCTCTCATACTATTCTCCGGGCCACTAATGGCCCATGGTAATCATCAAACCTCTGAAGATCTTCGAGAGATCAAGAGAGAGATCGTGAAGCTTCGCAAGGAAGTACATTCTCTGGGGGATGTAAGGCCGGCTACTGATGAGGTACGCCAGTTGAAGAAAGAAGTTAGCAGGCTTCGTAAGGACATTCGCTCTATGCAGGATTTGATCTTGCAACTACAGACTATGGTTGAGGAACAGTCTAATCAAGCGCAGCCGGAAGTCGTACACCATCCTGTAAAAGAGCGTCCCAAATGGGCTTGCTATATGAAAGATATGAGGGCAGGAGGTATGCACTCGAAAGGTTTTACCCGTGTTGAAGCAAAGGGCAAGTTGCTGGAAACTTGTTCCGAACGTGGAGGAGTTTGTTTCGAAAACAAGATTACCTGTTCAAATGAGTAACTATTGACTGGTGGGGCCCGTTTTAGCCAGCTTTTAGAGCGAATTATGTAATTTCGGGCCCTGATTTGGGTTCCCTCCAGAGCTATTTAAAGCCCAGTTGTCATGTTTTATAAGTTGCCTCTCTATTTGTTCGGCTGTGAAAAAAAGTATTTTTATCAACATTCTAATTGATTGTGTGTGTAGTTTTGGATTTTGATTGGTTGCAATATTTTTAAAAATTAGTTGATCCTAAATTATTTTTTTAAAGTGTTTGTTGAGCAGGCTGAATAAAGCGGCGCGACTGGCGATATGATTGTAACTCGGTGAGCCGTGACGTTTGAAAAAATCTGGGAATAATTCAGCAACTTTCTGTTGTGGCCACTCTAAATGAAATTGCAGTCCTAGTACCCTTTTATTCAGCATGAATGCTTGATGGGGGCATAAATCGGATTCAGCTAAGCACTGGGCGCCGCGTGGAATTTCGAAATAATAGCTATGTGCTTGAAAAACCTTTTTTGTCGATATATTCCAGTCAGGCGTAGACCTTATGGGTTGCCAGCCCATTTCCTCATGCGCTAGAGGATGAATATTGGCTCCGAGTGAATGTGCAAGAATCTGTGCACCCAAGCAGATACCCAGTATGGGAGTCGGTTGACGGATTTGAATCTTCACCCATTCTATCTCATCGGTTAGCCAGGGTAGTTCTTCCTGGTCACAGATGTTCATCATTCCACCCAAGAGAATTACGCCACTGAAGTTACTTTTGGGTAATAGTGAAGTTTGGGGGTTGACTATTTTCAGGGGTATTTGATTTTCTCGAGCCCAGTCGGTGATATACCCTGGGTCCTCGTTTTTCTCGTGCTGAATAACCAGAATAGGCTTTCTCATCTTATTGGAAGTCTTGACTTTCAAAATATAATTGGGATTCAAAGTGGATACCTGCTTTTACAAGGCTTTCCGGCCAATTATTCTCTGAGAGTGGCTGTTCACTCCCACTATAAATTTCTTTTGGGGAAGATGGATTGGCGCTAACAACTAATATCTGGTCAAAGCTGGGAGCAGAAGCTATCTCATGAACAAGTAGACTTAGGCTATTAAGCTGTACGATCTGATAGTACCCATTGCTCTCCCGCTTTAGAGGTTGATCTAGTAACTTATCCGTTACTTTGAATGAGAAAGGGGTGGGGTAGGCTTTACCATCACGCTCAAAGTGCCCCTCGAATAACTTGGCAGTGAAGGAGTCCAGTTTACTGTTGCGTAATTTATTGAGGGAGAATTTCTCGGGAAGCAATGAAGAAAGCCTAGCGCCTTGGACCAAATCACTAACGCTTTCTTGGTTATCAGTTTTTAGGGTAAGAATTACCTGGTGGCTATGATGACCTCCGTGGAGAGGCATATGGGAGGCGATCAACTGTCCATTTACAGAAAATAGCGCCATGCCATGAATTCCAACTGAGTCATCGCCATAAGTTGATGCTGGAGCTAATACCAGGCATAAGCCCAGCTGGCTAAAGAATATCCAGGTTAGAAGTGTCTTGTTCATTTTGACGTGCATTTCCATATTTTCTTGGAGGTCAGTAATTCTAAGCGTACATTAGTGATCAATCGATTCACTTTCTTCAATATTTGATTCCAAAATGGAAATAGAAGCGCTAGAGAAATTCCTTGTTATTGCGACTACTGAGAACCTGCAACGCTCTGCGGACCGTCTAGATACAACTCCAGGGGGGCTGAGTAAGATCCTGCGGCGCCTTGAGGAGGAGCTGGGTACTCGCCTATTTGATCGGGTGGGGAAACAGCTCAAAATCAATGATGATGGACGCCGACTGCAAAGTCACGCAATTGAGATTGTTACCATTGCCAGGAAGGCTCGTGCGGAAGTTGGTAATTTTGACAGCTATGCGGAATGCCGGGTGGCTGCGCCGGCAATGTTACAGCTAACCTGGGCTGCACTTTTCCAGAAAAAACTGGCTGCAGGCTACCCGGGAGTACGCTTGTCATATACCTCGGCCTATGAATCTCTGGCCCTTAGAATGCTGGCCCGTGGGGAGGTGGATGTTGCGTTGATTACTGGGGCTGTTCTTGGTCAGGTACCACCCTCCATGACGGTGCGTAGTGTTGGCTCAACCTGTATGTGCGTTGCGGCTGGTCCTGAACATCCACTGGTGATCGGTGATTACTCAGGGAAAAGAGTACCAACCGCCGAGGTTTTGAAATACCCATTTGCAGCCCCACGGATATCTCCCTTTTGTGGTGAAGAGCGGGGTTTCGGTAGTGATGGATGGCCTGAGACTCTCTTCTCGCGGAAAGTGCAGGTGGTTGTAAATGACTATGGGGTTCTCTGTAGGCTTGTGCTGAATGGCGGGTTACTCGCTTTTTTGCCTGAAACTCTTATTGGGGAAATAGGTGGGGTAAAAGTGCAAGTTGAAGAAGAAAAAGTGGAGGCTCTAGAGGATATTTACATAGTCGCCAGGGATGGCGATTGGTTGGATAAATTAGCTGGTTAACTGCTTGGATCTCTTTTTTAACTAACGATCAAATTAAAGCGTAATCGCAGTTCTCATGGATTCCAGGATCGTCAACTGACTACCTTATCGCTTGTAGTTATTATCGTGAACACTCTACGGTTAAAGTAAAAGCTGGCAACAGCGCCCCGGCTTTCACTTCTGCCAACTTTAAGAAGCGCGATTCAGTTTGTGGCTCCTTCAGAAGGGCAGGGAGTTCCTGCGGCAATCCACCCCTTCATTGCTTCAACAAGTTTATCATGGGGAATATTTACAGGCTGCCGCTTACCTCCCGGGTTCCATCCCCAAAGGGCTAGGGGGTTTTCACTTATAAATTTCAGTAGGCTATCTGGTGAGCGGCCTCCGTTATCTTGGGGTGTTGTGAGGAGCTTGCAGATTTGGGCAGAGGACTTATGTGACCAGTTCAATTCAATTGGAGCCATAGCCCAGCCTGGAGCACCGGGGGCACCTGTTACAGGGTTATTCTGGTTGGAGTGGCAGTTGCCACACTGCATTGTCCCTGTCCCCATGTTGCCAGGACCCCGCGCCACTCGTGGTATATGGGGAGAGCCTTCATTAATAAGGGGCATTTCCAGCTGGTGGCAATTCAGGCATCGAGGATGCAGGAGAACCTCTACAATGGTTTCCCAGTCTTGATGCCCCATGGTATCGACTTGAGAGTTTTGAGCCTTTGTCTCTGGAGCTTGACCAGACTTGTCTGTCCGGTTCTCGCAGGATGTGAGAGCCATAATTAACACTGCGCTTATGGTCACATGGCGTAAAAAGCATGCTGCTTGCCGCAGTTCCATTCAGTCCTACCTCAATTCCGGTGAGAATACCCATCCTAATTGTGGCAGATAGTCAGGAGCAGTCAGGTACCTAAATAAGGGTGAGAAGACCATTTAAAGCAGCCTGGAGTCAGTTATTTTTAGACTGTATGGTCATGAATGTATCTTGGCGCAATCTTTCGCGTGGTATTATGTGTGAGTTTTTTAGTAGAACTATCTGATATTTGAGTACCGGCTGGTGCTCGGAGGAGAGAGTATGTCCTGGTTAGGGGCGGGTATTGGTGCCGGATTCGGCTTTATGTTTGGCGGCCCCATTGGAGCAGCCTTGGGTGCATGGGTAGGTAGCTCCTTTGGTTCAGGTCTGCGACGTCTTGGTGGCGCAAAGGCGGTGCTTAACCGGGACGGAGCCCAGACCATTTTTATTGTGACCCTGTTTTCCATGCTGGCGAAGATGGCCAAGGCCGATGGGCTTGTGTCAAAAGCTGAAGTTCAGCTGATTGAGGAGTTTATTCAAAATAACCTCCGCCTTGGCGGGGAAGAGCGTAAGCATGCCATTCGCATTTTTGAGAATGCCAAAACCGATAAGTACAGTATTTATGATTATGCCAGGCAGTACCGGGTATTGGTGCATAATCAAGCCATGCGTGAAATGGTTTACCGTCTTCTGTTTGCCGTTGCTTACGCTGATGGAGAGCTACATGCTACTGAGGAAGAAATTTTACGCCGAATCACAGTTGACTTGGGCCTGCATGAGTCTCTTTTTACTGCCATGCAAAATGAATTTGAGCGACGAGGTGGAAATAGCGTATCTGATCTGAAACAGCACTACGCGGTCCTCGGTTGCTCACCGGAAACTAGCGATAGAGATTTGAAGTTGGCTTATCGACGTAAGGCTGCTGAGTACCATCCAGATAAAATAGCCGCCAAAGGTCTTCCTGAAGAATTTATGCGCCATGCGGAAGATCAAATGAAAAGCATCACAGTTGCCTATGACGCGATTGTCGAAGCACGCAAAGATAAGGCAAAAGTTGTAACTTGATCACGGGGAGGTAATGCCTCAATGCTTTTCGTCAAAGAATATTTTAATAGCCAAAGGGTGAGTTTTTGAGAGAGCCTATGAGTCTTGCAGAGCAGATAGAAGAAAAATTAAGTGCCATATTTGATCCGCAGTACATTGATGTTCAGTGCGAAAGTCATATGCACAATGTGCCAGCTGGATCTGAAATGCATTTTCGAGTGGTTTTAGTAAGTAGCACTTTTAAGTCAACCAGAAAGGTCCAGCGCCATCAGAAAGTATATGCTGCCCTTTCTGATGAAATGGAAGGCCCTATTCATGCACTTGCGCTTCATACGTATGCACCAGATGAATGGGAAGGCGATGCACCCAGTAGCCCAGAATGCCAGGGTGGAAGTAAAAGCAAAGGCGGATAGCAATTATTCGCCTGATAAATTTTAACTATGTGGTTAGCTTCCTATCCCAGTTTGGCTGTGTAGAGCGCAAGTCAGAGGCTATATGAAGCCTCTGAATCAGCCGCCAAAGTGCTCTTTCTTTTATCTTGAGCTTCTTCTTATATCTGTTGCTTTTGTTCACCTGGCATTCATTTTCCATGAATGGAAAATGGTGTAGCCGAAATACTTGGGTGAAACTCGTGATACAAGGATAAACTAAAGTAAGGCGTGAAAATCACACTAAAAAATCCTCCCTGCTAAAAAATTACGCGCCAAATGATTTTCTATCCGCCATTAAAATAAAAACCTAAGTTTAGGCGCCAACAATTGAACGTTTTTTCTACACCCGTATTTTCGTGCGACTAGACTGACCATTGATTGGGCTGATTGCTGTTTGATCTGCTGAATTTCAATGGAGTTACCACAAATGAAGATGACGCGTATTCTGATCCCCGTAATGACGCCCCTCGCCTTAGCAATCTCTAGTGTCGCTTCGGCAGGACCGGCTGGTTATGCCCCACCACCACCCCCCACCCAGGAGTTTAAGATCCGAATTGGCGGCGCTTACATTTCTCCGAATTCGGATAATGTAACCTTTGCCGATAGTTTGCTTCGCTGGCCAGACCCCTTTAACCCTAATTTCAATCGTGATTGGGGCGCTTTTCGAACGAATATCGACCCAAGTGACGAATGGGGTTGGTTCATAAATGCTGAGTGGAAACCGATGGATCACTGGGGTGTTTCACTGAGTTACACTGACGGAGACCGCCATACTGGTGGAGACCGTCGTGGTTGGCACGACCGGTTTGGGCTCCGCGACTTTGGTCGTAACCGTAACTTTGCTCGCTGGGAACCCCAGATGACGGCGGCTTATCTGAACTGGTATCCTCTGGACCCCAGTTGTTTGATACAGCCTTACATGGGAATTGGTCTTAACTATACCGATTTCAGCAGTGAGCGCTTAAGAGATTGGGGCTGGTTTAACCCGATTACCGGTGCGGAAGAATTCTGGGCTGGCCGGCTTAATTTGGGTGATAATTGGGGATACACCTGGCAGCTTGGTGTTGACTTTAATTTTGGTCATGACAGTAGCTGGCTGATTAACCTCGCTCTTATTTACTTCGATGTTGATACTGATATTGAAGTTGATACTTTCTTTACCGATGTTCCAAATCAGATAGATTACCGCCATAGATTTGGTGGTGACTATCTGTTTGACCCCTGGGTCTTTAATATCGGTGTGGGCTATAAGTTTGATTTCCATTGGTAATCAATCTTTTTTGTAATAAAAAAGGGCGCTTGGCGCCCTTTTTTATTTTCTCAATATTTATTGTTGGACCGGGTTGGAGTGTGAAGAGATATTTTCTATTTATATCTGGGTTCCCCTTGTTCTCTTCCGATCTTACCCTTCATTTTTTCTAGCTTTTATGCATGCTTCCATTTTTATTTTCAAATAATAGTGACTTCCATAAATTTTTTTAGAAATCTGTGGGTCTGTTTTTGGTGATCCTTTTAAACTAGCCATTACTTGGGAAGCTAAACTGTGTTCCCTCTCTAACGCCGTTCGCTGGCCACCGCTGGGTAATGGTTTTTCGTTTAGTGTAGAAGCGAACTGAGTCAGGGCCGTATGCATGTAGATCCCCAAATAGTGAACGTTTCCAGCCACCAAAACTGTGGTGTGCAACGGGCACTGGGAGGGGGACATTGATTCCCACCATACCGACCTTGATATTGTCACTGAAGTAACGGGCTGCTTCACCATCGCGAGTAAACAGGCAAGTTCCATTGCCATATTCATGGGCATCGATAATATCCATGGCCTCCTGCATGGTTTCTACTCGCATCAAACAGAGTACAGGCCCAAATATTTCACTGCTATGGATTTTCATTTCAGGTTTTACGTGATCGAACAGGCAGGCCCCAAGGTAATTTCCCTGTTCAAAACCCGGTACGGTCAAATCACGGCCATCAACAACGAGTGTTGCTCCTTCCTCAATACCTGCAGAGATAAGGCCTTCAACTTTTTTAAGGTGTATGGGCGTTACCAGAGGGCCCATATCATTCTGGTTATCCATACCATCGCCGACTTTTAGTGCGACAATTTGCTCTTTCAGCTTTGTAACCAAAGCATCGGCGGTATCATTTCCTACGGCGACCGCTACGGAAATCGCCATACAGCGTTCGCCACAGGAGCCATAGGCGGCTCCCATCAGGGCGGCTACGGCGTTATCGAGGTCTGCATCAGGCATAACAATGGCATGATTTTTTGCTCCACCGAAAGCCTGTACTCTTTTACCGTGTGAGGAACCAGTGGTGTAGACATATTCCGCGATGGGAGTGGAACCTACGAAGCTGATCGCCTGGATGCGTTTATCGGTGAGAAGTGTATCCACTGCCTCTTTATCGCCGTTGATGACATTCAAAACTCCAGCAGGGATGCCGGCTTCAATTCCCAGTTCAGCAATAAATAAGGCGGAAGAGGGTGTGCGTTCAGAGGGCTTCAATATAAATGTGTTACCACAGGCAATGGCCATTGGCCACATCCATAGGGGGACCATGGCCGGGAAATTAAAAGGGGTAATTCCTGCGCAGACCCCCAGTGATTGAAACTCACTCCAGGAATCAATGGCGGGGCCGACATTTTTACTGTGTTCCCCTTTGAGCATTTCTGGGGCTGAGCAGACATATTCGATATTCTCAATACCGCGCTGCAGTTCACCCATAGCATCATTTAATACTTTGCCGTGCTCAAGGGTAATCAGCTCACAGATTTTGTCCGCATTTTGCTCCAATAGGTCCTTCAAACGGTACATAATTCGCACGCGTTTGGCGGTGGGCAGGTTGCGCCAAGCTGGGTAGGCAGCTTCGGCGGCTGCAATAGCATCTTCTACGGTAGCTTTAGTGGCTAGGGATACCTTGCCAATGACTTCGTTAGTGGAGGGGTTGGTAACATCCTGCAGGCGGGAGTGCGCAGTATTATTGTCATTTTGAATCAGGGCGCCATTAACCAGGTGACCGATTACTTTCATAGGGTTTTCTCGCTCGGGATTTGTGCGTTATTTTTCTACCTCTTTCCGCCTTTTTAACACAGGTAAACCCAAGGTGGAAAAAATCCCGAGCGATAGACAGTTTTATTGTTTGGGGAAGTCCCTCAGTACAGCGAGGAAGACATCGCCAAAGCGCTCAAGTTTGCTATCGCCAACACCTGAAATAGCAAGCAGTTCATCCCGGGTTTGCGGATGGGCTTTTACCATACCGCGTAGGGTAGCATCGTGAAACACCACGTAGGGAGGAACACCGCGTTCTTCGGCCAGCTGTTTACGGCAGTTACGCAGGGCCTCCCACAGTGGCAGCTCTTCGGGGGCGAGATCTTCGAGACTAGTGGAATTGCGGGAATGTGCGCGAACCGTTTTTTTCGGTAGTTTACGCAGCATTAAGGTTTCTTCCCCCCGCAGTAGTGGCCGGCAGATTTCGGTAAGCTTGAGGCTCTGGAATTCGCCCTCTATTTCCAGGTAGTCGAGAACAATGAGCTGTCTTACTATTGCGCGCCATTCAGTGCCGGAAAGATCCTTGCCGATACCGTGGGTGGACAGTTGGTCGTGGGCAAATTTGCGCACCTTTTCGTTTTCCGAGCCACGTAGTACATCAATGACATGGCTGGCACCAAAGCGCTGCCCGGTGCGGTAAACACAGGAGAGTAGCTTGATTGCTGCTTCGCTGGCGTCCCAGGTGGCGGGAGGCTCGAGGCAAGTATCACAATTCCCACAAGCCCGCTTCAACTCTTCAGCGAAGTAATGCAACAGGGATTGACGGCGACAACTTGTGATTTCGCACAGCCCCAACATGGCGTTAAGGCGGCCGCGCTCTTGACGTTTGTGCTCCTCGCTGCCTTCAGATGTATCCACCATTTGCCCGAGCTTTACTATGTCTTCAAGACCGTAGAGCAGCAGTGCGATAGAGGGCTCACCATCCCTGCCTGCACGTCCGGTTTCCTGATAATAGGCTTCGATACTCTTGGGAAGGTCCAGGTGGATAACAAAGCGTACATCCGGCTTATCTATCCCCATGCCAAAGGCGATGGTAGCGACAATGATGACACCCTCCTCGCGGAGAAAGCGACGCTGGTGTTCAGCACGGGTCTCCGCTGGCAGGCCTGCGTGATACGGTAGTGCAGGATAACCTTGTTGGCTCAGCCACTCAGCAGTGCTTTCCACTTTGGCACGCGACAGGCAATAGATAACTCCGGCATTGCCATCCTGTCCATTTTTCAGGAACTGCAGCACCTGGCGACGCTGGTTGTCTTTTGGCTCAATGCGGTACTGGATATTGGGGCGGTCGAAACTGCTGACAAAGTGACGCGCAGTTTCAAGGTCGAGTCTTTGCGCAATCTCTGCTCGGGTGCGCCTGTCCGCAGTGGCGGTCAGGGCGATACGGGGTACCCTGGGAAACTGTTCGTGCAGGCAATTTAAATGCAGGTAATCCGCACGGAAGTTGTGGCCCCACTGGGATACACAATGGGCCTCATCAATAGCAAAAATGGATAGCTCAATTCGCTGCAATAGTGACAGGGTACGCGGTTGCAGTAGTCGTTCTGGTGCCAGGTAGAGAAGGTCCAGCTCGCCGTGTAAAAGCTGACTCTCGATAGCCTGGATTTCATCATAAGATATGGAGGAATTAAGGAAGGCAGCGCGAATGCCGGCCTCTTGTAGAGCTTCCACTTGATCCTGCATCAGTGCAATTAGCGGGGATATCACCACGCCGCAGCCGGGCCTGGCCAGGGCGGGAATCTGGTAACACAGAGATTTGCCGCCGCCGGTGGGCATCAATACCAGGGCGTCCTCTCCAGCCATCAAAGTATCAATCACCGCCTCTTGTGGGTCACGGAAATTGGTGTAGCCGAAGACATGTTCGAGAATATGTTGTGGGGAGTTCATGGCGGCGGAGTATACCCCGCGAGGTAAGTTTATGCGGTGGGTTTATTTGTCGATTTTCCTTTGAAATACTCTGCAATGACAGTTTTTATTTTGTGACATGATTCACGGGTTATAATCGCACACTATCACGGCGACCTGCTATGGATAGGGCTATGCGCACATTGATCCTGTATTTTGTGTTGTGGTTGACTGTTCTGGTTGGGCCTTTGGGGTGTTCCTCCAGTGCTCCGCGCAATTTAGCGCAGTCGGTTGTGGCGGATACTCACCTGGGTTGGCGTTCTGCACCGGAAAACCAGTTGGTACTTTCCCTGGCAACCGCATCGGGTATTGCACAAGTGGAGCTGCAGCCACTGCCTGAGCGCTTTACTCTGGTTACTCTCGAACTACCTGGTATGCGAAAGGTAGAGGGGGTGCAGTGGAGGGATGGCAATGGCCAGTCAACCATGCTCTACGATGGGGTGAGTGGCCTGGACGGCGTCAGTTTACAGAGCCGTGGCCATGGCTTTCGTCTGCAGCTGCAGCTCTCTTCCATGGATTATATCCGCGCTGGTGGAGTGCTTACCGTCATTGATTATTGGCGTTGACTTCTGAGGGTGCTTTCTTTTTAAAGCCAAGCCCCTGGGGGCGAATCAGGTAGAGCTGCTTCCAGTATTTTCCCGTCACCCAGAGGCCGTTTTTGGCCTTGTCCCAGGCTATACCGTTGGCCACAGTATCAGGGTGATTGCGCATGTCGGGGTTCAGGCGCTGCAGGTCTATACCTCCACGTACCTGACCGTCCTCTGGATCTATAGCGATGATGCGGTTGTCCTGCCAGATATTGGCCCAGATAAGGCCTTTGGCAAATTCAAGTTCGTTCAGGTTTGACCACTGCTCTCCTCCACCGTGTACCTTGAGGTGACGCACTACCTTGAAGGTATCAGGATTGCGGAAAGTCAGCTCGCCACTACCGTTACTCATGATCAAATGTGTACCATCGCTGGTGAGACCCCAACCTTCGCCACTATAGTTGTGGACTTCCAGGTGTTGCAGATCGCTGGTCCGGTAGACATGCGCCTCGCCGGCCTTATAGGTAAGCAGGTAGAGTTTATCCCCGTGAACCGTGAGGCCCTCGGCAAAAAGCTTGCGCGGCAGCCATTTGCGTCTTACGGGTTTTGCTGAGGGGTCGGTATACTCGGCAAGCCAGGAGCGGCGATATAGGCCACTACTCTCCCACCAGCGCTGGCCGTCGAAGTACAGTCCTTGGGTAAAGTGGTTTTCACCGCGCTGGCGCTCTTCCAGGATAGAAAATGGGGTCAACTGGAGTTGCGCCTCTGCTGCCATTGGCAACAGAGTAGACAGTAGTAACAGTGTCCAGCTGCGGAATCTTAGTCGGTACATCAAAAATCTATGACCAGAGTAAAGACCTTTGTCACCTTGACCCTTTTGGGTGGTCTGGCGGTAGTGTTGCCCATTGCCATCTTCGTGCTGCTGTTCCAGTGGCTATTCGGTCAAATCAGCGAAATTGTGGCCCCTGCAGTCCTCTGGTTAGAGGCCCACACAGAATTTAAGGATACCCTTGCGCGGCTTATAGTGATAGCGCTGATTTTGGGTAGCTGCTTCCTGATTGGCCTGTTGGTAAAAACCAGCATCGGTCACTGGCTACATCGCCATGTGGATCACTGGTTGGGGCGTTTGGCACCGGGGTATAGCACCATTAAGGACCTGGTCCTGCAGTTTATTGGTGGTGGTGGAGATGGTGTGTTGTCTGGGCCTGTTGCACGAGTGCGTATTCATGGGGCCGGTAATCCTTTAACAGTTACCGCTATTGTGACTTCACAGCATGCCAATGGGGATATGACGGTCTATGTCCCTACAGCCCCGGTCCCGACTTCCGGTTTTGTGTTTCATGTGCCGGCGGAGTGTGTGGAAATACTGCCCGGGATAACTGTGGAGGCTGCGATGAAGACGGTAGTGGCCTGTGGCGCTGGCAGTGCCAATTTGTTGGCGCCACCGGCGAAGTCCCCGGAAAAAGCGAGGGGACACACACCGGAAGGGTCAGGCCCTGCTTGAATGGCGATTTTTACCCAGATCGCGAATGGCGAATCTTGCCGGGTGCAGGGCTTTAACTAGGTCCGCACTGGCTGGCATTGGCTCGCTGAGTATCCAGGCTGTGAGTATTTCTGCCGTTAGCGGGGCATAGGTAAATCCGCGGGAGCCCAGTCCGCCCATTACGTATAACCCCGACTGGTAAACAGCTTGCTTGTTGATGAGCAGCTTGCGGTTTTTACGCAGGTCGCTGTAGGTATTCTCAAGGGAATTCCATTGGGGCAGAGGGCCGGCCAGAGGCAGGTAATCTGGTGTAGCAGCGCGCAGGGCAGCGCGACCGATAAGGGTTTGGGTCGAAAACTCCTCGGCGACTCCGGGCAGCAGGCCGGATAAGGTCTCGAGGTTTTCCCTGTGTTCGCTATCACGCAGATCTGTAGCGGTTTCCTTGAGCTTGAATGTTGCCCCAAAACTTTGCCGGCCATCATATGCTGGTGTGATATACCCCTCGCCACAGAGCGCCACTTTGAGCTTGCTGGAGGCTTCGGTAGCCAGTGCTCGGGTTACCTGCCCACGTATTGGTCGTAGGGGCAGGACAGCCGCTGGAGCGAAATTGCGAATATCATTGGCGCCACAGAGCACTACAATCTCAGTTTCGATTTTGCTGCCTTCAGTTTGTAATAGCCAGCTTTTACCAGAGAACTCCAGCAGCTCTACATTGTTGCTTTGATGCCTTTCGATATTTCTATGCTCCAGAAGGGCACTGCAGACTTCCTGTGGCTCTAACCACCCAGCATCAGGGAAGTAGAGGCCAGTGAAGGGCAGGCTTACTCCGGCCAGTTCACTGGCTTCTTTAGCGGTCACTGCGCGGGCCAGGGTTTGCTCTGGGTATACCTCAAGAGCTGTGGCAATTTGTTGCTGGAGCAGTTGTTCTTTTTCGGTCTGGGCCAATTGCAGCAAGCCACTGAAATGCGCAACCTTGGGGCAATACTGGCGATAATATCGTTGGGCGAACATCAGGGCGTGCAGGTTGAAGTCGCCATTGGGGCCGGGCTTTGGGGAGAGCTTCCCGTAGAGAATGCCCTGATTGTTTCCTGAGCCACCGCTGCCGGGGCTTTCCCCTCGCTCAAATACCTGTACATGAATTCCCCGCTCAGCCAGGGCTCTGGCGGTAGTGGCGCCGGAGATACCGCCGCCAATGATGGCCGCAGTTTGTGGTTTTTGTGGGGCCCTTGTCGGCAGGTGCCAGGGAGTGGTGGTGATCTCGCCGGGATGAAGTTCCTCCAGCGAGCCGCACAACATCTCCCGCTTGCGGCCAAATCCGGGCACTTTGTGCAGCTTAAAGCCAGCATCGCGGAGGCTGCGCTTGACCAATCCTGCACAGGTGAAAGTGGCAAAAGTAGCGCCAGATTTACTTAAGGTGGCCATAGCCGTAAATAATTCCGGAGTCCACATGTCCGGATTTTTGGCTGGAGCAAAGCCATCCAGGAACCAGGCATCCACCAATCGATCGCGGGATTCCTGCTCCAGTCGCAAGCTGCCCAGGGCCTCGCTGGCTTCTCCGATTATCAGGGTCAGGCTCACTTGGCCGAATTGTAACCGGTGCATGCCCTCGGCCAGCAGGGGGGGTAATTGTTAATTAGCTGCTGGCAAAATGGTTGCAGTTGTGGCCAGAGTTCCAGCGCGCGGCTCAGGTCCTGCGATTGCAGTGGAAATTTCTCTACGGAGATAAAGTGCAGGCGTGCGCTCATGGGGGCAGTTTTCTGCCACAACTCCCAGGTGGCAAGAAAGTTCAGGCCGGTGCCGAAGCCGGTCTCGCCGATAGTAAATATGCTGTTTTCTGCGAGTTCTGCCCAGCGCTCTGTGAGAGAGTTTTGTTGGAGGAATACATAGCGTGTCTCCTCCAGGCCGGAGGCCGTGGAAAAGTAAATATCGTCGTAGGCGCGGGACAGGGGCTGGCCATCTTCACGCCACTCGATATCCGCGTGCTTTTTACTGGGGCCGCTCACAACAGTGATTCCATCAGGCTTTGTCCTGCAGGCCGAACTCGCGCATCACCTGCTCACACCAGCGCAGGACACGCTCTTCAGTGAGGTCGAATTCGTTTTCCTCGTCGAGAGCGAGGCCCACAAACTGATTGCCATCAGAAGTGAGGCCTTTGGATTCCTCAAACTCATAACCTTCCGCCGGCCAGTAACCTACCATACGGGCTCCGCAAGCTTGCAGTTGAGCGTGCAGGTAACCAAGGGCGTCCTGGAACCACTGTGGATAGCCCTCCTGGTCACCGAGGCCGAATAGGGCTGCAGTTTTGCCGTGCAAGTCCAGTTGTGCCAGATCGTCCCAGTTATTTTCCCAGTCTTCCTGTAGTTCGCCATAGTCCCAGGTGGGGATGCCAAAGAGCAGGAAGTCATAATTCTCGATCAGAGCGATATCCACCTCAGCCACATTGTGCAGGTCGATCCATTGGGGGCCGATACACTGGCGGATTTTCTCCGCAGCCATTTCGGTGTAGCAGGTACTGGAGCCGTAAAAGAGTCCAATCGGGGCTTGGGAGCTTTGCATAACAAGTGAACTTCTTACTACTGGGCGATGGCGCCGCTAAAATCCAGTTGCCGCCAGGCCTCGTAAATAACGATGGCGGCGGCATTGGATAGGTTGATACTGCGACTCTCTGCACGCATGGGGATACGCAGGGTATTTTGCAGGCCTATTTCCTGTAGAAATTCAGCCGGCAGACCACGGGTCTCGGGACCGAAGACGATGGCGTCGCCATCTTTATACCCCACTGAGGTGTGGTTGTGGCTGCCCTTGGTAGAGAGGGCTAGTACCCTTGGCGGTTTTTCGTTTTCTAGGAATGCCTGCCAGTCTCGGTGGCGAACCACGCGACTGTACTCACTGTAATCGAGGCCGGCGCGGCGCAGGCGCTTATCATCCATATCGAAGCCGAGGGGCTCAATCAGGTGTAACTCGGCGCCAGTATTGGCACAGAGGCGAATAATATTACCGGTGTTGGGGGCAATTTCCGGTTGGTATAGAACAATCTTGAACATTCGCTGGTAGTCGCCTGTGGCGGCGCTGTATGGCTTGGCTGAATTGGACCGGGCGGAAGTGCCCGGTCTCATGTAGATGCGGATTATTCCACAATTAGAGGGGGGTGGCGATCTCCTCGCAGTCGATCTCCACCCCCAGCTCGTTGGCAATCTGATCGAGTTCGTCGCGCAGGCCATCGAGATCCATATCTTCGTCCACACTAATAATGCATTCGGCACTGAATAGCGGCTCACCACTCCATGGGGTACTGCCGTAGGTGGTTTCCAGCTGTTCCATATTGATATGGTGGACAGTGAGGGCGCGAGAGATCTCGCGTACTATGCCTGGACGGTCATTACCGACCAGCTTTAGTGTCAGTGTCTGCTGTGGCGAGGCAGAAACTGCTACGGCATCCTCGATCAACAGGTTATAGCCTGCTTGGGTAAGCGCTGCGAGGGCTTCTTTCAGAGGCTGACTTTTGTCACCTGGTACTGCGACACGCAGAATACCGGCAAATTTTCCGGCGAAGTGCGCCATATGGCTGTCTTCCCAGTTGCCGCCGTTATCAGCAATGACTGCCGAAAGCTTCTCTACAACACCGGGCTTGTCGTCACAGATCATAGAGATAACGAGATGCTGTTGCATGTAATATTCCTTTGCTTCACTGGAGACCATTTGTAAACATTGTAATAGGATCTTGTCGGATAACTCTATCGCTCAATCTCAAAGCCATTATCTTTTACACCCGTACCGGGTAACTTTGCGAGGGACTGTCGATGAAGGTACTTGCCGATTTGTGTGTGATTCCCATGGGAGTGGGGGTGTCCGTAAGTAAGTATGTTGCGGAATGTGAGAAAGCGCTGGCAGAGGCCGGACTCACTCACCATTTACATGCCTATGGCACCAACATTGAAGGAGAGTGGGATGAAGTGATGGCTGCGGTAAAGGCCTGCCATGAGCGGGTGCATGCTATGGGCGCTGAGCGCATCACCACCAGTCTGAAATTGGGAACTCGTATAGACCGGGACCAGTCATTACAGGATAAGATCGACAGTGTGCGATCGAAGCTGGATTAACGATAACAAAACAGGAACGATTATGACGATCAATATCAAGAAATCCCTGGTAGCCCTTGCTGGCGTTCTGGCCCTGAGTGCCGGGGCACAGGCAGCCGATTTGAATTCGGTAATCAAGGGGGATCAGCGCAGCAAGGCATACACTGCGCGTGACCAGTACCGCAATCCTGCAGAAACCCTTGCTTTTATCGGGATTAAGCCAGATATGACTGTGGTGGAAATTACTCCCGGAGGTGGCTGGTATACGGAGATTCTCGGGCCTTATCTGAGCGAGAAAGGCAAGCTCTACGCAGCACACTTTCCTGAAGACAGTGAGTCCGCTTATTACCAGCGTTCCTTGAAAAGTTTTAAGGAAAAGCTGGCGGGTAATGAGAAAGCTTATAAAAACGTAGTTGTTACCGAATTCTCCCCGCAGACCGGTCGTGAGATCGCACCAGCGGGCAGTGCCGACGCTGTAGTAACCTTCCGCAATGTGCATAACTGGATGTACCGGGATTATCAGGATAAGGCATTTGCCAGCTTCTTCTCTGCCCTGAAGCCTGGCGGTATCCTGGGTGTTGTTGAGCATCGTGCAAAGCCAGGTACCAGCATGGAGGACATGATCAAAAGCGGTTATGTCACCCAGGGGTATGTAATTGAAGTAGCCAAGAAGGCGGGCTTTGAGCTGGAAGAAGCCAGCGAAGTGAATGCCAACCCGAAAGATACCGCCAAGCACCCGAAAGGCGTTTGGACCCTGCCGCCCTCCCTGCGACTGGGCGATGAAAATAAAGATAAGTACCTGGCTATTGGCGAAAGTGATCGCATGACCCTGCGTTTCCGCAAGCCCCAGTCCTGATTTTTTAATTTTCCCTTTTTGATGTCGTAAATATTGGGAGCGGTAAACGCCGCTCCCACTTCACTCTACTTGATAGTTGTATGATCATTCCTTTTGAACAGCTGGATTCCAGCACTTTGCAAAACCTGTTGGAAGAGTACGCCACCCGTGAGGGTACCGAGTATGGCGAGTGCGAGGTGGAGCTGAAAGAAAAGGTCGCAAGCCTGCGCCGTCAGTTGCAGTCCAAGGAAATAGTAATCTGGTTTGAGCCGGATGAAGAGAGCGTCAATCTGGTATTGAGCGAGGACCTGTCCACAGATGTCTGAGCAACTGATGGACAGCCCCGGATCACCCCATGCACGTTTCCTGTTTGCCCATGGTGCTGGCGCACCTATGGATAGTGGGTTTATGCAAGCACTGGCCAAGGGACTGTGTGAACAGGGTATAGAAGTGGTGCGCTTCGAATTTCCCTATATGGCCCAGCGTCGCACTGGCGGCAGCAAACGTCCACCAGACAGAATGCCCCAGCTACAGGAGTGTTTCCGCAAGCAGATCGAGCGCTTTTCTGGTGATTTGCCGCTGTTCATTGGTGGTAAGTCCATGGGGGGGCGTGTGGCGAGCCTGCTTGCCGAAGAGTGCTTTGCCGAGGATTTGATCGTGGGGCTTACTTGCCTGGGTTACCCATTCCACCCCCAGGGAAAACCGAACAAGCTGCGTACAGAGCACCTTAAGGATATTTCCTGCCCGGTGCTGATTGTACAAGGAGACAGGGACCCGCTCGGCAATCGTGTAGAAGTAGAAGCTTACGGGTTGGCTGATGCTATTGAGATTGAATGGCTGGAGGATGGTGACCACGACTTTAAGCCCCGTCGCGCAAGTGGTTTTACCCAAGTGGGGCACTGGCAGTCCGCGGTAGAAGTGGTGGCGCGATTTATGCTGCGGTCTCCAAGACTGTAACGCGCTCCTCCTGAACCAACAGGGGGCTCAGCATCGCCATTTGCGCGCGGCGCTCCTCGCTAGTGTACCAATGCTGCCAGTGCAGCTCAGATTGCCACTTTGACAAGGTGAAGCGGCGCAGGGGGTTGCCCTTCTCGATATAGGTCTGCCCTTCGATAAAGCCAACGGTGCGGTAGGCGCAGGTCAGCACCTTGCGCGCCGCCTCCTCGTAGCTACTTTGCATCTCGGCAGCGATCTCCCGCTCAATCAAAACGTAAATCATTGTGTACTCAAACCGCGATAGGGCCTTAGTGGATTTTAGCGCGCCTGCCAGGGAAAGAGGCCGCTGCCAGTTTTCAGGTGACGGAATCCTCTAAATTGCGCACAATTACTCATATGAAGTTTGATCACATCCTCGATGCACGTGGCCTCTTGTGCCCGGAGCCCGTAATGATGCTGCACTCAGCGGTGCGTAATGTCACCGATGGGGAAGTATTGAAAATGCTTGCCACAGACCCCTCTACCCAGAGGGATGTGCCTAAGTTCTGTCAGTTTCTCGGCTATGAGTTGGTCCAGCACGCGGAGGAAAATGACGAATTTGTTTACTGGATCAGGAAAGCGGAATAGTGATTCGCAATTGATTGCTGCCGCCCCAGCCCCGCAACGACCGGGTGGGACGACAACACACTCCTGCTTCAATACTCAACCTCTGCCGACTAACTGGTCGGTCGAATAGGTTATGGCGCCGTTACCAGAGCGGCGATAGCGGCTAATGCCTCCGGATCCTCGGATTTGATTTTGTTGGCGATGTGATGTTGGAAAAAGTAGCGAAAGCCCACACTCTCCTGCGCAGGGTATAGGCAATGGTCACCCGGTAGAACCGGGGTTGTCTCGACAATATCATGGTCGATCAGCATACCGTGGATGATGCCGTCGGCGTGCAGGCGCCAGCTGATGACCTCGATCAGCGTCAGGTTCTCCCGGTCCTCGTCCATAAATACCGCATGGGTGCCAATGGTATCGGGTATTTCCTGCAGTACTTCCTCAGCTTTATTACTTTCATACTCAAAGTACTCCGCCGCAGTCTCCAGCTCGACGACTTTGTGAATGGGGGGGTGGTGAAATATTTCCTCAATGCCGGGATCGTAGTAGCCCTCAAATCGTCCGTCTAAAGGGTCCTTGATGTCTGGACAGGCCACTATGGAGTTTAACCAGGGGACGAGGCCTACAACCTCGCCGTTCGCTTTGAGTCCCCAGCACAGCACTTTCAGGCTGTAGAGATCTGTTCCGCTGGAGTTGTTTGAGTAGAGCATTTCCAAGCCGTCGAGCTCCGGCGAAAGACGGATAAAGCGCCTGTCCGCAGAAGTTTCGATCGGCTCGCCGGTGAAGAGGTCAACCACATTGTTGTTGCTGTGGTCTGTCATGGAACACCTCCTGGCAGGGCCGGTTGTTTACCGTCTCCACTCAGACAAAGGTGCGACTGCCAATGCCCTATTTCTGAAGGAAGACCGGGGCAGGAGGGTATTTGAGTGCTTTATCCCTCCTCGGGGAGTCCGCTGCAAGGGTCGTTGCCCTGGCGGCATCCCTGTCAGTAAAGGTATATGTTGATTTGCGGAAATACAACCAGCCGCGTCAGGCGGCTTTAAGGGGGCGTGGCTTTGATCGGGGCGCCCGCGTTGATATAGTCCCCGCCTTTGCGGTACCGCGGAGAACACCTTGCCCGTTCCTAACCTAGAAATGGCTCCAGTTTCTACAGTCGAGCCCTTGGCAGAGCGTATCGCCAAGGTATTTAATCGCTGTTTTTCCGACCCCGAAGGGCTCAATACCCGACTTTGCGGCGGTTTTCCCGAGCCCTTTTACCGGCCCGCAGGAGGAGCGCAAAGTCACCATTTAGTCGAGTTTACCCGTGACTACCCAGCCAGCGCGCTGCATGAAGTGGCCCACTGGTGCGTGGCGGGAGCGGAGCGTCGTCAGATGCCGGATTACGGCTATTGGTATGCGCCAGATGGGCGCACGGCTGGACAGCAGGCCAGGTTTGAGCTTGTAGAGGTCAAGCCCCAGGCCCTGGAGTGGATATTTGCCCGCGCCTGTGGCCTGAAGTTCCGGGTCAGTACCGATAATTTGGAGAGCGGTCTGGGGGCCAGTGACAACTTCAAAGCCGCGATATGGAAACAAGTGCAAGAGTACTGTGCCAAAGGCCCCAATGCCCGCGCCCATACTTTCGCATTGGACCTGGCGGGGGAGTTTGGTCAGCCGGACCCCCTCAATGCCAAAGCTTACCGATTGGTGGAGTTATCGTGAGCAGCTACCTAATCGACGCCTCCGTCTATATCTTCCGCTATTACTTCGCTCTGCCGCCCAATTGGGAAAGCCGCAGTGGCTATACCACCGAGGCGGTTTACGGCTTTACCAATTTCCTGTTGGATATGCTGGCGCGAAAACCGCACCATATTGCCTGCGCATTCGATGAATCCCTGGGCAGCTGCTTCCGCAATGAACTCTACCCGGACTATAAATGCAGTCGCGCCCTGCCTGATGAGGCTCTGGCCTTCCAGCTGGCGGCCTGCCGGGAGATGGCGGAGGCGCTGGGTATCGCCAGCTTTTCCAGTGAACGGTATGAAGCAGACGATATCCTGGCCACCCTGACCCGCAAACTATATAAGCACAAACCGATTGTGGTGAGTCGCGATAAGGACCTGGGGCAGCTACTTGCCCGTGGTGCCTCCTCCCTATGGGATTTTGCTGCGGATCGGCATATGGATAGCGATGCTCTGGAGCGCAAGTTTGGTGTGCGCCCAGCACAGATTCCTGACTATCTGGCCCTGGTGGGAGATACCAGTGACGATATTCCCGGTATCCCAGGTATTGGCCCCAAGACGGCTGCGCGATTACTGGCAGTCTTTGATGATATCGAGGTGCTTCTGGCTGAACTCGATAAGGTGGCGTCTCTGCCTATCCGCGGCGCTAAGGGGGTTGCCCTGCGACTTGATAAGTTTGAAGAACAGTTGCGCCTGGCCAAACGCCTGACCAGCCTAGCGGAAGATATCCCTCTTGACCTCAAGGCCGCTGACCTGCAGCCGCAACCGGTGGATATCTATCTGGCCAGGGCCCTGGCGGAGGAGTTTGGTATTGGTGGCCTGACTGGAAAAATTGAGCGCACCCTGAGTCGCGCAGATGGAGAAACTGTATGACCGACAACGTTTTATCGGGTGCCGACCTCAAGATCGTTGCCGATGAGAACATACCAGCGCTTGAGCACTATTTTGGCGACCTGGGTACTCTGGTGCGCTATCCAGGCCGAACCTTGACTCAAGAGCAATTGGCGGATGCGGATATTCTTCTGGTTCGTTCGGTTACCAGGGTGAACCAAAGTTTGCTTGAGGGTACCCCGGTGCGCTTTGTAGGTAGCTGCACAATCGGCACGGATCATTTGGATATTGATTGGCTGGAACGCAACGGTATCTACTGGAGTGCGGCGCCAGGCTGTAATGCCAACTCGGTCGTGGAGTATGTCTTTTGTGCCCTGGCGGGACTGGGCATGGACTGGCGGGGGCGCAGTTTTGGAATAGTCGGTTGCGGCAATGTGGGCGGCCTTCTGCAGAAACGGCTGCATAGCCTTGACGAGACCTGTGCCGTTTACGACCCCTGGCTGCCCGATAATCCAGACTCAGGTTCTCTAGAGCAAGTTCTTAGCCAGGATATTGTTTGCCTGCATGCGCCACTGGTGAAAGGTGGGCAATACCCCAGTCTGCATATGATTGGGGAGGAGCAGTTGACACATATTCGCGATGGAGCCGTACTGATTAGTGCCGGGCGCGGCGCGGTGGTTGATAATCGCGCACTTCTTCAACTCCTGCAAAAAGAGCGACGTTTTCGCACCGTGCTGGATGTCTGGGAAAACGAGCCGGGTATCGATAAGGAGCTGTTGAAATTAGTAGATTTGGGCACCCCGCATATCGCCGGCTATAGCCTGGATGGCAAGCTTGCCGGTACCCGTATGATTCGTGAAGCACTATCCAGTGCACTGGATTTGGCACTGCCGGTAGTGGATGGGGGCGGACGTGATGAATCTGCAAAGCAACAAGTTGGATCTGGTGTAACCCCGGCAGAGTTACTATTGCAAATGTACGATCCTCGCAATGACGATAGTCGCTTGCGCGCTGTTGCGGAAGGCACTGAGCCAATGGCTAAAGCCTTTGATCGCCTGCGCCGAGAATATCCCGAGCGCTTGGAGTTCTCCCATTACAGCGCGTCAGCGCATCACTTTAGTGAATATGATAAAGGACAACTTTCGGTGTTGGGGCTCTCGTGCAACTAGGTAAGCAGGTTAAAAAGCTCGGGCTGATTATCAACCCCTGGGCCGGCATCGGTGGCCCAGCTGGGCTAAAGGGTAGTGACGGTGCTGAAACAGTGGCGCAGGCCCTGGCAGCTGGTATAGAGCCGCAGTCTCACAAGCGAGCCGCTATTGCCCTTGAAGCATTGAATCCCTTTCGGGATCAGCTGGAAATCCTGTGTTTTGCTGGCGACATGGGAGCGACCACAGCCAGGACATTGGGATTTTCTGTTTGCGAAGTAGGCGTCGCCGACTCTTTTCCCTCGACACCCGCAGATACCGAAAAAGCAGCCAGAACTATCCGTGATGCCGGGGCTGACCTGATTGTTTTTATCGGTGGAGATGGCACCGCGCGCAATATCGTTAATGCCCTGGGAAATAACTTTCCGGTGCTGGGTATTCCCGCCGGGGTGAAAATGCACTCCGCCTGTTTTGCTATTTCCCCCAAGGCTGGTGGCGAGGTTTTATGGCGCTTGATGACCGGGCAACTGGTGGATTTGGGCGAGCGCGAAGTGCGGGATATAAATGAGCAGTCTTTTCGCCAGGGCAGGGTGAGTACGCGCTATTACGGCGAGCTGTTGGTGCCCCAGGAAGGACATTTCCTACAGGCCGTTAAAAATGCCGGGCGCGAAGTGGAAGAATTGGCGGTGGCAGATATCGCCGCTGAAATCACGGAAGAGTTGGACCCGGATACTTTGTATATCGTTGGCCCAGGTTCCACCACTTTGGCAATATTGAATGATCTGGGCTGTGAGGGGACTTTGCTGGGAGTAGACTTGCTTTGCGATGGCGCTCTGCTGCAGGCGGATGTGAGTGCTCCGCAGATTGAAACAGCAATTGCCGGGCACAGTGGGCCAGTAAAAATTTTGCTCACTGCAATCGGTGGCCAGGGTCACCTTATCGGCCGGGGTAATCAGCAGTTCTCCCCGAAAGTACTGCGCGAAGTTGGCCGTGATAATTTAATAGTTGTCGCTACTAAAACCAAAATAACCGAACTGGGAGGCTGTCCACTGTTGCTGGACAGCGGTGATCCAGAGCTGGATCGTCAGTGGAGCGGTTTTATCCGGGTTGTTACCGGTTACCGTGATGCGATCCTTTATCCATTAAGTAACGGAGAAGTTTGAGTGTCTACCGATTGGCAGCAACTGCTGGAGCAGGTTGAATACAAGTTGAGGCAAGGTGGTAGTGACAGCCGGCGTTTGTTTCATGGACGTGGCCGTTGCTACGAAGGGCTGGAGCAGGTTTGTGTCGACAGTTTTTTTCCAGCGTTGTTGGTAACGTTTTTTGAAGGGTATGAAGATGAGGATGAACTGTGCAAGAAACTCTGGCAAATAGCAGAGTCACACAGTTATCTCGGTATTGCCACGCAGCGTCGTTATCAGTCAGGTGCCCCGATAGAATGGCAGTGTGGCGAAGTTGTGATGGACCCGGTAGCCCAGCGTGGAGGATTGAAATTTCCACTGACCTTTGAGCGGCAGAATGTCGGGTTTTTTCTAGATATAGAGCCGGGGCGTGCCTGGCTGGAAGAGCAGGTTCGTGCCCAGGTGGAGCAGGGGCCAGTGAAAATGCTCAACCTGTTTGCCTTTACCTGTGCCTTCTCTGCAGTTGCTCGCGCCGCAGGGGATATTGAGATCGTCAATGTGGACGTGAATCGCGGAGTATTAAATCGCGGCCGTGAAAACCATGAAGTGAATGGTTTATCTCTTCGAGGAATTCAGTTCCTGCAATTCGATGCATTGCGCCAGTTCAAGCGCTTTGACCGTCGTGGCCCTTTCCAGCTGGGGGTGGTGGATCCGCCTACCCGCCAGAAAGGTCGTTTTGATGTAAGCCAAAATTACGAAAAACTCCTGCGACAACTGCCGGTCTGCCTCGCGGACGAAGCGGATTTATTGATGGTGATCAATTCACCACGTCATAGTGAAGCGCATTTTCGTGAAATGATCGTCGGTGCTGACAGCGGCTATGAGGTGGTGCAGCGTCTGGCACAGAACCCGGACTTCCCCGACCGGGACCCGGATGCCGCATTAAAGATGCTGCACGTTAAATACCGCCGCCAGAAATAGCGGCGTGTTTTTTTCGGGAATTTTAGAGTGGGGCAAATTCCCGCATCAGGCGCTCCATTAGTGCCTGTAGTTTTGGGGACGAACCGCTGCGCACCGTGCTGTTAAGCAACTGTGCGTTGCTCTGGCCGGATTCTGCTTCTGAATTGATAAGCAGTAGGAAACCGCGGTGGCTCAACACCGCTTCCTCTGCAGCCTCCTGGCGTACCAGTTGAGAAAAACTGATATAGCCACTCTGCTTTAACCAGCTGACTGCACCCAGGCAAGCCAAGTGGCGTGGTGAGTGCAGCCCGAATTCGTCAGGGTTATCGGGCCCGGCGATATCCTCGATATAAAGAGTTGAGGGCACAGGAAACTGGCCGAAAAGCGCCAGCAAAATTCTGCCGGCATCTCGGTAAAAATCGTGAATGTGTAGATCGTCCAACATCAGCGGGAATAGCGCTCCAGAAAATAACCCAGGCGGGTAATAGCATGTGATAGGTCGTCCACCCTTGGCAGGAAGACTATACGCAAGTGGTCCGGTGTATCCCAGTGGAAAGCGCTGCCCTGTACCAACAGGATTTTTTCCTGGCGCAGGAATTCCAGTACCAGTTGTTCGTCGCTTTCTATTTTATGGTGGTCCAGGCTTAGTTTGGGGAATAGATAGATGGCGCCGCTGGGCTTAACACAACTGACACCGGGGATATCGTTCAACATACGATGAGCCAGATCTCGCTGTTGGCGAAGGCGCCCGCCGGGCAGTATCAGGTCGTTGATACTCTGGTAGCCGCCGAGTGCTGTTTGTACGGCGAACATCGCCGGTACATTACCGCACAGGCGCATGGAGGCGAGCATATCCATGCCTTCAATAAACCCTTTAGCGCGGTGCTTTGCGCCACCGACTATCATCCAGCCAGAGCGAAACCCAGCCAGGCGGTAGGACTTGGACAGGCCATTGAAGCTGAGACAGAGCACATCTGGGGCCAGTTTGGCCATCGGCGTAAATTCGGCATCGTCGTAGAGGATCTTGCTGTAAATTTCGTCGGCGAAGATCACCAGATTGTGGCTGTGCGCCACTTCAACGATATCCTCTAGCAGTTGCCTCGGGTAAATGGCGCCGGTAGGGTTGTTGGGGTTGATTACCACAATACCGCGGGTGCGTGGGGTAATCTTTGACTTGATATCCTCGATATCCGGTAGCCAGCCAGACTCCTCATCGCAGCGATAAAGTACCGGGTTGGCGCCGGCGAGATTGGCTGCTGCCATCCACAGGGGGTAATTGGGCATGGGTAGCAACAGCTCATCGCCATTATTAAGTAGCGCCTGGGTGGCCATGGAAATCAGCTCGGAGACACCGTTGCCCAGGTAAATGTCGTCAATATCCACACCCTGGATACCCAGAGTCTGGCACTCTTGCATAATGGCCTTGCGCGCCGCGAATAAGCCCTTGGACTCCACATAGCCCTGAGCTTGGGAGAGATTGTGGATGACATCCTGGATAATCTCATCCGGGGCATCGAAACCGAAAGGAGCGGGGTTGCCGATATTCAGTTTAAGAATCCGGTGGCCTTCCTCCTCCATGCGATAGGCTTGCTCCATCACTGGTCCGCGGATCTCATAACAGACGCCGTGCAGCTTTTCAGATTTATGTATGTCCTTCATGGTGGTTCGGCCGCCCTGTAAGCTTGGCAGGAGCGGTCCTGGGTCGCGTGCGAGCAGCGCGAAAGCCGGGAAGTCCACTGGCGGCGGGCGCCGCTCCTGCGGGAACTGGAAAAAATGGAACAAGAGAGTATGTCAAAACCAAAAGACAATAACTACTGGCGAGATAAGCTGACAGATGAGGAGTTTGAGGTGTGCCGCAAGGGTGGGACAGAGCCACCATTTACTGGCGAATATTGGGATGTTTTTGACGAAGGTGTCTATCGTTGCAGGTGCTGCGGCGAAGTTTTGTTTGACTCAGCGGCAAAATTTGAGAGCTCTTGCGGTTGGCCCAGTTTCGATGCGGAAATTGCGGAGGGCATTATTCGCGAACTTCCAGATAGTAGCTTTGGTATGCAGCGAGTTGAGATTCTCTGCAGCAAGTGTGAAAGCCACTTGGGGCATGTTTTTGACGACGGTCCCACCAATACCGGCCTGCGTTATTGCGTGAACTCCCTGTCGGTAACTCTGGATAAAGAAGGCAGTGAGGAAGGGGAAGACGAGTGACTGAGACACACTGGAGCCGATGGTTGCTGTGGATTCAATGGGCTCTGCTTACAGCGATTGTCCTGGCGGGGTTGGCACTGAGATTCGGATTACTGCATTACAGTGTGGCATTCAAAGTGTTTACCTATGCCGGTGCCGCGGCCCTGGTCATTGCCTTGGTCAGTCTGCTGATCTTTGTCTGGGGTGTGCGAAGCCGCAGTGCCGAAACCCGTAGCAATGCCCTTTGGGCTGTAGTGCTAGGCCTGCTGCCTGTGGCCATTCCATTGATCACGGTGGGTAAGGACAATTTTGCCGTGCCCAGAATCCACGATATCACTACGGACACCCGTAATCCGCCCCAGTATCGCGCGGTGCTGGAGCTGCGTAAGCCAGGTGATAATAGCGCCACATACGCAGGTGAACAGGTCGCGGAGTTGCAACGGGAGTCCGATGTTTATGCCGATATCTATCCCTTGCATGTAAACCTGCCCGTTGAGCGTACCACCGAACTGGCCGCGGAAGTGGCTGAAGAGTTGGGCTGGAAAATCATCTCCTATGAACCCGGAGCTGGTCATCTGGAGGCGGTGGACCGAACACTGTTACTGGGATTCACTGATGACATAGTGGTGCGGGTACGGCCGGACAGTGATCGTGGTTCGCGGGTGGATGTCCGCTCCAGTTCCCGGGTCGGGGTAAGTGATTTGGGCGCCAATGGAAAGCGCATTCGCGAATTCCTCGAAGAGTTGCACCTGCATGCCATCAGTGCAGCGAACAACGCAGCGGCTGGGAGTTCGAAATCCGGCTCCCGGAATCCACCGGGTTAGGTAAGTGCCTGACAATAAAAGAAAAAAAATTTAACTCGGGTGTTGACAGCACCCCGGGTGGTACATAGAATGCGCCCCACTTCTGACGCAGAGCTACACTTAAAACGCAGCGATGACGACAGGGGTTATTCTGGGTCCCCATCGTCTAGAGGCCTAGGACACCGCCCTTTCACGGCGGTAACAGGGGTTCGACTCCCCTTGGGGATGCCACGCGGGAATAGCTCAGTTGGTAGAGCGCAACCTTGCCAAGGTTGAGGTCGCCGGTTCGAACCCGGTTTCCCGCTCCAAACTTTATGCTTCACGAGATGATCTCTAGTCCTCTCGGGAAGTATCGTCACCGAGAAATCAGTGGCATTGCCATGGACAGCATGGCAGCACGGAACCGATAGGTTGTAGTGCAAGTTTCTGTCCCCATCGTCTAGAGGCCTAGGACACCGCCCTTTCACGGCGGTAACAGGGGTTCGACTCCCCTTGGGGATGCCAATACGACCCGGCAGCGTCGCTGTCGGGTCAAATTGCGGGAATAGCTCAGTTGGTAGAGCGCAACCTTGCCAAGGTTGAGGTCGCCGGTTCGAACCCGGTTTCCCGCTCCAAGTTTTGCTTTGCAGGATGACCTCAGGTCATTTCTTCGAGGTGAAGTCACTGGAAACCCAGTGGCAATGCCATGGACAGCATGGCAGCACGGGACCGGCAGGTTGTAGTGCAAGTTTCTGTCCCCATCGTCTAGAGGCCTAGGACACCGCCCTTTCACGGCGGTAACAGGGGTTCGACTCCCCTTGGGGATGCCAATATGGCCCGGCAGCACTGCTGCCGGGCCAACCCAAAGCGCGGGAATAGCTCAGTTGGTAGAGCGCAACCTTGCCAAGGTTGAGGTCGCCGGTTCGAACCCGGTTTCCCGCTCCAAATTAAAAAGCCGCTCAATCGAGCGGCTTTTTAATTTTCCGGTATATTGCTTCTAAGCCTATCGCTTGCGCCGGTGCATCCGGGACTATAGGTGCGCCCGGACTTTCGGCTGTTGCCAGGCTGGGCCACACTGTCAAATCCCTGTCTTCCTACTGGTTGAATTCAATTGGGCAAGCGCGTTGAATGGCGCCTCCAGCAACAGGAGTGAGAAATGACCGCCGCGCTATCTATCCAGAACCTGCAAAAAACCTATGAGGGCGGATTCCAAGCCTTGAAGGGCATTAGCTTTGAAGTACAGCCGGGGGATTTTTTCGCCCTGCTGGGCCCCAATGGTGCAGGTAAGTCCACAACTATAGGTATTATCTGCTCGCTGGTACGTAAGACTGCGGGTAGTGTCTCTATCTTCGGGGTCGACATCGATAGTAATTTCCCAGCCGCCAAGCGACTGCTTGGCGTAGTGCCACAGGAGTTCAACTTCAGCCAGTTTGAGAAGGTGTTTGATATCGTTGCTACCCAGGGTGGCTTCTATGGGATGCCGCGCAAATTGGCGGAAGAGCGCACTGAAAAGTACCTCAAGCAACTGGGATTATGGGACAAGCGGGCCACCCAGGCACGTATGTTGTCCGGAGGTATGAAGCGCCGCCTGATGATTGCGCGAGCGTTGATTCATGAGCCGAAACTATTGATTCTCGATGAACCCACTGCAGGGGTAGATATTGAGTTACGGCGCTCTATGTGGGCCTTTCTGGAACAGATCAATGCTCAGGGCACCACCATTATTCTTACCACTCACTACCTGGAGGAGGCTGAGAGCCTGTGCCGCAATATCGCCATTATCGACAAGGGCACTATTGTGGAAAATACCTCAATTAAGTCTCTGTTGAAAACCCTCAATCGTGAGACATTCATCCTCGATTGCAGTGAATACCTGGATAAGGCGCCAGGGCTTCAGGGGTTTGAGTGTGGTCTGTTGGATAATCACTCTCTGGAAATCACGGTGGAGAAAGGGCAGTCCCTGACAGAGGTATTTGTTGAGTTGAAATCCCAGGGCATTACTGTGACCAGTATGCGCAACCGTGCCAACCGCCTGGAGGAGCTATTTATTTCCATGTTGTCCGAGGAAAAAATGGAGGGGGTGGACGAGTGAGCGGCAAATTAACCTGGATTTCATTCAGTACGATTTTACGCCGCGAGATACGCCGGTTTATGCGTATCTGGCCACAAACGTTGGTGCCACCGGTTATTACCATGTCCCTGTACTTTGTGATTTTTGGTTCCCTGATTGGAAGCCGGATCGGAGATATGGGCGGTTACCCCTATATGGAATTTGTGGTGCCGGGCCTGATTATGATGGCGGTCATCACCAATTCTTACGCCAACGTAGTCTCCTCTTTTTATAGTGCCAAGTTTCAGCGCAGTATTGAGGAGCTTTTAGTGTCGCCCACGCCCAACTGGGCAGTGATGGCCGGATATGTACTCGGTGGTGTGGCGCGGGGCTTGATTGTTGGTTTGATTGTTACCCTGGTGGCGATGTTTTTTACCTCGCTGAGTGTCGAGCATGTTGGCGTTACCATGGCTATCGTATTTCTGACCGCAGTGCTTTTTTCGTTGGCGGGATTTATCAACGCCATCTATGCCAATAGTTTTGATGCAATTTCAATTATTCCCACTTTTGTTCTGACCCCGCTGACCTACCTGGGGGGTGTTTTCTACTCTATTGAGCTACTCTCGCCGTTTTGGCAGGGACTGTCGAAACTCAACCCAATCCTCTATATGGTGAATTCTTTTCGCTATGGGATACTTGGGGTTTCGGATATCAGTGTGGCTTGGGCGTTTGTTGGGGTTTTGGCATTTATTGCACTTCTCGCCAGCTGGGGGCTCTACCTGATGAGCCACGGCAAGCGATTAAGGCATTGAGGTTGATTATGAACAGAGAAGATTGGCAGAACCTCCCGCTGGGTCGGGAGACCACTTATGAGTCCACTTACAACCCGCAGTTGCTACACCCGATCCAGCGCTCTATCTCCCGCGCACAGTTGGGCTTGTCTGCCGGCGCCTTGCCTTTTTTTGGGGAGGATGAATGGTGGGGTTTTGAGCTGTCCTGGTTGAATTCGAAGGGCAAACCACAGGTTGCAGTGGCGCGCTTCAGTTTTCCAGCAGAAAGCCCCTGCATGGTGGAGTCCAAATCCTTCAAGCTTTACCTGAACTCTTTCAACCAGAGCAAGTTTGAATCCTGGCGCCTGGTACAGGACACCCTGGCGCGGGATCTGGGTGCCGCTGTTGGCACTGCAGTCGAGGTGAATTTGCTGGATGTGGAGGATGCCGCCCTAGCGGTAGAAAGGCCCCAGGGTTATTGCCTGGATGACCTGGATATTTTGGTGGAGCAATACCAGCCGGATCCATCCCTGCTTGCCCTGGACGAGAGTGAGGAGGATATTAGTGAGATACTCTATAGCCACCTGTTGCGCAGCAACTGCCCGGTTACCGGTCAACCGGACTGGGCTACTGTAATGGTGGAGTACAGGGGGCCGGCATTGAAGCGTGAGGCGCTACTCGCCTATATCATTTCTTTCCGGGAACACCAGGATTTCCACGAGCATTGTGTCGAGCGGATTTTTTGCGATCTGCAGCAATTGGCGGAGTTTTCAGAGCTGACTGTATGTGCCCGCTATACCCGCCGTGGTGGCCTGGATATCAACCCGTTACGCTCCACCCGGATCGAGAAACCGCTGCCCCCCCGTTTTGCCCGCCAATAGTATTTTTCGGTTTGCTTTGGCCCGACATCTGTCGGGTCAATATGTGACGCAGCTTTCTTTTTTTTACTGATTTTTACCCGGAAGTATTAAGGTTAATAGCGGGTGATTAACAGTGCCGCTAAGTCTTGGACTACCCTTTCTTGAATCAAACTGTGGGAAATTTACTAACTGCTGAAATTTGAGCAGGCCGGCCCCTAGGGAGATGGAGTCAAGCCGTATACATGGAAATCAATACACAATCCCCTGCGGTTCCTACTGCGATTGTGTTTGCGATCCTGACCTTTTTTTCCCAGCCCTCTTTTACTCAAGTCTATGTTGAAGCCGACCAGCTGCTGCGTGTTATAGAAGACCAGCAGCGCCAGCTGGAAGAACAAGAGGCGCAAATACAACGCCAAAAAGCGGCTCTTGATACCCTGCGGCAGCAGGTTGAAGAGTTGCGCCGTGCCATACCGGAAGACCCATCCCTACCGCCGCGCTTAAAGGATCATCACCCCGAGATATCTCCAAGCGAACTGGAGTCTGCAATTGCAGAAGCACCAACCGACTGGCCCGGCTCTATCCAGGTAACGGGACGGGGTACAAGGATCAAAATTAGTGGCTTTGCGGAGCTGGATGCGAATTATGATACCGGCGCTATTGTGAGCCCGGCAGAGTTCATCACCAGTGCGATTGTTACCAGCGACCGCACCGCTGCAGAGGGGGAGGACGGCCAAACCAACGTTTCTGTGCAGGTGTCGAGGTTGAAATTTGAGACACGCACTCCTTGGGGTGGGCGGAAAATCAGCACAGAAATGACAATGGATTTCCTGCGGGATTTTAGCGTTGCAGAACCAATATTACAGTTGCGTAAGGCCTATGGGCGAGTAAGTGATATCTTCCTTGGAGGGAGCTTACTGCTCGGTCAGGACTGGTCCACATTTACTAATCTCAATTCCTGGCCAAATACACTGGATTATGAGGGGCCAAACTCACTGCCTTCTTTACGACACCCAATTGTACGTTGGGAGCGAGTTTACCATCCGACACTCACTTTGGAGGTTGCCCTGGAAGCGCCCGATGAGCGGGTTTTTGAGGGGGCTGTGGAGGTTTCGCGTTGGCCCGATGCCGTAGTCGCCGTTATCTCTCAAACAGATCACATAAATTTTCAAGGCAGTTTTATATTGCGGGATTTACGTGGTAGTGGAGAACCACAGTCCACTGTTTCAGATACCGGATGGGGAGTAAATTTAAGCGGTGCTATAGATTTGCCTGGGCGCTTAGCCCCCGATTTTATTTCATATTCTGTTAGTTATGGAGCGGGGTATGGGGGAATTCTGAATGATTTTCCTGCGGATGCCTCTTACGATTTTTATGAAAACCGGCTGGAGGCTATTCCCACACTTGCCTGGTATATCGGTTACCAGCACTGGTGGACCCCGTGTCTATATACCGCTGCCACTTATGGACTGGTACAGCAAGATAATTTCGATTTTCAACCTGGCTTCGCATTCCGGGAAACCCAATACAGCAGTATTAACCTGACCTGGACCCCAACGCCTCAGTGGTTATTTGGTGTGGAGGCCCTGTATGGCACTCGGGAGGATAAGGATGGGGCCTATGGTTCGGTTTGGCGCACTCAATTCACCAGTCGTATCTCGTTTTAGGGTAGAGATGATGGCTTCCCGGGTAGTCTTGCTCCTTCTATTCTGTCTTAGTTTGTATGGTTGCCATCCAGCCAGGACAGTTGTCACTCATACTTGGCACTCGCCTCATATTTCTTGGCGTCCATTGGGGAAAACTCTGGTGCTGGCCTATACCCTGGAGCCTCGCCCAATTGTCGGGATTTATGTTGAGGATGTGTGGGTAGAGGAATTGAGACGCTATGAGCTGGAGGCTTACGCATGGAGCGATTTCGCGACAGGAGAAAATATTCCATCCATGAAAGAGATTGCCCAGGTGCTGGCGGCATATCAATTTGATACTCTGCTTATTACTCAATTGATTCAGTTCAAACGACCGAACAGAAACATATCCAACTCCCAAGTTGCCATAGTGGAAACCCGTTTATATATATCCCCGAGCGAAGAGCTGTATTGGTCAATACAGTCTGAGACTTTCCTGGTTAACTATGTAGATGGAGAAATACGCCGGCCACGGGAGGGAGATGCGCGAGAGTATATTGAGACAGTGATTCAGGAAATGATGAAGGATGGTGTTTTCTAAGGTAGATCACCTACCGCTGCAGAATAAATGTAATTGTCCGCCAGAAACTTCGTCCAGTGGGAGAGTACTGGAAGTTAAAGCCCAGTTTCTTCAGCTATTCTGGTGAGACGAGCCGTAAAGCATCACGTTGCAAGTACTGGAAGTACTTTGTTTTATAAATGCGATGAGTGAGTAGCGGGTCTGGTATAGCCGGTAGCCTGATGTGGGTGCCAGCGAAATCCTATCGTCGGTAGGCTTTACAATGGATTGGAAAGTTGATGTGCTCGTAGGGCTACCGCAAAAGCGGAAATGGTTATGGGGTTTCCGCCTATTGCCTTGGCTTGTATTTGGCCTTTCTGTCTTGCTCCTGGGTATGCTGTGTACAAATTCAGCCATTGCCGCAGAAAGCTTCCTGATGCCCCTGGGCCCGGTGGCCCACGAACAGAAAACCCACTTCTTCTGGGCTACAGCTCTCACCATGGTGGCTGTCCTGCCGGTTTTTATCCTGGTCCCAATTATTCTCATAAAATACCGGCGCAAGAAAGGCAGCGGTATTTATACGCCTAAGTGGGAGTCCTATGGCCCACTGGAAGTGGTTATGTGGGGTGTCCCTTTTCTGGTGATCCTGGTTCTATCCGTGATGCTTTGGCGCGCTACAATTAGCCTGGATCCTTATAAGGAAATTGAAGGGGTAGTACCGCCGGTCAGGGTGGAAGTGGTGGGGTTGGACTGGAAATGGCTGTTTATTTATCCCGAGCTGAAAATCGCCACAGTGGGGGAACTGGTCATTCCGGTGCACACACCAGTATCTATGACCCTGACCAGTGATACGGTGATGCAGTCATTTTTTATTGCGGCATTGGCGGGTCAAATTTATGTGATGCCAGGAATGACCACCAAGCTCAATTTTATTGCCACCAAAACCGGTAAAACCCAGGGAGAAAATACCCAATTCACCGGCAAAGGATTTACTGATCAAAAATTTGATGTACTGATCAAGAATGACGCGGATTTTCAGGCCTGGGTGTCACAGGTACGCTCCGCAGGTATTGCGCTGGATATGGATATTTACAATCGCCTGGCCACACGTACCACCCGTGAGGAGGCACACAAAGAATTGGCGACAGCACAAATGCCCGCCCAGGCCATATATTTCACGCTTCCGGACTCCGGGCTTTTCCATGACATTGTGATGCGCTACCACTCCGGTAAACCACTCAGTATTGAGGAGCAGCCCGGTACTGAGAAATTTGGGCGGGAGAAGGAAGTGGAGGGAGCGCAGCCATGAATGAGCACGGCTGGTTGGGGAAACTGGATTGGGACTCCCTCGTCTTTAGCAAACTGATTACTGATCCCTCTGTTAGTGAGGCCGTTGCCAGTACAGCGGGTAGCATTGTTATTATCGCAACTGTCGCAATTCTTGGTTTGCTGACCTGGTTCCGGGCATGGGGGCCTCTATGGTCTGAGTGGTTGACCAGCACAGACCATAAAAAAATCGGCATCATGTATATTGTGTTCGCACTGGTGATGATGACCCGTGGTTTGCTGGAGGGAATGGTAATGCGGGCACAGCAGGCCGCTGCTCCTGATGGTTTCCTCTACGCTGACCACTTTGCCCAGTTGTTCAGCACCCACGGCACAATCATGATATTTTTTGTTGCTGTGCCTTTTGTAGTTGGCTTGGTCAACTTTGTAATGCCACTGCAAATTGGAGCTCGGGATGTTGCTTTTCCGGTGCTCAACCAGATCAGTTTGGCTGTCACCGTTTCATCCGGGATTCTTTTGATGGTCTCCTTGGTGGTAGGGGAGTTTTCCACAGGCGGTTGGTCTGCCTACCCGCCCTATACAGGCGCAGATTTTAATCCCGGTGTAGGACCGGATTACTGGGTGTGGGCCATTGTTTTTTCAGGGGCGGGTACCACCCTGACTGGTATTAATTTTACAGTAACGATTATCAAGTGCCGTGCTGCCGGGATGAAATTTTTCCGGATGCCGATGTTTTGCTGGACGGTACTCTGCTCCTCCATCCTGATGATATTTGCTATGCCACCGCTTAGCGTGGCGGCGCTGATGCTCGGTTTCGATAGGTACCTCGACTTCCACTTTTTTACCAATGACCTTGGTGGAAATATGATGAACTATGCCAACCTGTTTTGGCTGTTCGGGCATCCCGAGGTTTATCTGCTTGTACTTCCGGCTTATGGGATTTTCTCTGAGGTTTTCTCCACCTTTTCCGCAAAACGACTCTATGGCTATAAATCGTTAGTAATTGCCACTATGAGTATTGCCGTATTGAGTTTTACCGTATGGCTGCATCACTTCTTTACTATGGGCCAGAGCCCCACGATCAATATCGTTTTTGGGATTGCCACCATGTTGATTGCGGTGCCCACTGGCGTAAAGGTTTATGACTGGATGGCGACCATGTATCGGGGGCGAATTCGCTTTACGACGCCGATGATTTATTCCATCGGATTTTTGATTTTATTCGTGATTGGCGGATTATCTGGTGTGATCCTGGCCAACCCTACAGTGGATTTCCAAGTACACAATACCTTGTTCCTGGTAGCGCATTTCCACAATGTGCTAATTCCGGGAGTGTTGTTCGGACTGCTTGCCGGGTATAACTATTGGTTCCCAAAAGCATTTGGTTTTCGTCTCAATGACAGGTTGGGGCGCTGGTCCGCATTTCTCTGGGTGCTCGGTTTTATGCTGACGTTTTTCCCGCTCTATGGTGCTGGCTTACTGGGGATGCCAAGGCGCTCGTTTAGCTATATGGATCTCACCTTCAAACCATATATGTTGGTGGCGTTTGTTGGCGCTATGGTGGTTTTGTGCGCGTTAATCAGCTTAGTGGTTCAGCTGGTAGTTAGCCTGAAAGACCGGGATAAAAATCGTGTTCCAGTTGGGGATCCCTGGGATGGTCGCTCCCTGGAGTGGTCGATTCCGGCACCGGCACCCTCATATAACTTTGTCGAATTGCCCAGGGTTACTGATCGGGATGAATTTACCGAGGCCAAGGAGCAGGGGCGGGCCTATCTGCCTCCAAAAGTTTACCGTGATATCGAGGTGCCGAAGAACAATCCCCTCGGATTTATCCTCTGCGTGCTGAGCGGCATCCTGATGTTCGCCCTGGTCTGGTATATCTGGTGGCTGGCTCTGGTATCGGCCCTGGCCATTATTGTTGCAGTAATAGCCTCCACTTTCCGCTGGGACAGTGAACGGGTTATTCCAGCGAGCCAAGTACAGAAAGATACGGAAAAGTGGCTGGAGCAGGTGAAAAAGAGCCGGGCGATTGGCAGGGATCTCGAAAACACCCCGGCCAATGTTGGGTATGCCAAGTTGGAGCACTAGGCTGACAAATGAACGGAAATCCTTCAACCAGTAACCCAAATGTAAACCCAGGTCAGTTGCCTGGGGCGATCCATAAAGACCCGGATATGGTGGTCTTCGGGTTCTGGGTATTTATGATGAGCGACCTGATTTTCTTTGGGGTCGTTTTTGCTATTTACATCACTATGATTGGTGCGACAGCAGGTGGGCCGGGGCCCAGGGAGCTATTCGATTTTGGCAGCCTGTTTGCGCAAACAATGCTGCTCCTTACCAGTAGTCTCACCGTGGGTATTGCCACAGTTACCATGAAACACCAGCGTAGCCAAGCCAGCTTTCTTTTCTGGGTGGTGGTTACTTTGCTTCTGGGGCTTGGCTTCCTGACATTGGAATTGTATGACTTCTCGCAAATGGCGGAGAAGGGTGGGGTACCCCAGCGCAGTGGTTATCTCTCCGCATTCTTTGGTCTGGTGCCGCTGCATGGCCTGCATGTCAGTTTCGGTTGTTTGTGGATGCTGGTGCTGATTGCGCAGGTATGGAAAAAGGGTATGCTGGATATTATAAAACTGCGCTTCCTACGCTTAGCCCTGTTTTGGCATTTCCTGGACCTGATCTGGATTGGAATTTTTTCCATAGTTTATTTCGGTGGGTGGGTATATGGCTGAAAAATCTGGTTATGCTGCCCATTTGCGTACTTATCTGACCGGTTATGTGTTATCGGTAGTGCTTACGCTCGCTGCGTTCTGGGCAGTCCTTGCCGTGGGACGGGAAAACAAAAGTGTGCTGTTATTGGTTGGCTTGCTCGGAGTGGCTCAATTGGCGGTGCAGCTTAAGTGTTTCCTGAATGTCACCACGCGAAGGGAAGGGCGGGATAACTTGGCCCTGATTCTTTTTTCTACGCTGATTCTGCTAATTATTGTGGTGGGTACTGCGTGGATCATGGGCAACCTGGCTATACGCATGCATACCACCATGTAATTTACATAATGACTTTGCTTTTGAGGTTGGAGGTTGCCTTTTCCAGGGATTGCAGCACCTTATTTTTGTCGTAATTGCGTATCTTATCCAGATCCAGATGCATGGAAAAACCGGGGGCGTGCTCTTCCAGATAACTCTGTTGGCCGCCGAGGTTTTTACGCAAGTCAGTTACCTGGTAAACCTTGACCGGTGTACTGATACCTTTCACTGTGATGTGGCCTTTGTCCCGGCACATAACTGTGTGTTTAATCATGGCCCAGGTCTCGTGACTAATCAGGATTTCCCCCGGTTGGGCAGCGCCCTCCAGGCGTGAAGCCAAGTTTACATGGGTCCCCATCACGGTATAAGACTGATAGTTTGCGGTACCAAAAATACCCACGGTGCAATAGCCGGTATTTATCCCCATGCGAACCTGCAGTGGCCGTGAGATTCCTTTATTGTACCATTCCTGTTTCATCTCACGAACCCGCTTGCGCATTGCTAGGGCCATGGCTACACAGCGCAGAGCATCGGATTTAGGTCCTTTGCTCTCATCATCCCCGAATACCACCATAACTGCATCACCGATAAATTTATCGATAGTACCGCCGTATTGGCCTGCAATACGGGCCATTTCCGAGAGGTAATTGTTGAGCAATAAGGTAAAGGTTTCAGCCTCCAGCTCTTCGGTAAGCTGGCTGAAATCCTTGATATCGGAAAAGAAAACGGTCAGCAGCTTGCGTTGCGTGGTCAGCGCCTCTTCATCGCCAGTGGTTACAGAACGCCATAAGCGCTGTGGCAGGTACTTGGAAAGCTTGTAGGAGCGTACTTTATTTATGCGTTGCTCCGTAGTCAGCGTGTGATTAGCTTCCTTGAGCTGGCTAATTTGTCGGTGGGTAAAAAATGCATAGGCACACAAATAGGCGAGGATACCTATCAAGCTTACTGTACTTATAGTGAGATCTGCGTTGATCAGCAATGCCGGCTTGTGCATCAGGTACCCGAGCACAACCCCAACCAAAAGGCCTGTATTGTGCTCGAACCACTTGCGCCCACCCCCTTGGGTAAGGGCATTGAGCTGCACCACAGTGACAAATAGCAACGACGGCAGCATGCTGAAATTGGCCAGTGCAATCGTAATCCCGACAAAAATGGTATCGATAAATGAGAGGCAGCGTCGGGTTTTATAAGCTTTTTTATCGCGAGATTTATAAAGTAGGAATTGGGCAAACGCACAGTACACGAGCAATAATACAGCTGTGCCAGCGGTAAGCAGCTTGTCCAGCTGCCATGGAGAGGACCAGTCGACAGTATTGACCAGGGTGCCCGTAGCCGCAAAACAAATTAAGGTACGGAAATAAGTAGAGTAATGGGGGCTGATCCCCCGATCTGTGTTCCCCTCAATCTGGTCCTGCATTTGTGGTTATCTTTTTGTCCGTGTAGCAGAAGTATACATACCGCGAGCAGGCGATAGGATGGCCCAATCTTCGCTGGGTCCGTAGGCTGCGCAGTGGTTTACTGAGCGAAGTGTACTCCTCCAAAAGCCAGATTGCTAAAAAACCGATGTTTTTAGTGGGGTTTTATACCGGGTGCGCGTATGCGCTATACGCGCTGGTTAGGGTACACTCCGCGCTTGGACTTTAACTGGAGATAACGATGGATGCCCTGACCGCCCTGCATAACAGAGTCTCAACGGGTAAGCTAACTGAGCCAGCCCCAAGTGAGCAGCAGCGCCAGAACATCTTTCGCGCTGCTTTGCGTGCAGCGGACCACGCCGGCCTTCGCCCCTGGCGTTTCCTATTAATTGAGGGCGACGAACGCAATCGCCTGGGAGAGATCTTCCTAAAGGCGGCTGAGCAGGCTGAGGATATTCCCTTGTCTGAGGCCCTGCGCCAGCGCACTTTGGCCATGCCACTGCGTGCTCCCTTAATCATTGTCGCGATCACTCGCCTGCAGGAGCACCCCAAAGTCCCCCCTTTGGAGCAACATATGTCCACCGCAGGTGCTGTACAGGCAATGCTCACTGCCGCCTATGCCGAAGGTGTTGGTATCTACTGGCGTACAGGCCCCCTGGGGGGTAGCCCTGTGGTAGCTGAGGGGCTTGGTCTCAGTGAAAATGAGCAAATAGATGGCTTTATCTACTGTGGAACCCCAGGCAAAGCTCCCCGCGAGGCGCCGGATTTACAGGTTGATGAGTATTTTTCGACTTGGAATGCACAATAAGGGCTTGCACATGGGGAAACATTTGGGTAAAGTGCGCGCTCTTTCGACGAGACAGAAGCTATCTTCCTGATTTCCTTGAAGATTTAGCAAATGAGAGAGACCCGCTGTAAGGCGGATTACCCTCCTCAAGGGTAACAATTTGGTGAGGTGTCCGAGTGGCCGAAGGAGCACGCCTGGAAAGTGTGTATGTCGAAAGGCATCGAGGGTTCGAATCCCTCCCTCACCGCCATCTTCTAAAAGCCCGGTTTATGCCGGGCTTTTTTGTTTCCAGCCTATCTACTCCCACTATCTTTTAAGAAATACGCCTAGCTGGTTTGTGCTGGGCAAAGAAGCTCGTGGCAGCTCGCGCCTATAGCCAGATCCCTGCCGGGGGAAGTGATATTGAATTGCTGGTTAACAGCTACAACTGTTCTAAAGGAAAAATTTATTACAGCGGGGCAATCATTATTTTGCGCTGCTTATTGTCGATAATTTCCAAAATGAAAACGGCAGGGTAAGAGCTAAATGCGTGAAAACCGATTTAGTCGAAGTACAGGGTCTACACAGCCTGCCCAAGAATCAATTCGGTATCACCAGCCTTCCAAACAGCTCCACTCTATTCGCTTCTGCTGACGACAGCACGGCGAAAATAACCATCACTGCACAGTTTAGTTTTACCACGGTCAGTAATAACTACAGTAGTATTTCCGGGTTATTGTTCAGTACAAAATACTGTTCGTATTGCGATGATTCTGGTACACAAGGCGGAGTGGTAATCAAACCCTCCTAGTGTCGCCAAGTGCTGGCAGCCGGTTCGAGTATGAAATTTAATAATCAAAGGCGTGGGCAATAAAGAACACCGGCATAAGAAGTAAATTTTTCTTGGGTTTTTCTTTATTTACCGGAGCTGTTGCATGGGATTGGGGCGAGGTGTCTAAAAGTAACAAGTCGATTACGATAGCCAATGATCCGGTAGTTTCAGCTGGTAGAAGTTTGTATTCCTGAAGAGGGATGTGTTGTTCCTGGAAAACCTGAGTATCCTCTAGAGGGGGAGTTAGAGGTGTTCGCTCCAAATATTGCGTTTTCTGTGGCAGTGGGGGCATTATAAAAAGATGTCGTGTTAGATATAGGGCTTCATCAGTACAATAAGTGTTTTGCTCAAGAGTACAATGCAAAATTGTTGGGGCTACTAATCAATGAAGGCTTTTAACCGTCACAGGTAATAAAGCTTCGGTCCTCTGTGGCGCATTTGGTGGCAGCAGTAATGCATTTTGCTAGGGCTTATCGCTATTGAAAATGGAAACGGCAACTTTCCATGTCCCGTCGGCTTGACGCTTCAAAATGTTGACGAATTTACCCTGCTCGGGCGGGTTTGTGTCCGCAATGGAGAAGGTTCCTATCTGATAGGCGAGGTCACCCTCAACGCCATATTCCACGAGTCTGTTACTATGAATGCCACCTCTGCTTTCGTCCATTCGAGATTGGTAAGTCTCTTCAAATGCGTTTCTGCCGCGTGTCATCGGCTGCTCAGGTGCCAGCAAGATGACATCTTCAGTGAAGAATGCGGCGCACGCCGTAGCATCCCCTCGGTTGAAGGCCTCATTGTATCCAGCGTCGAAGTCTTCTAGTACTTTCTTCATATCCATGATCTCTACCTTTGAGTCGAAGCTGTCGAGAAATGGGTCCGCCACTGATAAGGTGAGCCTCCTGTCTGGCTCTGCGAACAGTTCATGCACCAGTTTAGCAGCGCCGCGTAGGATTAACTTTGAGGTACAGTAGTAGGAACCAGCGCGGGGCCCTTCGTTACCCAGCAAGACGCCGTAGTTTCTGGTGGCCCCTTCGGTCTTCAAGCTGATCACTCTTTTACCAATTGCACTTATTTTCCGAAACCAAGGTAATTTAGAATTATTTCCTTTTTGGTTTTTATGGGGTGGGTACAGGAGCTTCTGTATATGTAGATTTGTCCACAATTTTATTTTTATATGCTTTAACGTTCTTTATTTAATGAGGGGTTTTTCTTTAAAGAGCTTATTCTCCAATTAAGATTGTAGGTTTTTTTAGGGTGGGGAATAGGAATATGAGCAGGATGAATCTTGCTGAAAAATTGATTGAAAGCCACTTGGTTAGTGGAGTAATGGCTCCAGGGGAGGTCTTACAGCTTAAAATTGATCAGGTTCTTAGTGAGGATGCTACTGGTACCTTGGTCATGCTGGAGCTTGAAGCTTTAGGGGCGCGGTCCGTAAAAGCAGAACTCTGTGCTCAATATATAGATCATAATATTTTAAAAGCAGATCATAGGAATGGGGATGATCATGTATTCCTGCATAGTGCATGTCGAAAATTTGGTATTTGGTATTCCCGGCCAGGGAATGGGATTAGCCACCCAGTGCATATGTCGTGTTTTGGGATTCCAGGAAAAACGATGCTTGGGGCTGATAGTCACACTTGTGCTGCGGGTTCCCTTTCCATGTTGGCAATGGGCGCGGGTGGTATCGAGGTTGCCTTAGCCATGATGGGCTGCCCGCTTACATTAGTGATGCCAAAAATCTTAGGAGTGTATTTAGATGGAAAGATGCAGCCTTGGGTTAGCGCAAAGGATATTATTCTAGAATTGCTGCGAAGATATACGATTAAAGGCTGCTGGAATAAAATCGTTGAGTATCGTGGCTCGGGCTTGAAGAGCTTAACAGCCATGGATCGGCATGTAATCGCCAATATGGGCCATGAAATGGGTGCAGTTACCAGTGTGTTCCCTTCTGATGAGCAGGTCCGGTCTTTTCTTCGTCAGCAGTCTCGGGAGGAGGATTTCATCGAGTTAGGCGCCGATGAGGGGGCTACTTATGATGAGGAGGAATTTATTGATTTGTCTGAGATTGAGCCAATGATTGCCTGCCCCTCGCGACCAGATAAGGTGGTCAAGGTGCGAGAGGTAAGTGGAAGACCGGTTTCCCAAAGTTATATTGGCTCTTCGGCAAACCCGGGCTTGCGTGATTTTTCTATACCAGCACGTATAGTTGGGGGGCGATATGTACCGGACGAGATGTCCTTTGATATTAACCCCTCCTCACGGCAGGTACTCCATGAGTTGACTAAAAGTGGTGACCTTGAAAGATTAATTGGCGCGGGTGCGCATCTGCATGATACCGGTTGTGGTGGCTGTATTGGCATGGGGCAGGCACCGGCAAGTGGGCACAATAGCCTTAGAACGGTACCACGCAATTTTCCTGGTCGCTCTGGTACAAAGGAGGATCAGGTTTACTTGTGTAGTCCAGAAACCGCTGCTGCAAGTGCTCTCACTGGGAAAATTATTGATCCCAGAAGTTTGGATATGAGTTATCCTGACTTCGAAGAGCCGGAAACTTTAATGGATATGCGGCCGCTAATGGAGCCTCCTCAGGAAATTCCGGTAAAAGTAGAGTTGAAGAAAGGGCCTAATATTAAGTCACTACCTGTTTTGGGTAAAATGCTCAGTGTTATTGCTGGGCCAGTATTGTTAAAGCTGGAAGATAATATTTCTACGGATGATATTATCCCCGGTGGTGCTGAGGCGCTGCCCTTGTGGTCAAATGTGCCAGAACTGAGTCGCCATGCATTGTCCCGGATTGATGACACCTTTTATGACCGGGCACAGGAAGTTGAAGAGGATATTTTCCTTGTTGCGGGGGATAACTTGGGGTATGGATCTGGGAGAGAGCATGCGGCTATTACATTGCGCTTTTTGGGTGTGCGTTGTGTGATTGCAAAAAGTGTAACTATGCATTATCGAAAAAATCTTATTGACCATGGGGTTTTGATATTAACTTTGGGAAGCCAAGGCGACTATGACGTGTTTAGTGAGGGGGATAAGCTTCAGTTTTTTGATCTCATGAGTTGCACCGGAGATAATGAGTTTTTGGAGCTTAGGAATCTTACCAAAAATAGGACTATATGGTTGAGAAATGATCTTTCTGATAGGGAGGTAGAAATAATAAAGTTTGGGGGGAGGGTTAATTATATGAAAAGTGTTATGGGTGGGTTCACATGAGGATGTGGGGCCAATTTAAGCTAATGGTTAAGTTGAATGCCTCGTTTTAAAACAGTAGTGGTTAGAGTTTAAAAATTGAGCCTGCATAGGCAGCATTAAAAAATGCACAGCATATAAAGGTTGTATTTTTTTCGAATCAAATAGTCGTCATAGTTTAATCTTTACCTCAAGCTATTATTCGTTAGCTGTAGTCGAAACCCTCTATGGTGTTTCACCTTACTCCGGTCTTTTTAATATTTTTCTCTTAATGGTTGCTATGGGGTTGCGTCCCATCCAGAAAGTCATGGGGAGAGTGCCTGAGGGGGGATGTGACTACTGGAAGTTGTGAAAGTATCTACCGAGAACTGTTAATCCACCCCTACCTTACACCAGTTACGGTCCTTGATAAGGATAGCTGTAAGGTGATTTCGGATTTATTGGTAGCTCCCTATAGTTAGTGGCAAGTTTATACGGAGGGCCTCGGGCCTAAAAGTTGAATAAATTGTGCCAGAAACGTGGGTTGGTCATTATGGTGGATCCGGCTTGACTCATGAGGAGTGCAGGGTTCTAGGGTTTTGACGCTAATATCAACAATGGTACAGGTTGTGCCTTTTGTTTGTTGGTATGGATGTTTATTCCTGCGGCCACTTGACTTGTCACCGAGGTAGGATGCTGTCAAGTGATGATATTTAGGCTGCATAATTGAACCAGCTCGATAATTGTTTGATGTTTTTGGGTTAGGGGAAGTATTTTTATTTATTTTGAGGCAAATAGGTGAAGAGTATGGATAGGGTTGCTGGGGTTTCAGCAATATGTATGGGTTTTCTATATATTGCTGCATTTCTATTTTTTGGTTTTTTTTGGGCATTTCCATCAGGAGGGAGTCCCGCTGAAAAAATGATGTTTCTGGAGGGGAACCAGATTCAATTTAGTGTGGTTTATACTTTTATGTATCTGGTGTTTGCAGTTTTTCTTGGCTGTTTAGTGGTTGGCTTACATGAGAAGCTTAAGAGAAGGAGTAGGGCTATTACTGCCGTAGGTTCCCTGTTTGGAGCTGTTTGGGTCGGCTTAGTGGTTGCGAGCGGTATGATTGCAAATATTGGCCTTTCCTATGTCATAGATATTATGGAAGTCAGTTTGGAAAAAGCTTTTGATGCTTGGGGAATTATTTACCTGATGGTTGAGAGTCTCGGGGGAGGTAATGAGTTGGCGGGAGGACTTTGGGTTCTTTTGATCAGCATTGTGGGATTGCAGGCTAAGGTTTTTCCTCGCCCATTAAATTTTCTTGGGTTGTTAGTGGGGATGGCTGGAATTGCAACTATCTATCCAGATGACATTTTCACAGAAATATTTGGCATTACACAAATAGGATGGTTTATCTGGATTGGTGTTTCCTTTTTGCGGGGTGAAAGTAGCAGTCAGTCCTGGGAGGCTACAAATTCAATATACAGGGCTACTGAATAGCTTGATAGCGCCTATTAACAGTTAAAGTGAGTAGGTGAATTCTCCTATAGGGAGTGTATGCAATCGATATCTCTTTCTGCTTCCGCAATTAATGTCGATTTAAGCGTTGGTTTGTAACCCTTATCTTAGGCTTTGGCTTCATCGAGGTTGGTTGACAGTTGATGTGGGTGTTTTTTCGTTTTTGCGCCAAAAAATGAAAAATGCGTCTATTCTTTCAATGGGCCAGGCACTCTTTGATCGGGTGCCCTGGTTAGCGTTTCCGCTGTCATAGGACTGGTTTAGAGACTGGGTTCATGAAATGCCTGGTGTTGCTGAGTCTGGGCTGTGAATTGCTGGTCTCAGCTTGCCAGCTCCTGGGAAGCGAGCGGATTGCACATTACCTGCAGTTGATTCACAGGGTTACACCCCTGGATACCTTGGAGATCTTATTGTGAAAAGCAAGCAGTACATCCTTCCTTTGGTAATTGCCAGTCTTGCTGCTTCTGCTGCCCTTGCGGATTCCCATCCCAAGAAGCCAGCTAAGGACTGGACCTGTGCAGACTTCCTGGCCATAGATGATGAAATCAAGCCTAAAGCGGTTTACTGGGCTGCAGCATATTCAAAGCGAGGTAAGGAAGAAGGGGATATGTTGGACATTGAAGGCACCGAGAAGGTGACACCAATGATTATCACCGCCTGCACCAATGCGCCTAAAGAGTCTTTCTGGGCCAAGTTTAAGGATGAGTGGCATAAAATGGGACGTCACCATGGCAAAGATAAGGCGAAACAGATGATGAATATGCAAGGTGGCGACAATAAAAGCGGCACCAATGGCAACAGTAATATGCAGAAACAAAAGCAGAAGCAGTAACAGTAACTGCATTTCTATAGGCGATGCCCGGCTTTGGCCGGGCTTCGTCTATTCTGGTCTTGAAGCTTGCCTGTGGCGGACGATAAGCTATTGGTGAGTTTCAGGCCGGCTTGAGCCTAAGCTGCTATCGTTGCCGGGTAATCAGGTAGTCAAAAGGAGTTGTACTATGGGAAAGGCTGTTAGGGAAGGTGTAAAGCGCGGGCGGAACATCAACCGTCAGGCTAGGCTGTTTTGGGGTGGGGTGCTGTTGGCGGGCCTGTTCCTGGCGCTATTTATGCATTCGGCTAAAGCACTTACTCTGTAAGGCATTCCTGTAGCTCTCACGGGGTGTTGGGAGATGGCGCCCCCGGGTGGACTCGAACCACCAGTCCGGACTTAGGAGGTCCGTGGTTTATCCTGTTAACCGACGGGGGCATGCACTTTGGTCGAGCTGTATGGCTGACTGTGGTGTGGAGGGCGGCCATTCTATCCGGTATGGCGACAAATGTCATGCCATCCTGCTTTGTAAATTTTTCCTTTCCCAACTGCATTCCATGTCGGCCAGAGGCATTTAGCTTGTCACTCTAGGTAACAGGAAAGCTATCTAGTTACCACTTTACTCGCTGTTTCTAGTTTGGCCTTTTTCCGAAATTTTTTCATAAATTTAAGGGGCTGGCCTATTAGATTCCTATTGGGAAAGTTCTATTTGGCGGATGCTTTTGCGCTTGCCAGGCTCAATTCTGATTGAAGTCAATTTGTCATTGTTCAGGTGTAAATTTCTGCTTGACCACGGTTGTTTTACATCGCTAATCTGCGGATGCACCTTGAGTGCAATAAGGAAATTTCTGCTTTCGCGGATCAAGATTATGGAGTTTCGTATGAGCGGTAACGTTAACGAAAAGTACATGGATTTTGACAATGTGGACATTCCACAAATTGCAACTGAAGTACTACGGCAGGCTACCTCGCAGCCGCCGCGCGATGCGCGCAGGATGGTGGAGGATAAACTGGAGGAGATACGCTTGAGGCGAGAGTTAATGGATTATGAATTTGAAAATTAGAACTATAAATAGTTGATAGCTTTAAGGGGTGTACGGGGTATTTGATAATGCTCCGTGCAACCTGACTGGAAAATTACCTGCCTGGTTTCCTTTCTTTAGATAGTTTTCTCGAAAAGTGTTTTCAGGGGCAGCTGTAACAAGAGCTGGTTGGTGAGCAAGTATATTGATGCTTATTCCAGCTGGAAGGGCATTTTAATTTCCTTCACTAAAAGACAGAAGTGTTTATGCCTTTGAGAATGGGGCTTAATTTTATCTTTAAGCGTGAAGATAAAAATTTCATTGTTGATCGCAGTGGACAGAAAGCGGCTCTGGGGCCGCTTTCCGGAAGGCCAGCTACATCTGGCCAGCTGTGCCTTCGGCATCTTTTCCTTGTCTACCACCAAACCAACCAAGCAGTTGCTTTAGCTTGTGGGACAATTTGCCGCGCTTGGCTTTCCTCTCCATGTCGGCAGCACTCACCAACCAAGCTACCTGGATAACCAATCGTTGGCCTTCGAAAGGCAAGTGGCCGTGGAAAGAGTTTTCCGCGCGCTTAAAGGCTGCAAGGGTCCCGTAAACAGGTGAGACTTCAGGGGCAACGGTATCTTCAAAATCGTCGATGCGCTTCAGAAAGCGCAGGCAGCCATTCCCATCTACAGTCCACTCAGGGTTGAGGTAGAGTAGGGCAGTGGCGATTTTTGATTTACCGTCGGTATGTATCCTGCCGTGGCGCTTCTTCAAAGTACGGCTGATGGAGACATAAGTCGGGTATTGGGAGAGCTTTTCAATACCCAGGTTTTCACCGATAGTATCGGCAAATTTCGGGTCGGTAAATTGGGTAATCAAAGAGTTAATGGAAGCCCCGCACTCATCCTTTTCATGGGGTAAGTAGCCAGCACCCTTAAGATGAGGGAAGTCCTCAATGAATGAGGACATCATTTCCTCGTTCAAAACTTTCCGGGCTACAAAGAATGGGAAGGGCTGGCGGTTAATCAGGATATCTTCGCCGGTCAGAGAGCTGGCATTGAGCCAGCGGCTGGCTTCAGCAGCAGGGCTAGTCATTATCGTGCATCCTTACAAACGGGGCTGGTTTGGCCACCGAATCACATCGAAGTTTCTTATGATGTCGACCGCAGAGTTTCAGCCCTTATCCGTCCGGGCATACGGCACTTGGTACCGCCTCACGACAGTGTGAAAATATCAGAGGTAGGCACCGGGGCCAATACCAGCGTACAAATATCTGTCCAATTTCAGGCTTGGCCTTGCTTGAAATCAACAGCCTGTGAGATAGGTTGTGTTGAATACCATGCAATTGGTGCAAGTGCCGGTATAATGCCGATCAGATTTTCGTCAGAGTGGTTTTATCTAAGCAATGTCTGTGACTCCCAAGTCCCCAGCTGTATTGCAAGTGCGCGACCTCGCCTGTGAAAGGGATGGCCGGCGTTTGTTTGAGGGCCTTGATTTCTCACTCCCTGGAGGGGCTGCAATTCAGGTGAAAGGCAGTAACGGCGCGGGCAAAACTACGCTGCTGCGCACCTTGATTGGCAGTGCCAGTGAATTCAGTGGTGAGATACTCTGGTGTGGTAATCCATTCCCAACGGCATTGCGTAGCATGCGCGAGTCCCTGCTATATATCGGCCATCGTGGTGGTATACGGGCGGGGCTGACACCCCTGGAGAACCTCACCTGGTATGGTGCGGATCATGAGTCAGCCCTGCTGGCTTTGGACAGAGTAGACCTGTTCGGTTTTGAACATAGCCTGTGCCACAGCCTGTCTGCCGGCCAGAATCGTCGCGTGGCTTTGGCGCGTATGTTCTTGCCGCAGGCGCCGTGCCTGTGGATTCTCGATGAGCCCTTAACAGCATTGGATATTGCCGGGGTGGCGGCGCTGGAAAAACAGATGTCCGCACATATCGAAAAAGGTGGTTCCATCCTGCTGACCTCTCACCAGCCCTTGGCTTTGGCAGGGCTTGATTTCGTTGACCTTTCTGACTTTTTGGTCGAGGAATCTTTTGCCGATATGGGGGGAGCGCATGTCTTCAACTGATGTCCAATCCCCGGTGAGTGGTGCCCGTATAAGCCCTGGCTTTATTGCTCTTTTCAGGATTGAAATGCTATTGGCCCTGCGCAAGCGGGCAGATATTGCCAATCCCCTGCTGTTTTTTGTCACAGTGCTTGCGCTTCTGCCCCTGGGGGTAGGACCGGAGCCCGAATTATTGGCGAAGATGGCCCCCGGCATGATCTGGGTGATGGCCCTGCTCGCTACCATGCTCTCCCAGGAAAGTTTGTTCCGCGGAGACTTTGAGGATGGGACTCTGGAGCAGCTAACCCTGCTGCCACAGCCGCTGTATTTCGCCGTGTTGGCGAAGTCCTTGGCGCACTGGATAGCCACCGGTTTGCCCCTGGCACTTTTGTCGCCTTTGTTGGCTCTGATGCTGAACCTCCCCGCTGAGGGGTATTTTTGCCTGTTTATTTCGCTGTTCCTGGGGACGGCGAGCCTTAGTTTGATTGGTGCAATTGGTGCGGCGCTTACAGTGGCTCTGCGTCGCCCCGGTTTACTGCTGGCGCTAATTGTTATGCCCTTGTATGTGCCCGTGCTAATCTTCGGCACCGGCGCGGTACAGGCGGCTATTGATGGCTATGCCTACAGCGCACAGTTGGCGATTTTGGCGGCCCTACTGGCTGCTGCTGCGGCTCTGGCCCCGCTCGCTGCTGCTGGGGCAATACGTATCAGCCTGGATAATTGATTCGGAGGTCTTCTTGGCTTGGCAATGGTTTCACCGTTTAGGTTCGCCGCGTTGGTTTTACCAGAAGACCAGTGCATGGCTTCCCTGGTTGGCACTGGCTAGTGTTGTACTGTTGGCAGTGGGTACTGTGTGGGGGCTCGGGTTTGCTCCGGAAGATGCCAAGCAGGGCAATAGCTACCGCATTATTTTTATTCATGTCCCAGCTGCCTTCCTGGCCCTGGCCGGTTATTACATCATGGCGATCAGTGGGGCTATTGGCCTTATCTGGAAGATGAAACTCTCCTTTGCTGTGATGCGGGCCGCAGCGCCTATCGGCGCGGTGCTAACTTTTATCTCCCTTTTTACCGGTGCCGTATGGGGTAAGCCCACCTGGGGTACTTACTGGGTGTGGGATGCACGTATCACCTCGATGTTGATTCTGCTGTTCCTGTATATCGGCGTAATGGCACTGTCCCAGGCAGTCAGCCGCGAGCAAGTGGCTGACAAAGCCTGTGCGCTGCTTGCGTTGGTCGGCACAGTCAATATCCCGATTATCTACAAGTCGGTGGATTGGTGGTTTACCCTGCATCAGCCCGCCACTATCCGCCTGACAGAGTCCAGCAGCATTGACCCAAGCATGTTCTATCCGCTGCTGACAATGATTATCGGCTTCTACTGTATGTATGCCTGGATCTTGCTGACCCACACCCGCACCCTGCTGCTACGTCGTGAGATACGCACTAATTGGGTACAGCAGGAACTGGCAGGGGGAAAATAATATGCAGTTTCAATTTACCAGTTTTGCAGATTTTATGGCGATGGATGGGCACGGCATCTATGTGTGGGTTTCCTACGCCATCACTTTTTCCGCGCTTGCCGCTATGGCTCTTTACCCTCTGCTTACCCGTCGTCGCCTGCAGCGGGAGTTGCAGTACCAGCAGCGTATTGCGAAGCGCCGTCGTAGGATGAAAGAGGAACGGCAAGTTGTGGAGGAGACGGCATAGGCAGTGCCGCCTCGCAGTTTTAGATTTAGTTGTTTGTCCGGTCGAAACCGCAACCCAGCTAACAAGATCAAAACTTAAATTTATGGAGTTCAACTAAGACAATGCATCCTGTACGCAAGCAACGCCTGATCCTGGTACTTGTCCTGGTCACCTTGTCTAGTGTCGCAGTGGGTTTTGTAACCTATGCGATGCGTGAAAATATGGATTATTTCTATGCGCCAAGCGCTTTTGCGGCCGGGGAAGTACCCTTTGAGAAGCGTATTCGCGCGGGTGGCTGTGTGGTACCGGGTAGTGTGCAGCGCTCTGATGATAGCCTGGATGTGCAGTTTGTTATTACCGATGGTGAAGCTGAGTTGTCGGTTGTATTCGACAAGATCCTGCCGGACCTGTTTGCCGAAGGTGAGGCTGCGGTTATTACCGGGCAGCTGATGCAGAACGGTACTATGCGTGCAGACCAGGTGCTGGCCAAGCACGATGAAAATTATACTCCGCCAGAAGTTGCGGAAAGTATGGTTTCCCACAAGGGCTGCACTGATGGAGCGAAAATATGACTCCTGAGTTAGGCCATTTTGCACTGGTTGCAGGCCTGCTGCTTTCCATTGCCCTGGCGGCCTTGCCCATAGCCGGCAGTTACACCTCTCGCCCCCTGTGGATGGACGCGGGACGTCCTTTGGCATTGGGGGTATTTGCATTTGTATTGATCGCCTTTGCCTGCCTGACCGTTGCCTTTGTACAGAGCGATTTCACGGTTAATTACGTTGCCAAGAACTCCAATAGCATCCTGCCTGTTTACTATAAAGTAACCGCAGTTTGGGGTGGCCATGAAGGCTCTATACTTTTATGGCTCCTGATTCAGGCTGGTTGGGCGGCAGCAGTTGCGATGTTTGGCCGCCAGTTGCCGCCAGAGTTGTCCGCTCGGGTGCTGTCTGTGATGGGCATGATATTGATCGGCTTCTTCCTGTTTATTCTGCTTACCTCCAACCCGTTTGACCGCACCCTGCCATTCCCACCAATGGAGGGCTCAGATCTGAATCCGCTGTTGCAGGATCCCGGTATGATCTTCCACCCACCTCTATTGTATATGGGGTATGTGGGATTCTCGGTTGCCTTTGCCTTTGCTATCGCGGCCTTGCTCGGAGGGCAGCTGGATGCAGTGTGGGCTCGCTGGGCCAGACCCTGGACAGCAGTGGCCTGGGCATTCCTTACTTTGGGTATTGCCCTTGGAAGCTGGTGGGCCTACTACGAACTTGGCTGGGGAGGCTGGTGGTTCTGGGACCCAGTGGAGAATGCGTCCCTGATGCCGTGGTTAGTGGGTACAGCTCTACTGCATTCCCTGGCTGTGACAGAGAAACGTGGCCTGTTCAAGAGCTGGACCATTTTATTGGCGATATTCGCCTTCAGCCTGAGCCTGCTGGGTACTTTCCTGGTGCGTTCCGGTGTTATTACTTCAGTTCACGCCTTCGCGACCGACCCGCTGCGCGGCAGTTTTATTCTGGGATTCCTGGCGTTGGTTGTCGGTCTCTCTTTATTGTTGTTTGCCCTGCGTGCTCCTTCTGTCAGCGCACGCAGCGTATTTTCCTTCCGTTCCCTGGAGACCTTCCTGCTCGGCAATAACATTTTGCTGATCCTGATTATGGGGATGGTACTGACCGGTACTCTATATCCCTTAGTGGCGGACGCCTTGAACCTGGGCAAGATCAGTGTGGGAGCGCCTTTCTTCAACTTGTTCTTTGTTCCCTTAATGGTGGCCTTGTGCTTACTGCTGGGTATGGGAGTACATGCAAACTGGAAAGACAGCCGTTGGGACAAACTGTTGAGCACATGGCGTTTGCCTTTCCTGGCAGCGTTGGTAATCGCCCTGGTCTGGCCATTGGCGTTTGATCATTATCATTGGGGCGCAGTGTTTGGGATTTTTGTCGGCGCCTGGGTATTTTGTGCAAGCCTCGCCGACATCGTGTCCAAGACCCGCAATGCAAAATCTTTTGTTGCCGGCTTAGGGCGTCAGCGCGCCAGTTATTACGGTATGCACCTCGCTCATATCGGCTTGGCTGTAGCGGTACTCGGGGTTGTATTGACCACGGTATACAGTGTGGAAGAGGACCTGCGTATGGGGGCCGGCGACAGCTACCAAATGGCTGGTTACGATTTCCGGTTTGACGGCGTGCGCTTGGCCCAGGGCCCCAATTACCGTGCCTTTGAGGGAGTACTGCACGTCCGTAAAAACGGTGAGCCTGTAGCCGAATTGCACCCGCAAAAGCGCAATTATTTTTCTGGTGGCAACACTATGACGGAAGCGGCTATCGATACCGGCCTGTTTCGCGATATTTACGTAGCATTGGGTGAACCGATGGATCGCAGTAATCCCAGTGGAGATTGGGCTGTGCGCCTGCAATATAAGGCATTCGTTGTGTGGATTTGGCTCGGTGCCATGCTGATGTCTATTGGCGGTGGTATTGCAGTTGCGGATAAGCGCTACCGTAAGGCCAAAGCGGCTCGCCAGGTGCCGATTTCAAGCAATGTAGCTACTGCGTAGTTTTTGGGATAGGTGCTATGTCCAGATTGAAACTGTTCTTGCCGCTGATTATTTTTATTGCGTTGGCCACGCTCTTTTGGCGTGGCCTGTACCTGAACCCACAGGAAATGCCCTCGGCACTGCTGAATAAGCCGGTGCCAGACTTTTCCCTTGAGAAGGTTGCTGATAACAGCCAGCTGGTGCAAAAAGGCGACCTGCCCAAGGGGCCTCATCTGCTCAACGTTTGGGCAACCTGGTGTGTAGCTTGCCGAGTGGAACACCCCTACCTGAATGCCTTGGCGGAACAGGGCGTCCCTATCATCGGGATCAATATGAAGGATGAGGATGATGCTGCGATCAAGTGGTTGGATAAATTCCACAATCCTTATCTCTATAGTCTCGCCGATAGGGAAGGGCGCCTGGCCCTCGACTTGGGTGTTTTCGGTGCTCCGGAAACTTTCCTGGTAGATGCCGAGGGCACAATCCGCTGTAAGCATGTGGGGGTGGTGGATAATAAAGTGTGGCAAACCAAGCTGCAGCCACTTTACGAAAGGCTGAAGAGCCAGCGTTGGGATGAATTTGCCGGTGACTTATCAGATTCCCTCATTTCCCGTTGTCAGTGAGACTGAAGAAAAGAAAAGCCGCTTTATCTGTTGGTTAGGGCCAATTGAAGATAAGGCGGATTTTCAAGGCCAGCTCGGCCTGATTCGCAGTAAATACCCCGATGCTAGCCACCATTGCACGGCAGTTGTTATCGGTAACCCTGACAACCCGGAAGTGATGCAGGCAGATGACGATGGTGAGCCTGGTGGCAGTGCGGGCCGCCCGATGCTGGAGCTGTTACTCAAACAGGGTATCGGCAATGTGGGGGCAATAGTGTCCCGATATTTTGGTGGTACCAAGCTAGGGGTAGGCGGTTTGATGCGGGCCTATCGCGGCTCTGTGGGCATGGCTCTGCAGAAAGTGAATCTCGAAACCTATGTACCGCTGGAGAATGTTTCTGTCGGCTGTGATTTTGCCCAGGAATCCCGCCTGCGCTTTCTGGTTGGGCGGCATCAGGGCAATTGTGGAGTCGCGGAATATGCGACTAAAGTAATTGTTCCTATCTCCCTACCGAGAAATGAATGGCGGTCTCTGCGAATTCAGCTTAAGGCTGAAAGCTTTGACATACTGGACTAATTAAATAACCCCATTGCTCTTCAACTGTTTAATATCTGCTGCAGAATATCCTAGCTCGGAGAGAATGTTGTAGTTGTCCTGACCCATTTCTGGAGCCTGTTTAAATTCCGGTAACTCATTGTCACAGTGAATCGGCGGTTTGAGAATTTTAATTTCCTCGCCATTTTTCCTGTATATAGACTGAATCCTCCCGTTTTCTGTGACAAAAGGGTTTGTTAATGCCTGCTCAACGTCATAAATGGGGGCGGATGGTACACGTCCGGAAAACACCTCAAGCCATTCATCAGTAGTCTTTCCGGCGAGAGCTATGTCCAGAATTTCAGTGAGTTGATCGCGGTTTTTCAGGCGCGACTTAAAGGTTAAAAATCTGGGGTCAGTTATCAATTCGCAACGTCCAATAATCTTACATAACTCCGTCCAAAATTTTTCCTTATTGCACATGAGGTAAATCCAGTCATCCTTGGTCCTATATAATTGACAGGGAGTTAAAGAGAAGTGAGCGGAACGAGGTGGTCGCTGCTGGTTGTGCCCGGCATTTAATTGCCACATTGCTACATAGTTCAGGTTATACAGTGCATTATCAAATAAACTGACATCGATATCCCTCCCTTTACCTGTCTTCCTGGCATTGAGAATGCCTGATACCAGCCCGAGAGCCATGGCCACTCCGGTCGATAGGTCTACCAGCGACAAACCACAGCGGGCAGGGGGGCCGCTTGGCTCTCCGGTCAACTTGAAGTAACCGGCTTCTGCCTGCATCGGGTAATCGTAACCTGGCCAGGTTGCCCTCTCTCCACTTCTGCCAAAGGCAGTAAGATGTGCGCAGACAATTGCCGGGTTGACTTGCTCCAGAGCTGGGTAAGTTATTCCCAATTTTTCTGGTACATCACCACGCAGGTTATCAGTCAGGCCGTCAGCGGTTTCAACAAGCTTATGAAGAATTTTCTGTCCTTCTTCTGTCGTGAGATTAAGGGACAGACTGCGTTTATTGTGGTTAAGCCCCTGAAAGAAGAGGCTGTGATTATCGGATTCCTCGCCTTGCAGGAAATATGGGCCGACACTGCGGGATACATCTCCACCATGGGAAACATCTTCAATTTTTATGACTTCAGCGCCTAAGTTGGCGAGGAATAAAGTTCCAAATGGTCCTGCGCCGTATTGCTCGACAGCAATCACTCGTACGCCAGATAGAGGGAGCATAAAATAAACTACCAGTCACTGTATTCTATTATCACCAATCTTAGGACAGATAAAGATAGTGGGTGTTATTGGAAAGCAGCTTGTTTGTAGATTTTTAAGGTTCATTCACCTCCCCCCTTAATGCTATGCCAATTGTTTTTTGGGGTCGGATTTCAAACTTTTTATAGGTATCTGATTTCAGGTTATAAATGGCTGCTAATATGCTTGGGTGAATTAATTGTGCGTGTGTGTTGCAAAAGAAATAGCCAAATAACTAATAAAGTGCCTCTGGCAGGTTGGTGGTGGAGATAATGGAGAGCGAGAAAGCTAATATTTTTCGCAGTATTTTATTTTTACCCGCTACGCGTTCAGACAGGTACGAGAAAGCCTTGGGCAGTGGGGCTGATGTCGCATGTGTGGACTTGGAGGATTCTGTGGCGCCAGATCAGAAAGATGTGGCGCGTGAAATAGTTACCGATTTTTTTAAAATGCCTGTTACCACTCCTCTACAGCGCGCATTGCGTATTAATCAACTGGCCTGTAAACAGGGCCTGGAGGACATGCTGTTGGTATTGGCTTTGGAGCAGTTGCCGGATATCGTTCTAATCCCGAAGGTGGAATCACCAGAGGAGATTGCTTGGTTTAATGAGGTGACAGCCTCCATTGATCGGCCTGTCAGTTTAATCCCCTTGATTGAAACCGCTAAAGGATTACAAAACGCCATCGACATTGCCAGGGCGCCAAATGTGCGGGCAATCGGTTTTGGTACAGCTGATTACGCGGCTGATGTAGGGGCGGATATGAGTTGGGAATCATTGATATACGCAAGGGGGCGTATCCTGCAAGCAGCTGGCTATGCCGATATTGCCGCGGTGGATGGACCCTGGTTACAGCTGGATGATGACAAAGGCCTACTTAAAGATACCCGTCGGGCGGCAGCAATGGGATTTAGTGGAAAAATTGCCTTGCACCCTCGGCAGCTGAAGTGGATCCACAAAGGGTTTGTTCCTTCGGAAGAAGCTCTTAACCGAGCGCGAAGGATTGTGGATGCGTATAGAGCCAATAAGGATGGGGTATTGGTGGTAGATGGCAGGATGGTGGATATGCCCGTAGTAGAGAGAGCGCAAAGACTGATTGAATTGGCAGGCAGACGTTAGATTGGAAAGGTCCCTTAAAGGAATTTAAAATAAGGAGTATTAATGTCCCGCTTCTGTTTTAGTGCCTATATCCAAGTTGGTGATAACCGTTATAGGGAGCGCTATGGCCTAAATTTTGAGGACTTTAAACCCGGACAAGTATTTCATCACCGGCCTGGGGTTACTATCAGTCAGCAGGATAATGTTGAAGAATGTATCAATACCTATAACCAGGCAATGATTCATTTCGATAACCATTACGCCGCACAAACAGAGTTTAAAAAGCCGCTAATAGATACCACTTTGATAGTACAACGCCTGATGGGAATGACCTGGAAAACGTACAACCGCAGGAAAAGTATTTTGCAGTGGGGATGTATTGACATGTTGTTGCCGGTCTATGGCGGAGATACTTTGTATGCAGAAAGTGAGGTGCTATCGGTCGATAGTGATTTTAGAGACTCTGAATCTGGAATGATCGAAGTGGCTGTTCGGAGTAATAACCAGCGGGGAGAGCAGACCTGCGAGATGCGCTGTAGTATGTCGATTTACAAACGAGATCGACTTCCTTTTTCAGTCAATAATTACTGACCTCTCAACTTGGGTGCAGATTGAGAAAGATCGTGAAGGAATCATTTCATTTTCTTAGGGAAGATAAACCGGGCGTCTACATCGAAACCTATGGTGTTGATTTTGAGGATTTTGAAGTAGGCCAGATATTTGAGCACCGACCAGGGCACACTTTTACTGAGGCCGCTAGTTTGAACTATGTAAATCACGGGTTTGATCTTAGCCCTGGTTGTGCAGACCTGCACTTTTCAAGAAAAGTTTATGGGGAAAGGATAAAAGTTGTAGAAACCTTTGTGCTCAGTGCTATGGCAATGACCACTAAAACCTTTGGCAAGGTGGTGGCAAATTTGAGCATGACAGACTGTAAAGTTAAACCTGTTTATGTTGGAGAAACGCTGTATTTCGAATCTGAAATTTTGGGGAAGCGTGAATCAAAATCCCGCCCTGACCAGGGATTGCTACACGTCAGCTCCCGAGCGAAAAACCAGCAGGGAGACTTGGTCTGTTCATTCGAGAGAAAATTATTGGTGTATCGTCGAGGCCTCGGGCCTTATTCCGCAGCGGGATATTGAGTAAGTTCTACCAGTTACTCTTTAGTTTTTTGGAGAGTATCCGACTAGTGTAAAAAATCCATCCCGATGAGGGTGGTAGGAGCCATGTAATACTTGTCCTCGCTTGGCTTCAGGGCAGAGAGTTCGTGTCAAAGATAATGAGATACTTTGACTTTCAGGAATAACTTCAATAATTTCTGCGTCGAGGAAGTCAAAATATTGGTTAACAATAGGGTGTAGAGCTTTAAATAGGCTTTCCTTGATAGAAAAAGCGATAGTTAACCAGTGGCTCATCTCTTTGTCTAACCGCGAAAGCCTCTGTGCCTCGCTATCAGTTACTATATTTCTTTGTATTTCAATGGCCGTTGGAGAGGGTATTGGCAATTCATAGTCGATACCGAGTAGCTCTAAGTTTTTGCTCAGAGCGCATAAGGCTCGATTACCTGAATGGGTAATGGCACCCTTGATGCCTTCTGGCCACTGAGGGCTACGTTGAGTACCAATGGGGACCTGAAAATTGCTACAACCTATTTGACGTAGGGCCTGTTGTGCAGAGTATCTCCCTGCGAGAAACTCCGCTTTGCGCTTAGTAACTGCCTTCTGTATATCTTCCGGAAAGTGAATCCCTAGAGAGCAAAACAGCGAGTCGTGATAATGCTCTGGAAAATATTGGTATTCACGAATTATTCCAGGGAGACCCGGGATAACAATGGGTTGATCTGCTGAAATAAACTTAGAGTCACAGCCGATACTAGGTGGAATGTCTGTTGCCATTAGAGTGAAGCTTTTATCGTAGAAAATTAACTAAATAGTTCTTTCAAATTTTGAGTAAACTGGATAGTGAATGTGTTAGTGCTCGAAATTAAATGCCAGGTCGGTACTGCATTGGTTTTATCAGTAAGCTAATTATGCACTTGAAAAATAAATCCGAATGGAAATTCTATCCCGTTACCCTGAGTAAGTGCAATCCTGATTTACAATTTGCACTTATTGTTCGAAACAACAATTCTATGGGTGCTAGCGTTTCTCGGCAACCAAGCATTGAAAGTCATTGCGTTTAAGCAATCTGTTTTCTAGCTCCTGTTCGGTGACCATGAAGTTGGGGAGATAACCTTCAAATTCTGCTAGATCACGTATTAACTTTAGGGGTTGGAAACTATCGCTGGGTGCTGCTTTGCGAATTTGCATATTTTCTATTTCTATGAATATAGTTTTAGTGGCTGCATATTGAAAAGAACACTTTCATATGCCCATAAGAATCCAGCAGCAGCCCCATTAAATTTAATTGGTGCTCGCCGTTACACATTTTTCAAGGGCAAAGCCTTCATCAATCCACCCGGTAATACCACCAATCATTTTCTTCACTGGGCGGCCAAGCTTGGCCAGCCTGATAGCCGCCTTTTCTGTGGCGTTACAGTGTGGTCCTGCACAATAGATGACAAAGAGGGTATCTGCGGCATAATTGAGCAGTTTTTCCTCAGTGATACGCTGGTAGGGCAGAGACTCTGCCTCCTGAATATGTCCTTTCTGATAGGCGTTCTCACCCCTTACATCCAGTAATACAAAATCCTTACGATCATTGGTTATGGAATGGTGGACATCCCAGCAGTCGGTTTCATAAGCCATCAGATCCTCAAAGTGCTGCAGGGCCTTTTCACTGCTGGCGGCAGGTACACGGCTAACTATTGAACTCATGGTTGCTCCTACACGTTTCTGTTTGTATTGAGTCGTGACTAGTTTGCTATTTTGGTAATTGATTTACGATTGGCTTAAAGGCCATTTAGCGTTAACTTTACGCCAAATCCATTAATAGAGAATGTTGGGTCTATGAGGCGGGTTGAGAGCAAAAAGGGAGGGTCAGGCAGCGTGGCTATCCTTGCACATCGTGAGGTAGCGATGTTCGAACTCGGGTGTGCTGCGGAGTTGTTCTGTCTTCCCCGACCGGAACTCGGGGAGTTTTATAGAGGAGAGGTGGTGACCTTTTCTGAAGCTGCCCCAGCTGCAGTAGGCGGTCTTTCCCTCAATTGTAAGAAGGTGAATAGCCTGCTGGACTATGAACTATTGGTGATTCCCTGTTGGTCGACTATCGCTCAACCAAAGGATGATTATTTAAGCTCTGTGTATAAGGCAGTCGAGGAGTTCGCCGCAACTGGGCGGCAAATACTGACATTTTGCTCGGGAGCCTTCCTGCCGGCGGAAATCGGCTTACTCAATGGCCGGCAGGCCACTACCCACTGGCGTTATGCGGGAATGTTTAAGCAGCGGTTTAGGGCAGTGGAGTATGTGGGGGATGTACTTTATGTATGGCAGGGGGCGCTTGCCTGTTCTGCTGGCAGCTCCGCTGCGATTGATCTGAGCATAGAGTTTCTGCGGCGACGCCATGGTTTTGAGTTGGCCAACTCTGTGGCCAGACGTCTTGTAATGGCGCCCCACAGGCAGGGCGGGCAGGCTCAGTTTGTGGAGGCCCCGGTTTCAAAGCGTCCAGATCATTTTGCCAGTGCCTTGGATTGGGCGCTGGCCAACCTGCAGCACCCAATCATAATTGATGATTTGGCCGATCGAGCTCATCTCTCCCGCCGTAGCTTTGATCGTAAGTTCCGCCAGTCTATGGGCGTTGCACCAAAGGAATGGCTGATCCAGCAGCGCTTGCGAGCGGCACAGAAAGCTCTGGAGTCTGGTAAGGAATCTGTTGATAGGGTTGCACACCTGGCTGGTTTTGAGAGTGCCGTCACCTTGCGCCACCATTTCCGCAGAGCCTTTGGTATTTCCCCAAGCCAATATCAACAGCAATTTGGCACACGGGCCCCGCATATGGAGCTTGAGGGGGGAGGGAGCCAGGCTACCGCTATAGATTATTAATTGGTGGCCGCCAACTCGAGTTCTGCTTGTTACAACCGCGGCCCTGAACAGGTTATGATTCGCCCTTTATCGCCTGAATTTAGTACGGATAACGAAGGAATTATGACCAAGCAGCGCGTATTGACCGGTATTACGACCACCGGTACACCTCATCTGGGTAACTATGTTGGCGCAATCCGCCCAGCTATTACCGCGAGCCAGGATGAAAATAACCAGTCTTTCTATTTCCTCGCCGATTACCATGCGCTCATCAAGTGCCAGGACCCAGAGCAGGTGCATCAATCTACTCTGGAGATTGCCGCGACCTGGCTGGCTTTGGGCCTGAATACCGAAAATGTGGTGTTCTACCGTCAGTCAGATATCCATGAAATTCCTGAGTTGACCTGGCTGCTTACCTGCATGACCGGGAAAGGCTTGATGAACCGGGCCCACGCATACAAAGCTGCGGTGGATGCCAACCGCGCGGATGGTGAAGACTCTGATTTTGGTGTCACCATGGGCCTTTACAGCTACCCCATCCTGATGGCTGCCGATATCCTGATGTTCAATGCCAATAAAGTACCGGTGGGTAAGGATCAGGTTCAGCATATTGAGATGGCCCGCGATATCGCACAGCGCTTTAACCACCACTATGGGGAGCACTTCGCGCTGCCTGAGGCGGTGGTGGATGATCATGTTGCGGTGCTTCAGGGGCTTGATGGTCGAAAAATGAGCAAGAGCTATGGCAATACCATCCCTCTATTTTTGCCTGAGAAGAGGCTGAAAAAGCATATTAATAAGATCAAGACCAACCTGCTTGAGCCGGGCGAACCTAAAGACCCCGATACTTCGACAGTCTTCCAGATCTGGCAGGCCTTTGCCTCTGAAGAGCAGACGGCGGAGATGCGTAAAGCGTTTGAAGATGGAATCGCCTGGGGTGAGGCCAAGAAGCAGTTATTTGAGTTGGTAAGTGAGCAGATTGGGGATGCCCGCGAGCGTTATAATGAGCTGCTTGAAAACCCATCGCAGATTGAGGAAGAGTTGGAGAAGGGAGCAGCTAAAGCTCGCGCTTACTCTGCTCCATTTATCGAGAAGTTGCGTCATGCGGTTGGTATTCGCAAGATCGGCCGCTAGAGCTTCAAAAATTTGGGAGGCTATGGCTTCCATAGCCGTCCCTTATATATAAGAACGTCAATAAAAAAAACGAATATAAAAATAACCAAAATACAGGGCTTCATTATGGAAAATGTTCAAGCAGAGCCTGCTGCGGGTACTGATACCAACAAGAATGGATGGATCAACCGGGCACTTAATTTTATTGAAGTAGTGGGAAACAAGCTTCCCGATCCGGCAGTGCTCTTTCTTGTGTTGATGTTGGCTATCTGGGTGCTGTCGTGGATGCTGTCTGGAATGAGCTTCGAGACATTACACCCGGCAACAGGTGAGGCGATCCAGATTACCAATCTGCTTTCCGGCGGCGAGTTAGCCCGCTTCCTTTCCAGTATGGTGACTACCTTTACCAGCTTTGCCCCACTAGGCGTAGTGCTTGTGGCTATGCTGGGTGTTGGGGTGGCTGAGCAGAGTGGTTTTATTAATGCCGTACTGAAGAAGCTGCTTGCTGTGACTCCGCAAATGCTGCTTACACCCATGTTGATCCTGGTGGCGATTGTCAGCCATACCGCTGTAGATGCGGGTTATGTACTGGTGATTCCTTTGGGGGGAGTGATCTTTTATGCGGCTGGTCGTCATCCATTAGCAGGTATTGCTGCAGCCTTTGCCGGAGTATCAGGTGGCTTCTCGGCAAATTTTGTCCCCTCAGCTATCGACCCTCTGCTTCAGGGCTTCACCCAAACCGCGGCACAGATTGTTGACCCCGAGATTCAAGTAAACCCCCTCAACAACTGGTTCTTTACTTCGGCTTCCTGTCTGGTGGTGACTATGTTGGGCTGGTGGCTGACCGATAAGGTGATTGAGCCCCGCTTGAAGAATGTCGCTATTGATGGCGAAAAAGAAGATATGCCGGTAATGCAGGAGCTGGGCGTCCGCGAGAAAAAGGCCATGTATCTGGCGGTTACTGTAATGGTTGCGGGGATTGTGGGGCTTATTGCCTGGATGCTGCCAGAGACCTCCGCGTTACGTGACGCCCAAGGGGAGCTCGCCTCTTTTGGTGCGCCGGTAATGAAGTCTATTGTGCCATTGATCTTCTTGTTATTTATTATTCCCGGAGTCATTTTCGGCTTTGCCGCCGGTACTTTCCATAAAAGTAAGGATGTGATTGATGCGATGTCCAAGACCATGGGCTCCATGGCTTATTACATCGTGATGGCATTTTTCTGTGCGCTGTTCATTTCTGAGTTCGCCCGCTCTGGCCTGGGAACTCTGTTGTCGGTGGAGGGGGGTAGCCTGCTTGCCGCTATGAGCCTTCCTGGCCCGATCACCCTGATGGGGATTATTGTGCTGGTAGCATTTATTAACCTGTTTGTGGGGTCGGCCTCGGCTAAATGGGCGTTGTTATCGCCAATCTTCGTGCCTATGTTGATGCAGATTGGCTTTTCCCCAGACCTGACTCAAGCAGCCTATCGGGTTGGTGATTCTTCAACCAATATCATTACTCCACTGATGCCGTACTTCCCACTAGTGGTTGTCTATTGTCAGCGGTACGTGAAGGGTACGGGTATTGGCACCCTGGTATCTATTATGCTGCCTTACTCGGTGGTGTTCTTGATCTGCTGGTCCATATTCCTGGTGCTCTACTGGAATCTGGGCATGCCCCTCGGCCTTCAGGCCAGCTATACCTATCCAACTCCTTAATAGTTAGCCCTGATGTGGAGCTGCCCGCTTTGAAGAGGTAGATTCACAATGCCCATTAAGGTGTCTCAGATTTTGAGGCACCTTGTCTTTATTGATTGTGCTGGTTGAAAAATAATCTGCGCGCTAAGTGATTCTAGCTACGGTTTCCAGCTAAATAGAAAAATATTTAGTAGCTATTCTTTTCTACTGCGAAGAGCCTGGCGCGGTCTTTATGCCGCCGTTGGCTGTCTTTCCCCCTTTCAACGATATCAGTCGGGCCATTTAGTGTGGGTGTTTACTCACCTTTGTTTTGGGTCAAGGCTACAGGGCGGACATCGTTAGTAAAAAAATGTTCTAATAATGTTGTAAGTGATAACGATTCCTATTAAGATCCGCGTCAGTTATGTCGGTAGCGCCTGCTGCGGCAGATAATACTTCCACTGAATTTTGAGGGATCTCCATGGGCACCGCTCGAATCCAAGGTTTACGCCAAAACGCCACTCCTGTTTTCTCTGGGCTTAGCCGTTCCTTGTTAGCGCTGGCTATTGCTTCGGGTAGCTCTGTGGCTTTTGCTGCCGACGACAAAAATGAGGGTATCGAGGAGGTCAATGTAACTGGTGAGCTGAACCTGTCCCGCCAAACTTCTATCGGTAAGCAGAATATTCCTGTTGATGAGACGCCGTTCTCTATCTCTCTGCGTGATAAAGACTTTTTTGATGTTACGGGCTCTAAGTCTGTGCAAGATATCCTGCAGTACTCTGCCGGTGTGAATGGTGGCTTATTTGGTGTTGATGCTCGCGGTGACTGGTCTACCGTTCGTGCGGTTGAGCCAATCATGTTTGTCGATGGACTAAAAACTACTTTCGGCAGTTATACCGGTTCACGTGCAAACCTTTATGCCTTCGAGCGTGTGGAAATCCTCAAGGGGCCTTCTTCTGTCCTTTATGGGCAGGGCTCTACAGGCGGTATAGTCAACTTGGTTACCAAGCGCCCCAAAGAGGAGTTTGGTGGTGAACTGATGGTGCAGGGCGGTGACTATGATCGCAAAGTAATTGCTGGCGATGTTACCGGGGCCTTGGATAGTGATGGAGAATGGCTCTACCGTGTAGTGGGTTACGCCCGCGATGCCGATGCTCAGGTTGATCATGTCGATGATGACAGCACTCTGTTTATGCCTTCCATTTCCTGGCGCCCCAACGTGGATACCGAGATTACTTTCTTGGTAAACCATCAAGAAGAGAAGACTGGAACAACTGCAGCCTTCCTACCCTGGGGCGGCACCATTGTTGATAACATAAATGGTGAAATTCCAACCGATACATTTATTAGTGAGCCAGGTTGGGATAAGTACAACACTGAGCAAACCTCTTATAGCTTATGGGTTGATCATCGCTTAAATGATAGCTGGGGAATCAATGCAGGCCTCCGCTATTCAAAAGGGGATGTCGACTATAACTCAATGTATGCTGACTACACTTCTGGACTGCGCTTACAAAAAGATCTCCGTGAAGTATCACGGACTGTCTATATGAAGGATGCGAAAAGCGACCTTTTGATTTTTGATCTGCGCTTGTCTGGAGAGCTGACTACTGGCTCTTTTGAGCATCAGATTTCAGCTGGTATTGATAGCCAAAATGCAGAAATCGATAACAGCATTTTGAGAAAGCGTGGCTACGGTGGTGTCGTTGATATTTTTGATCCAGTTTATGGTTATGTACCAGAAGGACTGGAAGAGCTGGAGAGAGAAAATACCGATGTCAATGCTGAGCAAGTAGGTATTTACTTCCAAGACCAAGTTAGCCTTGGCAGCTTTATTTTTAACTTGGGCTTGCGTGAAGATAGATTATCATCGAGAACACAAAGTAATGTTCCTAAAAATGTAAGTGGCAAGCAGAGAGAGACGGAACTCACTAAAAGATTTGGCTTAATGTATGCCTTCGACAGTGGTGTATCGCCTTATGTTAGCTATTCAGAGTCTTTTGAGGCTGTTTTAGCAGATCCGAATAGCCAGGGCGGTGCCTACGAGCCTGTTAAAGGGGAGCAAGTTGAAGCCGGTATTAAATACCAGCCAGAAGGTACTAATATTCTGATGACTGCTTCTGCTTTTGAGATTAAGCAGGAAAATCGCCTAACTTACGGTCTCGACGGAACTTTCCGGCAAATCGGTGAGGCGCAGATTGATGGATTTGAGCTTGAGGCCAGTGGGCAGTGGGGCAATCTGACACTAGTGGCTAATTACAGCCAGATGGATACTGAAGTGCTAGAAAGCAGCAATCCATTTGAGGTTGGTACTGAAATTGAGACTGTACCTGAGGAGCAATTCTCTCTTTGGGGGAACTATGACTTAAGTGATTGGGTTCCCGGTCTAAGTGTTGGGGTGGGTGCTCGTCATGTTGGTGAAAGTTATACTGGCATTGATAAAGTACATGCATTGTACGTAGCTGTTGATCCTGAGCAGGCAGCTTATTACGATTATGTTTTCGCGGATTTCCCTACGGAAAACCCATCTTACACCTTATATGACGCAACCATCGGTTACACTCTGGAAAGCTGGAAGTTCCAGCTAAATGTGAAGAACCTGACTGACGAAATTCACACGACTTCTTGCCTGAGCCGTGGTGATTGCTTCTACGGTGAGCGCCGTTATGTAACTGCTGAGGCACGTTACACTTTTTAAGCTAGTGTAGACTGGGAGTTTGTCTGCAGGGGGAGTCTGTGGGCAGGCTCCCTTTTTTACGTTTTAACAATCAGCCGGGAGCTGAATTTCCCAGTGTGGTGGTTATGCAAGATTCCTTTTATTTCATTGCTGGGTTAGCCAGCATTTTTTCCCTGGTGGGTGTTTATACCTTGTACCTGGCATGGTCCAGTAAAGGTACCCAGCCACTGCGCAAGTGGCTTGGCTGGGGGATATTGGTACTTTCGGCTGCTGGCTGGAGTTCGGTAGTTGGTGTGGAGTATGGGATCAGCATTGCCACCCTGATAGTAATAGTTGCAGTCTTTATATTGCTTGCCTTAACGGGAGATTGGCCCAGTGGTCCCCGGCCAGTAGTAAAGCAGCGATCGGGAAATACCCTGGAACCTGGGGCCCTGCGCCAATTGTGGTTGCGGGGTATTTTTCGTTTTTTAGGCGCCGTACTTTTGCCCACTGCGAGTGGGCTTATTGCCGGATTGCTCTTCTTTGGCTTTACCGACTTCTCTGATAGCTGGCGATTGGTCGGTGGCGCATTTGTTACGGTGACCATTTGGACTCTGGCATTGGTTTGGGTTTGCGCCGATAAGAAGTTATTGCGTCCTTCCGCAGGTCTGCTGGCATTTTCAGTGCTCAGTGGCTTGATATTGAAACTTGCCATTCCGGCTGTAACAGCCTAGTAAAACGGACCGGAGTAGGGATCTAACGTGAAATTATCCTTTAAGCCGACGCCGGCTTTTGTACGTGATATGACCGATGGGCACTCAGTTCTCGGTCTGGCGATATCGACACTCTTATACATTGTTTGTGTCAGCGGAACACTCGCAGTTTTTTACAATGAATTTGAGCGTTGGGAGCAAGCCTCCGAACTGGAAAATCTCAACGTAGCTGCGTCTGTGTACCAGACTGCTACTGAACAGGCAATTGCGCTGGCAAAACAGCAAAATGAAGAGTTTGACTCAGTAAAATTCACCATTCCAAATACAGATATGCCCAGGCTGGTTGTTGAGGTCGGAGATATTGAGCGCTATGTAAACGAAGACGGTTCTCTTTTGGGTGAAGTGAAACATGAGTGGACACACTTTCTAGCCTATTTGCATTTTGCCCTTAACCTGCCTTTGGGCTTGGGGGTGCCTCTAGTTGGGCTGATAGGTGTTTTGATGACGGCCTTGATAGTTTCTGGATTATTGGCGCATCCAAAAATTATTAAAGACGCATTCTCTTTCCGTCTGTCCGGGTCCAAGCGCCTGCAGCAGGTGGATCTGCATAACCGGCTAGGTGTCTGGGCCTCGCCTTTCCATCTGGCAATAGCGGTTACCGGTGCCTTTATCGGGCTCTCCCAGGTTGCTGCCTTCGCAATTGCGGGCCTGTTCTTTGATGGGGATACGGAAAAAGTCGAGCATATTCTGTATCGCGAACATCCGGTGATGGAAGAGCGTGCTCCTGAAACTCCATTGCCGAATTTTGCTGCGGTTCTTGCAGAAATGGAGCGTATAGCTCCGGAAGAGGAAAGAACCAGGCTGGAGGTAGCCTTTCCAGGCCGTGAAGGCCAGGCTGTAGAGGTTTGGACTCGTGTACCAGAGCGCCTTGTTTGGGGGGAGCGCTATCACTTTAATCCAGATGGCAGCCTGATAGAGAAAGAAGGATGGTCTGAAGGTGATAGCGCCAAGCAGGTTTACCTCTCCACATTCCGGCTGCATTTCGGCCACTTCTCCGGCTTCCCGGTGAAAATTGCCTATTTTCTCTTGGGGATCGCTATGTGTGTGCTGGTGGTCTCTGGAATCAATATCTGGTTGGTGCGTAAGCGTCAGCGAGGCTCGCCGGCGGTGCGACTTGAGCGTGTGTGGATGGCTCAGGTTTGGGGTATACCTTTTGCTATAGCATTAAGTGCAGTGACTTATTTAGCTTTTGCAGCGTCTGCAGTACAAGTGTTCTGGTTAACCACACTAATTTTAAGTGTCGTTGCCGCCTTTGCGGGCACTGTTGCAGGATGGTCCCTGTTACTTAGAGTAGCTACCGTCGTTACATGTCTGCTGGCTGTGATAGTACATGCCTCTATGTTTGGTGCGGATTCTTTTGTACGTGCCTCGCTGGTGGCTAACTCAGTATGGTTGCTGACCGCTGCGGGTATTACCGCCTCCTGCCTGTATACCTGGATACGCCGTCGTGATAGTAATTTTGCCTCCTCGGTCAGTGGCGTGATCAGCAGTAGCTAGTCACTAAGGCTGCCCGGTATCAATTATGATGCCGGGCGCAGCATTTCTATGTGGGGTATCCCGTCTTCATCGTAAGGGCCGGCTACTTTCTCAAACCCAAATTCCCCATAAAATTTGGCCAGGTGTTCCTGTGCAGAAATTCGGATTCCTGCATCTGGGTATTCATTCGGAATCTGCTGGACTGCACGGTATATCAGTTCTTTGCCGAGGCCGGTTCCGCGGCTGGACTCTGCGGTGAGCACCCGCCCAATTGAGGGTTCCTTATATTTTTTCCCGGGAAACACAACACGCAAATAAGCTTTCAGTAAAGGGGCTTCACTATTCCCGTCCCAGCATATCAGGTGCCATGCGTGCTGGTCTTTGCCGTCGGCGTCCTGATAGGGGCAGTCCTGCTCTACAGTAAAAACTTCCTGACGTGCGCGCAGGATTTCGTAGAGCTGGTTGATCGAGAGTTCATTAAATTTGCACCACTGCCATTGCATCTTGTTAACTCCCTCAGTTTTGGAGATTATGTTTTCTTTCTTATTTGTGGGCCCAGGGGCCTTGCTGTGGCCAGGAGTGAATTAAATATAAAGGTTTTGTAGGGTATTAATGGATTTAAAATACTCTACCCTGGCCGCATTGAGCACTTTATTTAGCCGTCATACTTTTCTTATTTTTGGTGAAGGCACCATATTGCAAATAGTGTAGAACTTGAGAGATTACCTTTTTATCCTTCATCATAAATACATGGGTAACCGGCAGTTCTACGTGGTCATTCATGCCTTCCAGTTTAGTGCTGGATACTGAGACTTTGCCATCATCGGTCTCGGGGATCATTTGTGACAGGATTAGATTGATGCTGCGTGTGCCGGCGATTATGCCCAGGTCAAAATCAGCTTTTCCCAGCTTGTTGGGGACACTCATTGCTCCGGTGCTTAACTGTAATCCGGCGTCGCCAAACGCGAATTGGAAGCCTGGAAAGTCTCCCAATTTATCTACGACTTCACTACCTTTGTTGGGTGGCCCCAACATCACTACACGGTTCAGATTTTCAATTTTAACCTGACTCAAATACTGGCGAACCAAAATACCGCCCATGGAGTGGGTGACGAAGTTAATTTCTTCTTCACCGCTGCATGCATCCAGTGCTGGTGCAATGGCTTTACCGGCCAGCTTTTCGATGGGAAATTTTGTGGAGGGGTAGTCGACGTTGACAGTTTTATATCCAGCAGCGCTGATTGCCCGCTCCATCTTGGCCATTGAGCTATCAGATTTGGCTAGGCCGTGGAGTAATATAACGCAGGCAGAGTGGGCATTTACTGACAGGGCGCCCAACGAAAATGCCAGAGTGGCAACAAATATTTTCATTGATTTTCTTTCAGGTGGGTCATTTTGCAGGAGTATGCTTCCCCCTTTACAAAAAGCCAAGTCATCATAGATGAGGCGTCAGCGCTGTCGTCAGGAGGCGTGTCGGTTCAGCATTTCGGCCATTCGCTCGGGTCTGTCCGGGGTAATAACCAGCGTTTTTGTGGGAAATTGCAGTACTACAGCTTTTTCTTGGTCGGTGGCGAAGGCCCTGTAGCGCCCCAATTTCTTATTCTGGAAGAGGCCGGTGTAGCCAAACAGCCCTGAGTTGCCAAATATGCGGACCGATCCTTGCATAGATTCAGGATCTGCTGAAGCTTTATTTAATCCCTGTAACGGAATTGTGGTTTTCCAGCCCAGGCGAAGGACAAGCAGGTTATTACTTTGAATGACATAGCCCCTAACCATGAACAGGGCGCCCAGCAGCAGTATGGTGGGTGGTAGGGCTAAAGCGATGCTAAAGAGTATTGAGTGCTCCGGTGGAGCTTTGGTCATCAGGAATAAGGGGATTGCCAACAGCATTGCGGCGCTTATAGCGCTAATTATTTTTAGCTGGCGGCTCCAGGGGGCTTGAAAAACAGCGGATGGCATAAATTACTCAATGAAAGACAAATAGTCAGAATGGTCCAATCATAGTGCTGATGGAATCGACTTGGCAAAGGCCTTGTCATAAGTCATTGGCATCGGGACTGGTGGGATATTTGAGGATTGCGTGACTGCTAAGCCATACGTCAGTCCATAATGTGTAGAGTTTTGGAATCTTTGTGGTGGTTTACCTATGGCAAGTGAATGTACTGAGAGGGAATCATTATCTGCCCTGGTTGTGGAGGGTGGCGCTATGCGGGGTATCTTTGCTGCGGGCGTGCTGGATGCCTTTATCGAGGCCAATTTCTGTCCCTATGATTTCGCAATAGGTGTCTCTGCAGGTTCAACCAATTTAATCGGGTATCTGGCTGGAGATCATGGGCGCAGTCGTCAGATTCTGCTTGACCATGCGCGCCGCAGTGATTTTATCGATTGGCGACGCTACCTGAAAGGAGGGCATTTCTGCGATATCAGTTGGCTTTGGCATGCCTCATACAAGGATGTACCGTTGAATATTCAGCATTATATAGAAAGTGCTGTACCTCTTTATGCGGTAACTACCAGTATCAATAGTGGTGAGGCGCACTATGTGCAGGTGACCGAAGAGAATATGCATGAAGTGTTTCCCGCATCTTGCGCGATTCCGATGGCATACCGGGAGTTTCCCATTGTCGATGGTGAGCCTATGACAGATGGGGGACTTGCGGACTCCATTCCCGTGATTCGCGCTTATGAGCTGGGCGCAAGGGATATCACTGTTGTGCTGTCACGCCCGCTGGGTTATCGAAAGCCGGTTGGGGCTGCGCCAAAATTCATCAAGCAGTTTTTCCATGATCATGCCCGATTGTTTGAGGCGGTATTGGAAAGAGGTGAGCGTTACAACCGTGCTTTGGACTTCATTCATTCACCGCCAGCAGATTGTCGTGTATCGGCTATTGCGCCACCGGAGGGTTTTCCGGTTAAACGTTTTACCCAGGAAATTGAGTTACTGAAGGAGGGGTATGATTGTGGCAGATCGCTCGGCTGGCATTTTCTGCGGGGCGGGGTGAGCACGACTTCCCTGGCGCCTACAGCAGAATAAGATTAAATGGTTGCGTGTGCTCCCTTGATTTTAAATGATGAGGTCTCGCGATTGCTTGTTCTGCTTGGAGGTGGGGTGGAAATTAGGTTGGTGACATTGAAGGATGCGCAGGGGCTTTCAGATTTCCACGATAGGAATGCGGATCATATACGGCGATGGGAGCCCGCCAGAAGTAGTGATTACCATAGTTTCAGTGCATGGTATCAAAGATTGTTGGATTGGCAGCTTGAATACAAAGAGGGGCGGGCGGCCCATTTTCTGGTTGCCCTACCAGAGGTCTCCCACATAGTTGCCACATGCTCTTTGACAAATATTATTCGTGGGCCTTTTCAAGCATGCAATATGGGGTATGCGGTAGATAGAGCTTTCGAGGGGCGGGGGGTTATGCACCTGCTGTGTGAGCATGTAATTACTTACGCCTTCAGGGAGTTGGGACTTAATAGGGTTATGGCTAACTACATGCCTGAAAATCATCGATCAGCAGCCCTCCTCAAGCGCCTCGGGTTTGTGGTGGAGGGTGCTGCAAAGCGTTATTTGTTGATTAACGGCTGCTGGGAGGATCATGTTTTGGCTGCGCGAGTGAAGGGAGGAGGCGTCTCCTAGCTTTTTACAGGGTAATTCGAGTGCCAGCTGACATTTACTTCCTCGTTCCATTGTAGGAGTCTTAGGTAGTGTTGAGCTATTGTTGCTAACCTATTGCGATTTCAAATCAAGATACTGAATTACATCAGCTTATGGGAAGGAGGAAGGTATGAATGGAAAGTGCCTCTGCGGGGCTGTCGAGTTTCAGCTGGAAGAGCCGGTGCCTAGCCTCTATCAGTGCCACTGTTCACTGTGCAGAAAGTTGAGTGGTTCTGCATCAGATACCGCGATGTTTGTGGAGCGTAGCCAGTTTCGCTGGGTGCGGGGACTGGACAAGGTTTCCTCTTACCGTACAGCAACCGGGTATCGCTCAGATTTTTGTAGTGGCTGCGGTAGCACGGTCCCACACCTGATGAGTAACACCACGCACTTTTGGGTTCCCGCCGGGTTAATTGAGGGCGGCCTTGAGAGCCAAGTGGTTGCTCACCTGCATGTGGATTCCAAGGCGGCTTGGGATGATATTGGTGGATCTGGAGAGCGTTTTGCGGAGATGCCTGATATTGAAGAGTTAACCCGCTTGCTTCACGCTGACCTTGAAAAAGCGGAAACTGATCTGGTTGAAGGCTGACAGCGAGAGTATTAATGCGCTTGAAATATTAAAGCCGACAGAGGTTTTTCCTGTTAAACATATACAAAAAAGCCCCGCTCTTTCGAGCAGGGCTTTTTTGTATGTGGCGGACCGGACGGGACTCGAACCCGCGACCTCCGGCGTGACAGGCCGGCATTCTAACCAACTGAACTACCGGTCCGCATTCCTGCTTCTCTTTAAGTATCTTGCCTGGCAAGAGTAAGAGAAGTGGTGGGTGGTACAGGGGTCGAACCTGTGACCTACGGCTTGTAAGGCCGTCGCTCTCCCAACTGAGCTAACCACCCCGTGTCAGGAGCTGCGTATCTTAATGATATTTTTTTAACGGTCAACAGGTTTCCACAAAAAAATACCAAAAATAATTAATGGAATAAAAAAGCATCAGTTTCTGTTCAGAAAATAATTACCGGTAATTCGCCTGGCTAATTTTCCGGCGAAAAAGTGAGAGTTTTTTATGCTTTTGGGAGGCTGATACTTAAAGACGGCAGGAAAAATTTTCAAAAACGATAAAAGTTAAATTTCGAATTGTTCTTGGGTGTTTGTTGGTTGCAGTAGATTTATTTACAGCTGGAAAAAACATCAAAAAATGATTTGTGGGGTTAGCTAACATCCGTTGAGAGTGGATTTATTTTGGTATGAAATTTTGATTGCCAGCCTTTAGCGCAGCTTGTTTCTTTTGGGTGTGGTTTTAGCGGCAGTGTCGAGGAAGGGGGGAGGGATAAAAATTATATTCACATACAAAAAAGCCCCGCTCTTTCGAGCAGGGCTTTTCTGTATGTGGCGGACCGGACGGGACTCGAACCCGCGACCTCCGGCGTGACAGGCCGGCATTCTAACCAACTGAACTACCGGTCCGCATTCCTGCTTCTCTTTAAGTATCTTGCCTGGCAAGAGTAAGAGAAGTGGTGGGTGGTACAGGGGTCGAACCTGTGACCTACGGCTTGTAAGGCCGTCGCTCTCCCAACTGAGCTAACCACCCCGTGTCAGGAGCTGCGTATCTTAATGATATTCTTCCCGGCGTCAACGCCTTTTTTGAATTTTTTTTTGTCTTTCAATGAGTTAAGGCGATTAACTGTGAAATCGTGGGCGTGTCCGGCGAGAGACGACACTGTTATAATCAGCCAAATTTCCCATGGATTAACGCGTGAGAGAAGCTGTGAGAGAAAAGAGTTGGCTGGGCCAAATCCTTTTAGCAATGGCGGCTCTGTGCCTGTCCGTTGCAGTTCAGGCAGTGGTGGAGACCGAAAAATTGTCCTCACCGGAATTGGAGGCACGCTATCGGGTGCTGATTGAGGAGATGCGCTGTCCAAAGTGCCAGAACCAGAACCTGGCCGATTCGGATGCATCCATCTCGGGAGACCTGCGCCGGGAGATTCGCCGGTTGTTGGAAGAGGGGTTCTCGGACAAGGAAATCGTTGACTACATGGTGGCACGCTATGGGGATTTTGTTCTCTATCGCCCACCTGTACAGAGCAATACTTTGGCTTTGTGGCTGGCCCCAGGGGTGTTCGCGTTAGTGGGCCTATTGGCGTTGATCATTATCGTAGTGCGATCCAGCAGTGGAACAGGTGCGAGCCAGGGTGATGGTAGTGGCGCGCTGACCGAAGATGAGCGACGTAAGTTGAAGAAGTTGCTGGGTGAAGATCCCAGTGATTTGACTGATGGTGGGAAGAAGAGCAAATGACTGATATCTGGTTTGGTTTGGCGATCCTGTTACTGCTGCTGGCCTTTGTCTTCCTGCTACCGGGGTGGCGGGCCGCTGGTGCGCGGCGCTTGGGTGGGAATAAGCGTGAGGCCCTGGCAGAACTATATCGTGAGCGTTCTCGGGAATTACGTGCGGCCGTGCAGAGCGGCGCTATGGATGAAAAACAGTTTGACCAGCTCGAGGCGGAGTTGGCTCGCGAGCTCCTCAGTGCCCAGGAAGAGGCGCAGTCCACGGCACCTTCCCGGCGCGGTGCCGGCCTTCTGCTTGGGCTGGCAATATTAGTGCCGGCAATGACAGTTGGTGCTTATATCTGGTCCGATCGACCCAGTGAAGTGGCGTTTTATCGTGAAATGCTAGCCAGTCAGCAAGGGCAGGCAGATGCAGCCGCCGAAGAGCGGATCACCAGCCAGCTCAAGGCGCGAACTGAAAGCCACCCGGAAGACTTGAGTGGTCGCTATGTGCTGGCGCAAAGGCTGTTGATGAGTGGGGATATTGCCGGAGCCGTGGATGCCTATCGCTATGTTGTGGAGCGTGAGCCCCAGGCTGCTTCTGTGAAAGCCGAGCTGGCCCAGGCGCTGTTTTTTGCTGGTGGCTCAAAGATGACTGATGAGATACAGCTACTTGTTAGCCAGGTTCTCGAGTCCCAGCCGGGTAATGGCACAGCGCTGGGCTTGGCGGGAATTGCTGCCTATGAAGGTGGAGACTATCGCAAAGCACGCGAGCATTGGCAGGGTGCTTTGCAGCAGCTGGCTCCTGGGTCGGCAGCGGCCGAAGCGCTTGCCGCAGGTGTAGCCCGAGCCGAAAAGGCGCTGGCTGATGCTGGTGAGCCAGTGATCGTTGCGCACGATTCCAGTGATAAATCAGGCCCTGAAATCCGTGTTCAGGTTAGCTTGGACAGCAGCGTCGAGGTTGAGGCTTCCACACCTGTATTTATCTATGCGAGAAGTTCTGAGAGTCCAATGCCGCTGGCGATTGTGCGGCTAACAGCCGGCCAACTACCGACAGAGGTAGTACTGGATGAATCCCGGGCGATGATGCCGGGTCGCTCTATTTCGACGGTGGACTCTGTGCAGCTGGTTGCCCGTTTGGCTCTGCATGGCGATGCGCGCCCGGCAGCCGGAGACTGGCAGGGCACAATTAAAACTCTGCCTAAGGCCAATTGGAGTAAGGCGCAGTCCATTACGATTGACCAGCAGTTGTAGCGGACAAAATTCTGGAGTCCAGCAGCTTCTTTCCCTGCCGGCCAAATGTCGGCAGCTGCGGCTGTTATGTATTACTTTGTATTGTGGTGTATTGCGGCTCGAGAACTTGTTGACGTCTAAATGGTCACAGGCGCAAGATGAAATTACGCAGCAGTGGTGGCTTTTGGCTGATTCGCTGGATGATTGTGTTGGCCTTGAGTACCAGTTGTGGCTGTTTAGTGATCTTGACTTGACCGCTGGCCATTCCGGCCGATAATCCGCTTGAAATGTAACTGTGAAGAATTGCGCTGAAAGCCCAGGCAGCGCCATGTACAATTGAGTGTTTGGTGATCGGGCCGGCAAAGATAAAAATACCGAGTTAAAGAATACATGCGTCTGAAGTGCATCAAACTTGCGGGCTTCAAGTCCTTTGTTGACCCCACTACTGTCTTTTTTCCTACAAACCTTAACTCGGTGGTAGGTCCCAATGGGTGTGGGAAATCCAACACCATTGATGCTGTGCGCTGGGTGATGGGGGAATCGTCAGCAAAGAACCTGCGCGGTGACTCCATGACGGATGTCATTTTCAATGGTTCCAGCGGGCGTAAACCTGTAGGTCAGGCCTCTATCGAACTGATTTTTGATAACTCCGCGGGCAAACTTTCCGGGACTTACGCTGCCTTCACTGAGATTTCTGTAAAGCGCAAAGTGACCCGCGAAGGACAGAATAACTATTACCTCAACGGTGAAAAATGTCGCCGCCGGGATGTGACAGACCTGTTCCTGGGTACCGGCCTCGGTCCTCGCAGCTATGCGATTATCGAGCAGGGCATGATTTCCAAGTTGATTGAGGCCAAGCCGGAGGAACTGCGGGTCTATATCGAAGAAGCTGCCGGTATTTCCAAGTATAAGGAGCGCCGTCGCGATACTGAAAATCGCATGCGCCGCACCAATGAAAACCTGGAGCGCCTCACAGATATTCGCGATGAACTGGAACGCCAGCTATCGCGCCTGGAGCGGCAATCTGCTGCCGCGGAGAAATACAGTCGTTTCAAAGAGGAGGAGCGCAGCCACAAGGCAAATCTGCAAGTTCTGAAATACCGTGATCTCAATGAGCAGAGCACTGCGAAACAACAGCAGATTGGCGAGCTCGAACTGACCGTTGAAGAGCTGGTGACCCGCCAAGTGCGCTGCGATACCGGCATTGAGCAAAAACGCGTTGGTTATCACGAGTTGTCTGATGGCTTTAATGAGGTTCAAGGGCGTTTTTACGCAGTTGGCGGTGATATTGCACGTCTTGAGCAGAGTATCGCCCACGCTCGTGAACGCTCCAGCCGGCTGCACTCTGACATGGCGCAGACTGAGCAAGAGTTCCGCGAGGCAGAGAGCAACCTGGAGGTGGATCGCGAGAAGGCTGCTCAGTTCGAAGAAGAGCTGGAAGTGATTGTACCGGACCTGGAAATGGCCCTCGCTGCCGAAGAGGAATCTGCCAGCGGCCTGCTCGAAGCCGAAGAGCAGATGCGCAATTGGCAGAACGAGTGGGACCAGTTCAACCAGGGAGCCTCCGGTTCCCGCCAGAAGGCAGAGGTACAGCAGTCGCGTATCCAGCATCTGGAGACGTCCGGGCAGCGGTTACTCGAACGCATCAACAAACTCGTCGCAGAGCAGTCCAGCTTGCAGGTCTCCGAGAGTGATGAGGAGACCCTGCAGCTGAATGAGCAGCTCGCCGAAATGGAAATGCAGATCCAGGAGCGCCGTGAAGAAGCTGCTGAGCGGCGCGAAACCCTTGATGCCTTGCGCTCCCGCGAGCGAGAACTGGCAACGGATCTGGACCAGTTGCGCCTGCAATTGCAGACCGGTCGCGGCCGTCAGGCCTCCCTGGAAGCGCTGCAACAGGCCGCACTGGGGCAGGGCAAGGCCGTGGAGGGCTGGCTACAGCAGCAGTCGCTGGCCGACAAACCGCGTCTCGCCGATCAGATCCAGGCCCAGGCCGGATGGGAGACGGCGGTTGAGACAATACTGGGAACACAATTACAAGCGGTCTGCGTAGACCAGCTCGACAGCCTTGCAGAAGGGTTGGGCCAGTTACAGAGTGGTCAGGCAGTTTTTATTGACGGTGCCAGTGTGACCGAGTCTTCTGCCAATACTCTGCCTGCGCTGGCCAGTGTGGTGCAGGGGCCCGTCTCTCTCACTGGTCTGCTCTCCGGTATTTACACCACCGAAAACCTCGCGGAGGCGCTGGCAAAGCGTGCCGGGCTACAGGCTCATGAATCCATTGTGACTCGCGATGGACTCTGGTTGGGGCCGAACTGGCTGCGGGTGAGCCGGGCCAGCGAAGCGGAGTCTGGAGTGCTTGCGCGCAAGCAGGAGCTTGAGGCGCTGGCACAGGAAATCACACTGTGTGAAGAGCAGATAGAAAGTCTCAGTGAGCAGCGAGAGGCGATGCGTGGCCAGTCCGCAGACTTAGAGCGCGCAATTGAGCAGGCACGCATGGACTCCGAGCAATTTGGTCGACGCGAAGCGGAGTTGCGCAGCCAGCTGTCTGCCCGACGCGCCCGCGCCGAACAAATGAATGAACGTCGCACCCGTATTGAGCAGGAAATTGTTGAGGTGCGTGAACAGCAGGAGCTGGAGGGGGAGTCCCTTTCGGAAGCGCGCCTGTTGCTTCAAGAAGCAGTGGAAGCCATGAGCGATGATACCGATCGTCGTGAAACGCTAATGGCGCGTCGCGAGGAATTGCGCGAAGCTTTGGATGCCGCTCGTCAACGCGCTCGGGAGGATAAAGATCGCGCTCACGAGCTGGCTATGCGTGAGCAATCAGTGCGCACACAAATGGTCTCTCTGGAGCGCACCCTGCAAGTGATGAACGAGCAGCTCGAACGTTTGCGTATGCGTCGCACCCAGCTGCAGGAGCAAATGGCTGAGACCGAGGACCCTTCCCAGGATTTCCAGGCGGAACTGGAGGAGAGGCTGGGCGAGCGCATTGAGGTGGAAACGGAACTGGCCGAAGCGCGCAAGAAGCTTGAGGAAGTGGAGACCGGTCTGCGTGAGCAGGAGCAGGAGCGCCACAAGGTTGAAGCGGCCTTGCAGGGAGTGCGCGCCCAGCTGGAGCAGGAGCGTCTTGCCGCGCAAACCCTGGAGGTGCAGCGCAACGGCTTGGTCGAGCAGTTGCGCGAGAGTGATCACGATGTGGAGCAGCTGCTTGAGCAGTTGTCCGGTGATTTGACTATCGCCCAGGTACAGGAAGATTTGGAGCTGGTAGCTGCGCGTATCTCGCGCCTGGGGCCGATTAACCTCGCAGCTATCGATGAATACAAACAGGAGTCTGAGCGCAAGAATTATTTAGATCGCCAGCATGGTGATCTGATGGATGCTCTGGAGACTCTGGAAAATGCAATCAAGAAAATCGATAAGGAGACGAGAGCCCGCTTTAAGGAGACCTTTGATCAGGTCAATGCCGGGCTGCAGGAACTGTTTCCAAAAGTATTTGGGGGCGGTAACGCTTACCTGGAGCTCACTGGTGAAGACCTGCTCGATACTGGAATCGCGATCATGGCGCGCCCACCGGGCAAGCGCAACAGTACTATTCACCTGCTGTCTGGTGGGGAAAAGGCACTTACGGCGATCGCCCTGGTTTTCTCTATTTTCCGTCTGAATCCGGCACCTTTCTGTATGCTGGATGAGGTGGATGCTCCTCTCGATGATGCTAACGTAGGTCGCTACGCACGAATGGTTAAAGAAATGTCAGAACACGTTCAGTTCATCTATATTACCCACAACAAGATCGCAATGGAGATGGCGGATCAGCTGTTAGGTGTGACCATGCATGAGCCGGGTGTATCTCGCCTGGTGTCAGTGAATGTGGAAGAAGCCGCTGAGCTGGCTTCCGCATAAAAGCGTAAAAGGAGAGACGCTTAAAATGGATAACTGGCTGGTTACAATCCTTGTCGTGGTACTGCTTATAGCGGTGCTGGATGGAGTGCGCCGCGCAATACTGCGGCAGCGGGCGGCTGTAAAAGTCTCCCGGAATTTATCCAAAGCGATGCAATCTGAGGTCGACAGTGAGGCGGATCCCGTTTCCAAAGTGGAGCCCATGCCCCCGGTTGAAGAAACCCCGAAGAATTTCCAGGAGGAACAGCCGCAGAGGCAGGCTAATAGTGAATTGCCCGGGCAAGTGCGCGTGGTCCAGCGCCGTGCCATGGAGGATGCCCTGCATGTAAATCGCCAGGTACAGGAGAGCTTTATCTCCTCGCGCAAACCGCTCGCCGGCAGCACGCCGCAGCGCAGAGTGGAAGAGCAGGGTGTACTGGACCTCGATGAGCAGGTGCCCACTCTGATGGAATCCGTAAGCGAGGAACATCGCTGTGAGCCAGAGCTGGATGAATCCGGAAGCCTGCAAGCCATCAGCAGGGAGGCGGCAGCTGTTGGAGTTTCCCGCGAAAATGAGCCGCTGATGCACCGCGAACCAGGTGCGCAAATGCCATCGGCTGAAGAGTACCCTGAGGAAAGGGCAGCTGTACGCGATGAGGTTTTGGTCATCAATGTGATGGCACCAGAAGGGGATTATTTTGAGGGCAACGATCTGCTGCGTGTGATGGTTGCCTCAGGTATGCGTTTCGGTGAAATGAATATCTTTCACTACCACGAGGGTGGTGGTGCCGATGGAGCGGTTATTTTCAGTCTGGCCAATATTGTTGTGCCGGGGGTATTTGATCTTGCGCAGATGGAGGAGTTTGCCACACCCGGAGTCAGCCTGTTTCTGGCACTACCGGTTGAGGGGGAGGCGATTAAGGCTTTCGACCAGTTGCTGTCCACTGCTTACACCATTGCCAAGCTGCTCGGTGGCGAACTGAAGGATGAAAACCGCAGTGTTTTTACCTTGCAGACTGCCGAGCATTACCGCCAGCGTGTAATGGAATACCAGCGCCGCCGGGCACTGGCCATGGCGCAGAATTAATAGCAAACTTCTTTATTTATTGATAGCAGCGGCCCCAGGCCGCGGTTGAACCCCTGGGGTTTTAGCCGCGAGCTGGGGCCGCTGCTGTATATCAAGTTTAATTTTTTAAATTAATCCGTTTTTCATTCGAACAATTGATGACCACACACACTATCCCCAAACAGAAACGCGAGCGGGCGCAGGAGTTGCATGAATTGCTCCAGCGAGCCAATTATCAATATTACGTACTGGATGATCCGGAGTTGCCGGATGCGGAATACGACCGCCGTTTGCGGGAATTACAGGATATGGAGGAGCAGTTCCCTGGACTGCGGACTCCTGATTCGCCCACCCAGAGGGTTGGTGCCGAACCGTTGTCCTCCTTTACCGAAGTACGCCATGAAGTGCCGATGCTGTCACTCGATAACGCGTTCAGCGATGAAGAACTATTGGAGTTCGATCGCCGTGTCTGTGAGCGTTTGAACAGCAAGGGACCAATCGAATATGCCTGCGAGCCAAAACTCGATGGCATCGCTATCAGCCTGCTGTATCGAGAAGGGATTCTTGAGCGCGCAGCCACCCGCGGAGATGGCACCACTGGTGAGGATATAACGCAGAATGTACGTACGGTGGGGTCGGTGCCTCTGCGGTTGCGTCAGGCTAAAGGGGTGGCAAAGATACCCGCTGTGCTTGAGGTACGCGGTGAAATCTACATGCCCAAGGCAGGGTTTGCTGAACTGAACCGCAAAGCTGCCGCCGCCGGTGAAAAGCTGTTCGTCAACCCTCGCAATGCCGCCGCTGGCAGCCTGCGCCAGCTTGACTCCCGCATTACCGCGCAGCGACCACTGGAGCTCTGTGTCTATGGTACCGGCCTGGTGGAGGGGGCGAACCTGCCCGGGGAGCATGTGGCAACCCTTGAATTACTCGGGCATTGGGGGTTCCGTATTAACAGCCAGATGGGTGTGGCAGCGGATATCCAAGCCTGTATTGATTACTACAAAGAGTTGGGGGAGAAGCGTGAGAGCCTGCCCTACGATATCGACGGTATCGTCTTCAAGGTCAACAGTATTGCCATGCAGCGGAGATTGGGTTTTGTTGCTCGTGCACCGCGCTGGGCCATGGCCTACAAGTTTCCCGCACAGGAAGAGATGACAGAGCTTGTCGATGTGGAATTCCAGGTGGGCCGTACTGGCGCGGTGACTCCGGTCGCGCGCTTGAAGCCAGTATTTGTCGGCGGGGTGACAGTGTCCAATGCAACCCTGCATAACCGCGATGAAATCCAGCGCCTTGGCGTTATGATTGGCGACACAGTGGTTATTCGCCGTGCCGGTGATGTAATCCCGCAGGTGGTTTCTGTCGTGGAGAGCAAACGCCCGAGCGATGCCCGCGCCATCGAATTTCCCACTCACTGTCCAGTGTGCGACTCGCCGGTGGAATCAACACCCGGTGAGGCCGTGGCCCGTTGCAGTGGCGGCCTGATCTGTAGTGCCCAGCGTAAACAGGCAATCAAGCACTTCGCTTCACGCAAGGCGATGGATATTGACGGCCTCGGTGACAAGCTGGTGGAGCAGTTGGTGGACGAGGGGTTGTTGCATTCGGTTTCCGGGCTCTACCACCTCGATCTGCAGCAGCTGGCGGGGCTTGAACGTATGGGGCAAAAGTCGGCACAGAACCTGCTCGATGCCCTGGAGCACAGTAAAGATACAACCCTGCCGAAATTTCTCTATGCACTGGGTGTTCGCGAGGTGGGCGAAGCTACCGCGCGCAACCTGGCGCGGCACTTTGGCACCTTGGAGGAGTTGGCGGCGGCCACCGAAGAGGCACTGCAGGAAGTGGATGATGTGGGCCCAGTGGTGGCGCATTTTGTTGCTGAATTTTTCCACCAGCCTCACGCCCAAGAGGAAATTGAAGCACTGCGCCAGGCCGGAGTGCGCTGGCCAGTAGAGGAAATCGGCGGTGAAGAACAACCCCTGTCGGGTCAGACTTGGGTGCTTACGGGAAAACTCGAAACCCTCTCCCGCAGTGAAGCCAAGGATTATCTACAGCGACTCGGCGCCAAGGTGGCGGGCAGTGTCTCGGCGAAAACCAGCCATGTCGTGGCGGGCCCTGGTGCTGGTTCAAAACTGAACAAGGCGCGGGAGTTGGAAATTCCGGTGATGGATGAAGAGGGACTGATGGAAATGTTGCGTCAATGGGGGTTTGAAATTTAATTCAGGTTTGCGGGTACCGTGAAACAGTGCCCGCAACCTCCGTTAAATAGCGCAAGCCAATTGTGAAAAACGAGTGAAACACTGTGCAATACAGGTGATCGCCCGCAGAGTTATGGCTTTCTGGTCGCTTCGCCGTTAAAGTGCATCTCCTAGATCTATTTTGCCCTGGGTACCTGATGTCCGGTGGCGTTGCGGTAAGGAATGGAATTAATGCTTCAGGGCGATCAGGAATCCATAGTTTACGGTTGTATTAAAGACAGTAATAGTCTCAGCGGTGGCAGCGAACGTCGCCGAGTGAACCGCAATGCGGTCCTGGCCCTGCCCAGCGCGGATGAATGGCCCTTCCTCTGCCGCGATATGTTTTCCATCCCTACCATCAAGGTAAAGCAATCCCAATACCAGACGGATGTGATCCACTTTGGAGCCTCATACCGTGCGGTAGAGTATGAGTGGGATATGTGGATCCTGAAATTTGAAGAACTTTTGAAAAGTATGTACTGGGTGTCGGCAACGGTGCACCTGGAAACTGAGCTGTCCGGCGTTCATTCTTTCAGCTGGGAGGCGGCAGGCCTTTACCATGAACCCGGCAGTGGCGATATGCAGGTACGCTGTGAATGGACACAGGAGGGGCGTGTCAGCGTCTAGTGTACGTGCCGGCCCTCTCTTAAAACCGTTCAAAATCCTAAGCTGGGTTCCTCTTTTCCCTCCATCGTTTGCCTTTAGGCAGGTGCGGTAGCTATTGGGCTACCGCGGCACAGATTTTAATGTCCCATCCCGATTCGGCAACTATATTCCCAGTGAACACCTTTCAGCGGAACGATGGTCTGGTAAAGTGCCCATGTCATTTGGTAGCAAAAACCGCGGTGACAGGCAGTAAAGCCAGATTATAAGAATTGGCGCCAGAGGCGCCCTATCAGGAAGGAATAATCATGATCAAAGCGAACTCTCTACTCTTTGCCAGCGCCCTGTTGCTGTCGCCACTATTGCATGCAGCGGAGCACGACAGCAAAACCGATATGGCCAGCAAGGCGCCGGAGAATACCAAGCTCTATATTATTTCCCCCAAGGACGGTGAAAAGGTTCCGCAGACTTTTACCGTAAAATTTGGCCTGTCTGGCATGGGGGTGGCACCGGCCGGTGTGGAACTTGAAAACACTGGGCACCACCACCTACTGATAGACGTGGATAAACTGCCTGATATGAGTAAGCCACTACCAGCGAGTAAGAATATTATTCACTTTGGCGGTGGCCAGACTGAGACACAAGTTACCTTGCCGCCAGGTAAACATACTCTTCAGTTGGTGTTGGGTAACTATATGCATGTACCGCACAAGAATCCTGTGATGTCTAAAAAAATTACCGTCGAAGTCGAGTGATTCTGTCGGAGCCTTTAACAACGAAAGAGGGGTGCGCCCAGGCGCACTCTGAGGAATAGAAATGGGCGACAAATTCCGTATCGAAATGGACAGTCTTGGTGAAATCCAGGTTCCGCAGACGGCACTCTACGGCGCGCAAACCCAGCGTGCGGTAGAAAACTTCCCGGTAAGCGGTAAGGGGCTGCCGACGGAGTTTATTCAGGCCATAGTGCTGATTAAAAAATCAGCGGCTGAGGCCAATCGAGATCTGGGGTTGCTGGATAAAGCGCGCGCGGCGGCGATTATCGGTGCCTGTGACAGTCTGGGTGATCCAGAGTTTGCCGCCCATTTCCCGGTGGATATTTATCAGACCGGCTCCGGCACCAGTTCAAATATGAACGTCAATGAAGTATTGGCACATTTGGCCAGTGATGGTAATGGTCTGTCCATCAGCCCCAATGACCATGTCAACATGAGTCAAAGCAGTAATGATGTGATCCCTACTGCGATCCATGTGTCCGCGTTGCTTGCGGTGCGCGACAAGCTGCTGCCCTCGCTGCGTCATCTGCATACTCGCCTATGTGACAAGGCTGTGGAGGTGCAGAGTGTGGTCAAGACCGGTCGTACCCATTTGATGGATGCAGTACCCATGACTATGGCCCAGGAAGTGGAAGCTTGGGCTGCACAAATAGAGGATTGTCGCGAACGAATTCGCTCGACTATGCCACGACTGGCGCAGTTGGCCCAGGGTGGTACTGCAATCGGCACCGGGCTCAATGCCCATCCGGATTTTTCAGAATTATTCGCGCAAAAATTGAGTGCTCATACGTCACAGCAGTTTCGGCCGGCCGACAACCTGTTTGCGGCTATTTCGAGCCAGGATACGTCGGTGGAGCTGTCAGGACAGCTCAAGGTTTTGGCTGTGGCAGTGATGAAGATTGCCAATGACCTGCGCTGGATGAACAGTGGGCCACTGGCTGGTGTAACTGAGATTGCGCTCAAAGCCCTGCAGCCGGGCAGTAGTATTATGCCGGGCAAGGTAAATCCAGTAATAGCTGAATCCGCGGCTATGGTGGCGGCTAGGGTACTGGGCAATGACACCACGATTACTGTGGCTGGGCAAAGCGGTAATTTTCAATTAAATGTGATGTTGCCACTGGTGGCCAGTACCCTGCTCGAGAGTATCAATCTTCTCGCCAATGCTTCACTGCTGTTGGCGGATCGGGCTATTGCCAGTTTTACTGTCAATCGAGCCCATATTGAGGAGACACTAGGGCGCAACCCAATTTTAGTGACAGCACTGAATCCGGTCATTGGTTATCTCAAGGCTGCAGAGATAGCCAAGGCCGCCTATAGCAGTGGTCGGCCAGTGTTGGATGTGGCGCTGGAAATGACGGATTTGGATCGTAAGTCCCTTGAAGACCTGTTAGACCCCGCGCACCTTGCCAAGGGGGATTGGTGGGTGAGTAGGCAGTATTCAGGCAAATATGGCTATGCCGAGCATCAATAGAGTGATTATCGCTGTCATACACGTGAGCCAGCGAAACAGGCGCATCAGGGTGGCCTGATCTTCAGGTTCCAGCATTCTTCTGGGCATCCGCTCCTCCTGCGGCGTTGACAGATAACTGCCAATCCCTCACGATTCGACGCCGCGTCGGTACCTGGTACCGACATTACAATGGTAGCGCCACAGAAAGTGGTAATCTCACCTGTTTTAAAATCAATTTATCTAGATCACCATGGCCAATAAAAGTCGCCGCTCCTTTATTACCAGCGTGCTCGCCTGTGTCGCATTTGTTGTGGCGGCGATCTACAGCTGGGACCTACCCGTCAAGGATGTTGTGTACTACCTGATAGTCTTGCTGGTAGTACTGTTTGTCATTATTACAGTCGCGATGGGGTTTGGTGCCTTGTTGAACTGGCTGCGCAGACGAAAGTAGATAGATGGCATCAGAAGAGGATATCCGTATACCGATTGCCTACCTTGAGCGTTTGCTGGAAGAGGCGATACGCCATGGCTGTGATCGCGGTGAGCTACTCGCCTCAGTCGGTATTGATGAAGCAGAGCTGGAGGGGGTTGCTGCCTTTTCAGCGATCAGGTACGGGCGTCTTTATCAGCGGGTAATGTGGCTGGCCCAAAACGAGTGGTTTGGCATGCTCAGTGGTGGGCGTGTACGCTCGGGTTCCTTCCGCCTTTTGTGCCTGGCGGTGGTTAATTGTGCCACCCTGCGCCAAGCAATCATGTTATGTGCTGAATTTATGGAAATCTGCCGCGGCTTTAAGGTAAAGCCAGTGCTTGAGGGGGACCCCTCAGGGCGTGTACGTGTAGAGATCCACGGTATTACTTCGCTCGGAGAGGGTGAATTTAATCAACTATTGGCCAATACCAGTCCCAGTGTTGTGCGTACGACGCTGGCGGTTTGGCACCGCTTCTATTGCTGGCTGGCGGGGCGTGAAGTTCCGTTGGCGCGACTGCACTTTTCCTTTCCCTGCCCGGAGGAATTTCGCAGCCTGGCCCAAAGTGAGGCGGATGAGTTGCTGTTCGAGCAGCCATTTAATGCCCTTGAGTACGACGCCCGCTACCTTGAGTACCCGGTGGTGCAAAGTCCGCAGACCGTGGAGGATTTTATCCGCACTGCACCCTATCACCTGGTAATCAGTGATGGCAGCGCTAACAGTATCAAAACCAAGGTCAAGACCATTCTCAATCGGGATGTGAGTGAATCCATGCCTGCAGCAGAGGCTGTCGCAGATCGTCTCAATATGTCCGTGACCACTCTGCGCCGTCGCCTGCAGCAGGAGGGTACCTCCTACCAGAAGCTCAAAGATGAGTGCCGTATGGAGGCTGCCTTCCATTACCTGAGCTGCCCTGATCTTTCCAATGGTCAGATTGCGGAAATGCTGGGTTTCGATGAATCCAGCGCGTTTTTCCGTGCGTTCAAGAAGTGGACCGGGATTACCCCAGGCGAGTACCGTCGGGGTGGCCGCGCCGCGGCAGGCCTGGATATTTGACCGAATTGGTCACATTTTTTCGAATTCCCGCCTCGATTTGTCACCGCTTTGGACGGATTTAGCCATAGAGAGGGCTGCCAGCTTACTACTATGATGAACAAATCTTAGTAATCAGTCACAACTATGACCAGCCAGTTTTGCGCTTGGTCCCAAACATAAACAAATTGAGGGTATCAGGATGACCGATATCAAAGTGCCACTGCGTGATATGCGTTTCGTCATGCGCGAAATGCTGGACTCAGACAAGCATTACGAGTCACTTGGATTTGAGGAGGCCACTCCTGATGTCGTGGATGCCATCCTGGAAGAGGGTGCAAAGTTCTGTGAAAACGTATTGGCACCATTGAATCAGGTCGGTGACCAGCAGGGTTGTACCTGGAAAGACGGTGAAGTCACTACTCCAGATGGCTTTAAAGAGGCTTACAAACAGTTTGTAGAGGCTGGCTGGCCAGCTCTCCCCCACGACCCCGAGTACGGTGGCCAGGGCTTACCGGCCTCGCTGGGAACCATCATGAGCGAGATGGTGGGTATTGCCAACTGGTCCTGGGGTATGTATCCCGGATTGTCCCACGGTGCCATGAACACCCTGGAAGAGCACGGTACCGAGGAGCAGAAGAGCGTTTACCTGACCAAGCTGGTAGAAGGTAGCTGGACCGGCACAATGTGTCTGACCGAGCCGCACTGTGGTACCGACCTGGGTATTTTGCGCACCAAGGCCGACCCCAATGGCGACGGATCCTATGCCATTACCGGTACCAAGATTTTTATTTCTGCTGGTGAACACGATATGACCGAGAATATCGTGCATATCGTACTGGCGCGCCTACCGGACGCACCGGCTGGCACTAAGGGTATCTCCCTGTTTATCGTACCCAAGTTTGTGCCCAATGCTGACGGCTCCGTTGGTGAGCGCAACGGCGTTGTGTGTGGTTCCCTGGAACACAAAATGGGTATTCATGGAAATGCCACTGCAGTACTGAACTTTGATGGTGCGAAAGGCTACCTGATTGGCGAGCCAAACAAAGGTTTGAACTACATGTTCACCTTTATGAATACCGCGCGCCTGGGCACTGCCCTGCAGGGTCTTGCCCACTCTGAAATCGGCTTTCAGAAGTCCCTGGCTTACGCCAAGGACCGCCTGCAAATGCGCTCCCTGTCCGGCACCAAGAACCCTGAAGGTCCTGCTGATCCGATCATCGTACACCCCGATGTACGCCGTATGTTGTTGACCCAAAAGGCCATCGCTGAAGGCAGCCGTATGCTGGTCGCCACCTGTGCGCTGCTGGTTGATATTACCCACAAGGGTGACGAGGCTGCGAAGAAAGAAGCTGAAGACCAGCTGGCTTTCCTGACTCCGATTGCCAAAGCATTTATCACTGAAGCCGGTCTTGAGTCTGCCAACCTGGGCCTGCAGTGCTTTGGTGGTCACGGCTATATAGCCGAGTGGGGTATGGAGCAAAACGTGCGTGACGCACGTATCTCCACTATTTACGAAGGTACCACCGGTATTCAGGCTCTCGACTTGCTGGGCCGCAAGGTATTGATGACCCAGGGCGAGCTGCTGCGCGGTTTCACCAAGAAAGTACATAAATTCTGCCAGGCTGAAATTGATAACGAAGCCCTCGCACCTTTCGTGACCAAGCTGCAGGAGCTGAACAAGCAGTGGGGCGACCTGACCCTTCACGTCGGCGGCAAAGCTATGGAAAATCCAGATGAAGTTGGTGCGGCATCTGTTGATTACCTGATGTTCTCCGGTTATACCGTACTTGGCTTCATGTGGGCGCGTGCCGCCAAGCTGGCCAACGAGAAACTTGCCGAAGGCACAGCTGAAGCGGATTTCTATCAAGCCAAGCTGAAGACTGCGCGTTTCTATTTTGAACGCATTCTGCCACGTACTGCCAGCCATGCCGCAACCATGCTGAGCGGTGCGGACAATCTGATGGATCTGGATGCAGAGCATTTTGCCTTCTAAATCCACTCCCAGTAAAAAAACCGCCGGCTATCACCGGCGGTTTTTTTTACCGGCGCTGAAGTGGTCATTAATGGAGAAGTTCCGATGCAATTGCCGGATCCAGTAGAGCAGCGCCTGCGGCGTCTAGCTTGTTTGCACCCACTCGCTCGGGTACAGTTTCGGCTGCCGGATGCCTGTGATTTTTATGTATACCTCAAGGGGCGCGCCGGAGATCTCGAAGTAATTTCCGAATTCGGGCAAGCAGAACAACCGGCACTAATATTAGAAATGGCCAATCAAACGCTCAGCGCAATTTTGGATGGCCATTTAAATGCACGTCATGCCTTTCTTTTGGGGGATGTTCAATATTCCGGGGACAGAGAACTGGCAGCTGCATTGGCAGGTTTATTCCCTGCGCGGAGTAAAGAGGGAGATATGTTCGGAGAGGTATGAATGCACCTCTTTTTCACTATCTCGGAAGATACTACAAACAATAAATAAATACTCGCTGGCTCCCTAAGATGGCAGGTTTCGTCTATAAGGACGGAAGATGAGAGCAAGCGACAACAACAATCAGGAATGGGAGAAGAGAGTTGGACATTGATCGCAGCATACTCGATGTTTTTAAGGGCGCTTGCGCCAAATTTGGTGACCGACCGGCTTTTACCTGCCTGGGGCGAACTCTGTCAATTGGTGATATTGACACCCTGAGCGCGAAGTTTGCGTCTTATTTACAAAATCACACGAACTTAAAGCCCGGTGATCGTATTGCCGTCCAGCTGCCCAATGTACTGCAGTACCCTGTGGTGGTTTTTGGTGCTTTGCGCGCTGGCCTTGTGGTGGTAAATACCAATCCGCTATACACACAGCGTGAGTTGAAGCACCAGCTGAATGACTCAGGAGCCAAGGCATTAATCGTTCTGGCCAATATTGCCGATACCGCTTCCTCGATTGTTGCGGAAACCGGTGTGGAAAAAGTAATTGTTACTGAGATTGCGGACTTGCATAGCCCGCTCAAGCGCACGTTGATTAACAGTGTGGCCAAGTACATCAAGAAAATGGTGCCGGAGTTTTCCTTTGCCAACCAGGTGTCCTTCCGCGAGGCAATGACCCTGGGTGCTGAGCAGCCGCAACAGGATGTTGATCGTGCTCCGGAAGATATTGCTGTACTGCAATACACTGGGGGCACTACCGGTGTAGCCAAAGGCGCTATGCTGACCAACCGCAACCTGGTTGCGAATATGGAGCAGGTGCGCGAAGCATTTGGCAGCGGAATGAAAGAGGGTGAGGAGTTCTACATTTCGCCGCTGCCGCTCTATCATATTTACGCTTTTACCATCCATTGCATGTGCCTGTTCTCTACAGGCAACCATTCCCTATTGATTCCTAACCCGCGCGATATTCCCGGTTTTGTGAAGATGCTGAAAGGTCAGCGTTTCACAGGGTTTGTCGGTCTGAACACCTTGTTTAATGGTCTGATGCGTAACAAGGAATTTGCCGAGCTGGACTTCAGTAAGCTGCACTCTACTGCTTCCGGTGGTATGGCGTTGACCCGCGATACGGCCAAGCGCTGGGAGCAGATGACCGGTTGTGTGGTGATGGAAGGTTACGGTATGACCGAGACTTCTCCGGTTGTTTCCTTCAATCCCACCGATGGTGTTCAGCTGGGTACAGTAGGTATCCCGGTGCCGGGCACTGAGGTCAAGGTAGTGGATGAGAATGGTAATGACCTGCCGAATAACTCACCTGGTGAGTTGTGCGTGCGTGGCCCCCAGGTAATGAAAGGCTATTGGCAGCGCCCCGAAGCGACTGCGGATACTATTGATAGCGATGGCTGGCTAAATACCGGGGATATGGCAGTAATCCAGGATGATGGCTACATCAAGATCGTGGATCGTAAAAAGGACATGATCATTGTGTCCGGTTTTAACGTCTATCCCAATGAAATCGAGGATGTGGTCAGTGCCCATCCCAAGGTTACTGAAGCGGCAGCGATTGGTGTGCCTGACGAAAAGAGCGGCGAGCAGGTGAAACTGTTTGTTGTGAAGGCCGATCAGTCCCTGACCGATGCAGAGGTGGTCGCTTTCTGCCGTGAAAATATGACTGCCTACAAAGTGCCCAAGCAGGTTGAGTTCCGCGAAGACCTGCCAAAGACCAACGTCGGCAAAATACTGCGCCGGGAACTGCGTGATGAAGAGCTAAAAAAGATCGAGGCTGCAGTTAGCGCCTGATTGATAAACCGGGCTAAGTCCGAGTCCCCGGTCTAATGTTCCTTTGAAGCCCTGCTGGAAACAGTGGGGCTTTTTTGTTTTGACGATGTGGCTAACTGGCTGCCTGCTTGATTAGCTACCCAATGAGGCGGATTGGCGGGGGATACATTTTGATGGGGATGGAAAGGTATTGCGGCGACAGCTGGGTGCCGCCGCAATAGACAGGTTATTGGCGTGATTCGGCGCTCGCATCGCGGATAGCACGGAATTCGTTACCCTGATACCAGTTGGGCCAGTCGCGGCTGTTAGCCAGCTGTAAGCCAAGTTTCAGGCCGAGCTGTAAATCCATTGCTGAACCTTTCAGGTTCCAGGATGGGTCATATTCGTCGCCGGGCTTATGGTAGTGCTGGCTGACGTACTCGTTGCCCTTTGCCTGGGCCCATTCACGGCCATGCTCAAAGTTGTCTGTTCCGGAATCGAAATAGAGCATGGGCACGCCTTTCTTCGCCAGGCTGAAGTGATCTGAGCGATAGAAGTAGCCACGTTCGGGGTGTTCTTCCGGAGCCAGGTAACGGCCCTGTCCTTTGGCGGATACTTCCAGCAGTTGTTCCAGTTCACTGCTGCCGTAGCCAATCACGGTAATATCACGAGCCGGGCCCAGTACATTCATGGCGTCAAAATTGATACCGGCAACAGTTTTCTCCAGGGGGGCTACAGGCTTTTCAGCGTAGTATTTGGAGCCGAGCAGGCCGGACTCTTCAGCTGTCACAGCTACGAACAGTAGTGAGCGCTCCGGGCGATCCAGTTTTACGGCTTCGGCTGCCATAGCGAGCAGGCCGGCAGTACCTGTTGCATTATCCACGGCACCGTTAAAGATCCGGTCCTCACCTTCCGCGTTCTTGTTGACACCCAGGTGATCCCAGTGTGCGGTGTAAATAACCACCTCGTCCGGGTGCTTTGTGCCTGGCAGTTTGGCCACTACGTTGCGGGAGTTGGATTTCTGCAGGGTGTTTTTCAACTGAACACTGGCTGTTACCCCAAGGGCCTTAGGTTTGAAGCCCAGGGTTTTGGCTGCATCCATTTCCTTTTGTAAATCCAGACCTGCGGCGCTGAATAGCTTGTTAGCGGCTTGGTTAGTCATCCAGGCCTCTACAGCGACACGGTCAGCATTCTTGTTTTCAGCTTCGAGGCTGACTTGCGCACCGGACCAGGAGCCGCTAACCACTTCCCATGGGTAACCCGCAGCCCCGGTCTCGTGGATTATGATTGCACCGTCAGCACCCTGGCGGGCCGCTTCCTCGAACTTGTAGCTCCAGCGACCGTAGTAGGTCATAGCATTGCCATTGAACAGAGCTTTGTCCTTGGTTGCGTAACCAGGGTCATTGACCAGGATGACTGCTGTCTTGCCCTTCATATCCAGGCCGGCGTAATCGTTCCAGTTGTTTTCAGGAGCGACAATGCCGTAGCCGACGAATACCAGCTCGCTGTTATCCAGGGCGGAGGCTGCAGTTTGCCTTTGGGTGAAAGTCACCATGTCCTCAATAGGTTGCAGCTGCTGCTCGAAACCATTTCCTGAGAATTTAAGGGGAGAGGCTTCTATGTCCATTTCCACAATGGGCACCTGCTGGAACCAGCTTGGCTTGCCGGCGGCATCTATGGCACCGGGCATCAGGCCCAGGGCCTTGAACTGTTCTGCCAGGTAAGTAACGGTCAGTTCCTCACCCTTGGTGGCAGGAGCGCGCCCTTCGAACTCGTCGGAAGCTAGGATTGCAATATGCTTGTGCAGGTCTGCAGCTATGGCATCAACTTGCGCCTGCTCAGCTTTGCTAAGGGGGAGCTTGGATTCAGCGGCCTGATGCTCAGCATGGGCTGCACTGTGATCTGCTTCCGGTTTGGTGGCTTCGGGGTTGCCTTTACCACAGGCGGTAAATGCACTGCCAACGGCTATGGTTAAGCCAAGGCGGCGCCAGAGGGTGGGGATTCGCATAATTATGTCCTGAGAGTCTTGCTCAGATACAGATTATGCCTGATCTAAAGCAAACTAACGACAATTCCACATTTGGTGGAGCGGGGGGCAGGAAGGTTGGGAAGTGGAGAGCCCACCCCAGTAATAGGGGTGGGCCCTGAATAGAACAGTAGGTAAATTGCAGTTTCTGAACGAATGCAGGGGTTACTCGCCGCGCACCCACTGTCCTTCGCTGGATTGGTCCTGATAGTTGACCCAAACCTTATCGTAACCCGTAGTTTCCTTGGCCGCTTTTAGCGCCTGGTTATCCTGGCTATTAGTAGGAACCTCGAAAGCGTACTGGCTGCCAAGCGACTGGCAGGCGCTGGCACCGTGGGACCAGGGGCCGGTGGATGCGCTGACCAGCCAGCTGCCATCATTCATATTCTTACAGGCGAAGCTATACTGGTTGCTGCAATTGGCATCATTCCAGCGGCCATTACCCCACTGCATCGCGCAATCTTCATTATTAAGATTGTTGGGTTCGCTTTGGTCCCATGACCAGATGGCAGCTGCGATGCGTCCATCGGTAGTATTCATATTGTCTAGATTGATGATGTTGCGGCCAAGGGCAAAGCCTTCGCGAACATCATTGGCAGTAATTCTCTTGATACCGCCGTTAAAAATTTCCCCAATGGTGCCAATGGTGGTGCTGTCTTCCCATACTCGACCGATTTCACCGAGACCAGTGAATGCCATATTTTGCATATCACTGTTTCCAGAGCAGCCGCCGTCTTTCCATAAAATCACCTGTTTGCCTTCTGCCAGCACTTGATTTTTGGTTAGGGTGCTTGGAATGCTCTTGCAGCCGCCACTATAATAAATTCTATCCCCGAAACGGCTGGTAATCTGATTGTAAAGATCCTGATGGCGACCGTCGGAGTGATCTTCGATGTACAGAATAATGACTTCATCCTGATTCGCGCTGTCTTCGAGCCAGGCTCTTACCTCATTGAAGCCTTCGGTCGCATACTTGTCATTGAGGCTGCACAACCCGTGGCAAAGTAGCAGGCGTTTGGGGTAGGAGAAAAGGCTCTCCATCTTCGCTGTCCAATGAACATCAAGTTCTATAAACCGGGCACCCATCCGCAGTTGATCCTTGATGGAATATTCCTGCTGGGGGTCAAGGTAGCGGCAACCAACAGAGAAATTGCAAGCCCGGTACACTTCCGAATTGTAGGTATTGTGCGTACCGAGAATATTGTTCTCGCTCATAGGCGTGTGGTTGTCAATTTTCCGTTGTAGATCCAAAGCTTTACCAGTCCAGCTATTTTGAAAATCGGTAACGGTATCTGCCCACAGGGGGGAGCAGACAAACAGCGAGATAATAGCTGTTGCCTGGATTAACTGCATGATAGTGCGTTTCATTATTATTCTCCGGGGGAGTTTTATAGGCATAAAAAGCCGTGAGATCATTTCAGGTTTTGAAATGGGCGAGACTCTTGGATTTTTATTGATTTAAGGGTCTTGGTTTTTGATATAAGTAGCTTTTTATTGTTTTTCTGGTTTTTACTATGGATATGTTTTTCTGTCTACAGGGAAATAAATGGAATATGAAATTTTGTGCTTGCCATTGGGTTTTTTGGTGAATCGTATGGCGGGAAAGTACAAATATTACGGTGAGGCTACTATGCTGTGACTGTCTGTTCTGTATTAATGCTCTTTCTGATAAATAGAAAGTTTCTAGGTGGTGGCTGGGGGAGTTTGGGTTTTATTGGGCTGTTCGATCAGAGGTTCCATTGAGGTTTGTTTATCAAGATATTCATTTTAATTTGTGTATTTTTCTAAGCACATTTTTTTGGGAGTTATTCTGTGAACACTGAGTTTTGGCGTTTTTTGTAGTTATAAGTGTTTGGGTTGGGTAGTTAAGTCGCTTAATGGGGGCTCTGTATTAGATTCATAAGAAGCCTCATTGTTGATTTGCAGTAAGTTATATACGCTGACTAATTGTCTTTATATGGAAGGCCATGCTGAAGATTTTCATCTAGAAATTAAGGTTAGATAAAATGCATGGCTTTTGCCGCCTCTGTAAGTGAGTGACGAAAATCAGGATGCGCCAGGTTAATTATCTGTTCGGTGCGCTCAGAACTTGTTAATCCCATAAGGTTAACTATGCCGTACTCAGTGCATACATAGTGTGTATCTATGCGCAGGTCTGTAACGATATTGTTAATCTTCGGTACTATTTTGCTGATAGTGTTTCCCTTGGTTGTTGACTCAAAAGCGAGGATGCTTTTTCCGCCATTGGATAAAAATGCACCACGCACAAAATCGTTTTGACCACCTGGACCTCCATATTGTCGATTATTAATCTGTTCGGCATTTACCTGACCAAAAAGATCGATTTCAATGATGGTGTTGATTGAAATAACATCGTTATTCTTGGCGATAACGCTCGGATTGTTGACGTAGTCAACGGGATAACTCTCTATTGTGGGGTTGTCATCCATAAAGTCATACATGGCCTTATTACCCATTGCAAGAGTGAAAACATGGCGGCGTTTATTGATTTTTTTACGCCTACCAGTTACACACCCCTCTTTTATGAGCTCAACCATACCTGGCGACAACAGTTCTGAATGTATGCCCAGGTCCTTTCGATCTTTGATATATGAACACACAGCATCAGGTACGCTACCAACGCCCATCTGAATGGTGGCGCCATCTGGTATTAGCTCTGAGCAATAGCGAGCGATATTTCTACTTTGGTCAGAGGGTGGGCGTGGGCAGAATTCGAGTAGAGGGGTGTGGTTTTCGACAATTGCGTCTACTTCTGATATGTGGATGTCAGAGTCACCAAAAACACGGGGCATATTCTCGTTGACTTCGACAATTACTTTTTTGGCTAGCCTTGCCGCGCTAGAGGTGTAATCGTTGTTGGTACCAAAGGAAAAATTTCCAGAGTTATCCATAGGGGATACGGTAACGACAAAAGTATCCAGTTCGATATAATGGCGAAAATATCTTGGTAGGTGACTGAATGAATTTGGCACATAGAAAATGACTTTTCGGTTTTCTTTGTCGCCCATTTTTATTAGTTCACGTTCTTTTGCACCAATAAATCCTGGGCAGGGTTTTATTACGTTCATCAGATCATATTGTAATAAAAATTCATTGGCTGGCTTTTCTGCATGCAAATAATAAACTTTTAGTGAGTCAAAGTCTCCTGCTTTTGCCCTTTTGCCAATAGCTTCCAGTAGTGCTGGAGGCTGTGATACCGCCATACCAAAACTGATATTGCAGTTCTTGGCAATAATGTTGACGGCATTGTCTGCGGAGCTGAGCTTTTGCTGGTACATTTGTTCGTACATGGCTGCGTGGTTCTCTATTAATAATCCGCTGCGGTGTAGGGGCCGAGCCCTTTTTTATAAATCAGGAAAGTTCTTTCGTAACTGCATAATTGATCGTTGAACTGATTTCTTCCTTCGGTTTTGACATGCATAATGCCTTGGTCAGGCCGCGAATTGGATTCACGCTTGCTGAGAATGGTTGATTTTGCATACATGCTATCACCTGCGTAGACGGGTTTTTGCATCTTTATATTATTCCAGCCAAGATTTGCGACTACACGGCCAAATGTGCGGGTAGTGAGAGCTGTCAAAGCGCCAAGGACAAATGGCTCATTAACAATTAACTTACCATTAGTATATTGTTCTGCGTAATACTGGTCGAAATGTTGCGGGCAAATGTTGAGTGAGCGTAACGCATGGATCTGGCACTCTTCAGTACTGAAGGTTTTTCCAGGTGAATGTTCGTAGGTCTCGCCACATTCGAGGTCCTCAAAGTAGATTCCGGTTTGCTCAATATAATTTCCATTATCAAGCTGGCGATGGGAGCAAAACTTATCCGGTAAGCTAGAACGATGAAGCCCTAATTTAAGTTCAAGAGGGTGTTGGCCATTTTTGTACACTAATATTTTGTATTTTATGGTTGCTACAACTTGTTTTTTTTGATTGATTCCATTGGTTGTGACGAATAGTTCACCCAATTGTTCATTGTGGCTTCCTTTGCTGGTGATTAAAGATGTTGCGTAAAGTGTATCGCCACCAAAAACGGGTCTGGTCATGGCTACATCTTCGAAAGCTGAAATATTTACTTTGCGTGCAAAAGTCTTAGATGCAATTCCGATCAGCCTTTGCAGTGTTAAAGTACTTACCCCTAGGCATTTATGCCATTCGGTTTTTGATGCATAACAGGCATCGTAATGTAATTGGGCGTTGTTGATAGTATCTAGTGCTTCCTCGGCATTGTCTTGTTGGCTAATGGTTAATCCTGGTCGATGTTCAAAGACTTGGCCTGCTTCAAATTCCTCAAAATCAAGACCGAAATGTTCTCGATATTGATTTTCGCCGACTTTGATGTAACACAAAAATGGCGCGCTCACTATTTTTTCTCCGCAAGTTCTAAAATGCGTTGCGCAGAGCGCACAACGGGAACATCAATCATTTTTCCATTCGCTTCGCAGGCATTACCTTTAGATTTCTCAAAGGCGTTGACTATAGTGCGTGCTTTCTCAATTTCATTTTCGGTAGGGTTGAATACTTTCAGGATTCCGGGGATATGTTTAGGGTGAATGCAGGCCTTGCAGGTAAAACCAAGGTCTTTTGCCCGTTGAGTTTCTTTAATGAGCTTGGTGTCGTCTTGATCTTTTAGGTCGAGGTAGGGGACATCAATGGCAGCAATACCAGCTGCAGCTGCCGCTTTGCTGATTTCTGCGCGGTAGCTTTGCATGGCGTCCCAGGTGAGACTCGCGCCAAGGTCTGCGGAAAAATCTGCCCCGCCAAAAAGCAGTGCCACAACAAACTTGGATTCCGCTATTTTTTTTGCTTGATAGAGGCCTTTAGCCGTTTCAATAAGCGGGATTACTGAGGTCTGTTGATCAATTAGTAATTCATTGAGAATCGCAATTTCTTCAGCGCTTTCCGTTTTAGGTAGCATTAGAACGTCTGGATATGCACTGGAATCTATCAGGGAGAGAATATCTTTGAGACCTGCCGATGTTCTTAGGGAGTTTATGCGTAACCCCAAAATGAAGTCAGGCTTTCTTTTAGTCTTTTGGAGGTATTCGATGACTATATTTCGGGCGTTATCCTTATTGTCTTCGGCTATTGCATCTTCAAGATCGATAACAATTCCGTCTGCGCCATGTGATTCAGCCTTGCTAAACCGTTCCGGATGATCTCCCGGTGTAAATAAAAGGCATCGTGCGTAGAATGGCATGATTATAATCCTCGCGATGTTCGGTACCCATTTGTAGGGGTGATTCAATAAATTTCGAACCTAACTTTAGCGCCGTCAAACTTTTATACATTTTATTTATGGGTGAGGAGGACATAGTCAGAGTGGCATGGCGCTTAGTAAGGCGTATAGTGGGTGCGGGAGATGTTTCTGAGTCAACCCCATTCCTCTGTTAGGAATATTTCTTGGTTTTTCTTGCCGCTGATGTCCTGTGCCTTTTAATGTCGCACTGTACACTTAAATACCTTGGCAATATCGGGTTTGATTCTGTGGCCCAGTACTTTGAATTAGTACTGGTCCACCTTTTCCCAAAGAGGATAATCTGACAGTGAATTGGTGTAATTTGTATTTTAAGAGTTACCGTTGTAATGGCTCAATTTTTTCAAGGCTGTTAATGAGATGTCTTTTTATCTGTTGCTAAATTACGGGGAAGTGGGCAGCTCACGGGAGCAAGCGTGTTGTGACGATGTCATATTAAAATTGGAGTTTATCTTATTATATGCGATAGGGAGCAGGTGGGAGGTTGGTAGCCACCGTTAATAATGTACGAATCGTGCAGCACTAGCATCAAAGCTCGTGTTGATATATTGGAAATGTGGGTAGAGAGTGAGCGCGCTAGTTATAAGTGCTTTGTATAGGGTACTGCAGGGCTTTTACGCAAGAACCCCGGTCATATTGACCAGGGTACTTGGTATGGCTTGAAGTTACTTCAGGAGCTTCAGAGTTTGACGTATTGGGAATAGGATATCGCGGGCTAATTGTTGGCTGCGGGCTGGAGACCAACCTTCTACTGGATCGGGTAGGTTGTCGTTATCCTTGAACGGCATTTCCAGGGTCAGGGCCAGGGTACGGAACTGATGCCCGGCCCAGGCGGTACCAATTGTGAGATTAGCCTCACCGGGTTTGTCCAGTTCATAGCCTTGCTCGGTCTGGAAGTCGGGGCTGATCATCTCATAGGCTTGCTTGAAGGTCTCTTCCAGCTTTGCGTGACGTTCATCATAGCCGGGGATACCCTCACAGGCGGCTACAAAGTTGTAGGGAAGCGCCTCATCACCGTGAATATCCAGGAAGATATCTCCTCCAATCTCCAGCATTTTTTCCCTGACCAGGAAAACCTCGGGGCTACGTTCCATAGCTGGGTTGAGCCACTCTCGATTGAGGTTGGCACCGGCCGCATTGGTACGTAGATGGCCGCGTACACTGCCGTCGGGGTTCATGTTGGGCACCACGTAAAACACGGTATCTGCCAGCAACTTCTGGGCCAGGGGGTTGGCATCATCCAACAGCGCTTCGAGGAAACCCTCTACAAACCACTCAGCCATAGTTTCCCCTGGGTGCTGTCTGGCTATCATCCATACGCGATGCTTGGCGGATTCGGCATCGCCAATAGTGAGCATGGTCATATCGCGTTCATCAAGGGTTTTACCCAGGGTTTGCATCTTCACACGATCGTTGCTTTGCGCCCAGGCCAGTAAATCCAAATGTCGTTCCCAGGAGTAGGGAGCAAAATAGGCAAGGTAAATGCTTGGTTCGTCCAGGGTTACCGTAAAGTCGAGTGTATTACCGTCGAAGTTGGACCCAATACGGAACCAGTTCTGGCGGTCGTAGGAGGCGCAAACCCGATAATTTTCCCAGCCTTCTGGATAGGCGGATTTGCCTGCATTGACTATGCGAAGGGGGTAACTTGTGCCAACCTCTCCCTCCAGGCGGAAGTGAAACCACTGGTAGAAGTCAGAATTATTATCCTGGCTTATGGCCAGCTCCACAGGGCTGCTTTCTGTGTTGATAACTTTGATATTACCGCTGTCAAAAGCACTGGTTATATACATGTAGTGAGCTCCACGCTTGTTGTTGGGCGCAGGATACAGCGCTGGAGGGAATTTTTCAGGAATCGGTGGGTGAATATCGCCACTTCTTGGTTGGATTTCGCGTTAGCTAAAATAAAAAAGCACGGTATCGAATTCGATACCGTGCTTTAGCCAATCCATGGCGGCACCTGCTACGACTACTGCTCCCTGAAATTTCCGGTGTCGGACTCCTGGCGACTGCTCACTGCCCGGCCTGATCACAAGTGCGTCATTCCACACTGTCAGAAATCGCTTACATCTCCATGACATACCGTAACAAGTGCTGGTTAAAGTTTAGGCAGTGCAACTGGCTAAATGTTGTACGTTGGTGCAGATCGGCGTAAATTTGGTTATCTTTTGCCCTGGCTGGCTTGGGCTTACTTCCCAGCGTAAAGGCCAGAGCAGTTGGAAGAACCCACTTTGTGGGGCCGTAATCCAGTTGAAAATAAACTTGTAAATGAAATAAAAGAGGTAGGCCATGAATAGACATATCAAGCGTGGCATTGTGTTCAGCGGCTTGCTGATTATGATTCTCAACATTAGCGCCTGTGGTTACTTCCTATACCCGGAGCGCAAGGGGCAGGCCGGTGGGCGTATTGATCCTGCAGTATTGATTTTAGATGGTGCAGCACTTCTGTTTGGGATTATCCCAGGGGTCGTGGCCTTTGCGGTGGACTTTACCAACGGCACTATTTACCTGCCGTCGGGCAGTAGCTCCGTGATTGACCGCCACGTCAGTAGTGTCGATAAAGACAAGGTGCGCCAGGTGATTGATGAAGAGGGGCAGGCCTGGTTAGAAGTCCCCGTTGGCACTTCCACTTTGCAGAGGGAAAACTTGCAGAGTCTTGGTGAAACCCTTTCTGGTGTCACTGGAAGCCAAATCGATGCGGGCGATATCGTATGGCTAGAGGATTCTGTAGCACTGCGAGCAGCAACTGCCAACCAGACCGCATCACGCTGATTCCCCAGCCATGACTTTTCTTGACCTATAGAAGCCACCGGTTATGTGCTGGTGGCTTCGTCTATGAGCGCTTCCCCAAATCGTAAGTTACTCACTAGATCAGCTACTTTGGCACCGATATCACATGAGTTTTTAGTCATGCGCCAGTTGTCATATTTGGTATGGGACCGGGGGCTGGAAAATCACTGCAAGCAAAGGGTATTCAACCTTTGATATCAGGGCACTTGGCCATGGTTTTTCAGAGTGCGTCTCAGTCTTCATGCTAAGATGCAGGCAAAGCCTGGGAAACAAAAGTGAAAATGATCGACAGCCATTGCCACTTTGATTTCGATGTTTTTCAGCCAGACCGCTTGCAGGTTTGGCGGAGATGTATGGAGTCTGGGATTAGTAATCTTATTATTCCTGGAGTTTGTAAATCACAGTGGCGACCTCTTGCAGTTTTAGTCGACAGTCATCCAGGGTGGTATGCCGCTGCGGGTATTCATCCATGGTGGGTGGCAAAAGAAACTGGTCCCAGCGGCGGCTTTGCTGACGCTGCACAATTGGGGCTGGCGCTAGCCGAGCATCTTAGCCAGAACCATTGTATAGCCGTAGGAGAGTGTGGCCTTGATGCCGCTGTTGATACCCCTATTGAGATACAAAAGGCTGTTTTTAAAGCGCAGCTGGAAGTAGCTAGTGAGTTAAAGTTGCCGCTGATTTTACATGTACATCGAGCGCATAATGAGCTGATTAAGTTATTGAAGCAATTCCATCTGCCTCGTGGCGGTGTGGTTCACGCATTTAGTGGTAGTGAACAACTGGCCATGGATTATTGGAAAATGGGTTTTTACCTGGGGGTTGGTGGCACGATTACTTATACGCGTGCGGCAAAAACCCGCCACACCGTGTCACAGGTACCCCTGGAGAGTTTAGTTCTGGAGTCCGATGCACCGGATATGCCGTTGTCAGGTCGGCAGGGTCAACGTAACAGTCCGGAAAACCTGCCATTAATAGCTGCTGAACTTGCCAAACTGCGGGCTGTTCCCCTACAGGAAATTGCTGATAAGACACGAATAAATACTGAGATGTTATTTTCCCTATGAGTTTTTCCGCAGAACACTTTAAACGGCAGTTTCCGCTTTTTGCCCAGGAGGAAAATGCTGGGCTGGTCTACCTGGACAATGCAGCCACAAGCCAAAAACCAGCATCCGTGATTAATGCTGTACGTGACTACTATATTCACAGCAGTGCCAATACCCACAGGTCCAGCCATCGCCTCGCTCGTAAATCCACTGAAATGGTGGAACAGGTGCGCAGGAAAGCCGCACAATTTGTTAATGCCGCCAATGAAAGAGAAATTGTATTCTGCCGCGGTGCCACTGAAGCCCTGAACCTGCTCGCTCACTGTCTTTGTAGCGATTTGGAGCCGGGTGATGAAATTGTTATTTCTACTGCTGAGCATCACGCGAATATTGTTCCCTGGCAGATGGCTGCGGAGCGATATCAGCTGAACCTGCGCTATGTCCCACACAAATCAGGAATCCCCCAATTTGAACGGCTGGATGAAATACTCAGCGACCGCACCCGGGTTGTCTCTTTGACAGGTGGCTCGAACTCTATTGGTTTGCGCCCAGACTTGGGAGTTATCCGTGAGTTTTTAAAGTGCAGAGATATCATGTGGGTTGTCGATGGTGCCCAGCTGGCTGCGCATGAAGAAATAGACGTGCAAAAAATTGGTTGTGACTTTTTTGTGTGTTCAGCGCATAAATTTTATGGTCCCAGTGGAGTTGGTTTTCTTTATGGGCGGGAAGCAATACTGGACTCCATGCCGCCATGGCTTGGTGGTGGTGAGATGATTTCTGAAGTGGAGCTGCAGACCAGCCAGTATGCAGGCTTGCCACATAAATTTGAGGCGGGTACATCCCCCTGGCTGCGCTCGCAGGTCTGGGGGCTGCGATAGATTTTCTTGCCGAGCAGGATCGCCGGGCAATGGAGGAGCATGAGCAGAAACTGGTCCACTGGTTACATCGTGCGCTAAGAGCTTCGCCCAATTTTCGCCTGATTAGCCAGGAGCGCCACAACTTGGGAATTGTGGCCTTTGTGCCTGTTCAAGGTAGTGCAGCTGACCTCATGCACTGGCTGGATGAGCGGGATATAGCAGTGCGTGTTGGTCATCACTGCGCGCAGCTGCTGGGGCGGACCAGTGGCAATCCGGTGACAGTACGTGCCTCCGTAGCAGCGTACAACACCGATAACGACATTCGGGCTTTTTTACAGGCGCTCGAGGATTATTGCGAGTTCCAGCGGTTGGCAACTTCGGCTCATGAATGTGAAAGTGAGAGCTGGACTTGCGATGACTTTTCCACATTGTCACTGGAGCGTCTGGCGACTCAGAGTGACTGGCAGGGGCGCTACCGCGAGATATTGCTTTGGAGCAAGTTGGTAAGTCAAAAACCGGAGATTCGCAGCCCGGAAAACCTTGTGCGCGGATGCGAATCGGAGGCCTGGTTGGTGCATAGGAAAATTGATGGGCGTCACTTCTTCGGGCTCGATAGTGATAGCCGTGTAGTGAAAGGGCTCGGTGCGCTGCTGTTGTCGCAAATTGATGGGTGCACAACAGAGAAAATACATCAGCTCGATTTGCCCCAGCTCTTCAGGGAGCTGGGGTTGAGTAAGCATCTTAGTCAATCCCGAAGTAATGGCTTCTATGCCCTGATGCGTCGGGCCCTGCATCAGGTAGAGGGGTCTAAAGCTGAGTCGTGATACATCAGGTCTCCTGGGGCAGGGCGCCTGTCTTTCTGATGTCATGGGCCTTGAGGGGCTTCAGACCGAACAGCAAGCGCAGTAAGGGCGTTCGCCTGATCAACAGTTCATGGATGGCTAGACATCCTGCTACGGTGATCGCCAGTACCAGCAGTGGCTCTGCTACTGGTCCCAGGGGCAGGCTGCTCAGGGAAAAAACGGCTGCGACGGTGATGGTCTGGTGCAGGATGTACCAGGGGTAAACTGCTTCTGTGGCGTAGGGCAACCAAGTAAAAGGTCGATTGAGGTAGTGATGTCCCCAAGCCAAAACTACCAGCAGCCAGAGCCAGCGATTGGCGTAAATAATTAACAGGTTGATAAATGATTGCCCGGGGAAGGAGCCATCTTCTAGCCCCCGATCGAAGAGCAAAAACAGGCAGAAAAACAGGGGCGTAGCAACCACCAGGAAAATACGCAGGCGTCTTAGTAGCTGCCAGGGCGCCTGGCAGCTCACAAGCAAATACCCGATCAAAAAAAATGTAAAGTACTGCGCATGGGTGTACCAGTCCCCGACTACTGCGTAGTTAATGCCGCCAAAGCGCGGGAAGAGAAAGAGGCCGTACAGTGTGAGTGGCAGTAGTGGCAGGAGTAGTAGGTGCCAGAATTTGATAGCGGAAATCCAGCTTCTCAAAAGTGATTGCCTGCTTCGCAGAAAGTGAGCAATAGGGACAATGGCCACTGTGTAGCAAAGCAGGTATGGCAGGTACCACAGGTGATTCCAGGTGATGCCTATATGGCTGCCGGCAAAACTGTCGGCTGGCCAAGGCTGGAACGAGAAGTATTGCCAGAGGAACCCCAGGTAACCCGGCTCTATTACACCATTACTCAGGGCTTCATAATAGGCCTGCGGCGGCACTATAACCAGCATGCCAAACAGTAAGGGGATTAACAGTTGTCTCAGCCTGTGCAGCAGGTATCTGGTACTTCCCAGTTTGTTAAATAGGAAGTAAGTTGCGGCGCCAGAGATTAAAAAAAGCAAGGGCATACGCCATTGGTTTACTGCCAGCATCAGCAGTTGAAGGGTATCGCTCTGATGGATGCTCTTTACATGCCAGTCCCACTCGGCCACGTAGGCCATTCCCATGTGATACAAAATTAGCAGGCCAAAGGCCAGCACACGCAGTGCGTCGATATCGTGGCGGCGTTGTGTAATGCTTTGCATAGCGTCCTTCTTTGGTAGGTTTGAATTGGATTGCGGATATGCTCCCCTTCTAGATACATCTCCCGCCACCATAAAGGGCCCACCGGCACTCAGTTAGGTGCCAGTGGTGGTTTTTAGGGACGAACAGCAGGTTGACTGCCGGTGAAATTTTAAACAGGGTTGAGTTTAATGACGGTACTCATGTACCTGGCGCGCAGGCGACAGTTTGAAGTGGGGTTTTGGATTCTGTTTTTTCTTGCGCTGTGGTTGGTTCAGTCTACGGTGGTGTACCTGGAGCACCACAAAAGGGGTCGGGCTTTCAGCTCTGGGAGTTTCTTGTATGGGAAGGTACCAGCGTGCTGGCTGTGGTGATGCTGTTCCCTTTGATACTGACCTGGGATCGTCAGTTTCCCTTAAGCAGGGGGAAACTTGGGCGCAATCTTGCCATACACCTACTGCTTACCCTGCCATGGTCGCTATTACATGTTGTTGGGATGGTGGCAATGCGTACAACGATCTACTGGTTGGAGGGTGGCTCTTACGACTTTGGTGATTGGCCGGTCGAATTTTTCTATGAGTATCTCAAAGATTTCCGCACTTACGGCTCCCTCTTAAGCGCAGTTTATCTGTATCGTTTCTTGCTACTCCGCATGCAGGGAGAGGCATGTATGTTGGAACGTCCGGATGAGGGGGAGCCGGTGGAGCCAATTGAGCGTCCAGAGCGGCTTCTAGTGAAGAAACTGGGTAAAGAGTTTTTGGTTAACGTGAAGGATATCGAGTGGGTCGAAGCTGCTGGCAACTATGTGAACCTGCATCTGGGAGGCAGGGTCTACCCCTTGCGGGAGACCATGACAAAGTTGCTGGACCGCCTGGACCCAGAATCCTTTGTACGTGTGCACCGCTCCTATATTGTACGGCTGGATTCAGTTGCGGAGATTGAGCCTCTGGAGAGTGGCGATGCGCGTATTCACCTGGTCAGTGGACAGCAAGTGCCTGTGAGTCGGCGCCACCGGGATCAGCTCAGAGCCCAATTGGCGCCGGCTTAGCTTTGGGACTGAAGGAGTCGCTCGATGGCTCGGTTTGCGGCGGTGAAACCAAAAGAGCCTGTCACCATAGTGGCAGCTCCGAAGCCGCCGCTGCAATCCAGTTTTACCCCATCCTGCATGGCGCTTTTCTGTTGGCATACTTCCCCGTCGGGTTTTGGATAAACCATTGCTTCGCGGGAGTAGATAGCATCAATACCAAACAGGCGCTTGCGGCTTTTCTGGAAGTTGTGGAAACGGTAGAGGTGCTGCCGTACCTTGGCCAACATGGGGTCGTTGATGGTGCGCCCGAGATCTGTACATTCAATGGCTTGGGGAGAGCACTTGCCCCCGGCGGAACCGACTGTGATCAGGCGCAATTTGCGCGCTTTGCAGTAGGCTACTAAGGCTGCCTTGACCCGTGCGTTGTCGATAGCATCGATAACAATATCAATAGGGGCTTTATCAGGGTCGATTAGCTCGGCCAGGTTGTCAGCAGCGATAAAGTCTTCAATAGTGTTGATTTGTAATTCGGGGTTAATCTGCTTCAGGCGCTCACCCATCACCTCGATCTTCATGGTGCCAATGGTGGTTGCCAGTGCATGGCTCTGGCGATTGGTATTGGTAATGCATACATCATCCAGGTCGATCAGGGTAAGGGTGCCGACCCCACTGCGGGCCAGGGCCTCAGCTGTCCAGCTACCCACGCCGCCGATGCCGATCACTACCATGTGTGCGTCACTCAATATTTTCAGAGATTGGCGGCCATAAAGACGGGCGATACCGCCGAAGCGTTGCAGGTATTGTTCAGACAGGCTCATTGGGATTTTCTTCCGATACTTCTTCCAGAAAGCGATGTTCATCTGCGGTATTCGGCAGCAGACAGTGATTGCGTCGGCCGAACCAGCGATAGCGATTGCGTGCAACCAGGTCGTACACCAAGTCGCGTATGGGGCGCGGAATGTAGCGTAAAAGGGCCAGGAAGCGCCAGTAGCCTTTGAGAGAGGCTGTGATTCGCAGTGCGGCATCGCTTTTATGATATTGGCGAAAGGAACTGTTCTCACGCTCCAATAAAATCATGGTCTCGTAGTTATACAGCGGCATTCCCAATTGCCTGAGGAGGTATTGCCCCGCAGCCGACTGCGCCCGGCACAGGGTGAAATGCTGTTCCCGATCATACTTTAAGATCAGGCGGCTCCAACCGTTACACAGGTTGCAAAGGCTGTCGAAGAGAACGATTTTGTCAGGGGTAGGAGGTAGCATGGCTAGGGGAAGGGCGGCCCGGGAGGCAAAACCGTCTCCGGTACCGCCCGGCAGATTAATGCACGTGGCCGTGATCAATCTCTTCTGCGGAGGCTTCGCGCACGGAAACAACTTCGATATCGAAGTGCAACTCAACGCCGGCCAGGGGGTGATTGCCGTTGATGGTTACCTCATCGCCGTCGATATCAATGATTTCCACCTCTATTGGATGGCCTTCAGTGCTTTCGGCGCGAAATGCCATACCTACTTTAAGGTCTTCAACACCACCAAAAGCACTGCGTGGCATAGTTTGGATCAGCTCAGGGTTCTGAGGGCCGTATCCGTCTTCCGGGGCGATCACTGCGGTGAACTTGTCACCGGTAGTTTTTTCCAGCATTTCCCGTTCAAGGCCGGGAATGATATTGCCCACCCCCTGCAGGAACTTGAGCGGCTCGCCATTGGCGGATGAATCGATGACTGTGCCGTCTGCATCTTTCAGGGTGTAGTGAATCTCCACAACTGTGTGGTTGGCAATCTTCATGAATAATCTCTGATAAAGAAGAGTGAGTGAAGTAGCGCTTACCGCTGCGCTGGAAAACGGAAGGTAAAGGCTGTGAGGCACCAATTGTATTGAGAGGCTGGGCGCGCCGCAACTTGCGCGGAGCGCCCAAAAAATCAACAGGCGATGGAAAGGTCCTGTTCACAGCCACCGTAGAGGCTGCTGGCAGTCTGGACCAGATTTGTACTGAGCTGCCAGGGGAACCCCAGTTCTACCAGGCGCTCCTCAAGGTACTCGAGCAAGGCGTCGAACAAAGCCGGATTCAGGCCGCGCGCAAGGAAGCTTGCTCGACTGCTGCGATCTGGTTCGGGCTGTTCTGAAAGTGCATGGTTGAGAAATTGAGCCTGCCGGCTCTGTTGTTTGCGGTGATCGCAGGTTTCGTAACTAGATAGGTGGCGGCCTATGGCCTCGTAGAATTCACTGACTGTGCGATTTACAAATTTAGCACCACCGACCTGATCTAACAGGCTGTCCATATCTCTCCCCCCGGTGAGCAGTTGGTACTGAAATAAAAATTTCCGCAGAGCCGAAAAATATTGTGGTGACGAAAATGCACAAAGTGCGTTGGCTCTATTACGGTACAACATTAATTGGTGAGCAGCGTAAGACATATACGCCCGTACTGCCAACTTGCTTTAAGGAATTTGTCATTTTGTTCGACAGGTTGTTATTTGCCTTGCTTCTATGTACGCCAAATAAAAATTTGCAATTTGTGTTAGTGTTTTTTGCCGCATGGGACTGTGTTTTTTTCTCTCAATGTTAGACTGCACGATTGAACCAAATACAAAAAAAGCAACTGTATAGGCTAATTTATGGCAAGTATTTTTACTCAAATTATGAATGGGGAATTACCTGGTCACTTTATCTGGCGTGATGATAAAGCGATTGCGATTATGACAATTTCTCCGATCAAACCTGGACACTGTTTAGTAATTCCGGTAGAGGAGATTAATCACTGGGATGAGTTGCCAGCTGATCTCGCGGCGCACTTAATGTTGGTTGCACAAAAAATCGCCAAAGGTCTGAAGGCGACTTATTCGCCAAAACGTGTAGGCGTAATGATCGCAGGCTTGGAAGTGCCCCACACCCACTTACATTTGATTCCTGTCGATGAATTAACGGACTTTGATTTTTCCTTGCAGAAACCTGCCACGTCTGATCAGTTGGCAGTTGAAGCTGAGAAAATCCGTGCAGCGCTGAAGGAGCTGGGTTGCAGCGCAGCCGATTGTGCTTGATGTGAAGTTGCTAAAAAAACCTGTGACTCTTTGGTCTGCTTTCGGTCTCTTGAAAATTTTCAGCAGGCGGTGCATCCAAGCGGGCTTCTCAGGTAGTCTAAGAGAACGTAACAGTGATAATTACGAGAAACCTGTGATGGCAACTTTGAAAAAAGCTTTTTTGGCCCCGATACTCGCCCTGTTGGCTGTTTGCTCGGTCTACAGCGCCTCTGTTCAGGCTGAGAAAATGGAAAGCAAGACTTTCGATGTCAATGGATTTACCCGGGTGTCCCTCAAAGGCAGCTCTCATGTCGAGGTTATCCAGGCGGACCACTTTGCCGTGAATGCAACTGGTCCAGCCGAGGCTATGCCCTATGTCAAGGTGGTAGTAAAAGGCGATACTCTCGAGCTGTCTGTGGAAGACAATACCCAGCGCTGGTTTGGTGTGGTCACTATTACTCGTGACCAGGAGATGCATTTCAAGGTGCATATGCCCAAGGTTGAGGGGCTTCTGGTCACAGGCTCAGGCGACGCCAATGCTGCGAGTATTGAAAGTGAAAGCCTCGATCTTGGGATTAGTGGGTCCGGAACGATTTATGTGAAAAAGGCGGCTGCTGAGTCCTTGAGTGCGTATGTGACGGGCTCTGGCGATCTGTTGGTCGATAAGGCTCTGGCAGTTAATGGTGAAGTCACAATCACAGGCTCCGGTGATTTGCATTTTCGCAGTATTACTGGCGAGAGCCTCTCTGCCGCAATTAAAGGTTCGGGAGATATGACAGTTGGTGGCCGAGTCGCAAATGTCGACATCAACATTATGGGCTCTGGTGACTTTGCCGGACGCAGCCTGCGTGCAGATAGCGCCACTGGTTCGGTAATGGGATCTGGAGATATTGTCCTGAAGCGTCCACAGCGGGATTCTTTCTCGGTTATGGGCTCTGGAGATGTTGCCCTGGTGGATTGACCCTGATTGCCAATCGTCTTTCTGCGCATTGTCTCGCTGGCAGTGCGCTTCCCTTTGCAAGGCCGGCCATGCGCGGTCTTTCTCGCTATTTAGGAAGTTACCTCCCTCATGGAATCCCAGGTGATTGAGCCTCGGCAGCACAGCCCGGAAAGCAGCCCTGATCATGACACTAAGCGCAGTAAGCGTCTCAAGGAAAAACTACGTCGCTGGGGGCGTGGAGCCCAGGAGAAATCCCACTGGGCTGCAGAGCGGCTTCTGGATCGTCGTGTATGTATTGGGGTGACCGGACTCAGTGGCGCCGGTAAGTCGACATTGCTTACAAGTCTGATTTATCAGTTGAGCCACCCGCAAAAGGCCCAGTTGCCGGGGTTTGCGCCGGCGCTCAACGGCGACCTGCTCGGCGCTGAATTGAAGCCGGCTCTCGATTCTGGCCTGCCGATGTTCGACTATCAGAGCTGCCTTGATGCACTGGTGTCTGAGCCACCTCGCTGGCCGCAAAGTACACACGATGTCTCGGCTATGGAATTGCATATCCACTTGCGCAGTCACCGCCGCTTTCGTGGCAAAGCCCATAAGACTCTGGTTGTGGAATTGCGTGATTATCCGGGGGAGTGGTTGATGGATCTGCCGCTATTGCGTATGGATTACCGCGAATGGTGTCGTCATCAGGCACATATTATTGGATCCGATACCAGAGCAGGCCTGGCTCCAGAGCTTGTATCACGTTTGGCGGCTCTGTCTCCCAAAGCCCAAGCCCAAGAGGGTGAAATCGAATCACTTTGGAGGGATTACCGGCAATTCCTCGTTAGCTGCCGGAAGGAGCGCAAGCTTAGCTACCTGCAACCCGGGCGCGCCCTGCTCGATAATGAGGAGTATGGGGTAGTGCCGCTACTCGACTTACGCGAGTTTGGTGCAGAGGAGCTGGCCGCGATGCCGGATAACAGTAACTATCAGGTGTTGCGCCGGCACTACGAAGCTTATGTTGAGCGCCAGGTGATACCTTTTGTGGAGAGCCACTTCCGTCACCTGGACAGGCAATTGGTTCTGGTGGACATGATTGGAACACTGTTTGCCGGTGAGCAGGCTCTGGATGATATGCGCCTGGCCTTCGCCCATATTGCCGATACTTTCCGCTATGGGGAATCCGGCTTGCTAAGCAAACTTTGGCGCCCGAAGGTCAATCGCCTACTGTTTGCTGCGACCAAAGTGGATCAGGTACTCGCTGCAGATCACGATGCTTTGCGCCAGTTACTCGGACAACAGCTTCAGCAGACTTTTAGCGGTGCGCGTCACCGTGGGCTTCCCATTTTCAGCGAGGCAATTGCTGCGGTGCGCTGTTCCCGTGAAGATCAGCGCAATGGCCGGCGTATGCTGGTTGGACACGACTTGCAAGGGCGATATCTGGGATTTGAGAATGCGGAGATATTCTCTCGACTACCGAGTGAGGAAGAAGGATGGGGCCATTATACCGGCGCGGCTCCGCCGCAGTTGCGCCCTCCCCATGGTATGGAGTCCGGCACTATTCCCCATATTCGGGTCGATGCACTATTGAATTTGCTGCTTGGAGATAAAGTGTGATGCAAAGTGACAATAAAGAAACACAGCGGCGAACCACACGTATTGAGTCACTAGACGAGCCAGAAAGGGAAGTGCCGCACAGGGATACGACAAGAGTTGAGGCTCTGAGTGAGGAGCAGGGTGACATTCCCAGGTCGATCACCACAGGGGAGTCCCTGCCGGATCGCATCGCTTTTTCTGAGTTGCGGCTGCCGGTTTTTCGCCTCAAGTGGTTGAAGCCGGCGTTACTTTCGGCGCTGGCGCTGTCTTTTGGAGTGTTGGCTTGGGAATTGCGCCAATTTTACTCCTGGGCGGCAGATAAACACTGGGGACTTGGTGTCTTGGCGGCTGTGGTAATAGCGGTATTCGCAGCTACTATTGTCAGCTCAGTGTGGGAATTTTTTCGCGCCGGGCGTCCGCTGCGAAAGCTCGAGAGAACCCAGGCGATGGCTGCTGCGATGCGAGATTGCCGCAGTCATGAGGAAGCTGATCCATTTCGAAAGCGGTTGCAAGAGCATTTTGCCAATAAGCCACAGGGAGTGTTGCTCAATCGTGTACTAGATGAGGCTCCAGACTACTTTGATAGCAGCGAATTGCTGCAGCACCTTGAGGTTACCTTTCTCGATGCTCTCGACCAGGAAGCATTGCGTCGAGTTGTCCGCCACTCTACAACCACTGGTGCACTAGTGGGGCTGAGTCCATTTGCCAGTATTGATATTCTGGTCGCCTTGCGTCAGTCATTGCGCATGATTGACGATGTGGCACAAATATACGGAGTACGTCCCTCCCTTGTAGTCCGCTGGCGTCTATTCAAAAAGGTTCTTGCTCTGGTGGCTTACAGTGGGGCTAGTGAATATGCAATTAGTGAAATGTGGCCTGAGCTGGTAGGGGACAGTATGCTCAGTACTGTTTCCGCGCGCCTGGGGCAGGGGGTAGGAGCCAGCCTGTTTGTTGCACGTATCGGCCTGGCGACAATGCAAAGTTGCAGGCCCATCCCATTTACTGAGAAGCGCCGCCCGCGATTGGGATCGGTGATGGCTCGTATCGGGCTCGGTCTGAGGGAGAGAATGCCACAGGTTTTCTCCGCTGTGGGATTCGGCGGTAAAGAAGCGAAACCGGCGCGTAAAGAGGATGCTGGATTTTCTCGCTCCAGTAAGAGTTAATCCGTTTTATTTTTGACAACTTGTAGCCCGGCCCACATAGGATGGGCCGGGGTGTGCTGGTTAAAGCTTATCAGGATAAAGGTAGCCGTTTGGTTAACTCCTCACTGAAACTGTTTTTGCATTAGCATGCGAGTATGGTGCTGATCTACTAGCTGGGCTAGGGTCTCATAGCGGCGCTTTACATAGGGGGCAGGGTTGTTATTTCCCGCATCGTCCCGATATTCAACACCAGCGCGGACGTGTTGTAGCTCACGAGTTAACTCATTGATCGCCTTGAAGATGGTCTGGGTATCATCTTCGCTGTGGAAAACATAGGTTTGTGCAGTGTCTGTCAGATAGTCGTTGCACTCATTCAGCCATGCAAGGCGCTGCTCCAGAAAGCGAATAGTATTACGGATGCCACCCTTGTACTCTGGATTGAAGTGCTCGTTGATATACTTGTCAAGGCTGCGCATACCTGAGTCGACAAACTGCTCCACCACGCTATTGCAGTATTTTTCAGTGAGGTAAGACGGGTGTGTATTGGCACTGCTTGGGTTGCTGGCAATTAGTAGGCACAGGAGCCCGGTGGCCCGCAGGAATACTGAGATAGGAGATTTCATGTTCTTGCCCATGCGTTGCTCTTTTTAGTGACGGTTATTCTATCCGCCAAACGCGCTTTGTTGTTTTGTGACTTTGTTCGGCGGGCCATTTTTTGTGACACTCTTCACATGAATATCTAAAGCGTCAAAAAGTGTCAACGATTATTAAGTGAGGAGTGACAGCTTTGTCCTGAATGCGTTTCTAGGTTGTGATTCCCTTTGGCTCTTTGTTGAAAAATTAAGTGAAATATAGAGGTTTGTTTTGGCGGAATATGAGTTTGATCTTTTTGTAATCGGGGCGGGCTCTGGTGGTGTACGTGCAGCACGTATGGCTGCAAGCCAGGGCATGAAAGTTGCAGTGGCGGAAGACCGCTATATGGGGGGGACCTGTGTCAATGTGGGGTGTGTTCCGAAAAAGCTGTTTGTTTACGCTAGCGGTTACAGTGAAAATTTTGATGATGCAAAGGCCTATGGCTGGAAGAACTCCGGTGGGAATTTTGAGTGGCCCACTTTAAGGGATAACAATGCGAAAGAAATTACCAGGCTCAATGGGATCTATCGCAATCTGCTGGATAATTCCGGTGTAACAGTAATTGATGGGCGTGCCAGCATCGCCGACCCTCATGTTGTGGTTGTGAATGGACGTGAGTTTACAGCTGAGCGAATTTTAGTTGCCACTGGTGGCTGGCCATTTGTCCCGGAAATTCCCGGTAGAGAATTTGTGTTGACCTCCAATGAAGTTTTTTCCATGGAGTATTTCCCGAAACGCGTATTAGTTGTTGGTGGGGGTTATATTGCCGTAGAGTTTGCTGGAATTTTTGCTGGCTTGGGAGCGGATACTCACCTTTCCTACCGTCGCGATTTATTTCTGCGTGGATTTGACCGGGATGTCCGCAATTTTGTGCGCGATGAGGTGGTCAAAAAAGGTATTGATTTGAAATTCAATCACCAAGTCAAGGCGATTGAAAAACTGCAAGACGGCAGTCTTCTTGTGCATGATGAAGCTGGTTCCAGCCTGAATGTGGATATGGTTCTCTATGCTACCGGGCGCAAGGCTAACACCTCAGGGTTGGGCTTGGAGCAGCAAGGAGTGGTGCTCCATAAGGACGGCACTATCTCGGTGGATGACAACTTCCGTACAAATGTGCATTCCATCTATGCGCTAGGTGATGTTACTGGTGAGCCCCAACTTACACCTGTGGCACTGGCAGAGGCCATGGCGCTGGTGAAGCACTGGCGCACAGGTAATACTGCGGAAATAGATTACAACAATATTCCCACAGCTGTATTCTGCCAGCCAAATATCGGTACCGTGGGCTTGTCAGAGGAGGAGGCGAGGGATTCAGGTGTCTCGGTTTCTGTTTATAAATCAGAGTTCCGGCCAATGCGCCACACGGTGAGTGGCAATACTGAGCGGACATTGATGAAATTGGTCATCGATGCCGATACGAACAAAGTGATCGGTGTGCATATGGTCGGTGATGATGCCGGCGAAATTATCCAGGGAATGGCAGTAGCCCTGAAAGCTGGTGCAACCAAGAAGACATTTGATGAAACTATCGGGATCCACCCGACTGCAGCAGAAGAGTTTGTCACAATGCGTACACCAGTGGGAGGCTAGGCGGGAAATTTAACTTGGTGTTTGTAGATGTGGCTGTGCTGTGAGTCTCTGCTATCGAGCTGGCGTGCAGGGAGGTTGGATTTATTGAAGTTCCTTCCTGCTCAAGTGGAGTGTGTTACTTATAAAAAGGCAGCGCTTGTGCGCTGCCTTTTTGTTTAATCTCCTCGAATTACTCTTCCGCTTCTGTTTCTACTTCTTCGTAAAGTGCCTGGTGGCGCAAGGCTTTTCTGCGTTCGCTGCGTTCTTTCAAGCAGCGCTCAGCAGAGGCAAATGTGTCGTTGACCGCCCGGTGGATAGATTCGTTTTCACTGCTAATGGTGACTGGATTGCCGCTGATGGCGAGTTCCAGGGAGGCGCGAAATTGTCGGCCTTTACTTTTGTGTTGGTGGGGGGCTTCCAGGACTACACGACTGCGAATGATGTCGCCACAATAACGTTCCAGTTTATGTAACTTTTTGGATACCGTGGTGGCCAGTGTGGCTGATTTGTCGATATCGCGGAACACAATGTTATCGTTAGGCGCTGATTTCATGGGCAAATACCTCCGGTTAAAGGAAACCATGCAGGCCGCTTTTGCGGTTTGCTGAAAGAAGGTAGGGCGCCCTAGAGGGAGGAGTCGTGCCTGCAGTTGGAGCACCGAGCCGCCGGGATCGCAACGAAAGTTTGCTGATAATACAGCTAGGGTGTTTTACGTCCGGGTCGGGTTTCCGCTGAGTCCAGCGATCATCTCCCTGCTATCCATAATGCTTCCGCTAAAAAAAAAATCAAGCGCTATCGCAGCAAAATGTCATATAAATTTTAACGATTCATCATTCAGTTGACTTTGTCTCTAGGGTTTTGGGGGTTTATTGAGCAAGTGAATACGAAATGTGGACGAGAGGTCATTGCTCACGAGCTTTAGCCTGCGTAAAATTAACGGTAGTGCGCAGCAAATTTTGGGACGTTTGAACAAAAATTAGGCTCTGCGCTTTTATCTCACGTGTGGCAAAAAATCGAGAAATGGGTTCTTTACAATGGCAGTAAAGCGGTACTGCTCGCTCTTCCTAGCGGGCTTGGTAGTTTTTGGCGGGGCCGTAGCGCAGGCGCAATCAGCCCTGACGGTGGAAAAGAACCGACTTGCGCGACTGGAGCAGTCTCTCGAGAATAAGCAGGTCCAGCTGGAAGATATTGAGAACGAGCTACTCTCCTATGAGTACAAGCTCGAGCGCGCACAGGAGTCCCTGAGCGGGCTGCGCAAGGAGTTCGAAGAGAGTCGCCTTGAGCTGGAGGAGGCGCGCCGCAGTCACGACTCCAACGCGAATTCGGATACCGAGCGTCGTTTGACCAAGGCCAAGCACGGTTTTGCAATGGCAGAGCGTGGCGTAGATAGCCGGAGCCGCCGTCTCGAGTTTATCCAGGCAAACTACAAAGAGTTGCAGGCAAAACTGGCTGAAGAGCAGCGGTCCATAACCGAGACCAAGGCCAAGATCTCTGCCCAGCAGGATCAGATCAGCCAGCTGGTGGACTCCATGTTGGCCAAGGCGGAGGAGTCCGAGCGTAGAGCTGCTCTGGCCAAAAGCGCTCGACTTGAGAAGCCCAAGCCTCCCAAGCTGAAAACAGCGGCAATAGAAAAACCCAAAAAGCGTGAAACAATATCTCAGCCGAAGCCCGCGCCGGCTGTGGAGCGGGATATCGACCCTGAGCTGCTCGCTTATGTAAAGCGTGAGCAGGAGCGTTTAACGTCTCTGCTTGCCGATCAGGATGGGGATAACAAACAGACCTTCCGCAATCTGGAGTTGCGACCCTCGGGAAGAGAGAGGGTGTCCTTCGAATTCCTTGGTAAGAATCAATATCGGCTGGTAACCACAGTCGAAGCCGGCAGGCAGACGTATAAAATCAACACTTGGAAATTCCGCCGTACAATCCCAGCGGAGGATGATGGTACGCGCTATGTATTTGTCTTTGATGCCCGGCGCCTTTCAAGGCCGCGTCTTGTGATGTATCCGGAGTATGTTTTGAACTCCCTAAAATAAACTTTCCAAAGCCCGCAATCTGCGGGCTTTTTTTACTTGATCTTCCTGGCGCCCGCCAGGGTTGCTTCATAGAGTGGGCGATAAAGGCTGCTTTCCGCTCTAGGAGTGCTTTGGTAGAGGGTGATGTTCCCAAGCCAAAGGGGACAGTCCAAAACTGCGGGGGGAAACCTGAAAAACCCGCTCCTGCAGCGAGCCAGTGTAATATGTGGGCGATAGCTTAGTTTTTCGGGCACCATGCCCAGATTTTCGATTAACCCTTTACAGTCCTCGTGTAGCTTTAATAATTTTGCTTCGCATTCCAGTTCGGCAGCGAGTATTTTTGAGTGACTTTTGGGAAAGAGATTTAGTGAGGTGATGCGCCCTTCAAACCCACCTGTTTCTGTTGCAATTTTTTTTAGTCCCAGCTGAATAAATGGTATTTTTTCGTTAATTGTTTCGCCAAGAAATATCAGTGTAAGGTGCCGGTTTAGTCGGTTGGTCCAGCGTATTCCGGCTGATGGGCGAGGAAGTAATATATCCTTGTATTGTGCGCATAAGTTATCAAGGAGTATCTGTAATTCAGTCTGTGGGCGAATTCCAACAAACAAACGCGAAGAGCCTCTGCTGGCCATTCCCAGCTCTTTTGTCATCTTTTTTCTCCTTTTGCCCTTGAATTACTATTTGTTACCCATATTTTTAAAGTATGGGAGGCAGCTTTCTAAAGTGTTTCCCGTGAAAATGCTCGGGCCTAGTGGCGAGTGAAACTTAATATTGCTCTGAATTGAGGATATAACAATGCGTAATTTTGATTTTTCCCCTTTGTATCGCTCTGCGATCGGTTTTGACCGTATGGCCAGCCTGCTGGATGCTATGACTACCAGCGAGCAAAAACAGCCTACCTACCCACCATATGATATAGAGCTGACTGGTGAGGATAGTTATAGGATTACTATGGCTGTTGCGGGTTTTGAGCAATCAGAATTGGATATTCAGGTTGAGCAAAATCGCTTGACTGTAGCAGGTAAAAAACCGGATGAGTCTCCTGGGGGAAACTTCCTGCACCGAGGTATAGCTGCAAGAAATTTTGAGCGGCGCTTCCAGCTTGCGGATCATGTTAAAGTGACCGATGCAAAACTCGCCAATGGATTGCTTCATATAGAATTGGTGAGAGAAATTCCTGAGGCAATGAAGCCGCGCAAGATTGAAATCAGTGAAGGTAATTTGCTACAGCATGCTGAGGGAACGAAAAAGTCAGATACGGTAGCGGCCTGATTTGACTTATGAATGTCCACTGTGCCGCCATACGGCGGTACAGTTTTACTATCGCGATAAATTCCGCAGTTATCACCAATGTGATCGCTGCGCGATGATATTTGTTCCGAGTGAATACCACCTTACCCCCGATGAAGAGCATGCCTATTACGACCTGCATGAAAACTCCATGGAGGATGAGGGCTATCATCGTTTTCTCAGTCGTTGTGCTGCCCCGTTACTGGATGCGTTGTCACCGGCAAGTGATGGCCTGGATTTTGGTTGTGGCCCGGCCCCGCTTCTCGCCAAAATTTTGGCCGGAGATGGCCACAGGGTTGAACTATATGATCGTTACTATATTCCCACCACCGACGCCCTAAAAAAATCGTATGATTTTATCGTTGCGACAGAGGTGATCGAGCACCTCGCAGCGCCAGGAGAGGAATTGGCGTGCTTGTGGCAAAGGTTGCGCCGTGGTGGGATGTTGGCGTTAATGACGAAGCTGGTTATCTCTACAGACCGTTTTGCCAGCTGGCACTATATTCGCGATCCTACCCATATCTGTTTTTTTAGTGTGCAGACTTTTCATTGGCTGGCCCAGCAACTGGGCGCCGAACTGCAATTTGCCGACAGTGATGTAATTTTCCTGCGTAAATCAGGTATTTACCCGGAATAACTTTGCTCGCACAGTGGTGCGGTATTCGCTGGGTGTTGTGGCCAGGAATTTTTTGAAAAGCGCGGTAAAGTGACCCATATCCTGATAGCCAACTTTCTCTGCAATTTCGTTGACTGACAGGTTACTGGATTGTAAAAGCTCGCGAGCCATGTCCACCCGTACATTTTGCAGGTACTGCAGGGGGGTCTGCCCTGTAGCCAGCTTGAAGCGTCGGTTAAATGAGCGCACGCTCATATCAAACATCTGTGCAACTTCACTCAGGCGCACCTCGGTGTTGCAATGCTCCTTCAGCCAAGCCTGGGCCTGAACAATATCTTCATCTGGATGTAGATGTACAGCGCCCTCAGAATAGGCAATTTCCTCAAATGGCCTGCGAATTTCGTGGGAGAAATTGCGTTCCACATGGCTTGCGACTGCAGGTCCGTATAGCTGGCGAATCATATGTACGGTAACATCGGCGAGAGCGTTGACGCTTGCTGCACAAAAGAGCTTATCCGCCTGGGTAATAAAATACTGCTGTTTAAGCTTAACTTTTGGGTAATCGGTACTGAACTGGTCAAAATAGTGCCAGTGAGTCGTGGCCGGCTTGCCATCGAGCAGTCCTGCCTCCGCCAGAAAACAAACACCGGTGCCTACTGCATTGATTGCGGCTCCAGCCTCCGCCTGAACCCTGAGCCAGTCCAGTAGCGCCCCGCTACGCTTAAGTGCGGGGCGCGGGTTGCGCCATAGAGCGGGAATGTAGACAAGGTCACTGTTCGGGACCTCACTTAGGGCGACATCGGGCTGGAAAGAAAAGCCGCAGCGGGTATTGACTGGACGCCCATCCAGGCTGGCAGTAATCAGGCGCAGGGATTCTTTTTTTCCCTCTACCCGGGCGCGGCTTTCAGCGCCACGCAGCATCTCAAGTGGAAGTACTGTGCCGGTTGCCAGCATTTGATCAATCAGGAGAAAGGTAACCGTTCGCATTGCATACCCAAGCGCACTTGCGCCATTGGCCAAAACACTCAATTTTGCTGGCCAGTATGCCCATAACTGGGCGGAATCGCCACCCCCTACACTCCCCAACTCGAAAATTAAGTGTTTAGTGCTTGGCTGGAGATCAGGATGCAGCGCCTTCCCGTAATCACCGCGTTTGGTGGTTTTAACCCCGCAGGACGTAGTTCCTTTCATCGGGGCTATTCCCGTTTGGTGCTGGATAAGCTCGGCCAGAGAGAGCGGGCCGACACCCTGTCCGATCTCGCCGCGCTGATGGGACTTCGTGCCGGGGCAGACGCAGAGGGTCCCCTGGGTGCGGAACTCGAGCGACAGGTGTTGAATGGGACCCTGGTGCGTGAACTTGAGACGCGCTTTTATGACTACCGCAAATGCCATTTTCACCAAGCTGCAAATCTGAACAATGCCAATGGCATTACTTTCGAGATATCGACGCGGCAATTACCCCATCCCCAGCCGGCAGATTGGCAAGTGGAGGCTATTGGTAGTGGCAAAGTGCGAGTGACGGCTCCGAGTTTGTCGGTGATGTTGGATAGCTACCGGGAAATTCCAGTAGGTGCCGCCGGGCAGTTGCCAACCGGCTTTGAGCCAGGAGACCATTACAATTCACGCTTCCACCCCCGAGGTCTGCAGCTGGCCGTACTGGGCGCTTCTGACGCAGTGCGATCCATGGGTATTGATTGGGAAGCTGTAGTTGCAGCTGCGGGACCCGGTAATATTTCTGTTTACGCTTCCTCGGCAATGAGCCAGTTGGACCACTTTGGCAATGGTGGGCTGATGCAGTCCCGGCTGCGAGGCTCGCGGGTGAGCTCCAAGCAGTTGGCGCTAGGCTTGAACAGCATGCCTGCGGATTTTGTTAATGCCTATGTTCTGGATAATGTGGGATCGACCGGTGCGGTCACGGGAGCTTGCGCGAGCTATTTGTACAATCTGCGCGCTGGGGTTGAAGATATTCGCAGCGGTCGTGCCCGTGTTGCCATCGTAGGGGCCGCCGAGGCTCCGTTGGTGCCGGAAGTTGTGGATGGTTATTCCACAATGGGGGCTTTGGCGACTATCGAAAATCTGCGCAAACTCTACCCTGGTGAGGTGGATTTTCGTCGCACCAGCCGCCCCTTTGGAGAGAACTGTGGGTTTACCTTGGGCGAAGGTACCCAGTGGGCAATTTTGATGGATGATGCGCTGGCATTGGAACTTGGTGCAAATATCCACGGCTCCGTTGCCGGAGTGTATATCAATGCCGATGGTAATAAGAAGTCAATCTCCGCACCCGGTCCGGGTAACTACCTGACTATGGCCAGAGCCATGGCGGAAGCCAGTTCAATTGTCGGTGAAGAGGGCTTGCGCAGGCGTAGCTTTGTTCAGGCTCACGGTTCCAGCACACCGCAAAATCGTGTGACCGAATCAGCGATTCTCGATCGATTAGCGGGAGCCTTTGGTATTGAAAATTGGCCTGTTTGCGCTGTTAAAGCCTATGTGGGCCACACTGTTGCCGCGGCTAGCGGGGATCAGCTGGTCACGGCCCTGGGTATTTTTGATAAGGGGATATTGCCGGGTATAGTGACAACTGAGCGGGTTGCCGATGACGTTCATCAGGCGAATCTGGACTTTTCCCTTGAGCATGTCGAGAGAGATCCGAGCTCCCTGGACCTCGCCCTTCTGAACTCAAAAGGTTTTGGTGGTAATAACGCCACTGCCGCAGTGCTCTCTCCGGGCCTGACCCGAAATATGATTGAGAAGCGTCACGGGAAAAAAGCCGTGGCGACTTACCGCAAGAACAATGAGGCCGTTGTTGAGCAGGCCCAGGCTTATGATGTCCGGGCAAGTCGGGGAGAGCTGGATACCATCTACCGATTTGGGGAGGGCTTGATTGATGAAGGCGACATTGACCTCTCTACTGAAGAGGTGGTTCTTCCAGGGCTTTCACCAGTTTCTCTGCCCAAAAATAACCCCTATAGCGATATGGTGTAGAGTGGGCGGATGGAGATTGCCCCTGTGAGTCACCATAGCTACGCAAAGTGGCCAAGTCGGGGCTTAATGCTTTTATTTGACAGGAAATGCAATGGCAGACATGGATGTGTGCAGTGAGTCTGGGGAAATCAATGATGTGGGTGCGCGCCTGAAGATAGTGCGCAAAATCTATGGTATTTCCCAGCGTGAGATGGCGCGACGGGCAGGGGTTACCAATGCGACAATTTCCTTCATTGAGCAGGGGCGAGTGAGTCCTTCAGTTGGGTCGCTCAATAAAATATTGGGAAGTGTCCCAATGTCTCTAGCTGAGTTTTTCTCTCTCGAGCTTGGCAAACCCGATCAGATTTTCTTCCGTGCAAGTGAAATGCCTGATATTGGCGGTGGGGCAGTGCGCTGCCAGTTGCTCGGCGGCTTTCATGGCCGGCGCAGTATGTCTATCCTGCGAAAAGTATTCCCTGTCGGGCAGGACTCTGGGCCGGACTTGGCGGCTGCCAATGGTGAGGTTGGGGGAATAATTGTGGCCGGTGAGCTGGAAGTTACCGTGGGTTCTGACCTGGCCCTGCTGGGCGTCGGAGATGGCTTCTACTTCAGTGGTAAGCGGCCGCATCGGTTCAGGAATCCCGGTAGTTGTGACTGTATAGTTGTCCATGCAGCGACCCCGGCACAAATCCCTACCGGTATTTTGTCTGCTGAGCTAGAAGTCGAGGCCAACAAAGAGTAAATCGCGCCAGGCGGCTGAAAAGACGAATCAATCCGCGATAGACTAGCTCCGGTTCCAATACCCGGCCACCGCTTCAAAAGGTTGGTCGTTTTCTGTACTCGAACGCCGTTGGCGCCATTCCATTTGTAAGAAATAGTATTCAAACAATCGTTTGAATCTGGCTATACTACGGCTGACCAGATTGGGCACAAGCGTCTCCGCGCCATGCGGACGGCCCATGGTTGCACAAAAATTCCGACCCCGGGTCCAGGATTGCGGCCCAGAATAAAAGAGGTCAATCAATGTTATTTAGTGGCAAAGCGCTCACGGTACAGATGCTGGATAACGGCATCGCCGAGCTTAAATTCGACCTGCAAGGCGAATCCGTCAACAAGTTTAACCGTCAGACGGTTTCCGAATTCTCTCAAGCGCTGGATGCTATTGAAGCAGCAGACGGCGTAAAAGGCGTATTGCTTACCAGTGGTAAGAGTGTCTTTATTGTCGGTGCCGATATCACCGAATTTGGTGGTGCCTTCTCTGCGGGCGCAGAAGGTGTTGCTGATTTGATGAATCAGAACAATGAAAATATCAACCGCTTGGAAGATCTACCAGTACCGACTGCAGTTGCTATCAATGGTTATGCATTGGGTGGTGGCTTTGAAGTCTGCCTGGGTTGTGACTTCCGTGTAATGGGTGAGCAGGCCAAAGTTGGCTTGCCTGAAGTCAAGCTCGGCTTGATTCCGGGTTGGGGCGGTACAGTGCGTCTGCCCAGGGTTGTGGGTGTTGATGTGGCTGCTGAGTGGATCGCAGCAGGCAAAGAGCAAAAGCCGGCTGCAGCACTGGAAGTTCACGCTGTAGATACTGTAGTCCCGACCGACAAGCTCAAAGATGTGGCGCTCAAGCTGCTTGAGCGCGCGATCAGCGGGGAGCTGGACTATAAAGCCAGCCGTGAGGCCAAGAAGTCTCCAATTCCCTTGAATGACACCGAAGCGTTGATGGCCTTCTTCACCACTAAGGCATTTGTTGGTCAGCAGGCAGGCAAGAATTATCCATCCCCGGTTGCTGCGGTAGAGTCTATAGAGCAGGGTTACAAGCTGACTCGCGACGAGGCCCTGAAAGTTGAGCAGGAGAAATTTATCTTCTGTGCCCAGACTGACACTGCCAAGTCGCTGGTAGGCCTTTTCCTTGCTGATCAGGCTATTGGCAAAGTTGCCAAAGGCTGGGAAAAGAAAGCCGATAAACCTATCGAGCGCGCTGCGGTTCTCGGTGCTGGCATTATGGGTGGTGGTATCGCCTACCAGTCTGCCTACAAAGGCACTCCGATCAAGATGAAGGATATCGATCAAAAGGGTATCGATCTCGGTCTGAATGAAGCGAACAAGCTGCTGTCCAAACTGGTTGATCGCAAGCGCCTTACACCGGTTAAAATGGGTGAGGTGCTCAATCGCATCGAGCCAACCCTGAGCTATGACGGGTTCGAGGATATCGATGTTGTTGTAGAGGCGGTTGTCGAAAATCCGAAAGTAAAACACGCCGTGCTGAAAGAAGTGGAAACCAAGGTAAGCAATGACACTGTAATCGCTTCCAATACCTCCACCATTTCTATCAATCACCTGGCTGAGCCTCTCTCGCGCCCAGAAAACTTCCTGGGAATGCACTTCTTTAATCCGGTGCACAAAATGCCGCTGGTGGAAGTGATTCGCGGTGAGAAGACCTCTGATTCTGCTGTTGCACGTGTAGTTGCCTACGCGAACAAGATGGGTAAAAAAGCCATCGTTGTGCGTGATTGCCCCGGGTTCCTGGTAAACCGGGTACTCTTCCCTTACTTTGCCGGTTTCTCCATGTTGGTGCGCGATGGTGCTGACTTCCAGGCTATCGATAAGGTTATGGAGCGCTGGGGTTGGCCTATGGGCCCCGCCTACTTAATGGATGTTGTCGGTATTGATACTGGCGTTCACGCTGAGAGCGTAATGGCTGAGGGTTTTCCTGAGCGCATGGGTAAAAACTTCACCGCTGCTTCCGACGTTATGTACGAGGCGGGCCGTTATGGCCAGAAGAATGACAAGGGCTTTTACAACTACGAACAGGACAAAAAAGGCCGCCCGAAAAAAGTGGCTACCGAAGAGTCCTATGAGCTGCTCAAACCACATGTCGCAGAGCGTCGTGAATTTGAAAAAGACGAAGTTATTGAGCGCATGATGGTGCCTATGGCGACCGAGCTGGCTCGCTGCCTGGAAGAGGGTATTGTCGACTCCCCTGCTGAAGCTGATATGGCTCTGATCTATGGCATCGGATTCCCTCCGTTCCGCGGTGGCATTTTCGCTTGGCTGGATAGTATCGGTCTGGAAGAGTTCGTAAAAATTGCCGATAAGTATGCTGATCTGGGTGAGCTGTACAAGCCGACCGATCGCATGCGTGAAATGGCCGCAAGTGGCAAAACCTACTACGGCAACAAGTGAGGAGAATAGCGATGAGTTTAAATCCTAGAGATGCCGTAATCGTCGACTACGCACGTACGGCAATGGGTCGCTCGAAAAATGGCGTATATCGCCATGTTCGCGCCGACGATATGTCCGCAGAGCTGCTGAGAAAATTCCTGCAACGCAACGAAAAGTTGGATCCCGCTGAGATCGATGACCTGATTTGGGGTTGTGTAATGCAGCGCGATGAGCAGGGCTTCAATGTTGCCCGCTTTATCCTGTTACGTGCTGGTCTGCCACACACTATTCCAGCACAAACGGTTAATCGCCTGTGTGGCTCCTCGATGTCCTCCTTGCACACTGCTGCCGCGAATATCCAGGCTGGTGTAGGTGATGTGTATGTTGTAGGTGGTGTCGAGCACATGGGTCACCTGAATATGATGGAGCACGTTAGTCCCAATCCTATGTTGGGGCGTTATATGGCTAAGGCTGCAGGTTCCATGGGCATGACTGCTGAGTATCTGGCAATGATGCACGGTATCCAGCGCCAGCAGATGGATGAGTTTGGTGCGCGATCTCACCATCGAGCCGCAGAGGCTACCAGGGCGGGTAAGTTCAATCGCGAAATAATCGCTATTGAGGGCCACGATGATGACGGCGTACCGTTTCTGGTGGAAGCGGACCAGACTATTCGTCCGGACACCACAGTGGAAGGCCTGTCCCAGTTGAAGCCGGCTTTCGACCCCAAGCACGGCCAGGTAACTGCTGGAACCTCCTCGCAAATCACCGACGGCGCCTCTGTAATGCTGGTAATGTCGGCTGAGCGCGCTCAGGCTCTGGGTATGACCCCGATTGCCCGGGTGAAAGAAATGACCCTGGCCGGAGTTGATCCCTCCATCATGGGTTATGGCCCTGTACCTTCCACCAAGAAGGCACTTAAGAAGGCGGGCCTGACTATCAGTGATATTGACAAAGTTGAGCTGAATGAGGCGTTTGCAGCTCAGGCATTGCCAGTGCTGAAGGATCTCGATCTGCTCGAGCAGATGGATGAGAAGGTCAACCTATACGGCGGCGCTATCGCCCTGGGGCACCCCTTCGGCTGCTCCGGCGTGCGTATTACGGGCACTCTCCTGAGCGTAATGCAAAATGAGGGTGGCAGCCTGGGTGCATCCACCATGTGTATCGGGCTCGGTCAGGGTATCACCACGATCGTAGAACGGGTATAAAGCTCCCCCGGCTGTTAAAAAGGCGCCCAAGTGGCGCCTTTTTTAATTTTGTGAGATTTCTGTTCGGCAAGATGTTGAAGCCTTTAAAATGCTGTGGCACAATCTGCACCCCTTGTCGCAATGGGCTCTTGTTTTGAGCTGAAACCTTTTACATTTCAAAGGGTTAGCGGCAAAGAAGGTTTTGGGGACGTGGTGAAATTGGTAGACACGCCAGATTTAGGTTCTGGTGCCGAAAGGTGTGGGAGTTCGAGTCTCCCCGTCCCCACCAAATTAAAAACTTTGGAGTCCGCATGACTTACCCTGGAGGGGTGAGTGCGGGCTCCTTGTATTTGGCGCTGGCCGGTAATTGCTTTGCAGTTTAAGTGGCTATGCCATACGAGGCAGCCGGTAATTTCCTGGTGCCCGGTATTCGTTGGCGCTGCGGCGCGATAAAAGAGATAGTCTCACGAGGATAAACATGCAGGTTTCCATCGAAACTACTTCCGGTCTGGAGCGTCGTTTAACGGTTAATTTGCCGGCGGAAATCGTCGATAAAGAAGTGGACAAGCGTCTCCAGCAGGCCGCCAAAACTGTTCGCGTAAATGGCTTCCGTAAGGGTAAGGTGCCCTTGAAAGTTGTGCGTCAGCGCTTTGGTGCCGGTGTCCGTCAGGAAGTGCTCGGCGAGGTTATGAGTCGCTCTTTTTCCGACGCAGTTCAGAAAGAAGAGTTGAAGCCTGCGGGTCAGCCCAGCATTGAAGCTAGGCAGACAGCTGCTGGCGAAAACCTGGAATACGTTGCCACTTTTGAAGTCTATCCTGAGGTGGAGCTGTCTGAACTGGCAGAAATCAGCGTAGAGCGCCCGGTTGCCGCGGTAACGGATGCTGATGTTAATAACATGATTGACGTGTTGCGCAAGCAGCAGTCCTCCTGGAAAGACACCAAGCGCAAAGCGCAAAAGGGTGACCGTGTTGTTATCGATTTCATAGGCCGCAAAGACGGCGAAGAGTTTGAGGGTGGTAAAGCAGAAGGCCACCAGCTGGTACTCGGTTCTGGCCAAATGATTCCCGGTTTTGAGGATGGCATTCTGGGTATGAAGCCCGGTGAGGAAAAAGACCTGGATCTGACCTTCCCGGAAGACTATCAAGCTGAAGAGCTGCGTGGTGCTGCGGTAACTTTCAATATTAAAGTAACTGCCTCTGAAAAACCTGAGCTGCCTGAACTGAACGAAGAGTTCTTCATAGCTTATGGTGTTCAAGAGGGCGGTGAAGAGAAGTTCCGCGAGGAAGTTCGCAACAATATGGAGCGTGAACTGAAAAATGCCGCTCTGAATAAAGTTAAGACCCAGGTGATGGACCAGTTGTTTGAAAAGCATCCGGTTGAATTGCCGTCCGCACTGGTTGCCGGCGAAGTCCGCACTCTGCGCGGTCAAATGGTTCAACAGTTCGGCGGTCAGATTAAAGCTGAAGATGCCGAGCGAATGCTGCCAGATACCATGTTTGAAGAGCAGGCCAAGCGTCGTGTAGTGTTGGGTCTTGTTGTGGGTGAGATTGTTAAGCAGAATAACCTGTCTGTAGATGCAGACCGCGTAAAAGCGAAGGTTGAAGAGCTGGCATCCACTTATCAGCAGCCGGAAGAAGTGGTTGAATATTACTATAACAACCGTGAACTATTGTCCGGTGTTGAGTCTGTGGTACTGGAAGATCAGGTTGTCGATTTCGTACTGAACGCTGCGAAAGTTGAAGAGGTGGAAAGCACCTACGACGACGTAATCAAGCCGCAGAAGCAGGGCTGATACCCTCTCTCTCAAGAATGCGCTGGCGCCTGACTTTGTCGGGCGTCGCAGCATCTCCTTCCTTTTTGCCGGCTGGCTTTATCTGGCCCGACCGGTTAAGCTCTGAAAACGAATTTTTCAGCATGGGCGATAGTCGCCTATTTGCTGTGCTGCCGAAAACGCCACAAAAGGAAGCAATGGTACCTATGGCACGAATTGATTATCCCCAAGCCTCGATCGATCCTTCAGCAAGCGGTTTGGTACCCATGGTGGTGGAGCAAACTGCCCGGGGTGAGCGTTCATTTGATATCTATTCCCGCCTGCTCAAAGAGCGGATTATTTTCCTGGTTGGACCAGTTGAAGACCATATGGCTAACTTGGTCGTTGCTCAGCTGCTGTTCCTGGAGGCTGAGAACCCCGATAAGGATATCCACCTGTATATCAACTCTCCGGGAGGCTCTGTGACTGCTGGCATGTCAATTTATGACACCATGCAGTTTATCAAGCCTGATGTAAGCACCATGTGTATCGGTCAGGCGTGTAGCATGGGTGCCTTCCTGCTAACCGCAGGTGCTCAAGGTAAACGCTTTGCCACACCAAATTCTCGGGTGATGATCCACCAGCCCAGTGGTGGAGCTCAGGGGCAGGCAAGTGATATCCATATCCAGGCGCAGGAGATCCTGAAGATCCGCCATCGGCTCAATGAACTGATGGCTCATCACTCCGGCCGCCCGGTCAGTGATATTGAGCGGGATACTGAGCGAGACCACTTTTTAAGTGCCGATGAGGCCAAGGAGTATGGTTTGGTGGACGATGTTATGTCCCATCGCCAGGCACTGCAAAAATAGAATTTCAACGAAAAAAATTTGCTAGTGGCGTTTTCCTAATAAAGTGGATAATTTTGAGCAGACTTCCTTGAAAGGGGGCTTGAAAATTACGCCAAAAGACAGCATCTTGCTGTAATAGCTGAATTTGAAGGCCCTGGCCGGCCAGTGACCACGGAGTATTTTGATGACCGACAAAAGCAGCGGAGAAGACAGCGGCAAATTGCTGTACTGCTCTTTCTGTGGCAAGAGCCAGCAGGAAGTGCGGAAGTTAATCGCTGGACCGTCAGTCTTTATCTGCGATGAATGTGTCGAACTTTGTACCGACATTATTCGCGAAGAGGTCCAGGAGAGTGCGGAGGGTCCGGAGGGGCGCCTGCCCACGCCGCGTGAAATTACCGAGATTCTCGACCAGTACGTTATTGGTCAAGAGGGGGCCAAGCGCGTTCTGGCGGTTGCCGTATATAACCATTACAAGCGCCTGCGCAGTAAATCCGGTGTGAAAAGCAAGGATGAGGTAGAGCTGAGTAAATCCAACATCCTGTTGGTTGGCCCTACCGGCAGCGGTAAGACCCTGCTTGCAGAAACCCTTGCGCGATTACTCAATGTGCCTTTCACCATTGCTGATGCCACCACGCTGACTGAGGCGGGATATGTGGGTGAGGATGTTGAGAACATCATCCAGAAATTGTTGCAGAAGTGTGACTACGACGTCGAGAAGGCGCAGCAGGGTATTGTCTATATCGATGAGATCGACAAAATCTCCCGCAAATCAGACAACCCATCGATCACCCGTGATGTTTCTGGTGAGGGTGTGCAGCAGGCATTGCTGAAGTTGATTGAAGGTACAGTAGCTTCTGTGCCCCCGCAGGGCGGCCGCAAGCATCCCCAGCAAGAATTTTTGCAGGTGGATACTTCCAATATCCTGTTTATTTGTGGCGGCGCATTTGCCGGTCTCGACAAAGTGATCCGCGATCGTTCCGAGAAGGGTGGGATAGGCTTTAGTGCTGAGGTAAAGTCAAAAGACGGGGCCAGTAATTTTGGCGAGATCCTCAGGGATCTGGAGCCTGAAGATTTGGTTCGTTACGGCCTGATCCCCGAGTTTGTCGGGCGCTTGCCGGTCACCGCAACTCTCGAAGAGCTGGATCGCGAGGCCCTGGTGCAGATCCTAACGGAGCCACGCAATGCCCTGACCAAACAGTACGGTAAGCTGTTTGAGATGGAGGATGTGGAGCTGGACTTCCGTCCAGATGCCCTGGACGCTGTAGCTACCAAGGCGATGGAGCGTAAAACCGGCGCCCGTGGATTGCGTTCAATAATGGAGTCAGTTCTGTTGGAGACCATGTACGATATCCCGTCCACTGACAATGTGGTTAAAGTGGTTATCGATGAAGCGGTCATCAAAGGCGAGTCAGCCCCACTGCTTGTCTATGAGAGTGAGGCGCAGCCTCAGAAAGCGGCTCCTGAAGAGTAGCGCTTAACGACGAAAAAGCCCCAGTCAGGGGCTTTTTTTATAACTTCTGCTTATCAGAAAGACGATTTATTTACCTTTTAAGGTTCCCTATGCAAGGGCGGCTTATTGGTATTCAGTTGAGTTCGGCACAAATTGGTCGCGAGATTAGACTTGTATTCCGGGCTCCCCCCCCCATCTCTAGCAACTGAAGGGCGGTGGCCCAAATTGAGCTGTCATTTTCTACAGCAGCATGATGCCGCGCCAAATACCCAGTGATAGGGCCGAGAGGAGTTCTATGGATCAGTCATCCGACACCAAGCTTGAATATCCGTTGTTGCCATTGCGCGATGTTGTTGTTTACCCCCACATGGTGATCCCGCTGTTTGTCGGCAGGGAAAAATCCATTGAGGCCCTGGAAGAGGCCATGCGCAGGGATAAGCAAGTTTTACTCGTTGCTCAGAAAAAGGCATCGGAAGATGATCCTGGTGCTGAGGACATCTATCGCGTGGGCACGATTGCCAGTGTTTTGCAGCTGCTCAAGCTCCCTGACGGCACAGTTAAAGTGCTAGTAGAGGGGGGGAGAGAGTGAACATCCGCGATGTAATGGAGCGTGAAAACCACTTCGAGGCCACCGTGGAGCCCATGGAGACCTTGGAACTGCCAGAGTCCGAGGCTGAGGCCCTGGTGCGTTCTGTTATGACTCAGTTTGAGCAGTATGTCTCTGTGAGCAAAAAGGTGCCCAATGAGGTAATTACCTCTCTTTCGGGCATCGACGAGCCGGGACGCCTGGCGGATACTATTTCTGCTCATATGTCCCTCGAGTTGGCACAGAAACAGGAGCTCCTGGAAACCTCCAGTGTGAAAGAGCGCCTCGAGCATCTGCTAGGCCTTATGGATTCGGAGATTGACCTGATACAGGTGGAGAAGCGCATTCGTGGCCGCGTGAAAAAGCAGATGGAGAAGAGCCAGCGCGAGTATTACCTGAATGAGCAGATGAAGGCGATTCAGAAGGAGTTGGGCGAAATAACCGAAGAGCCCAATGAAATTGAAGAGCTGGAAAATAAAATTGCAGACTCCGGCATGAGTGCAGAAGCGGAAAAGAAAACCCGCGCTGAACTTGCCAAGTTGAAGATGATGTCACCGATGTCGGCAGAGGCATCGGTTCTGCGCAGCTATATCGATTGGATGTTGAGCCTACCCTGGAAAAAAGCCAGTCGGGTAAGGCATGATCTCAAGAAAGCTGAAGAGATTCTCGAGAAAGAACATTACGGTCTGGAAGAGGTCAAGGAGCGGATTCTCGAGTACTTGGCCGTGCAAAAGCGCGTCAAAAAAGTTAAAGGGCCGATCCTTTGCCTGGTCGGACCTCCCGGGGTTGGTAAGACCTCACTCGGGCAGTCGATTGCGCGCGCCACAAATCGCCAGTACGTGCGCATGGCCCTCGGTGGGGTGCGCGATGAAGCGGAAATTCGCGGCCACCGTCGAACTTATATTGGCTCCTTGCCGGGCAAACTGATCCAGAAAATTTCTAAAGTCGGTGTTAAAAATCCGCTGTTCCTGCTCGACGAGGTCGACAAAATGGGGATGGATCAACGCGGGGATCCTGCTTCTGCCCTGCTTGAGGTGCTGGACCCGGAACAGAACAAGACATTCAACGATCACTATCTAGAAGTGGATTACGACCTTTCAGATGTGATGTTCGTATGCACTTCCAACTCGATGAATATTCCCGGCCCATTATTGGATCGTATGGAAGTAATCCGTATTCCCGGTTACACCGAGGACGAAAAGCTCAATATTGCCCAGCGCTACCTAGTACCCAAGCAGCGTAAGGCCAATGGTATGAAAGATAATGAGCTGGACCTGTCCGATGATGCGATACGCGACATAGTACGCTACTACACCCGTGAAGCCGGTGTGCGTGGATTGGATCGCGAGATTGCCAAGATTTGCCGCAAAATCGTAACTGAGCATGTGCGCAACCCGTCAGATGAAAAGGCAGTGGTCAAGCCCGATCAGCTCGAAGAGCTGCTGGGTGTACGCAAGTTCGACTTTGGTCGAGCCGAGGAAGAGGACAAAATCGGGATTGTTACCGGGCTTGCCTGGACTGAGGTTGGCGGTGAATTGCTCAATATTGAAGCCTCCGCTGTACCCGGCAAAGGTCGCATGATTAAGACCGGTTCTCTCGGTGATGTGATGCAGGAGTCAATCCAGGCCGCCTTGACCGTGGTGCGCTCACGCTCTCAAGCTCTGGGGATAGGCCCTGACTTTCACGAGACGCGGGATATTCATATTCACGTGCCTGAAGGCGCGACCCCGAAGGATGGTCCCTCCGCTGGTATTGCCATGTGCACCGCTCTGGTTTCCGTGCTGACCAATATCCCGGTGCGCTCGGATGTGGCGATGACCGGTGAAATTACCCTGCGTGGAGAAGTTCTGCGAATTGGTGGTCTTAAGGAAAAGTTATTGGCGGCGCATCGCGGCGGTATCAAAACTGTACTGATTCCTGCGGATAACGAGAGGGACCTGAAAGATATCCCTGATAATATTCTTCAGGATCTGGTGGTGAAACCGGTCAAATGGATCGATCAGGTGCTGGAGTTGGCGCTTGAGCACAAGCCTGAATCCCTATCGGATGAGGAATATTCCGCCCTGCAAAAACAGGCGGAAGAGCGCTCACAAAGATCTATCCAGACCCATTAACCTGTTGTGGGGTGGCTTTTGTCACCCCGTAACAATTTGCAAGACCAAAACATAACCACTCTGTTGATTTTTGCTGCTTGAGTTTTGTCCAACTAGCCGGAAACCCGCATGGTTCCTTGACCCGCTACCGGGCAGTTGGTATAAAACGGGGCTTATTGCCCGGCGCCTAAATTGCCGGTGGTTAAAAAGTTACAACTATGGATGCCTAGCCTGAGGGCGTCCTGAACATATTTAAAAAGAACAGAGGGATTAAGCGTGAATAAGTCCGAATTGATTGAAGCAATTGCCGCATCTGCAGATATTCCGAAAGCAGCAGCTGGCCGTGCTTTGGACGCAATGGTTGATAGCATTACTGATGCGCTTAAAAAAGGCGATCAGGTTGCCTTGGTAGGTTTTGGTACTTTTGCAGTGAAAGAGCGCGCAGCCCGCACAGGCCGCAACCCTCGCACTGGCGACCCCATTGAAATCGCCGCGGCAAAAATTCCTAACTTCAAGGCCGGTAAAGCCCTGAAAGACGCCGTAAATTAAGTTTTTCGGTGAACTTCGAGACCTTGTAAAAGATTCGAAGCTATAAGGAGGCGTGTCAGTTTGGATGCGCCTTTTTTGTATCTGGTAACAGAAAATAATTAGAGTCAAATTCGGAGCTGAGCATGCTTCAGTCCATGCGCGATAACCTGAAAGGGACGGCAGCGATTATTGTCGCAGCTTTCTTTGGGTTCATTATGGTCATTGGGGGAATCGATTTTTTCTCCGGGGCCAGTGGTGGTGCCGCCGATGCGGTTGCCGAGGTCAATGGTGAAAAGATCACCAACCTGGATTTACAGCGAGCGATCCAAAATCGCCGCAGCATGATCATGAGTCAGTATGGGGAAAATGTCCCTGCTGACCTGATCAGTGATGAGCAATTGCGTGAACCCGTGTTGCGCCAGCTGATTTCCAGCTCGGTGATGCGCCAGGCTGCTCAAGAGAGTGGAATGGTCATGAGCACCGCGGCGGTCAATAAGGCAATTACCGATATTCCAGCCTTCCAGGTGAATGGTACATTCGACGCTCAGCTGTATCGCGATGCCCTGCGTCGTATGGGCTACAGCACTGCCAACTTCCCCCAAATCATTGAAAGTGACCTGGCCCTGCAGCAATACGCGGACAGTGTTACCGAAAGTGCTTTCACCACCAGGGCGGATGCTGAGCAGGTTGTCGCCGCTTCAATGGAGGAGCGCGACTTCAACTATGTGGTGATGCCGGTACAGGAACTGCTTGCCTCAACTGAAGTCGGTGATGCGGAAGTTGAACAGTTTTATCAGGAGAATCAGGGAAAATACCAGCGCCCCGAGCAGGTGGCCGTTGAGTATATCGAGCTGACTCCTGAGGTGTTTGCTGCCAACATCGATATTTCTGAGGAGGATGTGCGCTCCCAGTACAACCAGGAAGTAAAGAGCTTTGGCTCCGACCTGCGCCGCCGTGCAGCTCATATCCTGCTGGAAGATGCAGATCAAACGAAGATCGAAGAGATTCAGTCCAAGCTCAATGCGGGTGAAGACTTTGCCGAATTAGCCAAGACTTATTCGGAAGATGTCGGTTCCCGGGAAGAGGGTGGTGATCTTGGATTTACTACCGGAGATGTGTTTCCGCAGGCGTTTGAAGAGGCCTTGGCATCCTTAGAGGTTGGTCAGGTGTCCACACCTGTGACTACCGATAGCGGTACTCACTTTATCAAGCTACTGGAAGTGGAGCAAAGTGAGCCGCCGACTTTTGAAGAGCGCAAGGGAGCAATTGAAGGGCAGTTGCGCGCGGCAGCTGCTGAGAGCGAATTTGTTGATGCCCTGAGCCGCCTTGCGGATTTAGCCTACAATGCCGACAATCTCGCCGGCCCGGCAGAGGAACTCGGTGTACCACTCAAAACCAGTGGTCTTTTCTCCCGAAGCAGTGGCGCCGGTGTCTTGGCTAATAGCCAGGTAGTTGAATCAGCCTTCTCTGCCGAAGTGAAGGAAGATGGTAATACCTCGGATGTGCTCAATCTCACTAACGAACACTCTGTGGTTTTGCGTGTCACTGAATCGAAAGAGGCTGGCACTTATCCGCTGGCGGAAGTTCGTGAGCAGATTGTTGAGCAACTGAAACGCGATAAAGCCAGTGAGCAGCTAGCCAAACAGGCCGAAGCCCTGAAAGGAAAATTAGCTGCAGGAGAAGATTTCGCCAAGCTTGCAGAAGAACAGGGGTTAACCCTGGAAACCAGTGAGAAGACTCGCCGTGGCGGTTTTGGTGAGCGTGGAGAAATTAACAACAAGGCTTTCACGCTGCCAGTGCCTGCTGCGGGTTCAGGGGAGTTGTCGGTGTTTGCCACCAGTAATGGCGACCAGGTTGTTCTGGCTTTACGCGATGTACGAGAGGGCAACCTGTCACAGCAGAGTAAAGAGCAGCGCCAAGCGTTAATGCAGCAGCTGGCCTCTGTAAATGGAGGTGCCGAGCTGGCTGCTATTCAGCGCTTCCTGTCCGATCAGGCTCAAGTTGAACTGACCCCACAGAGTGAATAACTCAGGCCAGTAGTACAATAAAAAACCCGGCAACTGCCGGGTTTTTTATTGAGCCAAAAGTGATGTACTAACTGTTACCTGCGCTATCGACAAATAATGTCAGGCGCTGGCCGGGCTGTAAGTACTTCGCTTTTGTGATTTTGTTCCAGCGTAAGATATCATCAATTTCAATACTGAACTTATTTGCAATTCGGTACAGGGAGTCGCCACTTCTGACCTTGTAAGACACCTTGCGTGTGGTGCGGCTATCACCACCAGGGTTACTTCCGGCAAAAGCGACCAGTGTACGACCAGGACGCAGGGTGTCACCGGGAGCCATGCTATTCCAGCTGGCCAGTTGCTTAACACTCACCTTCATTTTACGAGCGATGGCCCAGAGGCTGTCTCCAGGCTTCACCGTGTAGCTGGTTTTCTGTCCCCGCCCGGAAGGTTGACCTCCCTTGACGCGCTGATCCAATGCGTAGGCATACTGTCCGGCGGGGCCGGAGGAGCTTGGAATCAGCAGGGTCTTACCGGCACGAATATTATTATTGCGAAGCTTATTGGCTTCGCGGATAGCGTTGACTGTCGTCTGATAGCGTCGCGCGATAGTTGAGAGGGTATCCCCGCGGCTGATGGTATATCGTTGCCAAGTTACCCGCTGGTCTTCGGGTAGTTTCTCGAGTGCGGCTTGGAATACCTCTTGGTTTCCGATAGGAATCAGTAACTGGTGACTGCCGTTGGGGTCAGTGGCCCAGCGGTTATAACCCGGGTTGAGTAGGTAGAGCTCATCGATTTCAATCTCGGCCAGCTCCGCGGCCTGTGCCATATCAATTTGGCTGCCGACATTGACGAGGGCGTAGTAAGGTTCGTTGGCGACATTGTGCAGTGGCACTTTATAAAAGTCGGGGCGTGAAACAACTTCCGCCAATGCGAGTAGTTGCGGTAGATACCGTTTGGTTTCTCTCGGCAGTTTTAGCTCCCAGAAGCTGGTACCCAGGCCCTTGCGGCGGTTGCGCTCCACAGCTCTGCGCACGGTGCCTTCACCGGCATTGTAGGCGGCCAAGGCCAGCTCCCAGTCACCGTCAAAACGCTCTGTCAGGTATTTGAAGTATTTAACTGCTGCCTGAGTCGATTCATGCACGTCACGGCGACCGTCATACCACCAGTTTTGTTGCAAGCCGAATGAGCGGCCGGTAGAGGGGATAAATTGCCACATGCCGGAAGCTCGCGCATGGGAATAGGCAAAGGGGTCGTACGCGCTCTCAACGATTGGCAGTAGAGCGAGTTCGAGAGGTAAGTTTGCTTGTTCCAACTCCTCGACTACATGGAATATATAGCGACGCGAGCGCTCGCTTACGCGTGCCATATAGCCTTCATTGCGTGAAAAATAGGCAATGTAGTCCTGGACTTTCGCATTATCGACGTGGTGGTTTAGGCGAAAACCGCGACGCAGGCGCTCCCAGATATCTGTTGGAGGAAGGGTTTCCTCTTTTGGTTTGGGAGTAGAGGCAGCAACGCTACTCGCAGTTGTGGTTTCTTTTGCTTGGGTAGTTTCGCTCTCGGGCGTAGTGCCTTTATTCGGCAATTGAGAGCAAGCCCCAACCGTGGCAGCTAAAAGCGCCACGGCAAAATTCTTATGAACCATGATTGGTATCCGCGAGTATTTCTTTTAATTCCCGACTCAGGTCGCGCTTTGGCGCTTATTTTATGCTGACACTGAGTATTAGATCCTAGCCATAGGATTCTAAATAGCTGGAATAGTTTCGGTCAACGTAACCGTATAAAATATAGACAGCTCTTTTACCGTTGATTGTTACAGGATTCTAGCCGAGGTCACTTTGTCAGAAGTGGTCTTTCAGGTCGCGAAGGCTTGAAAATACTTCAACTTCGTTCAGGCCTTTGGGGTTTTCACGACCCAAGTGTCGCGCACCACTCTGCATAACCTCGGTAATATGGCAGCGCAGGAAGGGATTGGTCGCCTGCTCTTCGGCGATATCAGATGGCAGTGTCGGCTTACCGGCAGCCCTGAGCGCTTGGCAATCCTGCAGTCTCTGAGTTATTGCAGAGTTGTCCGGCTCAATAGTTCTGGCAAAGTTGAGGTTGCCAACTGTGTATTCATGGGCACAGTAAACCCTCGTTGTGGGAGGTAAGGCGCTGAGCCGTTGCAGAGAATGGAACATCTGTTCGGGGCTGCCCTCAAATAAGCGCCCACAGCCAGCGGCAAATAGGGTGTCGCCGCAGAAGAGATGGATTTGCGTATTACCATCGGTCTCTTGCTCACTGAGGATTAGTGCAAGATGATCCAGGGTGTGCCCGGGAATGCTCCAGACCCTTATGGGGGTTCCGAGAACCTGAATGCTGTCCCCCTCACCGATGGTATTTGTTACCTCTCTGACTGAGTTGGGCCCAAAAACCGGGCATTGGTAGCGCTTATGTAACTCTGCTATGCCGCCAGTGTGGTCAAAATGGTGGTGGGTGATCAAGATGCCATCCAGTGAGGCTCCCTGGAGCGCCTGGACTACAGGAGCAGCTTCCCCTGGATCGACAATCCAGTGCTCATCACCATTTGTAAGGTGCCAGATATAGTTATCATTGAGTGCGGGGATAGGTGTTATTGAAAGCATGTTAATCCTGCCTGCCATCTGGGGCTGGAAACGATACCATGTAACCAGAGTGGTAGTGTGCTGAAAGCGCTTTCGGTTGGCCCGATTTAGCACATGGCAAATAACGCCACCTTATCTTGTTAAGATCAGGGGTTTTGCAGTCAAAACCCACACTGGGTGGCTTTAAGCGCTGGTTTTGCTGGTTTCCAATGGGAGATTGAATGACTGATAAGTTCAAGTCACGGAGTGACTCGGATCCGCCGTCACTGGCAAAGGCCTGTCCGGCGCTATCTCACTGGTTTTCCAGTAGTTTGGGACAGGAAATCCTGTCCCAGCAGTTGGCGCTTACCCAGCCATTGGTGGATGGCTTTTTTGGCTATCACCTACTGCAGGCAGGGGTTACAGACGCTGTAGATTTTGCTGCCTCCAGTCGTATCAATCATCGCTTTCGTCTTGCTACTTGCCCAGAGCAGAAAGGGGCGGCACAGGTGGAACTGGAGAACTTGCCTCTTCCGTCTGAATCTATTGATGTTGTTCTGCTGCATCACTTGCTGGACTTTTCTGCACATCCACACCAGGTCTTGCGGGAGGCCGCTCGGGTGCTGATACCCGGGGGTCATATGTTACTAATGGGCTTTAACCCTTTTTCCCTTCTTGGTTTGTCGAGGTTACTGTTCTCCCGCGGTGCCTACCAGAGGGGCAACCAAATGCGCGCGGCTCGGGTTGCCGATTGGATGAACCTACTGGATTTACAGGCGGACCGGGTTCACCGCGGGTTCTTTCGGTTGCCCCTGCAGCAGCGCGAGCTACTCGCTAAAACCGCGTGGATGGAGCATCTGGGCTCCCGCTGGCGCTTGCCTTGGGGGGCTTTTACATCATAGTCGCGCGCAAAGAGGTGGCGCGTGTGCGCACCATAAAAATTAACTGGCGCACTGAACGAAAACCCGCCTTGGTGGCCACACCCACGAGTCCCCGGGTTGCGGCGCGGAACAAGTATCAGAAACACTGATCTTCAACTTTCTTTTCGTGAATCGGTTACTTCCCTAATTTTTTGGCGTTGATTTTGAAACAAATAACTATCTATACCGATGGTGCCTGCCGTGGCAACCCAGGCCCCGGCGGCTGGGGGGCTCTTCTGGTCTTTGGTGACCTGGAGAAAGAATTGTGTGGTGGCGAGTCTCACACCACTAATAACCGGATGGAGCTGATGGCAGCGATTCAGGCCCTGGAGGCATTGAAACAGCCATGCCAGGTTGATCTACACACCGATTCCCAATACTTGCGTCAGGGTATTACCGGTTGGATTAACAACTGGAAGAAAAACGGCTGGAAGACTGCCAGTAAGAAGCCGGTTAAGAATGCTGATCTTTGGCGCCTGCTGGATGAGAGCGTTGCCCGGCACCAAGTAGAGTGGCATTGGGTTAAGGGGCATGCCGGCCACCCGGGTAATGAGCGAGCGGACCAGTTAGCCAATCGCGGTATAGATGAGCTGGAGTCCTGAGGGAGTGTAGAGAATGCGTCAAGTCGTCCTCGATACGGAAACAACTGGCCTTGATCCGAAGAGTGGCCACCGGATTATCGAAATTGGCTGTGTGGAACTGGTTAATCGTAAGCTTACCGGGCGCCATTACCACCAATATATCAACCCGCAACGGCAGGTAGATGATGGTGCTATCGAAGTTCATGGCATCACTAACGAATTCCTCACCGACAAGCCGGTCTTTGCACGGGTTGCTGATGAGTTTATGGATTTCTGCGAAGGGGCCGAGCTGGTTATCCACAATGCCCCCTTCGATGTCGGCTTCATCAATTCTGAGCTGAAACTGCTGGGTAATCCGCGCTGGAAAAACGTGGCTGCTCATTGCACGGTACTGGATACCCTGGCTTTGGCCCGTGAAAAACATCCAGGCCAGAAAAATAACCTGGATGCTCTGTGCAAGCGCTATTTTGTCGATAATTCCCAGCGCGACTTGCATGGTGCACTACTGGATGCGGAGATTCTCGCCGACGTCTATTTGATGATGACCGGCGGTCAGACTGATCTGGTGCTGGCACAGGGTGGGGATACGCAAAATCAGGAGGAAGGGGAGACGGGGCAGAGTGAAGCGGCCTCGACAGCCATTCGCAGGCTCCCTGCAGGTCGTGAGCCCCTGCTAGTCGTCCAGGCAGATACTAAGGAACTGGAGGCCCACCAATCCATGCTGGCCCTGCTGGAAAAATCCTCAGGGAAGCATTTTTGGTAAGAAAAAAGCCGGCAATGCCGGCTTTTTTCTTAGGTGTTGATCAGCTTTTAGGTCACTCTTTGCGGGCCCTTACAGTGGGAGCCTACCCTACAAGCCCCTTCCAGTTATCTTATATCGCGTAGACGACACAAATCAAAGCAACAATACTGAGTACGATGGTGTATGGAATAGCCATCACCACCATGCGCCCGTAGGATAAGCGAATCAGCGGAGCCAGCGCAGACGTCAACAGAAACAAGAAGGCTGCTTGGCCATTGGGAGTGGCGACACTCGGCAGATTGGTACCTGTATTAATCGCTATCGCCAGCTTATCAAAGTGCTCCCGGGTAATATCGCCAGCAGTCAGTGCAGCTTTTACCTCGTTGATATACACAGTAGCCACGAACACATTGTCACTGATCATGGACAGAATACCATTGGCCAGAAACAGTAACCCAGGCTGGTGCTCCAGTTTTTGTGATAGTACAAAGTGGGTTACAGGCTCAAAAAGGTGCTGTTGGTGAATTACCGCGACAATGGCAAAAAATACTACCAGCAGGGCGGTGAAAGGCAGGGCCTCTTCAAAGGCATGGCCAATGCGAGCTTCCTGAACAATACCGTTAAAGGAGGTCAGGAGCACAATGATCATCAGGCCAATAATGCCGACCTCGGCTACATGGAAGGCCAGGGCGAATACGAGTAAAAGGGCAACGATACCCTGCACCCAGAGCTCTGCTACCTGTGCAGAGGTGCGCTTTTTCTCTTCTTCTCTGGAGTAATTTAACAGCACTTCACGCACTGCGTGAGGCAGCTGGGCTCCGTAACCCAAAATTTTGGTTTTCTCCAGGATTACGCAGGTAATAAGCCCTGCAAACAGAGTGGGGATGGTGACAGGAGCCATTTGCAGGAAAAATTGAAGAAACTCCCAGCCAGCTTTCTCGGCAATCAACAGGTTTTGAGGTTCACCAACCAGTGTGCATACGCCCCCCAGAGCCGTTCCCACGGCCCCGTGCATAATCAGGCTGCGAAGATAAGCGCGGAACTGATCGAGGTCCTCACGGTGATATTCCACCACATGTTCATCATTGGAGTGGTCGTGATCATGGTGGTGATGAGGCTGTTGGGAGGCAACCCGGTGATAGACCGAGTAAAAACCCACTGCAACCGCAATCAAAACGGCGGTTACTGTTAGTGCATCAAGGAATGCCGAGAGCACGGCAGCGACTGCACAAAAAAGCAGTGACAGCATGCTTTTTGAATTCACGTTAATCAGGATCTTGGTAAATACAAAGAGCAGCAGGCTCTTCATAAAATAGATCCCGGCTACCATAAACATCAGCAGCAGGATAACTTCAATATTTTCGACTACTTCATGATAGACAGCATCAGTGCTGGTCATTCCCATCAGTACTGCTTCGATCGCGAGTAGTCCTCCCGGCTGAAGCGGGTAGCACTTCAGTGCCATTGCCAGGGTGAAAATGAATTCTCCAATGAGTACCCAGCCGGTTATAAACGGTCCACTAACGTAAAGTATTAGTGGATTTAAAAGAAGAAAGGCAGCTATTGTCAGCTTGTACCAGTCTGGGGCCTCGCCGAGAAAATTATCGGCAAAAGCCCGGCCAAAACCGCTACCCGAAGCCGTAAGTGCATTGTTGTAAGTGTTCATCATTTACTTCCCTGGTTAACCCAGTATTCGGGTCAAATTGGAGTGTCGGGTTTTCCCTGCCCTGTACGGCATTATCGGGGGAGCCCCAGCCGCGTTCTTTCCTTCCTTTGCGTTCAGCCCTTAGGGTTGATTGTTTTTTGTGCGCAAGCGCAAAAAAAGTGCACACCGGTACACTTGAAAGTAGCAAACGCTACTGGGTTTTCTGGAAAATTCAAGTAATTTAGGGGTTCAGCGGGAGTAGAGCGGGATTTGTCGAATATTCGGTGGAATTTATTTGCGGAAAGGTGGACTCTTTCCTCTATTGGTATAAATTGCCCTTTACCTAACCAGAGCTTATTGCTTTGGTTGTTTTTTGTTCGGTTACAGGAAGAGTGCAGCGGTGCAGGCAAAGAGTGAATTGCGCAAGATCAACATCACTTCTGTCAATGTGGTCAAGGATGAGCTGGTAGTAGCAATAGATAGTGCTACCTCTCACTTGGACAAATTTACAGCAGATACCACCCAGAAGCAGTCGCTGGAGCAATGCTTGGCTGCTCTCAGGCAAGTTAGCGGCGTTCTGCAAATGGTGCAGCTTCATGCTGGTGAACTGCTTGCCCAGGAAAAAATTACAGCTTTAACCGAAGTGCTGGAAGGGCGTCAGCAGGCCACAGAGGAACTATTGGAGGCCCTGGGTACCGGCTTTTATGTGCTGGGCCGTTATCTCGATTTTGTGCAGAGTCGGGCAATAGCCAGACCAGAGCTACTCATCCCTTTTATCAACAACCTCAGAGCCGCTCGCTCTCAGCCACCGGTGCCCGAAAGCCACTTCTTTCGCTGTAACCTGGATGCTTCGATTCCCGGCATGGGGGCATCGGCAGTAATGTCAGAGGACCTGCGCAGCTTTGTCCGCAGATTCCGTCATATGTACCAAGTTGGCCTATTGGCGTTATTGCGTGGTAAACCCCGGGGCCCGGCTTTTACCATGATGGCTCGAGCCTTGGAGCGAATTGCCAGTATCACTTCGGGGCGCCCGAACGGACGCTTATGGGTCGTGGCTGGTGCAGCCCTAACTGGTATGGCCGCGTGTGAGATGCGTATCAGTCGCTCCCGGGTCATGGTGTTTAGCATGTTCGACCGCTGGTTGCGCGCCCTGCAAAAAGAATGTGATACAGCCCTGGATCAGCCTGCACCCCCAATTCTGTTAAAAGAGTGTATTTATTGGCTCGCCCTCTCTGGGCCCGCTGAAGCCGGAACCAAACTCCTCGATGTCTTTTCAGCGGAGTCCCTCGAATATACCGAAGAGGAACTGGAGCGGGAGCGGGCGAGCCTTGGCGGTCCCGGTGCTACTGCTATTTCCGCTGTTGCCAGTGCACTGGATGAGGAGTTAACCGGTGTGCGGAGGATGTTGGATGATATCGAGCTGATCGGTATTTCCGATGTTGATGATAATGATGGCCTGGCCAGCGCCCTGGGACGGGTTGCCGGTACTTTGCAAATGTTGAACTTCAAACGCGTGGGCGAGAGCCTTCGCAATGCTGTGGCTGAGTATCAGAGTGCGGCGGGCGCCGGTGGCTCTGTTGCCGATTCAGCACTACAGAAGCTTACCGGCCAGGTGCTGATGGTTGACAGCACTGTGCGTGCATTAAAGCAGAGTACGACGATTGATCTCGATGAATATGGTCATGCAGATATCGCCTTTGAGCACAGCCAACTGGCCGAAGCTGAAGTTGCGGTACTCAAGGAGGCGGAAGCAGGCCTGGCGCTGATTAAACGGGCCCTTGCCGCTTACGCCGATTCAGGTTTTGACCACGGCCACATCCGGAATGTCTCCACTACCCTCAACTCTGTGCGTGGAGGATTGATCGTACTGAACCTGCGACGTGCAGCTTCGGTAGTTGAGGGGTTGCTCAACTTTGTTGAAACAGTGGTTGATCGTCACGATGCAGCTCCCGATGTCGAGCAGTCACTGGATATCTTTGCTGATGCCATTATCAGTCTTGAGTATTACCTCGGAGAGGTAAAACTGCATCGCCAGGCGGATGTGCAGTCCCTGAACCTTGCTGTGGAGAGTTTGGCCGCACTTGGCTACCCCGTTGAAACGGCTTAGGCTGAAAGGAGGTTCTTTTGGTAGATCGCTTTGAGCCCGCTGCAAATGTATGGGCGGCCCCCGAATTTTCCCAACAAATTATTGTGGCGGAGGGGTTAGTACTCTGCAGTGGAGATCAGTTTATTCACGAGGTGGATCTGCTACTGGCTGAGGCTGTGGTTTCCAGTCACTACCTTGGAGAGTTGGGTGGGCGTAGCTGTGGTGTTCGCGTGTTGTCCCGTCAATTGGATGTCCGTGGACATGATTGGCGCAACCTGCGTAGTTTACTGACTTCTACAGAGGAGCACCTGTTCGCTCTTGCTGGTCGGGCGCTGCAAGTAGCATACTGGGATCGTGACCACCGTTTCTGTGGCCGTTGTGGTACGGCTACGCATTACCACTCTATTGACCGTGCCAGAAGCTGCTCGAATTGCCAATTGACAGTTTACCCGCGAATCTCTCCCTGCGTAATTATGCTTGTAACCCGAGGGGAGGAATGCCTCCTCGCTCGCCACGCCAACCGCAGGAATATAACTTACACCGCGCTGGCGGGATTTATTGAGCCGGGCGAGAGTGCCGAGTTGGCGCTCAAGCGCGAAGTTCGCGAGGAAGTTGGACTGGAAGTGGGCAGGATGCAATATATTGGCAGCCAGCCCTGGCCATTCCCCGGCCAGCTGATGTTGGGATACCTGGCTGAATGGCAGGGTGGTGAGCTGTGTCCCGATCCCAATGAAATTGAGGAAGCAAAGTGGTTTCACTATCGTTCGTTACCGGAAATTCCTCCAGTGCAAACCCTATCTGGACAGTTGATCTACACGTTTTCTGAGCAAGTAGCGACTGGGGTGTGGCCATAAGTTTTTTTTCGTGGTCCGGGTGCGAAGTATGGAGATGAAAAAATAATGTATATCGCAATTACCTTTCTGATCGCCATAATGGCGTTATTGCTGGTTTTCTGGGGCGCTCGGGTATTGCTGGGTGGAAGTTGGCTAATGGGGTTCCTACGCGGTTCGCTGGGCTTGATCTTTTTCGGTTTGGCCTTATGGATAGTTCTGGTGGCGGCCGATGTATTTAGCTACCGCAATTTGGCTGAGGAGCACAGTGTTGGCATCGTCTCTTTTCAAAAAATAGCTGAGCAGCAGTTTGAAGTTAAATTCTCCGATGCCGATGGTATTTCCCAGAAATTTGAACTGCGTGGTGACCAGTGGCAGCTCGATGCCCGGCTGTTGAAATGGCAAGGGTACTTGGCGCGCTGGGGCGTCCAACCGGCATACCGGTTAGACCGGCTCAGTGGACGCTACCTCACCCTGCAGGATGAGCGGGTCAGGGAGCGTTCTGTTCACCAGATTGACGCTACTAACTATGGAGTGGATATTTGGCGATTTGTGCGAGGTCTGGATAAAAACCTGCCTTTTGTCGACGCTGTTTATGGCAGTGCAACGTTTTTGCCAATGGAGGATGGAGCTGTGTACGATGTGCGTATCAGTCACAGCGGGTTGTTGGCGAGACCATTGAACCAGCAGGCGACCTCCGCATTGGATGGTTGGAAATAAGCTAATAAATATTTTTAAAATTGCAGGTAGCAATTTGGAGTGTAAGTGGAATTTTTAATTGAATACGGCCTGTTCCTGGCGAAAATTGTAACTGTAATTGTGGCCCTGATGGTCCTGATAGGCTTTATTTTTGCCAATCGTGAACAGTTGAAAGAGCGTGTGCAAGGGCATATCAGTGTAACGCGTTTGAATGACCGCTATGAGCAGTTTAAGGATACTTTGCTGGAAGCGGTAATGGAGAAACATGAATTCGCCCAGCTTAGGAAAAAAATTGCCAAGGATAAAAAAGCGGAAGAAAAGGCCTTAGTGAAAAAGCATAAGGCTGAGGCAAAACAGAAAGCTGTAAAAGATTCAGATGGCCAAAAGGCAGCTGCAGGTGATGCAGAGCCCCAGGCAGAAGAAAGTGCAGATAAAAACCCTGTAAAGCACTCTGGTGAGCGCAAGCGTATTTTTGTGATGCATTTTAATGGTGACATTAAAGCCAGTGCCCTCTCTCACTTGCGAGAAGAGATTACGGCTATTTTACAGGTTGCTAAAGCTGGTGATGAGGTACTGCTCTGTCTTGAGAGCCCTGGTGGCATGGTGGCCAACTATGGTCTCGCGGCCAGCCAATTGGCACGTGTGCGCAGTGCAGGTATACAGCTTACCATCGCGGTAGATAAAGTGGCGGCCAGTGGTGGCTACATGATGGCGTGTGTGGCCGATCGGATACTCGCCGCGCCCTTTGCGATGTTGGGTTCAATCGGTGTGCTTGCACAATTACCCAATTTCAACCGCCTGCTCAAGCGCCACGATGTCGACTATGAGCTGTTTACGGCCGGAGAGTACAAGCGCACGGTAACCATGTTCGGGGAAAATACCGCAGAGGGGCGTGAGAAGTTCCAGAGTGATTTGGAAGAGATACATGTGCTTTTCCAACACTTCGTCGGTGAATACCGCCCCGGTCTGGATATTGCCAAGGTGGCGACAGGAGAGGTCTGGTTTGGCCAGAAAGCTCTGTCACTGGGGCTTGTTGATGAACTTAAGACCTCTGATGAATACCTGACCCACTGGGCGGAAAGTGCTGACCTTTACCAGGTGGAGTACAAGGAAAAGAAAAATATTGCCAAAAAAATGGGTCTGGCTGCCGAGGCGGGAGTAGAGTCTGCGATGACACGTTTATTTTCAAAACTGGCTGCGTGGCGACATCACGCACAATAGTTTGGTGATTTTGGCTGAACCGGAAACGCCTGGAGATAGGAAATTTTCAAATGAACAATTTCAAGGATGAAAGTTTCCGGGCTATTCGGGTGGAAGAAGTTGCCCCGGGTAAATTCGATCAGTTATTAGTAAAACGGCAGGTTACTGACCTGCCGGACAACCCTCTGCTGCTCTCAGTTTCCCACTCTTCACTGAATTTCAAAGATGCAATGTCTGCTTTTGGTAATCGCAGCATTACCAGGGTGTATCCTCATACACCCGGAATTGATGCGGTAGGCAAAGTGCTTGAGGACCGCAGCGGAACTTTTAAAGCGGGTACCGAACTATTGGTCACTGGCTATGATTTGGGCATGAATGCTCCTGGAGGATTGGCGGAAATGGTCGCTATTCCTCCAGGGTGGGCATTGCCACTCCCACAGGGATTGACTGCGAGGGAGTCAATGGCCCTGGGAACGGCGGGTCTCACTGCGGCGCTATGTATCGAGAAGCTCCTTGAATCCGGTGCGGTTCCTGAAGATGGTGAAGTATTAGTAACCGGTGCTACAGGCGGAGTTGGTTCAATTGCTGTGGCGCTTTTAGCCAAACTGGGCTTTCGCGTCGCGGCGGTGACCGGCAAGTTGGAAGCCGCTGATTTTCTGACTGAATTGGGGGCCTGGAAAGTCCTCGATAGAGATACTCTTGCTCCATTTGCCAGTAAAGCCATGGCAAAACCCCTTTGGGCCTGGGCAGTTGATACTGTCGGTGGTGAAACGCTTTTTAATGTGATCAAATCGCTCGCCTATGGTGGCGGTGTTGCGGCCTGCGGAATGGCCGCTGGGGCACAATTTCATGCCAATGTATTTCCTTTTATATTGCGCGGCATAAGCCTATTGGGAGTCGATAGCGTTGAGTTGCCAATTGGGAAAAAAATTGCAGTCTGGCGTCAGCTTTCAAATGAGTGGTATATCGGCGACAAACTCAGCATGATCGCTGAAGATATTTCTTTGGAGCAGACCCCCGAGTTTCTTGCCCGCCTTCACCGCGGACATGGTATTGGTCGCTATGTCGTGAATATGTCTTTATAGATGGCTAAACTTATTGAAATAATAAATATATATTTTTATCTTTTTAGCTGACTGATTTTCGGATTGTATATAAGCAATAACATTTGTTTGTCTGCTTTTGTTGCAATAGTCTTTGTAGTGGCTACTGCTATTTGCGGTATGTTTTTGTTGGAAGAGCACATTGTCTAAAGGTAACAGCGAGTCTTCATTGCCCGGGGAAAATAGTGCGCTGGTTCTCTCCGGCGGCGGTGCCCGTGCGGCATATCAGGCGGGTGTGTTGAAAGCCCTGGCTGAGGTGGTTCCAGACGATAACCCTCGCCCTTTTAAAATTATCTGTGGAACGTCTGCGGGTGCGATGAATGCAATGATGCTGGCCTCCCATCCCGGTACCTTTAAAGAGGCCATTGACAGTATGTGCTCTGTCTGGATGAACCTCAGTGTAGAGCGGGTGTATCGCACCAGTTGGCGCAGCCTTATAGGGAATTTATTCTCGATCAGTCGCTCGTTACTTAACCAAGGGGTGGGGCGGCAAAAACCCCTGGCATTGCTCGATAACACACCACTGCGTAAATTGCTGAATGAAGTTATTGAATTTGAGAATATTCAAAAGAATATTGATGCCGGTCATTTACATGCCACCTGTATTAATGCGCTCTCTTTTAGTGAGGGTGAATCAGTCAGCTTTTTTCAGGCTGCCGAAGGCGTGGATAGTTGGCAGCGCTTCAGGCGGTTTGGTGTGCCCACTGAATTGACCGTAGACCACCTACTGGCGTCGGCAGCTATCCCGGCTATCTTCCCTGCCGTAAAAATAGAAGATAGCTATTTTTGTGACGGTGCCATACGCCAGATGGCACCGATTAGCCCGGCGCTACACCTCGGTGCCAAGCGAGTGTTTATTGTCGGTGTATCAGATAACCGCTCCCCTGTGCATTGGGGGAGCCGGCGCACTGACAGGCAAATGCATTCCCCCTCAATGGCCCAGATTGCCGCTCAATGGTTCAATGCGGCTTTTATTGACAGTCTCGAAGGGGATTTGGAACATATGGACAGAGTCAACAACTTGTTGGACTCTGTGGAGAAGGAAAAGTATTCAGATTTGGCGCCTTTGCGCCCAGTTGAATCTGTAGTGATCGAACCCTCACAAAGCCTCGCTCGCCTGGGTGGGCAAAAACTCCAATTTCTTCCCCCTGCTTTACGTTGGTTATTCCGGTCTACCGGTGCGACCAGTTCCGGTGGTGGTGTTTCCGCTGCTAGCTATCTGCTCTTTGAAAGACCATATATTGAGGAGTTGATAGAGCTTGGGTATCAGGATGCAATGTGGGAGAAGGATAAGTTAAAACATTTTTTAAGGCCGTTGCCTGAAACCCTGGAAGAGAGAAAAGGTTTTTTCGGCAAGCGTGCCAAAGGAGCTGAGGAGCAAGCTGGGCAGGATAATTCAGATTGATTGCCTGAAGAGAAATAATACCCTGTACGGTCTATGCAGAATAAGCTTTCATCTTTAGGAATCCTGGCTATAGACTGAAAACTAGCTCTTGCTTTCACTTTTTCTGAAATGGTCGTCCCATTTTAGCTTTTCTATTAATTCTAAAAAATTCCCCTTGGGCGTTGAGTTTATTGTTAGTCTTTTCTCCATAATTGGGTGATTAATTTCAAGTTGAATCGCATGTAATAGCAATCTTTCAATGCCAAACTGTTGGGCAAAAAAGCGATTATGTGAAGACTTGCCATATTTTGGGCAGCCGATAAGTGGATGGTGGAGATGTTTGAAATGTCTGCGGATCTGGTGGCGGCGGCCTGTTTTTAATTGAATTTCAACCAGGGAGTAACGGCTTGTGGGGTATTTATCTACTTCATAGGGTAGCTCGATGGTGTCCAGTCGGCGATAAAGAGTGATTGCTGGCTGGCGTGGCAGTTCGGCTCTGGGCCGTTTGCGTTGGTGTTTGAAATCTGCGACCGGAGGTAGAGGATAATCGATAAAACCCTGTTCTAGACAGTGCCCACGACAGACGGCGAGGTATTTCTTGACAGAATTATCGCTCTCCAGCTGCCGCTGCAATTGGGCGGCAATTTCGCCACTCTTACCAAAGATGATTACTCCGGATGTGGGCTTGTCGAGTCTGTGCACGGGGTATAGATATTGTCCACACAGGTCTCTCAGGTATTGCAGCAGGATTCGATTTTCATAGCGATCTATCTCTGAGCGATGTACCAGCCAGCCTTCTGGCTTGTAGGCTGCCAGAAGCTGATCATCTTCAAAAATAATTTTCGGTTCGTTATTCATCCGTCGGTGTTCAGATTCGTCACTTTCTAGGGAGGGCATTGTATTGTTGGAGGGTAAGTATTGCATTCAAAAAATGGGCAGCTGGCTTATTACTGATCCCGAAAGAGAAATATTTCCTATTTATTTCACTGAATTAGTATTGACAAGCCTCAAATAGTGCATAAACTGCGCATATAGTTTCAAGGATCGCTTAGATAAGTGATTTGGGACTTAATATTTTATCGAGTCTAATCTTTTGATCGTGGATCGCAGCCACGAAGGAGCCATGAAATGCAAAATGTGGATATTAACAACCAGTTTATTTGATCGCTTTTCATGTGCGCTTGCTTGAAAAGTGATTGAGCTTTTCAAGCCAGAATTCTTTAGAGCCCTGGTATTCACCGGGGCTTTTTCATTTGAGGTTTTGAGAGGCTGTTAATTAGTTATTGGATTAAACCAAGGACTCTTTATGCCTGTAAAAATTGTGCTTCATAAAAGTGCAAGATCAGGAAGTGTACCGGTAAAGATATACGCTGATGAAGTTGAACCAGATGCTTTGCAGCAGCTTAAAAATATCGCTCAGTTGCCGATTGTACATTCTCATTTGGTGGCAATGCTGAATGTACAGTTAGGCAATGGGGCGGTAGTTGGATCGGTAATTTCGACGCTGAGCGCCGTAATTTCATCGGCTGTGAGAGTGGATATTGGCTGCGGGATGAATGCAGTGCAAACTTCATTACATGCCCATCAGTTACCTGACAACCTAAAAGCATTGCGGGAGGCCATTGAGGTGAAAGTACCCATTGGACCGGGTCGTCATAAGATGATCAGTGCCAGGGAATCTGCCTGCAAACTTTTAGCTCCCGGTGTGGATAGGTTGTTTGAGAAATACCCTGGGCTTTTGAAAAAATTGCGCCAGCCACAGAAAACCTGGGTTACCCAGGTCGGTACCCTCGATGGGGGTAATCATTCTATTGAAATTTTCCTGGATGAGAGTAATGCGGTTCGGGTGATACTGCACTCTGGCAGTCGAGCCATTGGCAATGCAATTGGTCAGCACTTTATCCAGCTGGCTCGTAGGGATATGGCGGGTCGTATGCATAATATGCTGGATAAAGATCTCTCTTATTGTTCTGGGGGGAACCCTCACTTTGATGATTATATTGAGGCGGTAAACTGGGCTCAGGAGTGCTCCAGGTTAAATCGGCAAAAAAGGATGAGGCTGGTGCTGAATTGCTTTAAAGCTCACTTGCCAAAATTTACATTAATGTCTGAGGCTATTAATTGTCATCATAATTACGTGGTGTGAGAGCGGCATTATAAGCGGGATGTTTATGTTATCCGCAAGGGTGCTATCAGTGCCAGAAAGGATCAGATAGGAATAATTTCCGGCTCTATGGGGGGCGAAGTCGATTATTGTGCGAGGGGGGGTGGCGCGTCGTTTTGTTCATGTGCACACGGTGCGAAGCGTAAAATGAGTCCTTCAGTGACCCGTCAGCGATTTACCCGCAGTGATCTTGAGGTCCACACTCACGGTGTAGAGTGCAGAAAGGATAAAGGCATGATCGATGAGATACCTGCGGCCTATAAAGGTATTGATCAGGTGATGGATAGTCAGTCGGACCTGATTGATGTGGTAAATACACTGCGCCAAGTGATTTGCATGAAAGGATAGCCCCGGCTGGCTGTCGTTCTGTGGGGTGCTGGGAGAATTAACGGCCTTAAGGGCTCAGTTAGTGTGGGGTTTAAATTGCCAGCTTATTTACCTGCCGAGTTTCCTCGGCTTTTTTTGTTGCTTCAGCAAGGTCAATTGCTATGAAAAAATTTACTTCTAAGAAAAGTGACAAGCCGCGCAACTATGTTGTGCGTAATCCTCTATTAAAAAAGGGTGGTGCCCATGTAAAAGCTAAATCTGGCGTTCGTTTTAAAGGTAAACAAAAGATGTTGAGGGAGGTGCGGGAGCCGAATAGCTCCTGTGATACCTGGACCTCTACTGATATTTTCCGAGCTCTCCCAGACCTCTTCTCTCTGTCTATTTAAGCGTCAGTTCAATGCTGATTGGGGCCAGTTGGCTAGAGGTTCCAGGTAAACCCAACGTTTTTTATAGAGTTTGAATAGGGATATTTCATGTATCACATGCTCCTGATCATTCTCCATATACCATGCCTTAAATTCCACCACTGATTTTTTCAGCCCTGGTTTGCTTTTTATAACCTCAAGGCGTGTCCACTGAGTCTCCAGATCATCCTTATCAAGATCCGGACAGGTTTCTGGATGCCATGTCTTGCGCAGGTATGGCAAGTTACCCATCGCATAGGCACTGTAGCGACTACGCATTAAGTATTCTGCCGTTTTCGGGTAGGCCTTGCCCGACAGGTAAAGGTTACAGCAGGTTTTGAATGTTCTTCCCGAGCCACAGGGGCAGGGCTGATCCGTCATATATTACTCCAGTCCGTGTCGCAGAGGATGTCCAGATGGTCATCATGGGCATTGTAAACACTTTTTAACCTTGCTTGACGGTGGCAGAGGGTAGCATAGCTTGACGTTTTCCAGGTTAGCGTTAAGATACCGACCAGCCGGTTGGTTTGATTGGTGATACCTGGGAGGTCATGTGTCGAGAGTCGATAAGACTGCCATAGTCCGCGCAGCGGAAGAGGTGGTAAGGGAAAAAGGTGCGCGCAAGCTAACGCTGGATGCGGTCGCAGCACAATGCGGTTTGAGTAAGGGCGGGCTTATCCACCACTTCGGTACTAAGCAGTCACTTTTGAAGGCCATGTTGGAAGCTGCGATAGCCAGGGAAGATGCCAATGCTGAAACCTTCGCTGCGGCTGGCGATGACTTATTGGTATCACGTCTTAATTCCATTTTTGAGCTGATGGAAGATGATGAGGGCTTGCCGCGCTCACTGATCGCTGCGGTAGCCGAGGACCCCGCCCTGCTTGAGCCTGTCAAGGTCAAAGAGGATGAACTACGCAGTGAGATCTCCGAGACCTATGCCGATCCTGAGTTGGCGCAGTTACTGATTCTTGCGGCTCAAGGGATGTTTCTTGGCCGCGTGCTGGGTGTAATAGAGCCTGGAGACCCGCTGCTCGCCCGTTTGCGTGAAAGATTGTTGATGCTTTCAGCAGATCTCACCTGATTACCTGATCTTCAGTTAAATAATTTTGTGGATGACGAATATGAAATTGTCGGTAAATTCTCGTTTCTCCTTGGCCCTGCTGTTGGCTTCAGTGGCGGCTCTTGCGGGTTGCTCCGGCTCTGAAGCGGATGAACAGCAGGTTGAGCACCTATGGCCGGTTAAGGTGGCCACTGTGACCAATGTTGCTGAAGCCGCGGATCGCCAGTTTGCAGGTCGCGTAAAGGCGGTGCAGAGTGTGGACCTTTCCTTTCAGGTTGGAGGAAAATTAGACAAGTTGAATATCCGCGAAGGGGAAATTATCCCTAGGGGGACCCTGATTGCGGAACTGGATGATCGAGATTATCGACGCAGGGTAAAGGAGGCGCGGGTAAACGTTGGCCTGCTGGAAAAAACCCTAAAACGTCAGCGTTCTCTGGCGGGTTCTAAAGTGATTTCCCAGCAGCAGCTGGATGAGACAGAGAGTAACTTTGACCTGGCAAAAGTAACTTTGGAAAAAGCCGAGCAGGACCTTGCTTACACCCAGTTGCGAGTACCCTTTGATGCTTTGGCAACCCGCCAGCTGGTAGAAAACTACACCAATGTGCAACCCGGTCAGGCCATTGTACGTTTGCAGAATATTTCTGAAGTGCGTATCCAGATTTCTGTGCCGGAGAAATTACTGGCAACGGTAAATGAAAACCAGATCAGTTCAGTTACTGCTGAATTTGAATTCCTGCCAGGAAAAACTTTTGCGCTTAAATACCGAGAACACCAGGCCGAAGCCGATAGTGTTACCCAGACCTATGTTGTCGAGCTGGGAATGCCGCGCCCTGAAAATGTGCAGATCCTTCCAGGAATGACGGCGAGAGTTAACGTAAAGCTGAAAGAGGCCACTGGTGATTTCTGGATTCCACTGGCCGCTGTGCAGACTGGTGCAGGGGGTAAGCCCTATGTATGGCAGATCAATGAGGATCAGTCAGTATCCAAGGTCGAGGTGGTTCTCGGCATAACGAATGGAAAAGCGGTGCAAATCACCGACGGGTTGACACCGGTGATGAAGCTGGTAGCCGCAGGAGGCCAGCACCTGTATGACGGTGCGAAAGTACGCAACTATGCGCAGCGTTAAACTCCGTTTGATCTCTGGCCTTGGTAAGAGTGGGAAAATATTGTGAAAATTTCTGATGTATTTATCCAGCGCCCGGTGTACAGCTGGTTACTGATGCTGATTTGCTTGGTAGGAGGAATCTGGGCACTGTCAGATATTGGCCGCCTGGAGGACCCTGCCTTTACTATTAAAGAGGCTCGTGTGTTTACCCTCTATCCGGGAGCCAGTGCCCAGCGGGTCGAGGAGGAGGTGACTGAGAAGCTGGAAGTTGCTATTCAACAAATGGGACAGCTGGATAAGGTGACCTCGACTTCCAGCCCAGGGATGTCGGAAATTCGTGTACAGATCAAAGACCAGTATGCCTCTGAGGAGTTGGCCCAGGTTTGGGATGAATTGCGCCGTAAAGTTAACGATGCTCAGCGTGAACTGCCAAGTGGTGCCATGCAGTCTGTGGTCAATGATGACTTCGGTGAAGTTTATGGCATTTACTATGCGGTGACGGGTGATGGCTTTTCACTGACAGAAATGCGTGAAATTACCAAGGCAATTCGCCGTGAATTACTGGGTGTTGAGGGTGTGGCAAAGGTCTCCCGCTCCGGTGTTATCGATGAAGTGGCATACCTGGATATTGTTGAATCCCGCCTGGCACAATTCGGTTTCTCCCTTGATGATCTGGCCCAGGTACTGCAGACGGAAAGCTCTACCCAGCGCGTTGGTGAAATAGAGGGGCAGGATCTTCGAACCCGTATTGTAGTGGACAACCCAGCCAGCGACCTGGAATCCGTGCAGAATATCCTCGTGGGTGTACCGGGTTCTACTGCAATGCTGGCGGTGCGTGATATTGCTGATGTATCCCTCGGTTATGATGAAAATCCAAACTTTATTGCGCGATTTAATGGTAAACAGGCTATTTTAATTGGTGTGGCTGGAGCTGAGAATACCAATATTGTTAATGTGGGAATGGCAGTGGAAGCCAAGCTCAACGAGATTAAAACGGGCCTGCCTCTCGGGGTTGAAATCCAGCCGGTTTATGAGCAGCATAAAGTTGTTGAGGAAAGTGTTAACGGCTTCCTCTTCAACCTGATTGGCTCGGTAGTAATCGTTACCCTGGTACTCTGTGTGTTTATGGGCTGGCGCTCCGGCGTGGTTGTAGGTGTAGTGCTGGGGCTGACTGTACTTGGAACTGTGCTGATCATGAACTTGTTCGGCCTGAACCTGCAGCGTATATCTCTGGGCGCCCTGATTATTGCCATGGGCATGCTGGTGGATAACGCTATTGTTGTGGCCGAAGGCATGCTAATGGGAGTGCAGAAAAAAGAGGCTCCACAAAACGCTGCTCGCAGAGTGGTAAGGCAGACTTTCTGGCCGCTTCTCGGCGCAACTATTATCGGGATCATGGCCTTCTCCGGTATTGGGCTTTCCGATGACGCAACCGGTGAGTTCCTCTTCTCTCTGTTTGCTGTAATTGGCATCTCCCTTCTGCTTAGCTGGATCCTGGCAATTACCATTACGCCTTATCTGGGTTATCACCTGTTCAAGCCAGGTAAGGATGCTGAAAATCATGATCCCTACAGCGGTCGTTTCTATCGTATGTATTCCGGAGTTTTGTCCGGTGCGCTGAATCGCCGTGGGCGTACTATTACCTTGCTGGTGGTGGTGACTCTGGTCAGTTACTTCGGCTTTGGGTTTGTAAAACAGGGTTTCTTCCCCAACTCTAACGCTCCACTCTTTTATGTGAATTACCTCCTGCCCCAAGGCAGTGATATCAATCGCACCGAGAATGCACTGCAAAAAGCTACGGACTTTTTGTTGGAACAGGATGAAGTGGTGTCAGTTACAGCGGTTGCCGGTAGTGGTGCAGATCGCTTTATGTTGACCTATGCCCCCGAGCCACCAAATTCTGCTTATGGCCAGCTGATTGTGCGCACAGAAAACCGTGAACAGATTTCAGGCCTGATAGAGCGGGCTAAAACAGAGTTACGTGGTTCTCAGCCGGAAGCCCTCATTACCTTCAAGCGCTTGGTGTTTGGACCCGGCGGTGGTGCCGATGTTGAGGTGCGTATTTCCGGTCACGACTTCAATAACCTGCGTGCGCTCGCCGAAGGTACCGAGCAACTTTTCCGGGAAAATGGCCTGGATGATATTCGTCATAACTGGCGTGGCCGGGAACCCACTATTCGAGCTCACCTCGACAATGAGCGGGCTCGTGTGGCTGGGGTGACGAATACGGATATCAGCCGCACTATTCAGTTCGCTACTGCTGGATACCGGGTAGGGGATTTTGAAAGTGGCGATCGTATTATCCCGATTGTTGCGCGTATGCCGGAAGGTGACCGCAACCAGGTTGGGTCTCTTCAGGATCGTCTGGTGTGGAGCCCGAATGAGCAGGGGTATATTCCGGCCGGTCAGCTAGTCTCGAATTTTGAGACTACCGCTGAAGAAGGGTTGATCCAGCGTCGGGATCGGGTGCCGACAATTACTATCAGTGCGGAGGCACCTGAAGGGATCACAGCTATGGCTGCCTTTAACCGTATTCGAGCGGGAATTGAAAATATGCCCCTGCCGCCGGGTTACCATATTGAGTTCGGTGGAGAATATGAAAGCTCTACGGATGCGCAGAAGTCCCTGGGTAAAGGGTTGCCCCTCGGCTTCCTGATCATGATCCTGGTCTCTATCCTGTTGTTTGGCACTGTGCGCGAGCCGCTAATTATCTGGTTGGTGGTCCCCATGTCCCTGGTGGGTGTGGTGGTCGGTCTGCTGCTGACAGGATTACCCTTTGGCTTTATGTCACTGCTGGGTGTATTGAGCTTGTCTGGAATGTTGATTAAAAATGCAGTGGTGTTGGTGGATGAGATCGAGGTGCAGACCGAAGCCGGCCTGCCGCGTCTAACCGCAATTCAGCGAGCCAGTGTCAGTCGTTTGCGTCCGGTGTTCCTTGCCGCAGTAACAACCATTCTTGGTATGTCACCACTGTTATTTGATGCATTTTTTGCCGATATGGCAGTGACAATTATGGGTGGTTTGGGTTTCGCAACAGTGCTAACACTGATTGCGGTGCCAGTATTCTATGCAGTTTTCCATAAAGTGAAGCCTACGGAGGTGACTGATACCGGGGAGAGTACCGCACAGACACTGGATCGGCAGCCCAGCGCGGAGCCCGTGTCTGCTTAACGGAGTGAAAGCCGGGTAAAAGCTATCCGGTGAAATGAAAAAACAGGGGGTGCAAAAGAGAAAGCTCTTTTGCACCCCCTGTTTTTTTGGTTAGTTATTTTAGAGTTATTGTCAATTCTGGTGTTCAATAAGCCTGATCAAGCTGCGCTCTGATTGGCTGTTGGGGCGTTTATGGAAGGGGCTCTTCCAGCCCTGGCACCATCGCCAATCGCCAGCTCTGGGGCGTTCATGCCGTGTCTTTCAGCTTTCCAATACACCTTTCCAGCTAAGCGTTGATTCACATACTCCATCCTCAATGCCAGAAAGTGTTTTTCTCCACACTCATCCACACCAATGACAACCAGCGCGCAGAGCTTGTTTTATTCCGAGCGCAAGCCGCTGTATATGCCGTCTACCCAGATATACACCCAGTGATCTTTATCTAATTGTTTACTTCGCCAAGCATCATATTCACTTTTCCACTGTCCTTTCAGGCGAGCCACGGTGCTGGTCGATAGGCCCTTCGCTTCCAGACCGACCAATATCGACAGTGCTTCCTCACTCTCACACGTTCAGGTATAGCCACGGCAGAGCCGCCTCCAGCGAGCGGGCTTTGCGTACGTAAGGCGGCACCAAAGCAGAATGGAAGTTTACCGGCTCGCCGTCCTTACTTCGGACTTTCGGTACCTTGATCTTCACCGGACTCGACCCCGGTCTGTATATCGTGTTCCGGCAAGTAACCATTACGGACTACAGCCGCACGGCCGTCGTCCAGGCAGCGATCTTGTAAGTCCTCTATGAAGGTCGACAGCTCTGCCCCTATGCAACAGCTCTTGTGCCCACCGGCGTAGCAGTTATGTCAGTGGGTCAGCATTCTTATCCATAGAGACGTACTCTTGGTTGGTTGACTGTTTGGCGACAACAAATTAACCAGATACGCTGCTTTTTTTCAAACCCTCAAACATCAGAATTGGTTATAACTCTATAAAAACTGTCAAAAGCTAATATCTATGAACTTGATACCACCTGAACTAGGGAGGTGATGGCCTTTAGATACTTTATTTATACAGCTAGATTTATTTTTATAGAAATGTTTGTTAGCACTATGTAATACCCCAGACAAGATTTTTCCTTCGGAACCTAATTCAAGTGTAACTACACCATCCAAAGCTAGTAAAGACATTTTCTCTGCAGATAATTTGGCTGAATTTTTTTCTTTTTCTTTATGCAAGCATTCTAGCATGATCATATCTTTCAAAAATTGTACCTCTTTTGAGTGTTCTATTTTGTATAGATGTATTTCCCTTAAGTGTGAATGTATGTATCCCAATCTTGATTGGTTAGATGTGCAACTTACAGTGAGTAGCGAAAAAAAAATCAAAAAAGTGCATAACTTCATAAGAACCTCGACATCATCATTCGATTTGGCAGTTAAGGGGGTGTACCTATTCAGACGTAATGCTGATGTTTTAATTTAAGCATTAATTCTTAAAATTTTTAGTGTCCTCATGAAATTGCAACTTGAGAGCAAGTGATGAGCACGATTAGCGTAAAGTTGCATATGTATGAGGACATTCTCACCTGTATTGAGTGTAAAAACATATGATTTTAGAGTGTTGAGTTTGGTAAGCGGTGCATGAACCACATTATTCAACTTGCTTTGACAGGCTGGCATGATGCCCCCTCCATCAACTTCGGAGGGAAGCCCCATGAATCAGCAGCAATGGCAAAGTCATGTCAGGGCCTACGATAAAAGCTCTCAATCCAAGCACTCCTATACTCGTAAGCGCAACCTAAACTACAGCCAGTTCCGCTACTGGTACCGTAAACTATCTGAACAAACGCCTGTGTCTGATACCCCTGACTTTGTTCCCGTGGATATCAAGTCTCCTGTGGCCACTAGGGGAAGCCTGGGTATATTGGAGCTCCCAAATGGCATAAAGCTGGTGATCAATAGCCCGGTGTTGTTGGCTCAAATTCCTGGCCTTATGGACCTGTAAATACGATGTGGCTACCGTTATAGACTTCACGCTCGCCGTATCGTTGGATGCGCCCTCTCAGGGAAACCAGATGCTACCCTAACGATAAAAGCACTGGAAATGGCTTGGGAGCAGCAAGTAAACCCCAATGGAGTTATGTTCCACTCGGATCAAGGCAGTCAGTATACCAGTCATCATTTCTGCCAAGGGTTGTGGCGCTACCGAATGCCCCAGAGCATGAGTCGATGTGGAAATTGCTGGGATAATGCACCAATTGGAAAGACTGATTCGGAGTCCGAAAAGAGAGTGAATACCCTCTCTCGGTTACACCTCTATCACAGAAGCAGGCCGAGACATCAGCCATTACCTGATGACTTACTACAACTGGGAGTGTCCCCACCAACACAATGACGGAGTACCGCCCGCAAAAGCGGAAGAAAAACTTAACTTACTGTCCGGACACAGTTGGCCACTACAGTATGCATACACTGCCGCTGAAGAAGTTGGTCCAACTAGCCGGCATTCTAAGGTGACGTTTAACTATCTGGTGATGAGCCGACCAATGGAGGAAAGTCCCATCTGTTATGAAGTGCTACTTAAGCACTTTAGGCTGCTGGAGATTTTTGATAAGCACAACAAAGACACGGTGATTCGGGTGGTTGATACGATTAGCATGGCTGTCCATATTTCTTCCATTTTTCTCCTATAGTGTCGAAGCACTTGCCCTTGAATGACTCGATGGATTATGAAAATCAAAGCAACCTTGAATCGCGATAGAGACTAGCCTGCTGTTCTATGCCCTCAGCCTAGGATTACTCACTGGTGTATTGCAAAGCTGTGGAGGTGCTGGAAGCTCCTCCTCGGAAAGGGAAACGGAAATGGAAATTGAAACAAGCAGTGAAGGGAGTAACAGTGGCAATAGTGACTCTTGGAATGATGGCCGCTTGGAAGACGTGGACAGCCGCTCAGAGGACGCCGTTGTTTGGATTGTTAACACCACCAGTGAGCACGTTCCTTTCATATATGAGAACAACAATAATAAACAGATTCTGGTAAATGTATAAAGTGTCGAATGGCAGGGACTGTATATGAGTCACTTCTACTGGCATCCCAACTACAAAATTCCCATTTCAGGATCAGCGGAACGAGAGAGTTCATCGCGCTTACAGCTTGAAGGACGAACCGAATACGAAGATTTGGTCTTTATGGAATCTTGCCTGTTATAGGCTATAGATTGATACATTTGATCTAAATAATTCTAGAATGAAAAATCACGAAATTGAAGTTGTGAAGTTAATAGCATAGGGAAAGTGTAATAATGAAATACTATTTTTTTATCTACCAAATGTTAGAGAGGGAGGCTTATGAACATACAGGGAATAGGCTACGGAGGAGCTTAATTTCTCGCAAGTCTAGGTGGGCAATGGGAAGCCTGAAAGTGTCTCTGCTTGCTGTTACCCATAGGAGACTGGTCACTCTTTCTCAAAAAAGTTAGAGTTACCGTGAAGACTTTTTTAAAATTTAAACTATACACCAATGATTAGAGAGTGAAAACATGGTCAAAATATTGCAAGAATCGTCGCTGGGCGGCCGTACCCGAGATATGTCACTTTTAAAGAAATATAAAAAAAAGATCCCCCGCTCGCAAGGTGTTTTTGTTCCACAGGCGGAATTCGGGGTCATAAGTCCTATGGATATGCCAGAGGGCATACAAACTATTTTCACGAACGGAATGGGCCCTTGTCTTGGAATTTTGATTGTAGGAGATAATTCAAAAGTGGGAGTGGCGCATCTCGACGAAGATATTCGTGGCAATGAATTTGGGTTTATAAACAGGCTTGTTGCTGAGTTTCCTATTAAAAGAGTTGGATTCATATGTTTTTCTGGTTCCTATTTGTCAAAACAAGGTCTAACTTCTTCCCTTGAGTGGGGTGTTCAGCGTGTATTCAGTACGATCAGATCTTATTATGGTGGAGGCGGAACCTATGATGCAGACCTTTACTATTTGGACCATTGCTCAAATTTGTGTTACAACTTTATTGATAATGTGATTTTTGAGCCTAACAATGATTCAGTTTGGACATCCACTGCCTATAGTCCGTCGATATATAGAAGCCATTATGCGAAATATTATAATTCATATTCTGGTGCCAAAATAGCGCAATCTTCTAATCCTGTTTGTAAAACAAAACGTGCTACGTTAGGAGAAGATATGAAACTACTTAATCCTTACTATAAACCCACGCACATGAACCGCATTTAACTCTAAACGCTTATGGGTACTATTAACCCGGCGGACTTATTATTCGGTGTAGGATGGTATCTTACTCCACATACTACCTAGTTAATTGTGTGGCATTCAGGAACTATTAGTCCGCCGGGTTAATAACGATTTCCAGACGTGATGTGTCGAGACAAAGGGAAAACAGATTTTTTAATTCCTACCCTCGAATCTCAGATATATTTGATGAAGGTTCTTGAAAGCAAAAGTAAGTGATCTTACAAGTGTAGATTGACAATAAAGTTACATGCTGTGGTAGTTCAGGCTTGATCTGACAGTCACCGGTTTTTCAGAAGGTGTTCTGTCAGGTCAAATTCAGTTTACGAGTTATGGTGCCTTTTGCATCTTAAAGTGTTGCCATTGGAGTGCGGCTGCAACACTTCTTACCCTGATGGGTCCGATCATTATTGTAATATACGAGCCACTCCACTAGATCCTTTTGAAGCTCCTCTACAGCCCCGTAGATCTTGCGACGTAATGATAGTTGGTAGAACTCTTGTAAAATTGTTTTATGGAATCGCTCACATTGGTTGGATGTGCAACTTACAGTTAGTAGCGAAAAAAATCAAAAAAGTGCATAGCTTCATAATAACTTCGACATCATCATTCGATTTGGAAGTTAAGGGGGTGTACCTATTCAGGCATAATGTTGATGTTTTAGTTTAAGCATTAACTCTTAAAATTTTTAGTATCCTCATAAAATTGCAACTTGAGAGCAAGTGATGAGCACGATTAACGTAAAGTTGCATATATATGAAAACATTCTCACCTGTATTTAGTGTAAAAAAATATAATTTAGAGTGTTGAGCTTGTAAATCTAACAAAAGTCGAAGCTGCTAATTTATTGTTAGGTGTGTACGAATTTTAATAAATGTATGGAACCGGTTACATTAAAGGTTATATAGATAAGAGTTGCTTCTTAAGGAAATAGGGCTGCTGGCTAGAGAGTGCGCGAAAATTTATCCGGCTTTAGGTGTGAGTCTTACTTATGGTTATTAGCAGTTAAATTAAAAATAAAACTCTCTAGGATATGTGATTTTATTGCTTCCTGAAAGTAAAAGCTGTGAACGATATCAATAAATCCGCAATTAGAAGTAAATCCATTCCATGTTATAGTTTTATTACAGTGCATTCAAAAAAGTCGAAACAGGGAGACAATTAAGAGCCACTTGTGGTCAACTAGATCCCCTCTTTATGTCTAACCTTAAAGCAGAACGTAGATCAAGATGGTGTAAGTGGCTGTGTTTGCCAAATGGATAGAAAAGCGGAAAATTATGAGATCTAAAGAATTAAAAGAAAATGAGAGTGATTTTCAAGATAACGCTGTCTCTTTTCATGCGGAGAGTAAAATCGAAGCTGTACAAGCTTCTTATATTCATGAGATAGCAAAGGAGCTAAATGACCCTGAGTCTCCACTCTCTTTGCTGTTCAATCGAGTAAAAGCTTATAAAAATATTTACACGCAGGAAGCTTGCTGTGATTGTCTTGAAATAAACGAAATAATAATAAATGCAAAGAAACTATGCCCTCTATTGAGCAAGCTAGTTGTCTGCGGTGAGGCGGGTGGCAGTAATTATACATTTAGCCAACTTCATTTAGAGTCAAGAGCTACTCAGCAAAGATATGAGTGGCTTGTTAATGAATCACCTACGAATGTAGACAATAAAATCATTTTAGACAGAATAGAAAAGGCTAGGATAAAAGATGCTTCTTTTGAAAGAATTTATTCGACTATTATGGAAAACTTGCCTGATCAAAATCTTTCTGTAGATCAGCTTTCGAAGCTAGCATTTTGCAGTAGATCTCAATTATTCAGAAAGATAAAAAAACATATTGGTATTTCCCCACAGTCTCTTATTTATTGGTTGAGGATAACGGAGGCAGCCTGTTTGTTTAAGAAGGGGGGCGTGAATGTTTCGTGGATATCGCATACAGTGGGTTTTAAAAGCTCTGCACATTTCAGTAGAAGCTTCAGAAAGCAGTATGGAATGCCACCATCAGAATATATTGTTCAATGTGGCAGGGTAAATGGATCTTAATCATTTGTCAGGGTCAAAATATGATTTATTCAATCGCATGGAATCTATATAACTTTCAAAGTCATTATAAATATAAAAAATATTGGAGAGTACTCTGGATAGAAATGCCAGTAAATATGTGAGTATGTTGTGGGTACAAAAGACAATGAAATAGATAGCATTTACCCGGATACATTTAACAAATTGTTATATGAATGTAATGCCATGTTATATTTCAGCTTATCTTCAGGGTATTATATTTCAAGTGCTATCTTTGAAAATTTAATCAATATAGAAGTTGAGCACAAGAGGGTAAAAAGCGCTGGTAAAAGTAAAAATGTGGGTTTTGTATACATCACCAAACTGGTAGAAATTCATAGTTTATTGGTTCAAACAATAAAGCCATGCACACCAAGAGCCGCAATCCTAATGAAGGAGACAACTAAAAACCCACAAAAAGTCAATATGTTTCGTAGTGTGCGTATATATAGAAATATGCTGACGGTAGTAATATTTTCATTGCTGACTTTTATATTGTTTGGAGTCTCCCCGGAAATAAATATGGAAACACGAGCAAAATATATTTTTCTGGAGCTTTCTGGATTTTCTTTACTGAAAATACTTATATTTTTAATGTCTGCAGCATCCCTAGGCGCATCTTTAGCTTGTGCATTAATTATCAGCTATCATCTTGAAAAGGGAACTTTCGATCCAATATATGCTTCATCATATTGGATTAAATATCTCTTTGGTATGGTTTTTGGTTTGTTATCATGCACTCTATTCGTTCATGCTATTTCGATAGATAGCGACACCTTCCATGAAGCTGGAAGGCCTGCATCTGCAATGCTTGGTGGTTTCTCAAGTCATTTGTTTTTTCTTTTGGTAAAAGTTCTGATAGATATGATGGAGTCAACCAAGATTAAATTTCTAAAAATTAAAAATGATTGATTGGTTAATCCGCAAAAATTATTCTTAATTAGATAATCAATATTAAATTCTGGTGATTAGATGGGTAGTGAAGACGAGGCAATAAAGGTATTAATTTTTAGTTCGGTGAAACTTTCAAAATATCCATTTGGGGATTCCCTTTTGTCAAACAAATTTAACCTGAAGGTGGAGTGTGATATAGATTCTTTTTTTAAAAAAAATCATAATTTTTGCCCTGATATTATATTGATAATTAAAGATACACTATCTAATCTTATCGAAAATTTTGGGAAAATAAGAGACGCATTTTCGGTGCCGGTGTTAGTGATCGGTAATCATTTTGAAGAAATATATCAAATAGTTGCATATGAGCTGGGCATAGTTGATTGTATAGATGAAAAAATAGACCCAAGAATTTTTATTCTTAAAATCTTTGCCCATTTGAAGCAGGTAGATGAGAGTGCAAGAAAGATAAAAAATGATAAAGTCAGCGTTAAATTAGACATAGGCAGGCTGGAAGTATATCAAAGCTCTAGAAAAATATTAATTAATAAAAATGAAATACAGCTCTCATCATTTGAATATGATGTATTTTTAGTTCTGGCAAAACACCCTGGACAGATTGTGTCCAGGGAAAAAATATATAAAATTATTAAAGGGACAGATTACACTGGGGTGAGTAGATCAGTAGATATTAGCATATCTAGAATTCGATCAAGAATTGGAGATAACCCTATAAACTCAACTTGTGTAAAAACTATAAGGAATAAGGGGTATATGTTGATGGTGTCCGATAGTGTATAAATCAATTTTGTCTGGCAAGAAAATCCATAAGTATAAGGATGAATAAAAGATATTCTAGAATTAATTTCATAAGAAGCCTAAACGATTGGAGGTTATATGGATTTTACAGGGAAAGCTTTACCTTTGACGGCTAACGATATTGAAATTATATCTGGGTATCTTGGGTGTCAGATTGCTGCACTACATGCAATCATAATCGTAGAGACAATAGGGGAGGGATTTGGGTCAGATAATCGCCCAATAATACTTTTTGAACCACATATTTTTTATAGCGAGTTAACAGTACCTTCTGAAAGACAAAGGGCATCTAGAGAAGGCTTGGCCTACCCCAAATGGGGTACCAAACCTTACCCAACAACACAAAAACAGCGTTACATATATCTAGAGCAAGCTATAGAAATTAATGAGACAGCTGCTCTTTCATCATGTTCGTGGGGAATTGGGCAAGTACTAGGGCTAAACTATAAAATATGTGGTTTTGACACAGTTAATGATTTTGTAAATGCCATGATGTATTCGACGGGTTCACAGCTATATGCTATGGCTAGATTTATTGCTGCAGATCATCTGCAAGTATATCTAAGAAACCTTGCATGGGCAGAATTTGCACGTAGATATAATGGCCCCGCATATGCATCCAACCACTATGATACAAAGCTTAAAAGCGCTTATGACCGCCTACCAGCCGCTGAGAAAATTACACCAAAAATACCTACGCAGGGTGAACTTTTATCTATCCTTAAAAATTAATTATAACTAACATAGTTTAACATTGTAAGAAAATAACATTTATCGGTAACCATTAGATAAAATTGCAATGTTATTGAGTGTCAAAGGCATATTTGATAATGGCATTTTGCCCGAGGTGATATGTTGATTTTTAAGCATGTGTTAGTACTTTAAGCGCTTTTAATATTTCACTTTCAATATAAAGCTTAGAGTTTTTTTGGGAAATATAAGCTTGTGAAAATAGAGAATAGTCTCCAACTTTATATGATTTATAACTTAATACACTTCTCCTAATTTGAAAACGTTAATAAAAATACTTCTCTAGATAATTAAAAATAGATTACGATAGGGCAAATTATGCAACTTATAAAATATAGATAAATGCCCTAGCAATCAATAGAAAGCCTATGAATAAAACTTTTTCGAAAGATATACTTAATATAATTTTATGAATATCTTGAGGCAAAGGTCACATATTTCAAAGAGAACATAATTTGTTGTCAGAAATGATTTTAATCTTATTGTATTTTTAAAAATAAATTCAAATTAACATATTTTCCTGATTTATAACCAATTCTGGTGTTTGAGGGTTTAAAAAAAAGCAGCGCATCTGGTTGATTTGTTGTCGCCAAACAGTCAACCAACCAAGAGTACGACTCTATGGATAAGAATGCTGACCCACTGACATAACTGCTACGTCGGTGGGCACAAGAGCTGTTACATAGGGGCAGAGCTGTCGACCTTCATGGATGACTTTCAAGATCGCTGCCTGGACGACGGCCGTGCGGCTGTAGTCCGTAATGGTTACTTGCCGGAATACTATATACAGACCGGGGTCGAGCCCGGTGAAGATCAAGGTACCGAAAGTCCGAAGTAAGGACGGCGAGCCGGTAAACTTCCGTTCTGCTTTGGTGCCGCCTTACGTACGCAAAGCCCGCTCGCTGGAGGGGGCTCTGCTGTGGCTATACCTGAAGGGTGTTTCAGCGTGTGAGATGGAGGAAGCCCTGTCGATATTGGTTGGTCCGGAAGCGAAGGGCCTATCGGTCAGCACCGTGGCTCGTATGAAAGGACAGGGGAAAAGTGAATATTATGCTTGGCGAAGCAAACAATTAGATAAATATCGCTGGGTGTATATCTGGGTAGACGGCATATACAGCGGCTTGCGCTCGGAATAAAGCAAGCTCTGTGCGCTGGTTGTCATTGGTGTGAATGAGTGTGGAGAAAAACACTTTCTGGCATTGAGGATGGAGTATGTGAATCAACGCTTAGCTGGAAAGGTGTATTGGGAAAGCTGAAAGACGCGGCATGAACGCCCCAGAGCTGGCGATTGGCGATTGGCGATGGTGCCAAGGCTGGAAGAGCCCCTTCCAAAGATACGCCAACAGCGATGCTAGGTACATAAGACGGCCAATATACTGAACAAACTGCCCAAGTCGAGTAATTCCTACACGACAGCTGGCAGGCTGAGACAAGTGCCAATACGGAGAAATCATTTGACACCTTCATCAAGACGTATGGAGCCAAATACCCGAAAGTTGCCAAGTGCCTGTTAAAGAACCACGAAGAGCTGATGGACTTCCAGGACTTCCTGGCAAAGCACTGGCAGAGCATCCGGACAACGAACCCGATTGAGTAGATGTTCGGAACGATACGACATAGGACGAAGTGCTCCAAAGGCCGCTTATCGCGAGAAGGTATGCTGTATATGTTGTTCAAGTTGGGAATATGCGCAGAAAGAGAATGGAGAAAACTCCGTGGCTTTAACTACCTCGCCAAGGTCGTCAGCGGAGTGAAATTCAAAGATGGAGAGAAGGCGTCAACAGCCAATCAGAGCGCAACTAGATCAGGCTTGCTGAACAACAGAATTGACAATACCTCATCTTCCTTATGATGATTGTATTAGGGAATCATGTCACGTATAGCTATTATTATGAGTGTCTTATTGTAGGTGCCAAAATCAATTTATAAACGTTGTTATCCATTCTTATTGCATTTTTTAAATGTAAAATTTTTTTGTTACAAATGAAAACAAAAATAAATTTATTTATACAAATAATTACACGAAATAAAGTTAAGTAATCTAGATTTATTCTGTGATTCAATCCTGACTAACAATTAGAGATTGGATACTTGTACATTTTATTAACTAAGTTGGAGGTCAGATATGGATCTTGATAAGGATTTCCCCAGGGATTTTAGTGACCCAGGCGAGAAAGGTTGGTGGTCGGATCCGAATGAAGACGAAATACGGTTCTTGAAAAATTCTATCAGGAATAATCACCCTGAGACAGATTATAAACCACAAGTAGACATGTCTCAAAGGGATCAAGATTTAGCAAGAATAGTAATTAAGGAGTTTATAGCGTTAAATGAAGGCGTAATCCAATCTACAATGCGAAGAATGGCAGATGTCTATAGATCTAGAAAGGACGATATATTTTCGTTACGCAAGCAATTTCTTAAGTGGCATGCAGATGGACGAGTAGGTAGTCAAGAAAATATACAACTTCTCATAAGTGACATTATGGGTGATATGAGAGGCATAGAAGATAGTTGGAATAGCGAGCTTAATAATCGGATAGCAGGGATAGGGGTAGGTGTCGATGCTCAATACTATGTTCCATTTGTAGATAAATGGACAGGAAGAAAGATAAATCATTATGTAGGTGCAGAATTGTATCATCAAGATGCAAATGCTGTACAAGAGAATGCACTAAAAAATAGAACTTGGGATGTCCAACCAGGCAGCTCAGCACTAGGGGGGGACTTCGATTTTCTTTCATGTTCGGTTTGGTGGTCAACGCCTGTAAATACAGATCACTTTCACGGATTTGAAGCATATTTTCTGAAATGGCCTTTACCGAATTACGTTAGCCCAACAACCGGCAAAAATTTTCAGTATTACAGACTGGGAGGTGTATATGTTCGATTTGAAATAATGGGATGGACATTGATTCAGTTGCCGAATGATGAGAAGGAATACTTAATTGAAAGGTCTAAAAAAGGTAATGCTGTAGGAGATCATATTTTTGTTAACATTATATTAAAAATAATAAATGGCATAAGACTTTCATTTCCGATTGGTACAAATATATGGCATTGGATATCACTTCTTGAAGATTATGGCCCCAAATGGGATTGGACTCAGTTCTTTAGGTTGTGGCCCACTGGGGGATCATATGCAGGTGGAATAATGCGGGTTAATGACTCTGCACTTGAACAAAGTAATCTCACAGTGGAGCCAACGAGTTTTCTGATTTCAGATACAGGACAACCAATTAGTCTTACTGTAAATCCAACAAAGCTCGGCAGTACAATTACAAAGGAATTCTCTAAATCTTCAGATAACCCAACGACACTAACTATAGGATTACCGCAGTGGCTTAGTACACGTGGAGGACCTTCTGCTCTCAATGTTAGTGGTGCCAAGAATATGATGATGAAGGTAATAACAAGTGGTACAGGCGGTAATATTGAAAATAACGGGACAAATGGTAATCAGCAGAATCTACCGAGTATACCCTGGGAGTATGATCCATCACAATCAGATTCCAATGATATTGTATTAAATTATGTAGGTGGTGACGGTTCAGAAAATTATTGGAATGAAAACATTGAGATAGATTTTACGAATGTATTTTCGGATGACCATTATCCAGCGACTCCAGGAAAGAGATTCACTATGAATTTTGCAAATATGGAGAAGGCAAATCCGAATCAGCCCTATATTGTACCATTTGGGAGGAATAGTGAGCAAGTTGACTTAATTTCTAATGGAATGATGTCTTCTGCAACGGGATACCTCACTTTTAATCATCAAGAGTATGGGAATACAAGTGATAATAAAGGAGTGACTATCTCACTTGTTTGGTATTACGACGACACATCCGAGGTCCCCTACGTTGAATTAAGTGATGAATGGAATACCGACGACCCTAAAAATTACTACTATTCCTTCCCAATGACCATGAATACCCTAGGAGATAAAGCGCTAACTCCTAAAGGACATTCTGCATATTACATACTAAATACAGACAAAGAGGTGAATAATGTTATTCCCTATTTAGCCGCTATTGAATGGGCATATGATGCTTCAACAGGTGAGCGTGTACAACAAGGATTAACCGTCCTTGGCTATATATATGATTCTGTTAATGCCTCTGAAGCTAAAACGTATCCAGCTTTCTGGAAAGTAACTAAGTTTACTCCACAGCCTTTTTATGGAAATCCCATCTCAACCTTTACACAAACAGAAAAGGGACCCGATACCTCTTTGTCCTATACTCCAATTACAAGAGGTCAAGACTGGACAAATGCGGCTGTTCTTAACATTCAAAACCCAATAATTACTAAAATTGTTACTTAGCATGATTTTATAAAAATTATGAAATCTATTTTCTGTGATACAAGATTATGAAAATTTCTTTGGAGAATTGACTAATATGAATATTGAAGAACTTTCTAAGCTATTCAAAAAAAGTGATCATTTTCACGGGATAGTTAAAATTCTCGTAGAGGATGTTCTTTCACATGCTTTTAATGAAAATGATAAAAGTTGGCGTAATTTTTCTGGGGATCAACCTGATGAGTATGCTGCAGCACATGATAAATTCCTTAAAACCGGAGAGATTGATTTTGAGAAGCTAGCCAAAGTTGGTTTTCCTAGCTTTGAGAATGTTAATCTGTTATCCGCAAAAATACTTCCAAATATAAAAGGTTTATCAGACTACCTTCCGATTAGTTCTTTGGGTATGTCAAAGGATGAAGTTCGACAAGCAATAAAATCGTTAATAAGCAACTCTGAACATCTTCAAAAGTTCTTAAATGAAGTAGGAAAAGCAACCTGGAGGTGTGAATATAAGATCTGTAATGAGATATTTGATTCAGAATGTGCAGAACTATGCTTAAGCATTATACTGGAACTTTTCTTTATTGCTTTTGAAGCTTACAAAACACATGGCACTACGAACCCTGAGTTGACACCTTTGGTGATGGCCGGTGCCTGGACGCTCATAAGTTTTGGTTTTGGTATCGGTAGTTTAATGCATGGTTATAACAATTGTTGCTGGATGCACAGTAACCCAAACGGTGAGGGCTAAAAGATGTCAAATTTAGAAACTAAACTTGCTGAATCATTATTTCATCACACTGCTTTTCAATCCTCAATCGATGAAATAATGGAATTTATTGTTGAAATTGTAGAATACTTGAAACCTCATGTGAATAAGTCATCCATTTCCGAGTTAAGGAGTAGTAGGCGGAGAGTCAGTAGTTTACGCTCTGGAATCTCTAGTGGAGATCTTTCTGTACTCAGTGACCCTCTTGGTGAAGGCTTTAGCGGCAAAGAAAGCCCACTGAATATAAATAGATTATTAAAATTGGTTACAGGACTTCAACAACAAAGAGGAAAATTTAGCCAAAGTTTACCTGAAGATTACCTTACAACTCCAACAGAGGTAAAAAGAAATGCTATTTTAAAAGCGTTAGAAAAAGTTGGCTATCAAGATAGGCTTTCTACCAGTATGGCATCTTTTGGTGACTATTCTCCAACGCTTGGGAAAAACAGAGTGGATAAAACCTCTTGTGAACAGAAATATTACGACAGTTCATATGAGAAATTTTTCGGTCTAATGTTTGAGTTGTTTACAATATACTATGAATTTCTTCCTGCAACAGACATAAGTAGAGAGATGTCGATTCAAGCCAAGCGAGAGCTGATAATAGGCACATTTATAGTTGTAATAGATCTTGCATTTGGTATTGCTCAGGATGGATTAGATCTATCAATATGCATATATGAAGCATTCGGCGGGCTTAAATAAAATTAAGGTGAATAATATGTACGATAGCAATTATGTTACTGAGAAATTATTGGCATCTAGTAGTTTTAACAATTTAATTAATGAATTTTCTGATTTAGCAGCATCAGGCGACAAAGAGCTTTTCAGTGATATATTTCCGGTTGGTGATCTTTCGAATAAGGAAAAGATGGGTCTTCTTAAAGAGGTGGGAGAGCAATACCATTCTGGAAACTTGGAAAATTTATTTTCGAATACCACTTATAAAAATTTAATAAGTAGTAGCAAACTGCAAAAACTAACCAATAAACATGTTGGTTACTTGAAAAAAATTCTCAACGAGATACCCCTTTCTTTATCGATGATTGGCGATGATCAGTTAAAAAAAGGTACTCATAATGCTGTTTCCTTAATCATGATGCCAAAACTATCCAAGCTAGTAAGTGGTGATCCGTCAACGATGTATGGTGATCCGTCAACGATGTATGGTGATCCGTCAACGATGTATGGGAGTACCTCACAATATCAACCCACATTAAGGTCTCTTTGTCAGCAGTCTCTTTATATGAATATTACTGACGCTGTCTTTGAAGCTGCTGAAATAGTGTTAGGTGGACTTACCTTCTATAAGAATAATCCGACGGAGTGGTATTGGTGGCATGACAAAATACCAGTGGGAGGAAATATTGAGACACTTGCTTTTGAGTTTTATTGTATTGTGGGGCTAGGAGTTATAATTTCGAAAGGTTGTGCAATTGCCTTTAATTACGCAGACTGTGGGTGATTCTGAGTACTATAAAGGAGATGCTATTTTACATCTCCTTTATACCCAAGCTCTTTAATAAATTTTATGGGCATCTCTAAAAATTACCTTTTCTTAAAATTTTTCGTCCTGCAGCCCCCATGACTCAATGTTTGCGGTTATAAAATAGGTAATTAATAGAGGTGCCCTTATATGGACTTATATGTGATTCTTGGAATATTTTTACATGATTAACAAGGTGAATTATATGTTGGGCTCATAATCTGCACGGATTGTGCCTATGTTTGTTATTTAATGTAATTGTTAACTGTTATTGATTTCCATAATGATTTTTTATATACATCTATTGTATAGATTTTTCTTTGAGCTAGGCGTTGACCAATCTCAAAAGCTAGAACTGAATTATTCTCAGGAATTGCTAGATCTCAATGATATAAAATATCGATATTATTTCTGGGCTTGTTTTTCTATTTGTTCAAATTAACTTTGTATTGTATTTTATTTTACCTTAAATAAATTCGCAGGGAATTATATTATGTCTTCCTTCTATTTGACTTCAGTTGAAAATGTTATCCAATTGGCGCCGGCTCAGGTCGAAGCAGATATTGAGTCTTACCAAATATCACAGAAAAGAGGTACACTGTCAGGTGTTGGTATTACCGTGTCTGGCGCTGGAGCGTGGGCTAAATTAGATGGTAGTTTTAGCTTTAAAATAATGAGTTTGGAAACATCCAGATCTTATCAAGAAATTAAGACTACACAAAGTATCTCTGCAGGTGTATCAGCATTTTGGGGATGGCTTGGAGTTGGTGCAAATGCTAGTGTTTATAAAGAGGAATTGAACACAATGTTTAAGGAGATTCAGACAAGTCAAGAAGTCGAGGGTCATGTAAACCTTTCAATGGAGGTTTCAGGGATCTATCCGAATGTTGCTGTTTCAGCCTCTGCATATGTATTTGTTTTACAGGTTACAGACTCTTCAGGAAACACTTTTAATATAGCTTCCCACGGAAACCCAGGTGAAGATACTGGAGCTTATGACACGAATACAGGAAATACGTTGCCAGATAGAAATAATGATAGTGTTATTACTTTGTAATCAGGGTGTCATTTAGCTAAGTACTAGCCGCTAGGCATGCCGTAGCATAGTTGTAGTTTTGCTTGGCTGGTTACCTATTATGACTAAATATTATTTTGACTTATTACTTGAAGCTAGGTGCTACATGTAAGGCTGCCTTAATTTTTATGCAGATTTTCAATTTGAAAAGATAAAAGCTTTGTTTTTTTAAGGTGAATGAAGCATCCTGGCTCTAATACAATTTATTGAATTTTATTATTTAGATTAATTTTATATGTCTCATATATTCTTCAATGTCAGGCGTGATTTCTGATGGCGAATTCACCCAGAAAAGAAAGTAATGATTCTGTAAGTTTAGAGCGAGAGGAGATAAAGTTAAATTCGGGTCTTCTTGGGTTTATTTTTGGAGATAAGTTGCATGCTCCGTCAAATATATCTGGTATGGTGCTTGTTTTTTTGCTGGGTGTAAGCATTTACGGAACTATTTTTGACATCCATGGCGTTGATGCTTTGGATATTTGGCATACGACAGGACCTATTATAAGTTTGGTTCTTGGGTATCTCTTTGGCAAGAGTTAAATCTCTTTATTAAAGTTGGCAGGATAGATGATTATGGGAATAAATTTTTGTCCTTGTGGTAGCGGGCAGTTATTTGTGGATTGCTGTAAGGATTATGTTATTGGAGGTGCATATCCGCTTGATGCTGAGACATTAATAAGAAGTAGGCATACTGCAGAATTATTGGGCTGTAGTACCTATATTCAGGATACTTGGTGCCCTGAGACTTATCCAGGGAAAGATAAGGTCAATATGAATTGTACACAATGGACTGATATGAAAATTATTGATGTATTTGGGGGCGATGATGACATTATAGTCCATGTTCAAAAGAAATATATAGAGAACAACTGTGAGCACTATGTAGATAAAAACCTACTTATTATAAGGGTGGGTGGCAAGCTTATGTTTTATTATTCTCTGGAATAGGTTGGTAATTTTTGAGATCAATTACTTTTTCTGAATGTTACCTGTTAGCTTTTGGAGTCTTTGTTGAATGCGTAGATTACCCTAAAATAGTTCGCTGTATTTGTATTAACAACTTTTTTGATTATTTTTCTATTGTATATCCAATTTTATGGTGTGCAAAAATAACTCGAGTAGTGTTAAGGTTCATGGTTTGGTTTTAGGGGGCGCAATTTTTAGTATAGCTTTACAGTCAGAATGGAGCTCACGGGTAGCTAAAGTATTGTTCGGTCAGGATTGGTCAAGGTAAGTGGCTTACTAAATTAATAAAAGATAGTGAAGAAAAGTTATAAAAACCCGGGACTTGATGGTTATTTTAAGTTGTAGTTAGGGGGCAGGCAAAAAATGTGGGAAGCTTAAATAATTTGTCTATCAAGAAATCTTTCTAATTCTACAAGCCATAATCATAATGCGATTTTAGTTATAGATATACTGAGCAATAAGGTGGACTTTTATCCTGAAAGCCCGATTAAATATTAAATAATTCAAGATTCAATTTGTATAAACTCAAAACGAATAAAAATATATTTGAGATGGTGATGTGCTATTAAGGAGTTCATTTGGGGGGGCAGTTAATTTACGGTTAGCATTATCCGCACATGAGTCCAGGCTATTGTTCGTCTTCCCCTTCCATTGAAGAATATTATTTTTAATAAGTTCAGGTGTAATTATGGTAGTGTCTTTCTTGTGGCAGTGTTGTATTAATTTTTATCATCTATTCTTGCATATGCAAATTTTTATTATGTTTGTTGCATTTTTTGGTGATGCTTTTATATGGCTGAAATGGTCCGCTCTAAATCTTGAGCCTGATTTGATCACAGGTAGCAGATATTTTATCTATGTTTCCTTTTTCTGGTAATTTCAGTTTTTTCATATATTCTGTTAATTCATCATTGTTGTTGCCTTATCAACAGTACTTTTGGTGATGATTATTTGTCATCGCATTGTAGAGGAATAGAGTATGGCTTCAGGAAAGCTTGTTAAAGGTACCCCTAACGCTGCCGATCAAATTACTTTGGGGGACGGGGCAAAGTTTTGGGTTTATATTTCTCCTGAAAATAGTACAAATAAGGTTGTTAAAGGTTGGTCTGTTACTTTTTCGAAAGGTGATTGGACTGGGAAAATAACAAGTGATAACCCGACTGCTTGGGTCCAAGCTGCTGATCCACCCTTGTCTGGTGAATTTAAAGTGTCAGTTTACGAAATTAACTACTCAACCAACCCTCCGATTGAGATTCCCGTACCACCCTCAAACGGCTCTTCCAATACTATTGGTTGTAATCGGAATTGTGCATCCATGGTGGGTATAGTAGCAAACGAGACGACGACTCCAGGAGCTGCTAATTCAACTTTTTGGACTACTTGGGATGCAATTTGTAAAAAATCTAAATAATAAATTTTTTCGTAATTTGTTATCTCCTTTATATCCGGACTAAACTTTCGTTGATTTTGGACTTAGAGAAAGATAACGCATAGTTTCTGGCCGCAGCTAGAGCCCCCCAACAATGTAGTAAATTCTCAAGCTGCGGCCAGATTTTTTTATATTGGATGAAAGCGATATTTTAGATACCTACAGGTATTACCCTGTATTCTTGGTTGAGGTTATTTACAGCGATCTTCCGGTATTTGGTTTATTGCTTGAAACCAAGGAGGCTTAATCATTATGTAAGAAAATGTATATACATTAATTAGAATATGAATTGATAGGAGGCGGTACATAGCGTTATTTTAATATATCAATTTCTATATCCTTATTGAAGGAATCATGATATGCAAATGTGGCACGGGTTTGGATTACTTGGCCAAATGATAGAGCATTGAGGGCATTCATAAGCTACATCATATGATATTACTAAGTTAAGAGTTATAACCAATTCTGGTGTTTGAGGGTTTGAAAAAAAGCAGCGCATCTGTTGATTTGTTGTCGCCAAACAGTCAACCAACCAAGAGTACGTCTCTATGGATAAGAATGCTGACCCACTGACATAACTGCTACACCGGTGGGCACAAGAGCTGTTGCATAGGGGCAGAGCTGTCGACCTTCATGGATGACTTTCAAGATCGCTGCCTGGACGACGGCTGTGCGGCTGTAGTCCGTAATGGTTACTTGCCGGAATACGATATACAGACCGGGGTCGAGCCCGGTGAAGATCAAGGTACCGAAAGTCCGAAGTAAGGACGGCGAGCCGGTAAACTTCCGTTCTGCTTTGGTGCCGCCTTACGTACGCAAAGCCCGCTCGCTGGAGGAGGCTCTGCTGTGGCTATACCTGAAGGGTGTTTCAGCGTGTGAGATGGAGGAAGCCCTGTCGATATTGGTTGGTCCGGAAGCGAAGGGCCTATCGGTCAGCACCGTGGCTCGCCTGAAAGGACAGGGGAAAAGTGAATATGATGCTTGGCGAAGCAAACAATTAGTTAAATATCGCTGGGTGTATATCTGGGTAGACGGCATATACAGCGGCTTGCGCTCGGAATAAAGCAAGCTCTGTGCGCTGGTTGTCATTGGTGTGAATGAGTGTGGAGAAAAACACTTTCTGGCATTGAGGATGGAGTATGTGAATCAACGCTTAGCTGGAAAGGTGTATTGGGAAAGCTGAAAGACGCGGCATGAACGCCCCAGAGCTGGCGATTGGCGATTGGCGATTGGCGATGGTGCCAAGGCTGGAAGAGCCCCTTCCAAAGATACGCCAACAGCGATGCTAGGTACATAAGACGGCCAATATACTGAACAAACTGCCCAAGTCGAGTAATTCCTACACGACAGCTGGCAGGCTGAGACAAGGGCCAATACGGAGAAATCATTTGGCACCTTCATCAAGACGTATGGAGCCAAATACCCGAAAGTTGCCAAGTGCCTGTTAAAGAACCACGAAGAGCTGATGAACTTCTACGACTTCCTGGCAAAGCACTGGCAGAGCATCCGGACAACGAACCCGATTGAGTAGATGTTCGGAACGATACGATATAGGACGAAGTGCTCCAAAGGCCGCTTATCGCGAGAAGGTATACTGTATATGTTGTTCAAGTTGGGAATATGCGCAGAAAGAGAATGGAGAAAACTCCGTGGCTTTAACTACCTCGCCAAGGTCGTCAGCGGAGTGAAATTCAAAGATGGAGAGAAGGCGTCAATAGCCAATCAGAGCGCAACTTGATCAGGCTCGTTGAACACCAGAATTGACAATAACTCTAAAATAACTAACCAAAAAACAGGAGGTTAGTTATTTTTTAGCGAAGAGCTGGTCAATTCCCTCTGGCCTCAGCTCAAAAAATCAAGTTTTGCATGAATCTCACGGGCTAAAACTTGACGCAGGCGATATCCAAGAGTGCGGTTTTGCAGTAGGCTAGCAGCCGGATTTGATTGGTAGTAGTTGTATGAGTGTTCGATCAATTTCAAAACAATTGATAGTTTTCTTTTTTATTCTATTTAGTATCACTGCGATGGCCGCGCCTTATAAGCGCGCGGAATGGCTACCCCGTTGGTCTGATTTTGATAGTGATTGCCAGGATACTCGCCATGAGTTGTTAATTCGGTATTCCCTGTCCCCGGTCACTTTTACCCGTAGCAATAGCTGTAAGGTGGACACGGGATTATGGTTGGACCCCTACACTGGCAATTTTTACAACAAAGCATCAGATCTTGATGTAGAGCACATAGTGCCATTGAAATGGGCGCATGATCACGGTGGGGCTGGGTGGAGCCGTGAGCGGAAAAGAAAGTTCGCAGAAGATATTGAAAATTTGTGGTTAGTGGACGATGGGCGCAACCAGAGTAAGGGACATAAAGGGCCTGATGAGTGGATGCCACCCTATGCACCGGTCGGGAAAATCTATGTTCAACGATTTATTTCCATTGTGGAGAAATATGATTTGCGCTTAAGTGCGGCAGAGTCCAGATATCTTAGTGCGCTGGCGGGTGACAGCTAAGTCATAAACGACTAGCCGCCTGTCACAGCCCAGTAATTTAAGGTAGCATTTTGCTAAATTCTGGCAAAAGCAGGCGGTTATGCAGGGGCGGCAACAATTACTGATCGAGTACTTTCGGCGCTGCTACCAGGCGGATAGCCACGATTTGTCGCTTGCCAATATTGCCCGGTTGCCTGGCAATCGACGTCTGTTTGTCGATGAGCAAGACTTTCTCAGTAGCGGTGAGCTACCCAGAATTCCTCTGTTGGATATTCCTGCAACTAAATTGACAGAGCTCGCGGATGCTTACCGAAAAGAGCGGCGGCTCATTTATGCCTGTTTTTTTATTTGTGGCCAGCTCACGGGCCAAGCTGGCCTGACCAGCCGACGCAATCTATGTGCGCCGCTATTGTACCTACCTGCCAGAATTTATCGCGAAGATGACCACTTTGCCGAGATAAATAATACGGATCTTCGTATTAATCTTCCTTTACTCAGGCAGATTCTAAAGCCTGATATCGACTCTTCAGTAACGGATATATTCCCGCTGCCCCATTTTCCTTTGGACTCCTCTCAAGTGGCAGACATGGCTCGCTGGTTACAAGAGTACAGTTTGCTGGAAGACCTGGAGGAGTTGGGCCGCTGGCCGAGTCTTCAGTCGGGGGTACTTGTAAAGGAAAAAGCTGAAGCGCCTCAATTGACTGTGGTCAGTGCCGCTGCCGTAATCCTGGCGGACAGACCCAGAGGGGCTCGTGGAGTCTTGTATGAACTTGGCCAACTGACAAAAATACGAAACCTCAATGTGCCTTTGGATTCAGTTCTTGGTGGGAAGCCAGAGCATTTTATTGAAGGTGCAAGCGAGCCTGAAATGTTACCTGGGCTCTTAAGTGGAGCTCAGGAGCGGGCCTTGAACAATGCTGCTCACTCGCCGCTCAGTCTTATTTCTGGACCACCGGGAACAGGTAAGAGCTTTACCATTGCCGCAATGGCAATAGACCACATTTTGCATGGAGACTCAGTTCTGGTGGTTTCCAAGACCCCTGAAGCCATCAATGTAGTGAGAAATAAGTTGCGTGAGACATATGGGCTCACCCAGGGCTATGTACATGCAGGGGAGCAGGGTTTTGTTCGCAGTTTGAAGGCCCGTCTGGATACTTTACTGAAGGAAGGGGTCGAGCCTCCCAAGATGAGTGCGGCTGACTTAAGGCGCGACTTAAAGACCACGCGGAAATTACTACATCGGGCTGAGCGGCGCTTTGCGCGAGCGCTTCGCACGGCCCAGTTTTGGGGGCCTGCAGGCTTGGGGGCCAGATTATCTCGTTTGGGTGTGCCTTTTATCCGGCGGCGCCTGAGGATGGGAGTGTTGTGGGGTTTCCAGGACGTTATTGGTCAGCTGCGCTACCAGTATGAACGCCAGGCAGCCAGCTATATCAACGCTTACCGACAGGAAAAACTCGCCCTGCTTTTAAGAAAAGAAAGGGGCAGTCTGGCCAGCTTTCACCAGGCGCTGAGGGCGCGGACTTCTAAAACTCAAGCGGAACGTTTTGCTCAGACAGATATGAACCTGGTTCTGCAAGCCTATCCTATCTGGCTTGCAAGTTTGGATGAGCTCAATGAAATACTGCCACTGAGTTGTGGCATGTTTGACCTGGTTATCTTTGATGAATCCACTCAATGTGATATCGCAAGCGCACTGCCCGCACTCTATAGGGCAAAGCGTGCGGTTGTGGTAGGCGATGGTAAACAGCTGAGGCATGTCTCTTTTCTCCCAATAAAACAGCAGCAATGCTTGTGGGAGAAGGTGGTTCAGTGCAAGGAATTGCCCGTATCTTTCAATTACCGTGACCAATCCCTGCTCGACTTAGTATCAGATTCGCTGGTAAGCCAGGATACTGTGACCCTGCTCGATGAACACTATCGGAGCCAGCCAGAGCTGATTGCCTTCAGTAATCATGCCTTTTATAGCGGGAGGCTGAAGGTTATGCAGGCGCGCCCGGGGAATACCCAAGCGCTCGCCCTGACTTTTCATCGGCTGGAAGGGCGACGGGCAAAGAGTGGCAGGAACAGGGAGGAAAAAGACTGGGTCATATCTCAGTTGCGCAGCCACTTTGATCAATATAGCGATGCACCGTTAAAGCCAACCATCGGTATTTTGTCCCCCTATCGTGAACAGGTAGATTATCTGGCTAGAGAAATATCCAGAGCATTTCCCGCGACGAAATTACTTAACTTTTCGGTTCGAGTTGCCACACCCTATGGTTTCCAGGGGGACGAGCGAGATGTGATGCTCCTCTCAATGGCAATTGATGACCAATCCTTGCGGGCCGCGACTTATCTCAATCGGCCTGATGTATTTAATGTGGCAATCACCCGGGCCAAGGAGAGGCAGTTAGTGGCACTCTCCATTAACCCCGGGTTGCTTCCGTCAGACCACTTACTGCGTCAATACGTTTCTTTTACACATGCTAGTCACAATAAAATGTCGAAAGGGGAGTTTTCCTGTGAGTTCGCCAGGGAGGTTAGTGTGGCGATGGAGGAGGCTGGAATTACGCACTGGGTCGACTTTCCTATCGCAGGCCAGCGGGTTGATGTGGTGTGTGAATACGAGGGGCTGGTTTTAGGAGTGGACCTTATTGGTTACCCGGGTGAATACCAGCGGCACTTTACCATTCAAATCTACAAGATATTACATCGGGCGGGTATCCGGGTTTTGCCGTTGCCTTACCTGAACTGGGATGCGAATAAAGGGGACTGTATCGAACGTATTATCGGGATACTTCGAGGGGAATGTTAGAGGCAGGTCAGGGAGTCTCCGAATGATTTCATGATGCCTCTGAAAATCCCTGCTGGGCCAGTTTTGCAAGCCATACTGCGCGTTGCGGCCTGCAAGTCTCGCCTGATATTACGAAATTATTCAGAGGATCCTCAGTCTGTGGATCATTTTTTGGGATTAACCTAGTGATGGAATGAAAGTTACGCCGGGACTGCTAGGCTTTGAGGAGGCCCTGTATTAAGTCTCAATGAGTGCGGCTATGAAATTGTGGTTGTTGATTCCCTGTCTCTGTGTATCCAGCGTGGTGGCTGTAGATATTGTTGTTGCAGATGCTCATCAGCAGCAGGGTGTACGGAGCCCAACCTTAAGTTTTTGCCAGGCACGGTTTTATGAGGAAGATAAGGGGAGGCTTTACTGTAACTGGGCAGTCAACTTCCGCTACGCCTGCTTTGTTTGGTGGCCCACCAATAAAGTAATTCCGGCTGGGGCAAAGCTGGCTGAACCAGAGGTTGTCGGCAAGTGTGGTAATGGTGAGCCGGTGTATAAGCTTCACCATTATTGATGCTGTTCTGGTTATATGAGAGAAAGCGATTAAGCAGCACCTCAAATAGAGCCCGTAATTAGCCCCTTTGATAAATGCAGAATCACTATCCTTGTAAACCAAAAAGTGACTCCTCGGGCTTGGGTAGTTCCACTCTCACTCCACTTGGCCCAGATTCCAGGCTAGCGAAAACGATGTGATCCAGTGTGCTGGTATGCGAGAAGGGGAAGTGTTAGCTTTTCTCCTGCTCGGTATAGAGTCCTCGATCTTGCAATTCCCTTGCCTGTTTGAGGATTTCAGGCATGGCGCTATCTTCAACTGATAAAGCATCGATGATGGCCGCCAGCAGATCTGCCGAAAACATGCATTTGCTTACTTTGCTGCGCAGGTTTTCCGTGGTCATTGAAATCCCCCTATCGGCCAGGGCCTGGGCCAGATCCCCATAGCGCATACCCTTCAACGCCATCGAGGCACGCACATAGCGTGCAATGGCCTGCTTGTATGGAGCCAGTGCTTGCTGGTTGCCGAGGCTTTGCTTGAGGTCCATGGGCTCTACTCCGTTACATGTGATATCACCAATGTGGTAAATATTATCCTTATGTGTATTATTTGCAACATAAGTTTGTAATAAGTCATTGACCACCGTTTTTTTGATGCTATATTTGTGACCAATATTCCACAGCGAGGGAGTTGAGATGACCTGGAATCATGAGAACCTACGCCAGTTGGCGGAAAACCATACTGGGTGGGTAGTGGAGTCTGAGGGTGATTGCCTCAGTATTTCCAACGATGAAGGTGTTGATGCCTTTGTCTACGTCGGAGAAAAGCAGATTGTTGTTGAAAGCATCCTGTTTCCAGTGAGCCAAGTGGCTGATGTGGCTGCGCTGAACGAGATGGTTCTCCAGACGCATCAGTTGGTTCCGCTGACAGCGATAGCCATCAAAAATATCGGTGGTGAGAGTTACTATGTTGCTTTCGGCGCGTTGTCGGTGTCCAGCAAGGACGAAGTAGTAATTGAGGAAGTTGAAACCCTGTTTTCCAATGTTGGTGACTTCCTGGATTTGTATGCGGATCATTTTGAAATGGAGGGTGTAGCATGAGCCTGAGAAGAATCTGGACTGCCTTGAAAGGCGCTGTAAATGAAGGTACTGAAGCGGTTGCGGACAGTCAGTCCATCCGCATTCTCGATCAGGAATTGCGCGAGGCAAAAACTGAATTGAAAGCTTGTGATGAAAACTTGACCAAAATTATGGCCAAGCGCAAGCTGGCGGAAAGCAAAGTGGAGTCTCTTCAGGCCGATATTGAGACATACACCGCTCACGCCATTAGTGCCAGCGAGAAGGGCGATGATAGCCTTGCTCTGGAGTGTGCCGAGCGTGTTACCGAGCTTGAATCTCAGCTGGAAACTGAGCAGAGCCTGCTCGAGGGGTTCCTCAATTCCGAGCGTTCCCTAAAAGGGAATATCTCCAAGGCCAAGACCAACGTGCGTCGTATGGAGCAGCAGATCGACCAGATCAAGGCCACTGAATCTGTGCAGAAAGCACAGGTCGCTGTCTCTTCCCGTCACATGGGTGCTAACAGCAAAATCAAGACTGCCCTGGACAGCCTTGATCGGATCAAGAGCAAGCAGCAGGAACGCGCAGCCGAGTTGGAAGCGGCAGAGGAGCTGGCCACAGAAGAGAGTGGCTCAAGCCTGGAGGCCAAACTAAAGGCGGCAGGTATCAAGCCGGGCGGCCAGGTTAGCGGTAGTGATAAACTGGCACAATTGCTGGCGAGCCGCGAAAAGGCCTGATCCAGTGCTGCTATTTAAAGTGCGACGCCTTCTGGCGTCGCTTTTTGTTAAGGCCGACAAAACGACCATTCTCATTGCCATCCTTGGCTATGTGGCAGGCAGCTATCTGCTGCTGAGTGCTGCGGGAGAAAGCGAGATCATCGCTCCCGAAAACTTTATCTACTGGTTGGTTGTAACCGCATCGACGGTGGGCTATGGCGATTTCTCGCCGGTTTCGCCTGCGGGAAAGGTAGTTGTGGCGACTTGGGTGATCCCCTTTGGGCTAAGCCTGTTTGCGATGCTGATTACCCGGGTGGGTTTTGCAATTTCGGAGTTTGTGCACAGAGGAAAGAGAGGTTTGCGTATGACAAACAATGTGGATCACACGGTCATTATCGGCTGGAATGGAACACGGACCCTCCGCCTGATCGAGCTTTTGCTTTCCAAAACCAATGGAACCACTTCAGAGGTTGTGCTCTGTGTAGAGGCTGATATTGAAAACCCGATGCCAGGTAAAATTGATTTTGTACGGGTTGAATCTTTTTCTCACATTGAAAGTATGCAACGTACCGGGTTAGCGGAAGCCGCACGAATTATTATCGATAACCCCCTTGATGATGTAACGCTTACTACTGCTCTGTTTTGTGACAAACACAGTCCCAACAGTCATAAAACTGCATATTTCCAGGATGAAAATGTTGGTGAGCTGCTACGCGCACACTGCCCCAATATTGAATGTATTCCTTCGGTAGCAGTGGAGCTGTTAGCAAAGTCTTCCCTGGATCCAGGTTCCGCCCGTTTGCACCGCCAGTTGCTGGATAGCACTTATGGAATGACGCAGTACAGTGTAGAGTACCGAGGAGAGGAGCCACTTCCATTCGGTGCCCTGTTTGATCATTTCAAACAGAACCTGTCGGCAACATTGATCGCTGTGCGCCCTAGAGATGTCGTTAAAATCGATGTAAATCCCGCATTGACAGATCGGGTTGGCAATGGGGATATGTTGTACTACATCTCCGCCAAGCGATTGGATGAGAAGCGCTGTTTCGATATAAAAATAGATGAAGGGGAAGGTGCTGGTACATGTTTACCAAGCTGATCGACAAATTGAAGGGAAAGGAAGCTCCGGCAATCAAAACGCCGGAGATAATGGGTTTACGCCTGGGAGCCAGCTTTGAGCTGGATCCACTGGCCATACGCCTGATTCTGGATCAACTCACCATTGAGTCCTGCTCCCCCACACAGATCATCAAGGCGGCTGGGGTTGTCGAGCTGGACGGTACCTGGGTGTATCGCTTCTATACCGATGACGATGCCTGGTTACAGGTTGTAGCCGAAGGTGGCCAGAGTGATGAGCATGTGGTGGATGTAAAGCTGTTCCACTTTTACGATACTCAGGATGTCTCCAACCAGCAGGTTTGGGATAACCTCCTGAAGAAGGAGATTGGCACAGCAAATTACCAGCTGAGTGATCGCTCCTACAGCAGGGTATGGACTTCCACCGGTGATTATCACAACCCGGTGCATATGGCCGAAAAAACTTATGATGAAGATGGTGAATATTCGCTAACAGATCAATTCACAATGCTGTTCGAGCGTGAACTGTCCGATCAGCGAACAGAATCTCTCTTTCTCTCTGCTGAAGAGAAAGAAGAGGATGCCGGCTATTTAAGCCGCAGTTTGGTAATCAGTACCGGCATTACCCTGACCCCTTCACAGCTGACTATTCACGGATAATAAGGAGAAGTATCAATGGACCAGCCTTATGATTTACTGACTGGTATCGTGCATTTTGCGGCCTATTTTGGCCTGTCACTGGTATTTTTAATTGCGTTTAAATTTCTTTACGCGCTGGTGACACCCCACGATGAGTGGAAGTTAATTCGCGAGGACAAAAACGCGGCTGCTGCTATCGGTTTTGGTGGCGCAGTGTTGGGTTTTGCTATTGCTGTCGGTGGCGCTGCCAGCAATTCAGTCTCTATTATTGACTTTGCCACCTGGGCCGGGGTCGCGTTGATTGCACAGCTGATTGCATTTGCCATTATCCGCTTCGGTTTTATGCCTCGTATTGTTGAGCGTATTGAAGATGGGGAGCTGAGTGCGGGAATTATGTTGGCTGCCACCACTATTTCCGTCGGTGTCCTCAATGCCGCCTGTATGAGCTACTGAGCGGGGGTGAGGATGAAACGTACAAAAAATATCAATCTTGCGCGGATGCGCAAGGGCCGGAGAGCAAGTTTTGTTCTGCGCCCTTTGGCAATTGGTGTAGCTGCTGCTCTTGTTGGCTGTTCTTCCGATGAAGAGATCAAAGTAGTTTCCTCTGTTGAGGACTGCATGGATAACACCCAGCTGGATCAAGCCCAGTGTGAAGCGGCATACCAGCGCGCCCTGGAGGAAGCTGAGCGCACTGGACCCAAGTATGCGAATCTTTCCCAGTGTGAGACGGAGTTCGGAAGCTGCCGGGAGACCAGTGGTGGATTCTGGATGCCCCTGATGACCGGCTTTATGGTCGCATCATTACTGGATAATGACAGGCGGCACTACTCAAGCGGTTATTACAACCCTGTCTACCGTTACTCCGCTTCCGGTTCTCGTTATTACGATCGCCTGATGACTGCAGATGGAAAAGTTATCGGACGCTATGGCAAATCGTCTTATACGGTAGATAAGAGTGCGATGGACCCCAAGCCCAAAGTAACCCGGACAGTATCCCGTGGAGGCTTTGGCGCTGTGGCTTCTGCCAAGTCCAGTTGGGGCGGTGGCCGCTCCAGCAGTGGTAGCTCCCGGGGCTGGGGAGGTTGAATTAGTGCTGAGGTTGCCGATTGGAGAGCGCCCGCGTTGGCAGGAGCGGGCACAGGAATTTGGGTTTCATTTTCATACCATGTACGGTGAGCCTTACTGGGATGAAAGTGCGTACTATCAGTTCTCTCTTGAGCAGATAGAAAAACATATTGAAGAGCCCACTGAAGAAATCCACCAGATGTGCCTGGATGTTGTGGCGAAGGTGTTGGAGGATGAAGTGCTGATGCAGCGCTTCTGTATTCCCGAACAACACTGGGATTTTGTACGCAACTCCTGGAAAAACGGTGACCCCAGCCTTTACTCCCGTCTTGATTTTGCCTATAGCGGGCAGGAGCCCGCAAAACTCTACGAAAACAATGCTGATACACCCACCAGTTTGTACGAGACTGGATTCTGGCAATGGCTTTGGTTGCAGGACAACGTGGATCGGCGGGCCCTGCCTTTGCAGTCGGACCAGTTCAATAGCCTGCAGGAAAAACTGGTAAATCGTTTTCGCGATTTACAGTTTCTCACCCCGGGCCGAGAACTGCATTTCGCCTGTTGCAAGGACACCGAAGAGGATCGCGGCACTGTACAGTACCTGCAGGACTGTGCCAGTGAGGCCGGTATCACTAACCATTTTGTATTTATGGAAGATATCGGTTGTGATGCAGATAGTTTGTTTACCGATATGCAGGACCAGGTAATTACCTGGATGTTCAAATTGTACCCCTGGGAGTTTATGTTCCGGGAAGAATTTGGCTCACTGCTGGGTAGTAATAATGTTCGCTGGCTAGAGCCGCCGTGGAAAGCAATTCTATCCAATAAAGCACTACTGCCAATGTTGTGGAAGCTATTCCCGGGGCACCCAAATTTACTGCCCTCCTTTTTTGAGGACGAACTCCATAAGGCCACTGAATTTTCAGAATTGGTGAAGAAACCAATTTTTTCACGGGAAGGGGCCAATATTTCCATTGTGCGTGGAAGTGATGTGCAATCTCTTTCCGATGGTCCATACGGCGAAGAGGGTTTTGTATATCAAGCTGTTTATCCACTGCCAAAGTTTGGGAAAAATTATACGCTGATAGGCAGTTGGCTAGTGGACGATATGGCTGCTGGTATATCGATTCGAGAAGATGGGAATATGATAACTCAGGATATGAGCCGCTATCTGCCACATATTATTCTCTGAACTACAGCAACCGGGGGTGTGGGCTACATCTATATTGTGAGTGCCTTCCCTCAATTATTTTGTGCTGATCAGTTGGCCGCTGGCAATCAATTCCTCAATCTTTTTGCTGAGCCGTTCGTAAGTAAATGGTTTCTGGATACAATCGAGTACCCCCTCTGCAATTACCTCCTGAACCTTGCTGTCCACACTGTAGCCTGTAGATAGTAAAGCCTTTACTTCCGGGTTAATGCGGCGCAGAAAAGCGAATAATTCCTGCCCATCCATACCGGGCATAATCATATCGAGAATAACCAGATCCACACGATCGCAGTGCTGGCGGTAGTAGGTAATAGCCTGTTCCGCAGTAGCGAAGGTGACAACCTTATGGCCGTTCATTTCAAAAAGAGTTTTTGAATAGCTGCGAACAATGGCTTCGTCGTCTACTACCATAATATTCAGCTTGCGCTGTGCTGGAGATGCACTTGTAGGCTTACCTGGTTTCTCCTCCCTGGCTTTTGAAATTGGCAGGTAGAGTTTGAAAGTACTGCCTTCTCCCTCTTGACTGTGGCACCGAATCGCGCCCTTGTGCAGGTGAATAGTGCCATGCACAGCGGCGAGACCCAGTCCGGCACCTCGGCCACTCTCTTTGGTGGTAAAGAAGGGCTCGAAGATTCTTCGCCGCACTTCTGGAGGCATTCCGGTACCATTGTCACTAATAGTGATCAGTAGGTAGTGGCCGGGCTGAACTTCAAAATCAGCAATAGTCATACCTTTATTGAAAGTGATATTACTGCTGGTAAAGCGCAGGGTGCCGCCATTGGGCATCGCATCTTTTGCATTAATACCAATATTCAGAAGGGCGCTCTTTAATTGGGCTGGATCGCCGATTATATGGGGGCGGTTGGCTTCGAGTAGTTGTTCAATTCGTATGCGCCGGTCGATAGTGCGGCCCAGCATGGCACATACATCGCGGGTGATTTCATGGGTATTGCAATCTTTTAGCTGGTAGTTACCCTTGCGTGCAAAAGTGAGTAGCTGCTTGGTCAGCTCCGCTGCGTGACGGGCTGTGGTCAGGATATGACTAGTGTACTCACTGATACGGGGATCTTTCGAAATCTGCTGGATAACTTCCGCGTAGCCGCTAATCCCATGAATCATATTATTGAAATCATGTGCGATGCCGCCGGCCAGCTCGCCAATCGCCTGCATTTTCTGTGCCTGGCGTAACTCTTCCTCTAAAAGACGCTGCTTGGTGATGTCTGTGCCGATACTGAGAATGCCGTTGGGGCAGCCTCTCTCGTCGGACATGATCTTATTGGTCCAGGCAATCCAAACCCGTTTGCCGGATTTGGTAATATTTTCATTGATGTTGTAGCGGTGTTCCTGTGGGTGATCACAGATGTCGTCAATCAGTTTTCGCAAGTCACGTCCACTGGTTTCACTGGCGGGCACTATGGTGCCGACCAGGTGCCTGCCAATAATTTCAGCCTCAGAGTAGCCAAAAAGCTGCTGCGCATACTCATTGAAAGAAGTAATACGCCCATTTCTGTCGCAGCGCATAATGATGGAATTAGCGTGCTCGACCAGCTCCCGGTAGCGCTCTTCACTTTTACGCAGAGCTTCATAAACCTGATTAGAATCCAGATCATGTGTGGATGCGAGGGCAGGGGAGGATGGGAAAAACGGTAAATTGCTCTCCTTGATCACCTTTTCTCCTCCTGAGTTACCGTTGAACGTTTTTTCACCAGAAATTGCACCACGAAGAAATTGAAAAGTATATAGGTAACTAATTCGGTTTTTTGATCTAGCGCACAGTCTTAGCTGACACGCCGCTATTTTTAAGCCTGTTTGTAATTGCCTGTTTTAGCTATTGTGATTCTGGTCACCAGTATTTGCTGGTGGTGCCGAGCCTGATCAAATGCCTCCCCTAATTGGGCTAACTAAAACTTTTACTAGGTCAAGTAGTGGCTAAGGCCGAACAACCTGATAGCATTCGCCGTTATATTCAAAACCATTGGATGATTTACTATGCAGCTGCATTCTCGAGTTTTCGGGCGCGGTATCGTGGCTCTGCTTTGTGCCTCGTTGCTGCTGTCCGCTTGCGGAGAGAAGAAAGTCGAGAGCGAGCAGAGATCCTTGGATTTCGCCCGCCTGGATGCCTTCCCCTCCACTTATTCTGTTAGTCAATCCGGCCCGGTCCTGATTCAGGGGGCCACATTGCTCACTGGTACCGGTGAACAAATGGAGAAGGCTGACCTGTTGTTGGAAGAGGGTAAGATTGCCCAAATCGGCAAAGACCTGAAGGCGCCAGAAGGGGCGTTGGTGGTCGATGGTAAGGGCAAGTGGGTTACCCCCGGTATTATTGATGTGCATTCGCACTTGGGTGATTACCCTGCACCCTCTATTGAGTCCTCCCAGGACGGCAATGAAATGACTTCGCCCAATACTGCGCAAGTGTGGGCTGAGCATTCTGTCTGGACCCAAGACCCTCAGTTCCCGTTGGCTCTGGCCGGCGGTGTCACCACCCTGCAAATTCTGCCGGGCTCTGCCAATCTGTTCGGCGGCCGCAGTGTGACCCTGAAGAACGTACCTGGCCGCAGTGTTCAGGATATGAAATTCCCCGGTGCGCCCTATGGTTTGAAAATGGCCTGTGGTGAAAATCCCAAGCGCGTTTACGGCGGCAAAGGCACTTCCCCTTCAACGCGTATGGGGAATGTGGCCGGTTATCGCAAAGCTTGGATTGAAGCCAGCAATTACAAGAAAAAGTGGGAAGATTACGTCGAGAATGGTGGCGATGAGCCCGAGCGCGATCTGGGCCTGGAAACCCTGGCGGGGGTGCTGAATGGCGATATCCTGGTGCATAACCACTGCTATCGCGGTGAGGAAATGGCCGTGATGATGGATGTTGCCAGAGAGTTCGATTTTCAGGTTTCCACCTTCCATCATGCGGTTGAGGCCTACAAAGTGGCAGACCTGCTGGCAGAGAATAATGTCTGTGCGGCAATGTGGGCTGATTGGTGGGGTTTTAAGCATGAAGCCTTTGATATGACTGAAGCTAATATTGCGATTGTCGATCAGGCAAAGGCCTGTGCCATGATCCACTCCGATTCCGGAGTAGGTGTGCAACACCTGAATGAAGAGGTGGCCAAGGCGATGACTGCAGGTCAGCGCGCGGGTTTTGATATCCAGCCTAAAGACGCCGTTGCCTGGATGACCTCGAACCCCGCTAAGGCGCTGGGTATTGAAGAGCAAACTGGCAGTCTGGAGAAGGGCAAGATGGCTGATGTTGTAGTCTGGTCCGGTAATCCGTTCAGTGTATACACACATGTCGACCAGGTATTTATTGACGGTGAATTGATGTATGACCGCGCGGATAAAAAGCGCCAACCGCGCAGCGATTTTGAGCTGGGCATTATCAATGCAGAGGGAGAGCGGCAATGAAAAGAGTAGCTGTATTTTGTGCGCTGGCTCTCGGAGCGCTGGCGGCTGGTACCCACGCGGAGAGTATCCTGATCAAGGGTGGTAAGGTACATACCCTGGCAGGTAAAGGCAGCTTGGAATCTGCTGATGTACTGGTTGTGGATGGTAAAGTTGAGCAGGTAGCTCCTTCACTGAGTGTTTCTGCAGATCGGGTTATCGATGCCAGTGGCAAGGTGGTCACCCCGGGGGTGATAGCGCCGATTTCTGAGCTTGGTCTGGTGGAAATCAGTGCTGCCAGCTCGACAAATGATCAGGCGGTAACCGGTGAGAGCATCGGTAGTGCGTTTAATCCACTGCCCGCTTACAACCCCAGGTCCACCCTGATTCCTTTTAACCGCGCAGGTGGTGTGACCAGTGCTGTAGTCTTCCCTGGAATCAGCACCTGGGATGCTGGCGCTGTTGAAGCGCAGCGGGTTTTTGCCGGGCGTAGCTTCGCTATAAAGTTAAACGGTGAATTCGATAGTGTTGAAGCCAAGGACGTTGCCCAGAAGGCCTACCTAGGGGAGGCGGGTGCGCAGTTAGCTGGTGGCAGTCGCGCCAATGCCTACGCCAAGGTTGAGAATGCTCTGAAGGAAGCCCGTGAGTACCGGGAAAACCGTGCAGCTATTCGCCGTGGTGAGTGGCGCGAGCTGGATTACAGCCTGGCCGACCTCGAAGCGCTACAACCAGTAATCAGTGGCAAAGAGCCGCTGGTGATTACTGCCAATCGCGCCAGCGATATTCTGGTGGCTATTGAGTTGGCCAAAGCCTTCAATGTGAAGCTGGTTGTACTGGGTGCAGCCGAGGGCTGGATGGTGGCGGATCAACTGGCCGAGGCCCGGGTGCCAGTGGTTATTGATGCTATTAATAACCTGCCAATTTCCTTCTCAAGCCTGGGAGCACGCCTGGACAACGCGGCTCTGCTCACCAAGGCTGGTGTCAAAGTGGCTATTAGTGGGCCGAATTACGCCTCAACCCACAATGTGTACCTTTCTCGTCAGTCTGCGGGTAACGCTGTTGCCCATGGCTTGCCCTATGAGGAAGCACTGAAATCTATCAGTAGTAACGTAGCCGATATCTTCAGTTTGGAAGGTGGCACCCTGGAGCAGGGCGCAGTGGCCGATATCGTAGTCTGGAGCGGTGATCCGCTGGAAGTTACCAGCTATCCAGAGCAGGTTTTGATTGGGGGTGAACCTCAATCTCTGGTAACCCGCTCCACCCGCCTGCGCGATCGCCATTTGAAGCCCGCCAAAGGCCATGGGTTTGGCTATCAGTACTGAGTTTGATTAGTCAGCTTTGTGACAAAAAAGAGCGGGCATTGCCCGCTCTTTTTTGTTACCAGCTAAAAATATGAGCATATAAGCCTTGCCCGTTGTATAGGATCGGTGTGGCGCTGACACAATCTTTAGCGCTATATTCGATTGGCTTGAGAAATAAGAAAAAGGATCGACCCAATGGCCTATGTTACGGCACTTTATACCAGTCTCTGTGCAATCCTGATTATCTACCTGGCATTGAGAGTAGTGCATTTTCGTCGCACTAAACGTGTAGGAATTGGTACAGGGGATGACCGCTCCAATGAGATTCGTGTGAGGGTGCATGCGAATGCGATTGAATATACACCTATAGCCTTGTTGCTGCTGTTGGTTGCTGAGCTGGGTGGTCTGTCACATTTATGGCTACACATTTTTGGGATTTCTTTTTTCCTATCCCGTGTTTTTCATGCTTATGGTTTGACGGCAGGTAAAGGTGGGACGCATATGGGGCGTTTTTGGGGCACCTTGATTAGCTGGGTTGTGATATTGGCGCTGGCGGTAGTTAATATTGTTATGGTTGTTAAGGCGCTATAAACAATATTTAAGAGAGGTGCCGTTGGTTAGAGAGAGGTAAGAATGGCCAGCGACACCAGGGAACCGCTTGACCGCCGAAGATGCCCTAATAAAAAAGCCCGGCTGAACCGGGCAGAGTACAGGGATGAAACTTCAAGCGCTTACTGATTGGCAGCAAAAGGTGTAACAGTTTCTGCAGAGGTTTCCTCTGTGCTTTCCTCTTCTAGTAAGGCTTCAGGTTTGCCTTTACAGGCTTTGGCCAGTGCATCGCGACGTTTGGCCAGAAGCAGGCCGATCTCTTCGCCAACCTGCTCATCAATGCCCTCGATGTGGCGCTCAATGAGTGAAGTGATGTTGGCAGCCAGTTCCAGCATCTTATCGTGTTCTTCAGCATCTTTTTTGTTGTCGAACATTGCTCCGTCTCGATCGCATTTCCAAACAGCTACTACGGCCATGTTATGCCTCCCAATTGCCTTTCAGACATTCCAACTTGTTTGTATGGCAATACAGTAACTGTATAAATATTCAGTGTCAACGGAAGCCGCTGAGAAATAGGCGGGGAATTGATTGCGCTCAGGGGAGTGAGGGTTGCGGTAGTCTGATCACAAGTAATTTTTCAGGCTGTCATAATCTGGCTTCGCAGTTCGGCGTACTCCCCCCAGGCGCCGGGCTGCAATCTCCGCTATTACAGGCCCTTAAACAGGGCCTGTTTTTTTGAAAAAAGATAAAGTAAAAAATCAATTAACCGGGCTATGGTTTTACTCCCGTGTATCTCAACTGGTCCCCTGAATCTAGCATGGGAGGGGGATGGGTGCGGCGAGCACCGCGGAGATCAAATGGTGAGGACAAGCTTTGCGGCCAAGCCAATCAGTAAAAGGCCAAACAGCTGCTGGATGCGGTGGCCAAGGTGCTTATTCACCAACTGGCGCTTGCGACTGGCGTGTACAACCAGAGCGATGATGCAATACCAGAGAGTATCTATCCCGGAAGCGATTGCAGCCATTCCCAGTTTGGTGGTGAGAGTCTGCTGTTCAGACACAAATTGGCTGAATAAAGCAGTGAAGAAAACGGCAATTTTGGGATTAAAGAAAGCCACACCGAACCCCTGGGCTATGGAGCGGCGGACACTCTGCCGGGGTGCTTCCAGTTGGGTGGTAGAGGAACCCGGAGCGGGAGCACGCAGGGCCTTCCAGCCCAAGTAAACCAGCATGGCGGCACCAGCCCATTGCAGAATATTAAATAGCAGTGGCGAACTGGTAATAAGAACTGCGAGGCCAAAAGCGGTGAGCGCTGCGTAAATGGCGACACCGGCCCCATGAGCTATCGCACTGGCCAGGCCCTGCTGGAGTCCTGAGGCAGAAGAACGCATAACAATCAGGAGACTGGGGCCAGGGGACATGGCTCCGAGAGCGCAGATGCCTGCGAGTGATAACCAACCAAGTAATTCCATTATTTAAAGCCGCCCCCTTGTGCCAGCCAATGTTTCTCTTCTTCTGTGGATTCGCGGCCAAGTGCCGCATTGCGGTGCGGATAGCGGCCGAACTGCTCGATCACTGCCTGGTGGGCCAGGGCATATCGATAGTGGGTTGCAAGGTATGGGGCAGTACTCTGGTCACCCTGGTATTGTTGCTGCAACTGGCCGAAGTATGCCACGGAGCGGCGTTGAATCGGGAGCTTTTCACTGTGTTCCAGTGGCATACCGACAAAAATCTGCTGGAACAGGCCCAGATTCCCCGTATCACCGCGTTGTAGAATGCCCTCGGCGATATCGAGGGCAAGTGGATCCCCTGCAAAGGCCAGGCTGCTGCCGCGATAGATGTTACGAGCGAACTGGTCGCAAAGCAGCATCAGAGCTAGCTCGCCTTGCAGGGTCTGGCGCCAGTGGCTTAGAGCATTTCCAAGGGCTCTGTCGGTAACCTCTCTGAAATCGTGCTGTATCTCGTGGTCCAGCTCTGGTGTCGCTGCAAACCAGCGTTGCTGTTGTGTATTGGATGGGGGGTGATCCAGTGCCGGGCCTCCGAACCAGAATGTCAGCACTTCCGCTATTGAAGACATCAATTTGAACTCGCTGCAATGAATCCCGAATTATTGCGACTTTTGCACCCGCTGGTCCAGGGAGGCAAGGGTATCGTGCTACCCGGCAAGTGGCGCGAGAAAAATTTTACGCGCCTGCATCCAAACTCCAGCCTGAGCCCGTCATAAGGGTGTACAAGGAAAAACGGTCTGGAGGTCACAATGTTTACTACGGGATCATTTAAGAAGGTACAATTTTGCGCCGTACTGGTATTGGCGCTTAGCGGCATGCAAGCCGTACAGGCCAAGGCGGCAGAGCTGGGTTTTTCTGTGGAAGACATCCACCGGCAACTCACCGAGAAGACCGACCAGCACTTTATGTTGAAGCTAAACGAGTGCCAAGCAAAGGGCGATTCTAAGGGCATCGGATTGCCCCATCCGATATATATTGCCGAGGATAAGCCCCAGCAAGGCGCTACGCCGAGCCCCTATTCAAAAGGCCGCCTGACAGTCATGTAAGACCGAAAGCAGTTTTGAATACCCCCGACGGTGCAATAGCACAAATAAAGAGAAAGATCAGAGAGCAAACAATGAGAGCGAGAAATTCACAATCCATGCGAGCGAGTGCCCGCTGGCTGGTAACCCTGGTAGCTGCATTCGCTGCCCTGGGTAGCTGGGCACAGGATGAGGACATAGCACTGCCCGAGCCCCCGGCTCCACCTGAGCTAAATGCCGAGGCCCCGGAGGCTCCCGAGTCACGGGTCCGCATTATGCGCGATGACAATGGCGTACTCACCATCAAAACCGAGGGAGAGGACGGAGAGCGCAGTGAGGTCAGGGTAGATCTTGGCTCAGATTTTGGCGGCCCCCTGAGTCAACGAATTATCGAGAAGCTGGAGAGCAAGGGCATTCTCGATGAGCGTGGACAGGTGGTCGAGGAGGCCCTAGACAGTGTTCCAGAGAATGTTGAGATCGGCCTGTCCAAAAAATATGATTCTCGATTCAATGACTCGAAGGAATCTCATTCTGGCGAGGCTTTCCACCAGGTAGTGACGCTGCCAATGCTGGCTTTGATCTGCGTCTTTGGTATGCCGGTGCTGATTGTCTGGCTGGTAACTCGCAATAGTTATCGCAAGAAGCAGCTGGTGATGGAAAATATCAATCGTATGGTGGCTGAAGGCCGGGATGTACCACCTGAGATGCTGGATATGCTTGAGGGCGATAGTCCCAGGAATCCCAATGATCGAGGTATTACTCTGATTGCGGTGGGTGCCGCAGTGTTTATCTGGCTTACCGCCCTGGCAGGAATTGGTGTGGGTAGCCTGGGCCTGATCCCTCTGTTCATCGGCCTGGCCCGCTTTATCAACTGGAAGCTCGATAACAAGCAGGTGTAGGACCGGATTATGGACCTCAATGATGAGGAATTGATCAGGCGTACCGTCAAAGACGGGGACCAGCGGGCGTATGCCCAGCTGGTTCGTCGCTATCAGTCACAGCTGCGATTCTCGCTCCGCCAGCTGTGCGATGGTGACCAGGGCCTGGCGGACGATATGGCGCAGGAGGCCTTTATTAAGGCCTATAAGGCGTTGCCGGCATTTCGGGGGGATGCCCGGTTCAGCACCTGGTTGTACCGTATCGCCTACAATCTCGTCATGAGCCATAAGCGCAAGAACGCCCCGGAAGTGGATCAGGACGCGGTCGACAGAGCACAAGCGGAAGAGACGGTGGAAGAGTCCCAGCAGCTGGGCATGGCAAGGGACCTGAACTCTGCAATGGGGAGCCTGAGCGACGCCCAGCGCGAGGCGATACACTTGTGTATGCAGAGGGGCTTTTCCCATGAGGAGGCGGCAAGCATTATGAAGTTGCCGCTAGGTACGGTAAAATCCCATGTAAATCGCGCGAGGGCCAAGCTGCGTAGCTTGCTCCAGCCATGGCGCGAGGAGGTGGTAAATGGTTAATTTTGAACAGCGGAACATAAAGGGTGGCACCTTGAGTAATGTTGCTATAGAGGGCAAAGATCCACAGTTCGATGCCTGGCTAAGCGAGCAGCTGCAGTTTGATGAGCCTTACCTGGATGATGATGGCTTCTGCGAAAGCGTGATGGCAAAACTGCCTGCGCCCTCGCAGCAGAGTGAGCGTCGCGCCAGTCGATTCCAGTATATTGCCGTGCTGGCGGCCTCGGGCATTGTTGCCTGGCAATTTCCGTTTGGTGAAGTGCTGAGCGAAGCTGCGCACCAGTCCATCAGTCTTTATAGTCTGGTGGGCGTGGGGATGCTCTCCTCTCTGGTGGTGATGGCTGGAGGTATTTTCGCTGCCCGTCGCTGAATATTACTGCGCTCAAGAGCCCGCCAATAAAGCTCAAAGTCCACCTCTAGCGATGTATTGGAGGTGGGCAAGGCATTCTTTAGTTTACGGTCCTATCCTCCTTACTTTTTATCCCCCATTCTCTCCTTATTGTTTTGACCGTACTACGTTTTTGTGTCCCTTGCTGTGCTTGGTAAAGAAGACTAACCGAAAACTAAATAGCGGAAATTTTAGGATTGGCGGCTGTTCCGGCTGCTAAAAAGTAGTCCTCGATTTTAATCTTCAATCCGCAATGCTTGATGAAATTTTGGGTGGATTCTAGCCATACGATATAGGCCAGCGTATGCACCATCTTTAAACGAAGCAAACTTTGACTCCCCTTCAACTTTAAAGCCAAATTTTTTATATAAGTAAATACCATGTTCATTATCAGTATAAACTTCCAACTCAAGGCGAATAATGTTTAACCAGTTGTCTGCCATATTGATAGTTTCTTCCAGTAAAATACTCCCAATACCTTTTCCATGACTATTTGGATGTATAGCCATTCCAAAGCTTGCCACATGCTTAGCTCTGGGTTTCGTATTCAAGTTTATACAGATATATCCCTGGATCCTTTCTTCTAGCTCAGCTACAAGAAGAATTAAACTATCGTCCTTATCATCAAGTAAGTTGGAAATTCTTTCAATGCCAAGATAAGGGTGTTGAGAGCTCTGTGCTACCACGGTTGGATGGTCAAATATTTCAGAGATCGCTCCAAAATCACTTTTCTTTGCAGCTCTAATTTCAAGTTCCATTATGATTCCTGCTGAAATTTAATGTTGCAGTGGGTAGCTGGATTCCAACAATAAGGAGTGACTGAAATAAAAATTTTACGTGTTCATTTTCAGTTTTTTTGGTTTATTCCCGTGCGGAGCCATCTCCCATGATTTTTCTATCAATTAAACGGTTTTAAGTTTATAGGTTTTTTGAGTTGCTCAGTACTATTAAGGTACTTCTTTCTTGGGGTAACTGATTAATAGGGAGTTGCACCCTCGAACCTTACTGGTGGGGCTGGTAGATTTCCCTTCTTTTTCATAGAGTTGTCAGCCGAGCGCCATATATATTTTACTTCGAGTAATTCTGAATTTTTTTAGCATGGCTTGAAAGAATTACTGTTTGAGGAGTGGCGCATCTATGGCTAAAGTCAATTTTAACCTCTAGCTTATCTGTGCCTGCAATTAGCCTCTCACTTGGCTTGAATGAGGGGTCATAGGTGCGTATGAACTCTCCAGAACTAACTATGGCAGCGGACATGACCGGAATTCCCTCCTGACTTCTAATACTCACTGCAGCCTTGGTTAAATGACTATAAGCTTTATTTGAAATTACAAAAACATTCGATGAGACTAAAAATAAGTTAGAAACTTGGATTTTTATACTTGGCATCCCTGAGAGATTTGAAGCCGGCAATGATACTATTTGAAATAATTGTATACTCCATGCTTGACCAGTATAAACGCTAATAATTATGGGTCTATGACCTGGAAGTTAGTTAGCTCCGACTCCCGCAATAGTATCGCCGACAAGCTAGCTAGCCATTGATCTAGCAGGCTAAGAGTTGCTGGATCGCGGACCTGGATAACCAAGTCCGCCTGGTTGATTCACTCGAATGGTTTCAAACGTTCCATAAGGCGCTTGCGGATTTCTTTCATCGACTTTTCCGCAGCATCATCACCGGAGTTCATCGCAATTAGAAAAATTATGTCGTGCTTGGGCATAATGCGCATGTCAGCGAGCCAATAACCATTACTGCCGGTGTGTGTAAGAAGCAATAATTCAGGGTCGTACACTGCGCCCCAACCGAGTGCATAATTACCAGTCACCGGTGAGTGCAACTTGCGATAGGTTTCGGTCTTCAGCAGTTTGCCGTGACCATGTACGCCATTGAGTTGGTCTTCTACGAAGAGAATCCAATCCTTGAGAGAAATATTGATCGTGCCGGCGGGGCCGAGAGCTTGGGGGTTATCACTATGTTTGTCAGCGGGATCAAGTGGTGTGAGCTTGCCCCAGAAGGTCTTTTTATGACCACGTGGTTGGTCCCACTTGTCTGAGAATCCGGGTGCTGCAAAACCCCCATCCTTGATCCCAAGCGGAGCAAAGATCTGTTCATTGATGAGATCCTCCCAGGTTTTGCCTGTTCGAGCCTCGGCGATGGCGCCCGCGATAATATAACCGAGATTGGAATATGCAAATGAGCCGGCTACGGAGGCGGGCGGCATCGTGAGATAATTGCGTGCTACCGCCATGCGTTGTGCTTGTATTCCGTTTACTGGTTCGATTACTGCTTCAAATTGAGGAAGCTCCTTATCGTCGGTCAGGGGCGCTAAGCCCGCAGTGTGGCTGAGCAATTGCGTGATAGTTATGTCGCGGTAAGCGGGATCCATCTTTTTCGCGAAAGCGGGAAACGAATCCGCAAGTGTATCCTCAAACTGCATAACGCCTTGTTCAACAAGGCGTGCGATCATTGTTGCAGTTATCGCCTTTGTATTGGATCCAATGTGCCAACGATCGCCGATAGTGGCCAGTTCCTGACGACCCTGTGCACGAACACCGTCCACTGCCACAGCAGCGGTCTTACCGTTGATTTGAATCAGCGCAGCGATAGCAGGGAGGCTGTTTTTGTCGCGTGCTGTGCTAAGTGTCTGCTCGAGAAATGTCTGCAGCGTATCGTCGGCATGTGCGGTAATGGTTGCTACCATTAGAGCGACTGTAAGGAGGAACTTTGACGGAATTTGAAGGTGCCGACGACGCATCTTAGTAAGCCTGTATTAAAAGTATAGTAAAAAGTCTATGGCGGTCACGGCCATCGGTAAAAATGGTACGTAGTTTCAAAGTTAATTGAGCCCCATTTTTTGATGGTCAACTGCAGTGCCTTGCATAAGTCCAGCATGGGTATGAATTAGTAAAATAAAGCCCAATGCAAGTATCCGATTTATATTGGTGTTTTATATATAAACTGCTCGCTAATGGCAAGAGAATAGTTGTGAGGGGGCGCCTAAAGGAAGCTGAAAGCAAAAATATATATTTTTAGAATTCTAAGCTGAAGATGATCCAATAAGAGATTGGAGTCACTTGCTTTTTAGCCAGTGTAAAGAGCAAAACTGGCACAAGGCGGCCCCGCCAATAATCGGTCAAACTGATTGAGATGGAAAAATCACAATGGCATCAAGTGGCTGATAAAGATATTCATCCTGTAAGACAAATATTTTGATGTGAACTTTGCACGACAAGCAATTCTTGAAATTTAGTGTCCTGTCCTTGAAAGTAGTAGTGGTTTTTACTTGCAGTATTGCCAGTAAAACTCCATGCGTAGCACATTAATTATTCTTCACTGTAGTGGTCAGCTTAACTTATTAGCTTTTAAGTAGTGTTCGAAATTAGCAAATTATTTAAATTTTTTCCTAATTTTGCCTATCTTCCAAAACTTCTCTTGCTTAAAGTTTGTGAAACGTAAGGGCAGAGAAATTTATAAAGACAAGCTGCCCAAAGGCAGCATTCAAAAGTTCATGCCTAGCTGAGGCCCAGCTCCCCTTCTATTTGTGATTTACGCCATACTGAATAACTTTGAGGAACTTTTGCTTCTTTGGTGTTGTCAGCGATGATTGCGCGTCCCATGCTTGGCCAGCATAAAACTGCGAGTACTCTTGGGGTAATGACCTGGAAGACCTTGGGTGGCCCCATTAGGGTTTTCAGTTTCTGTACCAGTGGTAACCATGATGCCGGAACAACCTGTTCGGCAACCATCCATGATGCCTGGGGTTCGCTGCCCAACTGCTTTGTAAGGGACTCGTAACGCAGTGTCGCTGCTCGGAGAGCCGCTTGTGGAGATGGCATTATTACTGCACGTGCACGCCGCTCGGCACACAGAAGGCAAATTTCTTCGGGCAGTCCGCTTTGCTTTGCAAGCTCTGGGTTTAATGCCCAGCCGTGAGTCTTTATATGGCACTGGCAAATTGAGCAGGCATACTTTGGGTTTTCAGCCGTGAATAATGAGTTCACTTTCTGGGGGCGTTCGCCGTTTCGCCAGAAGATTGGGTGTTTGTCAAAAATGGAGCTGGCAAAGTATCGTGCATAGTTCAGCCAGTCGATATCGGTAACGGCTCCAAAGCGGTCTTTGCGCACTAGGTCGGGAATATCCAAGCTATAAAGGTAGCGCAGGCAATGTGGGCAGGGCTTTAGTTGATCTTGTGGAAATGACTTAAGTACGGCACCGTAGTCGCTACTCGCCCAAAGCGGCCCCTGGAAATTGATTACCGATGGGCATTTGGGAGAAAAATGAATTTGCCCAAAGGAATCTGCCTGTGCGGAAGAGGGGTGCTGCAGGCCAAACACAAAGACCGGAATACCCCGGTAGCGCCAGCTACATGAAAGGCTATCGAGATCTGAGGAATCCAGTTGAATGCCTGTACGAATAGCGTGGGCCAAGCTATTTCGGTTTACTTTCCTGTTAGCCTGTTGTTGCGGAATACGCTTGCGTCCTGAAACAGATGTTATTTGGCCACTGGCAAGATATGAGAGAGACGCTGCAGGCATAGGCTTGATATCAGACCGTGACACTTGAGTTTTACGGTTGGGAATAAGCTGAAAGTTGGTTAGCTTCACAGCGCCTCCTCAAGAATTTGCAGGATATGACTTTCAGAATCCCGCACGACCCTAAAGGCTACCCGGCGGGAGCGATCTGCGTCTTCTATACCACTGGCATTGAGTACCGGACGGGCGGAGGAGTAACCCACAGCTGCGACCTTTGCGCGTACCAGTACTGCTTGAGCTGGTGGTAGCAGGGAGTGCGCATATTGCATTACTGCCCGTGATCTCTGTTGTGAAAGGCGCAAGTTGTGAAAGTAACCCCCCTCTGGTGCGGATTGGTCACCCCATTCAGAGCTTGTATGCCCCTCAATTTGGATTGCGGCAATAGTATCCATATAAGGAGTGAGTGCAGCGATGTATCGCGGCACAAATGAAGACATAATCTCGCGCGCGTTGTCACTCAGAGTAAAGTCGCCAGTCTTGAACAGTGCATCACTGTTATTAAAAGAGATGGCAAGGGTCTGCTTATCCAGGGAGGCTCCCCATTGGTCCAGATCGTGGGAAAACTCCTGCTGCAGTGTTTGATAAATCGCAAGCTGAGTATCCCGATAAGACTCCGCAAGTTCTCGAATCTTGGCGCGCTCATCTATCAGGGAACGCATCACAAAGACGGCGATACAGAGAAACACCATCATCAGGCCAGCCATCATGTCGGATAGGCTGATCCACTGGCTTTCACTTGACTCGCTGCTGGAGTGAGCGCTATCAAACATGCTCCTCTCCGGCGACCTGTTTCACTTGAGCGTCGATACGCTTCATTTGCTGGATCAACTGGCGGAAGTCCCGTGAGAACTCGCCGCTTAGCGTACCGAGAGCATCGCCCATTGCCGCCATTACGCTTTCTACTTCACTGTGTAATCGCTGATCCAGCAGTTCATACTGCCGCTTGATGCTTACATCTGCATTGGTTAAATCGTGAGTGATCACCTGGGATAGTTCGGTAATCATTTGCTGGTGAGTCTTGGCGATAAGCTGCGCAAGCTCTGTCATTGATTCGCGATGGCTGCTGGCGCTCTCCTGAATGATGCTGGAGAATTGATTGGGATCGATATTAGTTAGAACATCGGCGAGAGCAACCACTTTATTCGTTCTTTGCTCAAAGACCTTGGCCTGAGTTTCGCTCAGGGAGATCAGGTGTTGAACTTGAGTACCCAATTGCTGATTCGCTTTATCAATACCCTGGGTAAGAGATTCGAATTTTGGTGCTATATCCGGAATCGATTTTTGCAGGATTTCAATGGATGCCTGCTGCTCATTGAGCATGACTGAAATTTGTTCTGAATGGGTACGTTGCTGCTCAACCAACGAAGGGATAACGTTAAATATTTCAGGAAGTTCGGTGATACGCTGGTGTAACTGCAGAAGATTTTCCTGGGCGCCGTTGATTTCGATCAGCAGTGACGTAGTTTGCTCACGATAGATTGTGGCTAACTCAGCATGTTGCTCATGTTGATCTATTAAAGCCTGTAAGGCAGGGGATACTGCTTCCAGTTTTTGGGTGAACTGCTGCAGGTTTTCACCCATTTGTGCATTGAGGCCTTCGTTGAACTTCTCTACAACTGAGCTAAGCGACTGTAGTACTTCTTCACTGATGCCGTGTTGAAACTTGGCCAAATCCTGGCGCTGGGCATTAATTGCCAACAAAATATCATCTGCCGTTGCTTTGGTTGGTTGATCCTTACTGAATACTTGAAAGATCGTACGCAGTATTAAGGAAAGAAATAACCCCAAAATACTGGTTAAAAAGGCAGTTTCCAGGCCCTGCATGAGTTCTGAAATAGAGGTGTCGATATCAGCCAGGTCAAAGCCATAGATACCGATAATGATACCAATAAAGGTGCCTAGGATACCGAGGCCGGTCAGAAGTGATGGAGTCTCTTTTACAAAGCGCGGAAACTTGCCCAAAGGGTAAAAGATCAAGGCGATAGCGCTGAGGGCAAGCATTACTATAAGAAAGGTGTCGGTCACCTGTTCTGGAGATAACTTAGTCAACCAGTGGTAGAAGAACTGGGTCATTATTGATCCTTTACAACTTTTTGCATTGTTATTTCGTGATAAAAAGGCCCGTTGGGTACTCGACCGGTGCCCTGGCCAAGCACTTTCATTTGCGGCAGTGACTTCACTACATCGGTTATGGTGCGAAACTTTATCTGCTTCTTTCCGGCTGGGTGGATATAGGTTCCGACAAGGCCAGATTGTTGAATCTCAAAAACTCCACAATTGATTGGAAGTTGCTCTTGCTTAAATAGCAGAAAATGCATCACCCCACCATCCGCAAGGTATTGGTAAAGGGCGCTGGTGATGGATTGTATTTCCTCGGCGGAAAAGAAATTCAACAGATCCCAGAGTAAAATACAATCCAAATTGACAGGCAGGGTCGCCTGCCGTAATGCTGCCTGTACCACACTATCAAATGGTAACTTGCGACTACAATGCCAGATAATTGCAGAATAAAGATCAGCAATAAACAGCTCACCAACCGAGCGCTGGAGGTACTGCATATTCCTGCCGGCCTTCTGCCCAACATCAAGGGCTTTGCTCATGGGTGAGCGTGCAGTATGGGTGAGTGCTGTACTGAGTGCTGCCAGGGGAAGTTCTGTAAGGCGATTTTTCCTGAATGCGGAGATTGCCCCTGAGGAGCCCCCAGCCCTGACAGTATTTTGCGATTTTACGTTGCCATATTCGAACATCAATTCGATAAGGTCTTTGCGCATGCTTTTTCTGTGCAGGAGGGAAGAGCGTAGCGAAAAGTTGCCCATCGTTTTCATCAGCTTAAGTGAGGAGTACCTATGGGTGGGCAGCGGCTCCTGCAATGCCAGGGGGGCAGTATTAAAAGTGAATCCAGATAGGCGTTTAAAGTCTGCAGGCGCTTCGGGCATTGTGCCGGTATAAAGCATCGTATGGAAAATGGTTCCGGGCTTCAAGTGAGGACGAATCTCCTCAATGAGTCGAGTAATAAGCTCGGGCTCCATAAAATTGAATAGATCCCAGCAGAGCACAACGTCAATTTTAATTCGCTGTGGTTTTTTCGTGAGATGTTCAGACAGCTGCTTGGCCCTGCTCTGAGTATCAGAAGCATAGGTTTCCAAAAGAAGACTGCGTAAATCTTCAATAAATGTCTGGCAAGACAATTCCAGAAAGGTTTGTGTGGTGCCAAATGAAAGGCATCCCAAATCCAAAACTTTACTGCCCGGTTGGATGACTTCATCCACCAAGGCGGCAATGCCAAACGAATGATGCTGCAACATATTTTCCACACCAAAAGCTAAAACCCCGGCAATAGCCGGGGCCTGAATTGAGGATCACACGAGGTGGCTTGGTTTAGCTCTCCTCTGCTTCCTCTTCAGTTTCCTTAGCGCCGAACAGATAGTCACTTGTGTCGGACAAGCGGGAGGAATCACTAGCAGTGGAACTGCTGGAAGTGTAAGACGAGTTGCTCTGGGAGCGGTTTGCAGGCTTATCTTCAGTTGCTGGCAGGTCTGGGTGAACCAGGCGATCGGAGAACTCCTTGTGACGCTCCTTCATTTCGGAATCGGTATCTACCATATCCATGGAACCACGGAATTTACCGCCGTCATCCAGCTTGATTCTTGGTGCGATTAGGTTTCCATTGACCTGTGCAGTATTGCGGATTTCAATCAATTCGTCAGCAAGTGCATCTCCATCCAAGGTGCCTTCCACGACGATATTTTTTGCATGGATATTTGCAGTGACTGCACCACCGGTACCGACAGAAAGGTTGTGGCCGACCATAATTACAGTACCATCCACAGTGCCTTCTACGTGAAGATCTTCGGTGCCAATCAGCTCGCCGCGGAAATTGATACCCTCACCAAGCACTGATTTGGCGCCTGAATTCGAGAGAGATGATTGCTGTTCACCAGCGCTCATACCTGCTAGAAACGGTGTGGAGTCATTGCTTTTGTCAGTGCTCATCGAAATAAATCTCTTCGTTGTGGAAAAAGTCAGCTGTTGAATCTCTTGCACCTCTGCGCATAATTGAAGCAGTGTTGGTGCGTAAGGTTATACCTTGAATCGAAAAATCATCGATACCATGACCATCTGTAGATTACTCGCAATGGCTGGCATGTATACAGTTGGTTTCCTGTAAAAATCTGTGCGTAACTGTGAAGTCTGTTTCACTACCCGAGCTCTTCATTTCTATTTCTTACGGAGTCAATCCAAGAAGATTTCTCACGAAATTTTGAACCATGAGTGACTCCTGCGATTTTTCTTGATATCGCAGCACTCAGGCAATTTACTTCTTCAAGAAGCTCGTAAGTAAATATTCACTTTTTAGTATGGAGGACATGCTACTAAATTGTCTGCTGACGGGTATTGAGCCTATTAGGCACATATCAATACGAGTTAGGGTGTACTACCTTACAGCGAGCCTGTTACCGTTTAACGGCATGGCAATCAATCAAGCTGACCTCGACTTGAATGGGCTGAATTTAGCACGGATTACGCGCTAAAAATGTGACGCAAAGCACTTTTTTGTTTTTATGGTAATTATTGTGCTATTTTCGTCCTACTTTATTGGTTTTTCAGGGAATGGCAACACTACTATTGGTTCTTGCTTGCGAGAAAGGTGAGCTGGTCCAAAAACTTCGTCGTGGAGTATGGCAGTGGAAATTTTGCACATAGGTAAAGTCTATCTAGGGTCAAAGGTATGCAGGTGCCCATTAAAAAAAAGAAGCATGTGATGGGGGCTTGTTGGCATGGTTAGTTTGTATCTGCAGTTTCATTTATTTTTTCAAAAGTCACATTTTTTTGAAAGTAATGGTCGATTTAAATTGATAGTCTGATGATGAATGATGTGTGGGGTAGCATTTTCACAAGTTGTGGCAAGCTCGTTGAGAGAGTGTAGCGAATTCAACTTATAACTGTGGCTATTTGTGAGAGCAAAGGGCGGCAGGGGCTCAGTAATAAGCTATAGACAAACTCAATCCAGTTTGTATCGTGATGGTGCTTGTTATGTTTTTTACAGCCAGTCTTGTGGGGTTGCTTTAAGTAAATGGAATTGAGTGCGGCTATTCCCTAATTCGTAGTTTCCTGTCTGATAACCAGTTAAGTGACCTTCAGCGTGATTTGGCAGATTTAAAGCTTGCCAGTCATTCTGGAGGTATACGTAATGCGAATAAGAAATTCCGATTAATAGCAAAGCTTGCAGAATCTGACAAAGTCTTGAATCTGGCCCAATCGTATTTGGCTCACCCCCTCAGCCGGTAAGAGCAATATTGTTTGACAAAACTGATAGTAACAACTGGTATGTAGCATGGCATCCGGATAAAACAGTAGCTGTGTCCTCAAAGTTTAATAGGCCTGGATGGGGACCCTGGACTGTAAAGGATGGAGCCCAGCATGTGCAGCCTCCATTCAGTGTGTTGGAAGAGATTATCACTCTAAGAGTACACCTTGATGATGCTAATGTTGAGAACGGGTGCTTAAAAGTGTTGCCATATAGTCAACGTGATGGCTTGTTGGAGTCTGAAGAAATAAAGAATTATGTAGCCAAGGGTGATGTTGTGTCATTTGAAGCAAAAGCAGGGGACGTTCTGGCTATACGCCCTCATATTATTCACTCATCAAGTAAGACTCAGCTGCCAGGACGTCGCCGGATTATACATTTGGAGTATACTGGTTTTAGTTTGCCGCGAGGGATTTTGTGGAGTTGATAATAGGTTTTTGCTTTATTGAGTAGCCTCGCCTCGTAAAGGCTGCTTTTTGAGTTTTGGAAAATATTAAAATCAGGCGAGCTATTGAATAGATAAGCTAGATATTTTATAGGTGGGCATGATAACTCTTAAGAAAAAGTAGTGGCAGAAAAGGAGCTGCCACTACTTCTCCTTGCTTTATTTAGATTTTGTAATCTTCCCAAATTTGGTAATGTGGAACATCTGTTTCTACGGCATAGCCAAACATAAGTCCAGAGGACTCAATTGGAGTTACTTTTAAAATCTTAATGTTTCTGTTTGATAACTCTCGTTTTAGTAGCTCATATCCGAGATTGGTCGCCTGGGTAACTCCGCTTACTAATTTCCCACCAAAAATAACGGTGATCGTTTGCTCTTCGTTTCCAGCCACTTTGACTTTATGACCATTCAAGTTTATAGATTTAGTGGGGCCGGAGAAGCCTGAACAATCACGAGTGAGCTTAAAGGGATTCTCGCAGCCCATGCTGATCCCTGATACAGCTTCAATACCCTCGGCATCAGCCACACGAATAGCTGGGGCGGAAACGCAGCCGGTCAATGTGATAACAGCCAGTGACATACACGCAATGATTTTTTTCATTTTGAACTCTATATAATTAGGGGTTAGTGACAAATAATTGATCTACCGTAGCAGAAATCACCTCATTATGAGGTTTTCTAGCTAAAGAGGTTTGCCATGAGTTTGAGGAGGCAACAAAGAGATTGTCTATGTAAGTATGTACCCTAAGATCAAAGTCTAATAAATACCATGTCATATCCCATTGCCACTGAGATCCATAGTAGATTAGATAATTAACGTTACTCGGTATTTCTACTTTGGGCCCGCTAGATACAGAATATCCCCTTTTGCTTAGCTCTTTGACGATGATGTTGCCTAGCATTCGCTTATCATCTTTTTCTGTAACAACATGATACTTGGAGGCTTTGCTGAGGGATACACCGGGTACGATATATTGACTCTGATTTGATGAGCAACCCGATATAACAAGGATCGCGAATAGTGAAAAGGATTTTATGTAATACAAGATAAATTCCGTAGGTGGTACTTGTGTATTGGTTAATAGTGAGCAGTGCCTCAAGATAGGATTTTACTTTAACTTTATAGGTGGATATAGCATTCTTAAAACAATAAGAAGCTAAATTTTTAGATATTCATGACTGGTTGGTCGCATATGCATGTGAGATAGTGGATGGACTTAGTCAGCAATCATGGGGGCCGGGAGGTGAGTCTGTGTCCAAAATACATTGAGTGTTTATGGGGGGAGAGTGTGTTGATTTTCCTTCTATGTGGCAGCAGGATATCTAACCTTGAGCGATGGGCGATAATTAAGAAAATGATTTTCTTGACCAATTTAAATTAATTACTTTCTTATTATCTATAGTAGTTAAGACTTGATCTGACGGTTACCGGTTTTTCAGAAGGTGTTCTATCAGACCAAATTTGGTTTGTGATTCCCCCTTTCGGCTTTTTTCATCTTCAATTGTTGCCATCCGAGTGCGATCTCAATATTTTTTGCCTTGGCCTTGGCCTTGGCCTTGGCCTTGGCCTTGGCCTTGGCCTTGGCCTTGGCCCTGGCGGGAACGATCATTGTTGTAATAGGTGCCTCCATCAAAATCGGTAAATCTCTCTTTCTCAAGAGAGGTGTGTCAGATTCGGCCTGAGCTAAAAGTAAATTTACCTAAGTGAGTCCGTGCGCTCGCTTTTCCTATGTATCGTTCTTAGATGTTGGTATAAACAATAATATTTGCAACCTTGCTTTTTTGCTCTCTATGGTTGAGCATATTGTGATTCAATTGGGTAGTTACACTTGTCTTCATCTATCTATGCTTTAGTAATAATATGGTTAGCAAAGTTACCATAAAGCCATTTATTGTTGTCTGTGCGTTTAATGCTATTAGCTGATTTTAGACAGTGGTGTTTGTTATCGATTAATTATCGAGTTATCGAAGCTTGGCTGGTTGGTATATGTCTGAATTTATGGCTTTTATATCTCTTTAGGGTTTGGCGCTTGTGTACCCCTGATGGTTGCTTTAGGTGTGTTCGGAGCCGTTCATTACCTATTTTAATAAATTAGAATTAATATTTTTTGAGTTTTCTTCTTGGTGGCTTTTGAGGTTGCTAGAATCTCGTGTGGTCAAGTAGGGAGTTTATCTATTTGGCTTAAAGTGGGCATTTCCAGATGTTATAAAGAAATTAATTTAAGAGTGGTGGAAAATGAATATTCAAATAATAAAATTTTTAACGTGCTTAATGGTTTTTTTTGGCGCTATCAAGGTCCAGGCGCTTGAGCCTAAATCAAATTTATCGGTGAACTTGGAGCGTGTCCGTTTTTGTCAAAATTTTTGGTGCACCCGGCAGGATACTCAAACTGAGTATCTTGCTTGGGAGCAAGAAGGTGTTAGTAACACTTATCAATTATATACTCAGATTGCAAGAGTGCGGCAGCCAGCGCGAGAAGATGTGCGGAATTTGGTATTTATTGCAGCTGGACAACAGCCACCAGGATACGGTTCTGAAAGTGCGGTAACAGGCCAGGAGGATAACTACAAAAGAAACTGTGGCATCTCAGAAAAATCCTGTCCCCGAAACATAGATGGCCGCTCCCTTGCTCGGCAGATTCTAGATTCAGAGCATTTTCCAGCAGATGATACCTTCTTTGCCGTAGCTTTTGATGCACAATTTAACTATTTGGTGAGTAGTGGTGAAAAATTTCGTATAGAAAGCGCTTACCTCAATTGGCTAAAGTCAAAAGCTTATGCTTCCAATCTTGAAAGCATCTACTTGGCGGGGTCATCCAGAGGTGGTTGTTTAGCAATGCGTTTGGCTAAAGCTCTGAGAAATGATCCAGAATTTCGTAACATTCGAACTATTGTTCATAGTTTTGATGGGGTCTGTAAGTGGGATCAGAATGAAATGGGGGTAACTTCTTCATTTTTTCGCAACCCGGAAAACTCAAAATACTTGAGCTACTATACAGATCTCAATGCTCAGTTTCCTTATAAAGATAATTTATATATCCGCCAATTGGCAGGTGGTGATGAAGTTATTGAATTTACAGGAGTGCATTCTTTTGTCTATGCGGCAGAAGATGTTAATTTAGGTTGGTATGCTCAAAGTTGGGTCAATTTGGATCATATCACTATTGATCGAGATATGTATCCAGCTGTAAGAGATCAAACCGTGGTACCTTTTCTACAGCATTTGGAAGAAATTTTTTAATCTGTTATGGTGGTTTTAATTAACATATAGGTAAACCACCGCCTCTAATAGTGAGACTCGACAGAGCTCTGCCGTTTCGGCGTGCAGGGTAAAAATATGGCCTCCATGAACCGGCAAGTTCTATAAGGCGGCCATATGCGAGATTGGTACTGCCAAGCTCATGTGAAACATTATTGGTACCACGTAGTATTTGTGCTCAAGTATCAAAAGAAAGCATTATTTGGGGCATTGAGACGAGAGATTGGAGTAACACTCCGAGGCTTATGTCGTAAAAAGGGCATTGAGTTAGTCGAGGGGTACGCAATGAGAGATCACATCCATTTATTGTTAATGATTTCTCCGAAGTTCAGTGTTTCCAATACGGTTGGATTCCTGGAAGGGAAATCTGCAATCCAGCTATTTCGGAAATACAAGCAGGTACAGAGAAATTTCACAGGAAGACACCTTTGGGCTCGGGGCTACTGTATGAGTACAGTGGGGCTTGATGAGCAGATGATTCGAGAGTACATCAAGAATCAAGAGGTTGAAGAGCACCGCCAGGAGCAGATGCAACTGGCGGGGTTGTAACTAGCCCCCTCTGGGAGCTTTCACCATACCACCCGCTATGCGGGTGGCTGTTGATTGTGCTTTTTCAAGCTGTGCTAAAAATAGATTTCTGAAGGCCGCGACAACACAACAAAGATCATGATGATTCAACTATGGAGGCCTTGAATAATTCCACGATTCCTCCGGCTTTCAGGGCGGCTCGCAATCAAGTCGCGATTTCGCAGAAATATCTAGTCTTTTTAAGAGGTTGCAACGCAGATAGTGAATTGCTTTGCTATCCCCGTAGGACGAGTCTTGAAGCCCACAGCTATTGCGTTGCAGGTCTTGGAAAGGACTGCGGCCATTCGCGGTGAGCTGTGACTATCATTTACAGCCTTCACGGTCCTTAGAGATATTGCGGTATTATTCACGGGCGCTCTAGATTTTCAGTGTTTCTAGTGCTGCTTTAAATAAGTTTCTAATTACCACTTATGCTAAGCCAATTTTCAGCTACCTTTCCGGCAATGGCGGCGTCCGAAGAGAGAGGTAAATAAGTCTTGGAATAAGTGCCGACAAGTCGAACCTCCGAGTAAATCGGTATTGAAATTCTGCCAAATAATGCTGTGCATATTTCGATTTAATTGAATGGTAGGTACTTCGAAGTACACTCTTTGAATTACCAAGTACCGTACTTACAAAATAAAATTCTGGCTCTTCAGCAGAAGCCAAACCACCACCACAAACTATCTTGTCATGCACGCAATCGGCCTCTGTAATGGCATTGAAGCATGGAGGCCCATCCGAGATAACTGTGCTGCCACTGCAAAGGTACTTTTTGCTCCAGTTAGAAATCTCACTGCTCTTGAAGTCCTTGATAATGGTGAGCTTGATACGGGATGGTGCATCGCTCCTTGGTTGTTTCAACATCAGCCACAAAGGGGGTTTTATCCTTGGCTCCGCGCCACGGCTTGCATCCAGTACGCTCACCACCGAGATAGGCTCATCCAACGCAATAAAACCGGACGGTTTGTACCCTTGGCCCCGCTCCATCATCACTTGCATGAATTTCTGTTTCGAACGCCATGCAGCGTTGTAAGAGATACCCAGATGACGAGCTAGCTCTATAGAGGAAATACCCTTCTTATCCAGGGTGATCGGGAAGATACTGAGAAACTAGGTAGTAAGGGGGAGCTTGGTGGAATCAAAAATCGCGGGAGAAGTAATCGAAGTCTGACGTCGACACCGGTTACATTGCTTAAGCTTTCGATAAGCGAGGTCACAATGTTTGTCATGTCCGCAGTAAGAACAACTAAAGCCATTGGGCCAACGCCACCGGCAGAGAGCATCGAAGCACTGTTCCTCGGTGCCGTATATTTTAAGGAATTGTGTCAAACTAATACCCTTCTGGAGCTGTACCTTGTTGCGAGCCATGGCGCATTCCCTTGCAGATCAACGAGATAACTGTATTTATATGCAGTTAGGTGTGACTTGGCAAGGATAGTAATTAGGAATAATTTTAATTATATTTTATAGCTTAAGTCTACTGATGATTTCTTGATATATTGTTCGTTAATTAGAAACACGTTATTGTGAAATTTGAAACAATGATTTACTGTCAGTTTCTAATTGTAAAAAGTTCTAGTTGTTATATTTTTGTGTGTATTGTTATTTTATACCAACTTTATTTTAAACAGTAGGATAAAATAATTTTTTCTCTGGATTGTTTGTGAAATTTGAGTTGATTGGATTAAGTTAATATTATTTTTTCGCCATTAGGGTCTCTTTGATTTACATATCTTTTTCATCAGGGTTTAGATTTTTTTTGGTAGGAAATGTAATGCTCTGTTGATAATTAACTTTCTTATTGATTATTTATTTGGCGTTAAGGGCGGGAGATCTTGTTCGGTATATCCTTTTATCAAAAAAATTAAATTTTGGATTTAGTTATGAATTTTAAGAGAGCTGGCCTGCATATCGTGTATATCATGCTTCTATTTAGCCTAATCATGCCCACATACGCTCATGCAGGCATATGGGATAATTTCACAAGCTGGATTACTGAAACCTGGGATAAAGTTGAGGAGAGTGCTGAAGAAACTAGCGAAGATGTAGTTACTACAGTAGAGGATGCCGCAACTGCCTCTGTAGGATTCTTAGTAGACACTGGTGAATGGCTATATGATGGCCTGACAAATTCAGTTGAGGGGTCACTTGATTTTTTCTTTGGGGTAGCTGATAACTCAGTTACCGCACTAAACTATTTTGGTCTTGATGTCGATATATCTGATTGGTTTAGCACGGGGCCCCGAAACTCTGAAGATGGCGCACAGCCGTGGACTTTAGCAGACTACGATACTCGATCATACCCAGCCTATCGAGCAGCCTTTCGTGAGCGCCAGGCAGCCTATATAGAGCGAGTTTTCGATTCAGCAAGAGAGGAGCCAAATAATGACCACATGGTTCTCAGGGCTTATCTTGGTTTGCCCTTGGATAGGGCAGCATTGGCTCAGCGATTAACAGAACTTTTCACTCCGGGCAAGCATGCTTATAAAAATCCAGACATGCAGTTGATTCTATATATTCGTGTGTTGGCGGAGAGTGATGAGTACGATGACTTGATTCTAAATGAAATTAGTAAGCTCCCTTATTGGCAGGACGAAGACACCGAGCGAGTACGTGTGTATACCTCTGAAAATCATGTGCTTATGTGGCTTTCCACTAGCTGGTTGTTATGGGAAATGGAAGGGTGGAATATTGGGGGCGGGCCACAGAAGATCAAAGAGCGCCTTATACGTTATTTAGAAGTTAAAAAACGATATGGTGTTTATGAGTCTACTTCAAATACCTATAGTGGATTTTCGATATCCGCGTTATTAAATCTTTACGACTATGCCAAGGATCAAGAGATTAAGGAGCTAGCCGGGCAGGTCGCATTAATATTTCTCAATGATATAGCTATGGTGACAAATGATCTTGGCGCTGCAACGGCTGCAGATTCAAGGGCCTATGGGTGGAGTTATGGAGGAGTAAACACTATGAAAAATAGCTTCTCAGAGTATATGGCATTAGTCACCGGCATGGGTCCACAGGTATTTACCGCTGGTAACCATATCGATATATTTGCCACGACTAGCCTTGATGTTAGCAGTGTTGCTTATAATCGTCTGGAAAAACTAAGTGGCGAGGTCAATATCAGCTATTACTCAGGCCACCCCATCAATGAGGTGGATTCGGTATGGGCAGGTCTAGATTTGCAAGATAAGATTATTTTTTCCCAATCTGCTGGTGCTTATGCTCATCCTGAACTGCTTGACGAAATGTTGGAATACTACCTGACGCCTGTTGCCGGATTAAATTTTTTCTTTGAAGATATTATCGTGGAATCCAATCTAGCAGACGATTTGGTTGATATGTCTGGAGTCCTGCTTACGGAGACCAGTGCGCCTTTTACTACCAGTTCTATAATTTCAGAAAAAACCTTGGATCTCTATCGCCATGGTGTAGTGCAGTTGAGCTCTTACCAAGATTACCATGCGGGCAATGCCGGTTGGCAACAACAGCCTTGGGTTGCCACAACCGGCACGCTTCAGGTTACCACACGTTCAGGAGCGGGAAATGGTGGTTGGAAAGCTGGTGGCCAGAATATGATGAATACGAACTTGCCCTATATTAAGCAAAACAAGAATGTGGCTCTGGTTTTGTACAAGCCGGCTATGGAGTTGCGCTTTATGGATGGCGTAGGTAACGCCACGGATTTTCTACCGATAGATGACTTTGTTACAGAATCAGTTAATTTAACTTGGCCAGCTGATAAGTTTGATGAAACATCCAGCTTCAATAACTGGTTATTTGCAAGAGAAGGGGAAGGTTACGTAGCTGTCTATCGTCATTGCCAGGATAAAAAAACCTTTATAGATCACGGAAAAACTATAGAGCTTTTCAGCTGCAATGACGACGAGCAGGTTTGGGCAACCGTTGTTGGTAATACTCAGACTCATGGAGATTTTAGTAATTTTATATTCACAGTTTCACAAGCCAAGATCCAGAGCAAGTGGCGTTGGAGTTGGGCAGATAAGCGACATGTATGGGAAACTACTCTTGAGGTAGACGGAAAAACACTGGGTTACAGCTGGGAAGCCAATGTCGATGATTTAACCGATCAGGAAATGTGGAATCTGGCGGGTGCCAATAGCTCTTCTACCATAGAAACGGCATCTGTACGTGGTTACCAGGTAAATGATGTAACTAGTAATTTGACTCGCACAGGCCAAGGTAACTGTGAAAGTTCCAATGATATTCTTCTACATCAAAATGTGAGCTACCATGGTCCTGATCCAATTATTTCACGAATATCGGAAGACGCTAACGGCGAGTGCTTTCTACTGAATGTTGAGGAGCAATCTTTGGATACTGAAACTGACCACGGCGGTGAGCAAATCGATGTGGTGCATTTTCAGAATCGACGTTTTGTTGGAGGGGAAGCGGATAAAGTCTATGCTGTAGACCACGAATGGACCACAGTTCAGCTGGATTTTAGCTATACCAACCCAGTGGTATTCACTTCTGTCATTGGTATCGCCGGTCCCGACCCTATTACGACTGAAATTCGCAATATAACCTCCAATAGTTTTGAGGTTCGGGTAGCAGAATTTTCATGGAATGATGGTGTTCACTTGCCTGAAACTGTGCATTATGTGGTGATGGAAGCCGGCACTTATACAACAGCTAATGGCGCTGAAATTCATGTGAATGCTGTATTGCTGGAAGATAATCTAACTGGTACCCCTGAGTTTCAAACCGTAGGTATTGATTTACAGGATTACGTCCTAGTGAGCCAGGTACAAGGCAAGAATATGAATGAAACAATTGGTACTCGTATCAAGGATAAACAAACAGGTTCTTTTGACATTAGTTTAATGGTGCAAGAGGCCCACAAAGAAAAAGGAGAAAATCTGCAAGCCGTAGTGGGCTATATAGCTATTGGTAAACCCGCACTTAAATCAATGAAAATTGCTTTAAGGGGCGCCCATGGTAAATATTTGACCGCAACTAATAATGGTGGTAGTGGGCAAACAGTCAATGCCAATGCTTCAACAATCGGAAGCCATGAGACTATTATTCTCAGCGGTAATAGCAACCAGCAGGGCTGCTTTGTCGATGGTGACGATGTGTGGCTGCAAACCACCGATGGTTATTATTATGGTGCCCAAGAATGGGGAGCACTTGATGTAGCCGTTTCTGCCAGATATAGCTGGGAAACATTTAAATTAATTAATCATACGGACAGAACAGGATGTTTGGAGGATGGTGATCGGATCTCCTTATTCAATGTCCGACATGGTAACTATATTGTTGCTGAAGGAAACGGTGATGCAAATGCAAATCGCAAGATTCTTGACTTATGGGAGATATTTACTGTACATAACCTGATCGTTAATTAAGCAGTACGAAATGGGCACCTCAACTAGATGTGGTGGGGTGCCTTAATTGATTATGTAGAATCTCTTTCTGGATTGGATTTTTGCACTCAAACTAAATGAGCCCTTTATATAGGAGGGCTTACCTGAGTGAGGGTTTCTATACGAGGACAGCTAGTCTGAACCTATGAATCTCTTAAGTTCCAGACTTGGATGCCGACTACACCTTGTATTCGCACTGCTGACAAGGCTTCCACTTATTAAGGATATTTCGGCGATTACTTTTACCTATGAAACCTGGATAGCCGCAGATGATGGCACTTTCGGTGACTGGAGACAGTCGGAACTGGCGAACTGAACTGACTGCTGGTTTAATTGGGTATGTTAAGAGATTTCTGCATACCCAGGTTAACAGACAGTTATACTGCAAGGTAGTCGATCTTTGGTCAATCTTAAGATCGACCCCTTTGCTAACTGCAACAATACTCCTCTTTATTCTTGACTCCTGAGAGTCCGAATAAAAAGTAACACTTAAAAGCTTGTTTGTTTCCATTCATTCACAGCACTCAGGGAAAATTTCTGTCCAGTGTCACTGCTGCTGCACTTATAAATTTGAAGTTGTTCTCCATTGTCAGCACTTGACCCAGGTGTATCAATACAGTATTGCCCGTCTTTGTCGCGATTTTGAATAATACCGCTTTCCTGTACCTGCCATTTTTCTGAATTGCCGCCGTCGCAATCCCACAGGTGCATTTTATCTCCGTTGTCAGCGGAGCCTGAGTTGTAGTCGACACAGTATTTGTTGTTGCCTTTAGGTCTTAACTGTCCCTCAGCGGTGTAGACAAACTGCTGTTCGTTACTCGAGCTGCAGTTGGCCAAAGTCAGGTTGGAGCCATTGCCATAGCCTTGAGAAACATTCATACAGAGATTTGGGTTTTGAATGGACTGGATACGAAAATAACCAGGTAGGCTTCTTCGCACACCGACAAAGGGTATAGCTTGGCTGGTATAGCTCGGCGTGTCGTTGACCGTATTTGGATCCATACCAATAGCAGTAGCGCCGTGTGCAACCGCGATATAGGAATAGCCAAAATCTGTATTGCTGAAATCGCCAGAGCTACTCCACAAATGCATTAATTGTTTACTGTTCGCCGCTTCATTGGCTGTTATTTGGTAATGATCGCCGGCTTTTACATTACCGCAAAATATCTTCTGGGAGCTGCTGGAATCCATGGAGTCGATATTGCCAGAAAACTCTTCAGGATCGGCAGTATCTACATCAGGGCAGAGGAAAGCATGTAATGGGTAGTTATCCAGTGCCGATTCCATACGATCATTGACATCGCCCGATTGCCCTCCAGTGAAAATTACCAGAACTTTTTTACCATTAGTGAAAAGCTCGCTGATAGTAGGCCAGCCGATACTCTTTAATGTGCTGCGATAATTTGTTGAAGTTGAGCTTTGTTTAAGGTGATTGATCATATCCTGGTAGCTGAACTGAAGACTCCCCAACTCTTGCTTGATATATTGATCCAGCAGATAAATCTCATCCGCATACCATGCTGCAAACCAATTGCTATTCGGCTTCATGTCAATATACAGCATCAGTGGGGCATCAAGCTCATTATTGGCAAGCCATGCTTTAATGTCGTCCAGGCAGTTTTCCAGGCGATCATCTCTGCCATTACTTTTACACATATGATTGCCGATATCACTCTGACCATGGGCGACATAGGGGCCGTGGCTGCTGCCTTGCCATGGGCCGTGATCGACTACATCCAGTTCAAGGGAGCGGAAGCCCTTATCCAGCCAGTCAGTTAGTGTTTCCCCACTGGCTAAACGCTCATAACTATTGTGGGGTTGCAGGTAGTAAAGCTGATCAACGCGATGGCTGGATTGTACTGGGTCTGCTACGGCTAGTATTGTGCTGGCAAAAGCTGTAGAGCTTAACATTGTCATAGCTGACAAAATAAGTTTGCTGAAGAAGGGCTTCGACATTGGGGTGTCCGCTTATGTTGAATGTTTTTTATTGCTATGGAAAGAAGTAGTTAAAGTTGGATTATATGAACAACTTATGAAGAACATATGACGCCGGGAAACTATAAAGAATACATCTGAACTTTTGCTGAGTTCCTCACAATTTCCGGCTTTTTAAGTGTACGTATTTTTAATGAAAGTTAGAGTTTCTTCCCCAGCCTCTTTTCCACTTGCTTTTTTTCCCACTCGGGCCCAAATAAGCTGAATACCTCAAATACACTCATGCCGTGAGATATTAAACCTATGCCCCAGCCAAGTGCGGCCCATAGTACCCAAAAGTAACCTGGCGATGTAATCAGATTCAGTATGAACAAGCCAATTATCACCAGTACATAGGTGATTACGTGGGAATAGAATGCCTTAATATCGCGAACGTGTTCTATAACCCGCTTTTCTCGGTCGGATATATCCTGCTCTGTATTCACTTCACTCTCCTGTAGCTCTGATAAGTCGATTTCAAAAACAGCAGCTAAAGCTTTTCGTGATTCTAGGCTAGGGTTTTGCCCTCGCTCTATTCTCTGGATAGTCCTGATGTTGAGCCCGCTTAATCTGGCCAGTTGTTCTTGAGACCATCCGCGTTGAAGTCTTAGCTTTCTGATGATCATACAGCTCCTTTAAATTGGCTTTTGGAGATATTTATAGTGAATTTCACAGCTGTCGGGAACTGGCATCTAGGTGACTTCGTTACGACATTATCTTTATTATCAATAAGTTAGGACCTGGTTATGCTGTCAGTTGATAGCGGTAACCCCAACTAAAACACTCTTTTTCCCTAGGCGGTGTGAGCGTTCCATTGTAGCTCGATACCTTATCAAATATCTGTGTGATAAGTTATTTAACGACCAAGCCAGCTTTAAATTTGAATGGGTTATCCTAACTAGATAAAAGTTTATGGTGACTTTTTGTGTTTGCTAAGCCGGCCGCTAGATATGGGTAATCAGAACTGGGTTTATTGCAGAATGATTAGCTCGATACTCGCTGAAAGTGGTATGAGCTTGCCCTCACTGATCGGTAAAGTGGCGTAGGGGCGCTTGGTTTTAACAAGTGCCCCTACGAACAAAATAACGTGGCTAGAGAGTGCTATCGGGTTGGTTTTCCGGGCGTGCATTGATAAAAGCCGGCAACTCATTACAGGCTTCGGCAATTTTCTGGATTTTGGGGTATTTAACCAAACCCATACCAAAGCGTTCAGCACTATAGACTTGAGGTAGCAAGCAGCATTCAAATAGACCTGGTTTGTCGCCAGCGGCGAACGGTTTGGGGTCTAGCTCTTGTTCCAATGCTGAAAAACCCAGGTGAATCCAATGTTGAATCCACTGTATTTTCTGCTCGTCGCTGATCCCGAGTTCGCCCTGAAGATACTTGAGAATACGCAGGTTCTGTATGGGTTGGATATCACTGGAGATAGTGTGAGCCAGGGCGCGGATGTGAGCGCGGTTTTCGCGTCCTTTCGGCAATAAGGGGGGCTGTGGGTAGGCCTCGTCCAACCATTCGAGAATAGCCATGGACTGGGTAAGGCTAAAATCATCCTCTTCAATAGTGGGTACCATCCCTTGCGGGTTGAGTGCTTTGTAGCTATCGCCGAGCTGTTCCCCTTTCACCAGATTGACTGGATGGTAGTTATACTCCAGCTCTTTCAGGTTGAGGCCTATGCGAACACGGTAGCTTGCTGAGGAGCGGAAATATCCGTAAAGGTCCATTTTCTTTCCTTTCATTCTTTGTTATTGCTTGGGTAAAAGTTAATTGTCGGCTTGATATTGTGCCCCGAGTCACTTTGCCTTCCATGAATTGACATAGTCTGCCAATTCTACCGCATGGGCGTCTGGCAATATGTCCCACGGTATACGGCTATCGATCATTACTGCGACTTCATCGGTTTCCTTCCTGGCGTGCTTGGCGCCGACGGCAAAAGCTTTTGGGTGTGGGCCATGGGTAAAGCCCATCGGGTGTAAGGTAAGCATGCCCGGATGAATATTGTCGCGACTGAAAAAATTTCCGCGATGGTAAAAAATCAGTTCGTCGTAATCGTCATTGTTATGAAAAAACGGCACCTTGAGCGCACCGGGGTCACTCTCCAGAGGGCGAGGGACAAAAGTGGCTACCACAAAATCGGGCCCAACAAAGGTAGTGTGTGCTGAGGGGGGAAGATGGTAGCGATGGCTCATTAGTGGGCGTATATCCCGCCAATTCACCCGCACAGCCAGGTTGTCACCGGTCCAGCCGATGGCATCCAGTGGGTTAAAAGGATAAATAATCGTGGAGAGTTGCTGGCGGGCTTTTACAATCACCCGCCATTCAGTATCACCTTGCTGGTTCTGAAATGCGTCGTCAATTTTGGGCACGTCCAGGATTGCCTGATCGAAAATCGCATTGGGGCCCAATATCCCTTTTTCTGGAAGCTGGAAATGACCGCCGCTCGCCTCCACCATCAGAAGTTCCAGAGGTTCGTCTTGGGTGGGTACCAGGCGCCACATAGTACCGCGCGGCAGGATAATATAGTCGCCATCGCGGATATATAGGTGGCCGAAATCGCAAAACAGATCACCGCTGCCATTGTGGACAAAAAGCAGCTGATCTCCATCGCCGTTACGCACCAAGTGATCCATAGGCTCGTAACAGGTCCACAGGCCGATAAGGCTGTTATTGTTGCGCAGGATTGGCTTCTGATCCCAGGGGCTACCCCCTTTGTGAGTCATTTTTGTACCGTCAAAAGCGTGAGGACGTAGTGGTCCCTCAAATTTGCTCCAGCCGGTCGGGGGATGGCCGTGGTAGAAATGGGTGCAGGGGCCAAAGAAACCTTCCTTGCCCATCTCCCTTTCAAAAGTATTGGCTGGAAAGTCTGCGTGGGCTTGGCGGCTGGTTGTGCCTTCAATGCGGGGAAAGCGTATCCACTTGTTCATGGGCAGCCTCGCTTCTGCTTGGCAGGGCGCTTATCGGCAGGTGGAAAGTTGATCGTTTCTACAGCAGTGTCGCGCATATTTCTTGCGTTTAACCGGCATTGGGTTAACAAAGATGGCGCAAAAAAACCTATACTGTGCGACCAATTTTGTCCGGTGCTCCAAGTAAACCCAGCGTAATAATTGCACGCGCAGTGGTTACAATTGAAACCAATGTTAGTTAAATTGGGCATCTGGTACAACCCGGATTTGCAGACAGGCAGGTGTGAGAGCAGCCATGATCAATGACCAAAATACGCCGGTAACGGCAGTAAAACAGGATGAGTTGCGCCTGGAGAAATTTTTGCCGTACCGCCTGTCGGTACTCTCAAACCGTGTGAGTAACGCCATTTCGCAAGCATATGGTGCACGCTTCCATCTCACCATTCCCGCTTGGCGCGTGATGGCAATCCTTGGGCGCTTTCCCGACCTCTCAGCCGCGGAACTGGTAGAACAGACAGCCATGGATAAAGTGGCAATCAGCAGAGCGGTTTCTTCTCTACTGAAGAATGATTACATCACTCGCAGCGAAGACCCTGCGGATCGTCGGCGCCAGGTCTTGAACCTGTCTGAGCTGGGGCGTGAAGTCTACGCACGCATAGTTCCGCTGGCGCAGCAATACGAAAATGATTTGATTGCCTCGCTCTCCACGGAGGAGAGGGAGCAACTGGATGGCATTATCGAAAAACTGATGGTTCGCGCGAAGGAGTGGTCTGAGCGCGGCTTGATTGATGAATAAATAGGATAAATAAAGGAGTTTTCAGATGTTTGAGCATTTAAGCAGCCTCCCGCCAGACCCCATCCTGGGTCTGCTGGCCAGTTACCGTGCGGATGAAAACCCCAGCAAAATCGACCTTGGTGTAGGGGTCTACAAGGATGAGGCCGGCCATACTGCGGTTTTGCAGGCGGTAAAGGAAGCTGAAACGCGGCTTCTGCATAGCGAAGAGACTAAAGCCTATATTGGTCCTGCTGGCACGCCAGGCTTCAATTCTGTGATGCAGGAGCTGGTACTGGGCGCCGGACACCCCGCGCTGGTCGGAGGCCGCGTGCGTTCTGCCCAAACTCCTGGTGGTTGTGGCGCCCTGCGCGCTTTGGCGGAACTGATCAACCGGGCCAAGGCAGGGGCCACCGTCTGGGTGAGTGATCCTACTTGGGCAAACCATGTGCCGTTGCTGGGTAACGCTGGTTTGCAAATCAAGAGCTATCCCTATTACGACCGTGCGACCAGCAGTTTGCAGTTCGACAAGATGGTGGAGACTCTGAAGAACGTGGGCGAGGGCGATGTGGTCCTGTTTCACGCCTGCTGTCACAACCCCTGTGGCGCGGACCTGTCCCGTGAGCAGTGGAAAGTGTTGGCGGAAATGGCCCAGAAGCAGGGCTTTACCCCGTTTATTGATATGGCATACCAGGGTTTTGGGGAAAGCCTGGAGGACGACGCCTATGGCTTACGCCTGATGGCGGAATCTGTACCCGAAATGCTGGTAGCGGCTTCCTGCTCCAAGAACTTTGGCCTATACCGTGAGCGCGTTGGCCTGGCCATGGTGATTTATGCTGATGCTGAGAGCGCCGATAAAGGCCACAGTCAGATGTTGAGTGCGATTCGTGGGAACTATTCCATGCCACCTTCTCACGGTGCAGCGATTGTGGAATCTATTCTTACAGATGCAGGCCTTAAGGCTAACTGGGAAGCGGAGCTTACTGAGATGCGTGAACGCATCAACGGGCTGCGTGCTGGTTTGGTAGAGGGCCTTGCAGCCGCTGGGGCTGCCGGCGATTTCGGATTTATCCGTCAGCAGAAAGGCATGTTCTCCTTCCTGGGTATCAGCCCGGAGCAGGTGCAGCAGCTTCAGAGTGACTATTCCATCTATATGGTGGACTCCAGCCGCATTAGTATTGCCGGCTTGAGTTCCAATAATATGGAATACTTCTGTAAGGCAGTTGCCAGCGTGCTGTAAATTCGGCACATTTGGGGGTGAGCTGAATACTCACCCCTTAAGATTTATCCATAGAAGTAAGAGTGAAAGATGGAAGTTGAGCTAGGAGTCCCAGTGTCTGAATCCCCCACCCAAGTCTGGACCCCACAGAGCTGGCGAAACTTCACCGCACACCAACAGCCCAAATACGCCTCCGCTGAAGACGTTTCCCAGGTAGCCAAGCAGCTTGCGGGCCACCCGCCATTGGTGTTTGCTGCTGAAGCACGCGAGCTGCGGCGTCAGTTGGCCCAGGTAGCAGAAGGCAAAGCGTTTTTGTTACAGGGCGGTGACTGTGCAGAGTCTTTTGCTGACTTCAATGCAAACCGTATTCGTGACACTTTTAAAGTGTTGCTGCAAATGGCAGTGGTTCTCACCTTTGCCGGTAATTTGCCTGTAGTTAAGGTTGCGCGGATGGCCGGCCAATACGCCAAGCCTCGCTCTGCGGATACTGAAACTGTGAATGGTATTGAGCTGCCCAGCTATCGCGGCGATATTATCAATGGCATTGACTTTACCAATGAGGCCCGCCAACCAGACCCCCAGCGCATGGTCACCGCCTATAACCAGTCGGCTGCCACACTCAACCTGTTGCGTGCCTTTGCCCAAGGCGGCCTGGCGGACCTTCACCAAGTGCACGGTTGGAACTTGAGCTTCCTCAAGAACAACCCTCAGCGCGAAAAATATGCACAGCTGGCTGAGCGCCTGCAGGAAGCCCTGGAATTTATGGCGGTGTGTGGTGTGACTTCAGAAAACACCCCTGCCATTCGTGAGACAGTACTTTACACATCACACGAAGCGCTGTTGCTGGAGTATGAGCAGGCATTGACCCGCACTGACAGCCTCACCGGCAAGTGGTATGACTGCTCCGCGCATATGCTCTGGATCGGTGAGCGAACCCGCCAGCTGGATGGTGCTCACGTGGAGTTCCTGTCTGGAGTCTGTAACCCGATCGGTGTAAAAGTCGGCCCCAGTATGCAGCCGGATGAGCTGCTGCGCCTGATTGACAAGCTCAATCCCGAAAACGATGCAGGTCGCCTTACTTTGATCACTCGTATGGGGGCCGATACTCTAGGGGACAAGCTGCCAGAACTTGTGCGTGCAGTACAAAGGGAAGGCCGCTCCGTGGTCTGGAGCACAGACCCCATGCATGGCAATACCGTAAAAGCCGGCAATGGTTACAAAACCCGCGACTTTGATAAAATCCTACGTGAAATTCGTGACTTCTTCTCCGTACACTGGGCCGAAGGCAGTCACCCTGGCGGTATCCACTTGGAAATGACCGGTGAACACGTTACCGAATGCACTGGCGGCGCCTGGAAAATATCAGAAGCCGATCTTGCCAGCTGCTATCGCACCCAATGCGACCCAAGACTGAATGCCGACCAAGTGCTGGAGCTGGCTTTCTGCGTATCGGAGTGGCTGCGCGCAGGGCGGATTGCCTAACCGCTTAATTTTAATGCTATCACATTGGCCCCTTGCTCTGAGATCGACACTTGGGCAAGGGGTTTTTCTTTACTGGAAATAAAGCTGAGAGTTAAGAGCCGGAAGCTAAGAAATGGCCCCCAGGTTGAGTACCAGTTAATAATTCCAGCGTTCAATAATTTCAAACCTACACCCATTTCGTGACCAAAACAGGCCAGAGATTTCGGTCGTCATGACCGTTATTTCTGAGTATTTGTAGATTGGAGATAAAAGCCTAATGAAATCAACGGGTTGGATACGGTAAGAAAATCTGTGATAGTGGTCATGATGACCATTTTTCCATTTGTGAAGATGGTACCAACTGATTGTATCTAGTTGATTTTTAAAGGGAAGTCAGAGCAGTGGCGGGAATTTGCATCTGAAATAGTAATCAAGATAATAGTGGTCGTGATGATCACTATATAAATGTTAGGGCACCTCATGATTGAGTCTGCAGAAGAATTTAAAAGGCTTAGAGAAAGCGAAGTAATAGATGAATATACTCGCGCCGCTCATGACCAGGCTCCCACGAAAATATGGGAGGATGTTCTCGAGAAATATCCAAAACTGGCATTCTGGGTAGCGCAGAACAAAACTGTACCAGTCGAAATACTAGAAAATCTAGCAGCGCACGATGACCCAAAAGTCCGAGGCATGGTTGCTCGTAAAAGGAAAATTCCAGAATCGCTCATGCTGCAACTAGCAAAAGATAAAGATGAATCCGTAAGGAATGCGCTCGCGAACAACGGTAAAATTACTGAAGCGGTATTGAGGGTTCTAATAAATGATTCCTGGCAAGTTGTCAGGGAAAGGGCTTCGGAGAAACTTCGAGCCCTAACAAGCAAAGGCAGCGGACGCTAAGAGCGCCGCTGCTTTGAGCGTTAGGCTTCAAATAGAGATAAAAAACCATGGATGAAATCTACCACCCTCCCGCATCTGAGTTAGAGACTAAGAAGAAAAGTGTCTCCCCCTTATATAAGATCTCTGGCATCGGTGTGGCTACATTTGTCGGATCAATCTTAGCTGGGGGGGTTCTTATGTACTTGAATTACAAAAGGCTCGGGCTATATGACAAAGCAACGAAATGTATCGTCATTTCAATTGTTGCAACAATAGCGATTTTCGGAGTTGTCTATTTAATTCCCGAGGACATAAATATTCCTAATATAGCATTCACAATCCCACAAGTTATTGCAATGGTTCAAATCGCCAAAAGCCAGCAAGAAGCTCTAATTAATGAGCATATTAGTTCGGGGGGGACTATGTCCTCTAACTGGAAGGCTTTTGGTATTAGTGTACTGATTATTCTAGCTATCATAGCTTTAGTTACTGGCGCTGTATTTGTCACGACTACAGCCTAACAAGCAGCGGCAGAGCGACAACCAGCGCGGAGCACCTTTTGTGTTACTCGCTGTCGCTCAAAAATTAACACAAAAGGTGCTCCGCGCTGGTTGCGCCTGCGCTGGGCGTTAAGTTTTCACGAGGTAAAAGTGAAATTCTCAAATTTACTGATATTCCTAATGACAGTTCCTTTGGCTGCTACGGCAGTAGAGGTTGACGTGGTGACTGAAAAATCCGCGAGTTATTTCTGTCAAGGAAACAAAAATTTCTTGGCATGTATAAAGCCGGAGATCGACTTTGAGTCTAGACAGTGTATAGATTATGTGGTTGAAAATTCTAAACCTTGTGTGGGGAGCGAGCTTTCTCAACTTTCAAGCAATTCATCATCTAGTGAAATTGAAAAGGCCGCCACTCTTTATACGCAATGTTCAATGTTAGAACTTCTTAAAGCAGAGAATATTGAATACGCGCAATTCCAGGATTGCTTCGACAGCAAGTATGATGAGTCCCAGGTACACCCAAAACTTAACAAGCGCAAGCAGTAAGCTACGGCCCTTCGGGCCTCCGCGGGACGCCCAACGCTATGCACCTTTTGTGCGGGTCGCTGCGCTCCCAGTTTCGCACAAAACGTGCATAGCATTGGTCGCCCCTGTTGCGGGCGTTAAATGCCCCAAGAATTATGAAGCACGAACTCTGGATAGAGAATGAAGATGAGCAGACGTTTTGCCTAGCGGGACCGCATGGCGACAGCGCACGCAATTTGCTAGAACCCGGAGCAAAACTCGCGTGGACATGTGAAGCGTCGTCGTACTTCGAAGCAATGACAAAGTACTATCAGCACATGGGGTGGGGTGAGTACAAAAGTGATTACCCAGAAGAAGATAAAAAAACATATTCCGAGCAAGGCTGGGAGTAACATGCATTTAACAAGGCCAGGCACAATCGCCCCTTCGGGGCTGGACCTCCGCACTGCGTGCTCCGGCCTGTGCTGGCGGCGTTATGTTTTCGCAATGAATTGAGAATATGCCGAGAATAGGATTGATATCAGTATTAGTGGTAATGGCATGCATAAACGTAGTTCTTGATTTTCTGCGACATGCATCAATATCTGATATTCATATAAATGTAGTAACTTCAGCATTAATCGCAGGTATTGCAACTAGCATTCCAGCCGGTATAGCGCTGCTCATATCATACAAAACTCGCTTTAAACTTGGTGGTATTAATATTTACCGTTTGGCCTCTGATTCTGTACTTGGGTTAAGTCTGTTGGCGTGGTTTTATCTACTTTTTATACGTGAGCGCCCCGAATACTACGAAGGGGCATCACATATGTATGTTGCAACATGGCCTATATTACTAGGTGTAATCGCAATTGTTTTGTATGTAAGCTGCCTGTTAGTTCAAGGCACGTACTGGGCAATAAAACATAACAAGTCAAAGCAGCAAGGGCCTTCGGCCGGGACGCGCTAACGCGCGCCCCTGTTTGAGGCGTTATGAGTAGAGCATGATTCGAAGATTTTTACTTATTTTAAATATGCTCCTTGTCGTTCCGGCTTATGGTAGCGGAGGCCCTGAAGAGGTAGAGCTATCTCCAGACTCTGCGTTAAAGCTTGGCTTTAAAGTAAAAATCGCTCCTGAAGGCAGCGCGACAATGGTAGAAATTATTGGCCCGCCGGCCATCAATAATGGCTGCCTACCGGCTAGGAGCGGAAGCTTTATCTTAGATAAGAGCGGCAAAGAAATTTCAGTCTACATTACAGAGCTTCCCAGGAGAGCAGAAAGCCCAAAAACGGTTGGCTATTTGGTTAGTAAGAACTCAACTAGCATGGGCGTATTCATCGATTATTTTTGCCCTGGTGAAAGGATTTATGAGAGCAAAAGGTACACCATTACCTCCATCGAGGCGTGGAACTCATAACAATCGCAGGCAGTTTGCTCCGGCCCTTCGGGCCTCCGCGGGGCGTTGTGCATTAAAGAAGTGAGGAAGAAGTGAAAGGAATATTCCATTTATCTTTTGTGGCTGACAACTTTGAAACCACCCGAAAATTTTATGAGGAAGTGCTTGGGTGTCGTACCGGTAGGGAAAAAGAGACATGGCTTGATATTCACTTTTTCGGCCACCAACTAACTATCCATAGGAATAATTGCCCATCCGAAGTAAGCCCTATTGATCACTTTGGTGTGATTCTTGATAAAGATGAGTGGCATAATCTTTCTGAAAGAGTTTCCGCAAGTAATACTGGTTATGTTCTTTCGCCAAATGTAATAAAAATAGATACTGAAGCCGAGTCTGGAAAATACATTATAAAAGATCCATCGGGGAACATCCTTGAGTTTAAGTACTACTCAGAGCTGATCCACCCCATGAGCGAGGCCTATGCATAACAAGCAGCGGCAGAGCGACAGCCAACACTACGCACATTTTGTGTTACTCGCTGGCGCTCAAACATTAACACAAAATGCGCTCCGCGCTGGCTGCGCCTGCGCTGGGCGTTAGCATTATGAAAATCATCGAACTTAGATATCGCGGAAATGGAGTTGTTCAGATAATACTTGGGGGAGCCACAATAGCGGGTGCTTATCTGTTTTGGGCTTCATCTATGAATCTTGAAACCCTGGCCTTCTTCAGCATATCTATTGGCGTTTTTGGGTTGGCCTTCATTTTACTTGGGCTGAAGACACTTCGGTATAAGCCACTTTCAATAAAATATGGTAATGGTGAGGTTTGGCTTCCAGAGAATGTTGGCTCAAGAAACTATGTAAAAATAAAGGTTCATGAAGTTCAGAAGGTTTTCATAAAATCACATGTTCCTAATTATATTAAAACCCTCGAGGTATTTTCGGCGGATGGAGCATCGTCAATTTTACTCGAAGCAATACCAAAAGTTCAATTAGGTGAGCTGCTCAATTACCTCGGAGAGCGCCAATGCTAACAATCGCAAGCAGTATGCTACGGCCCTTCGGGCCTCCGCGGGACGCCCAACGCCATGCACATTATGTGCGGGTCGCTACGCTCCCAGTTTCGCACAAAATGTGCATGGCATTGGTCGCCCCTGTTGCGGGCGTTATGGATTATTATGAATTTTCCTAAGCTCAATCTATTATTGGTAATTTTCTTGACGTTGGGAGGTTGCTCTTCATTGGGGGCCCAGTATTATTGCGGTGATCCCGATAACAAAAAGAAATGGGAGTTAGTTGATCTAACCTCTGAATCACAGCGAGTCTATTTGGAATTAATCCCAAAAGAGTCGGTGTTCTTCAAAACGCCCAAAAAGTACTACTGGTATACGTCTGGGAAGCAAACTCGGTTGTGTTCGCCAACTCTGGAGTTGGAACCTGGATTTTTCGATGAATCGGTCGAGGGCTGCTTTATCTACGAGTTCATTTTTGAAGGCAGCAATATAGTACAAGAACGTGAGCTAGTGTGTACTGGCTAATCCATAACAAAGTGCTCTACCGGACCGCCTACTGTGTAGGCAGGGACTCGCAAAAAGCACGCTTTTTACTCGCCGGTAAGCACGGCGTTATTGTGGCGGTCAGTTTTATTGAGTTTTCGTGGTAACTGAAGGTTTAGTACCACTAAAGAACAACCAGCATTGAGCAAATTTTGCTGATTGCAATTCAAGCAGTTTCGTTCCTAGAGTGTTCGCTCAGCTGCTGTAAAAAGGGGCAGTCTGCTGCAATTTCGTGGAGTGCCAGTAAGATAGGAATTGGTTGGGGAAAGTGCGGTATTCTTCCCTCGTAAATATTGGGCAGCGGCCAGCCAAACTATGGCTGGCAAAGTGCTAGTAGTCGGTCCCGAGTGCGCCAGCTATAACCAGGCTAGTCAAGCTCGCCCAACCCCTCCGGGGCTGGGCTGGACAGCCTACGCGTTGCTTCGGCTGCCCTTGCTAGCGGCGTTAAGTGTCAGGAGCAATTGAGTGAAAAGTGGCTCAAAAGGGAGTGATAAAGAATTAGAGAAATTCTCTAGCATGTCGCTCCCCGATATTAATAAGGAAATTGAGCGCTGCATGCGGGGTTCCAAAAATGGCGGCACTACCGCTGGTCGTAAATCATTTTTCAAGCGATTACTATGGCTCGAAGAAATCCGAGAAGAAAAACACGGCATAGAGGCACCGAGGCGTGATTTTAGAAAGCACTAAAGCAAAAACACTTAACAAGTTTGTCAATGAACGCACTTCGTGCTGGACCGCTAAAAGCGTTGCTTCGCAACAACGCGGCCCATTACAAAGGCGTTATGTTTCACCAAGAGAGTATCGGGTTTTAAGATGAAAGGTGCGATTTTAGTATTGTCGATCATGCTATTGGTATCGCTGTCTGCTCATCTGGTATTCAAGCAACGATATTGGCTGGCTGTTATCGTTTCAGTGATAGCCTGTAGTCTACCCATTCCACTATATTTGCTTTTCTCTGACTTCGACTATTTCAAAGTGACGGGTGAAAACGGTATGGTCCTAACAGGAAACACAGCTCTGATTTTTACAATCACTATTTCTGCTGTAGTCTCTTTCTTTTGTTCTGTAGTTGTCGGTAGGATATTAAGGAGCTTTCGTGTTGGTAAAACATAACCAAGCAGTGAACTTCGCTCCAGCCACTGCGTGGCTTACGCCGGACCTCCGCTGCTTTGCAGCTCCGGCCGGTTACTGCGGGCGTTAAGCCCCCAAAGGAATATACCCATTGAGCAAGTATGTTGGTTGTATTATTAATGAGCTTGAAGAATCAGAGGTCATAGATAACGACTTTGGTTTGTTCGTGATTTCAGTAAAAATAGATGATTCAGGTGAAATATATGAAACTGAATCAATTGAGCCAATTAATAAAATTGGTGTCGATATAGAGCATGAAGAATGTCTTTTTCATGTGTCATCTGGCAAAGAGGCATTAAAAGTTTCTGAAGCATATACTGAAATAGCCATGATTGATTCTGGGTTTTCACTAGTGTCGGCCTTAGAGAAAACACTTGATGATTCATGGGTAAGAATAGATAACCCAGTAATAGGCTTTGGGGAAAACATAGATGATAAGCGCTTCTTTATCGTGTGCCAGGCTTAACAAGGCGCTCAACTACACTCCAGCCGCAAGCGGCCTCCGTCGGACAGCCAAAAGCGTGCTTCGCACTGGCTGCCGGTTAGCTTAGCGTTAAGTGCACAAGGAGAGTCAAGCATTGTTCGAGTCAAGTGAACTGAATGAAATTCTAAGTGCAGAGTTGGCTCGTGGTAACGAAGTAGCTGAAGCTTCTGCTTGGCCACCCAAGTGCAAGAACTTGGTAATCCTAAAGCATCGTTTCCACAAGCCCTATACCTTCGAGTCTTTAGAGTACCGTAAAATAAACGACCCGCATTATTGGTATGCGGAGTATTCAACAATTAATAGTGTGGAGTGTCTGGCGTGCAAGTAGTTCAGCACTTAACAAGTGACTATGGTTCTTCGTCAAGCTTTTAAGCCATATTTTCATCCCAGTATGTGTTGTTTTTTACCATCGTATTCAGAATGGTAAGTTGCTTTCTCATATATGCAATGAGGGCCACTTTCTTAGGCTTGCCAGCGTCGACTAAGCGTTTATACATTGGCTTTAATTTAGGATGGCACTGGATGGCCGACATGATGGAAACAAACAGAACTGTGCGTACGCGATGCCTTCCGCCTCGAATATATCTCTTGCCCTGGAAGCTGCCGCTATCTCGGTTCATTGGGGCGATACCAACGAGTGCAGCAATCTCTTTTCGGTTCAGTTTTCCCAATTCCGGTAGTTCGCTCATCAGGGTGTAGGCCAACACATTCCCGACCCCTTTAGCACTTAACAATAGGTCACGTTTTTGTCGCCACTCGGCAATACTGCTAACGAGTTTATCCAGCTGCTTGTCGATTACTTCTAACTCTTTTTTAATGGCTTTCAATATGGCTTGAATAGGTTTGTGTACAGATTTAGGCATTCGCTTAAGGCGGTTCTTTTGCATGGTGCCCATCTCCAAGCACTGGCTTCTTACAACCAGTAAATCACTGATATTCCTTAATTTTTCAGATTTTATCGATGATAGCCTCGGCTTCATTGCCTCCCCAAAGTGAGCAATGTCGACAGCATCCAGCTTGCCAGTTTTGGCGAGTCGCCCCGCTGACTTTGCAAAGTTTCTTACCTGCGAAGGATTGCAAACAACAATCGGCAGTCCCGCTTTGTGAGCAGCACAGACAAACTCCAGTTCAAGTCTTCCGGTGGACTCGATAAGCACTCTTTTGGGTTTAAGGGGTTGCAGTCGTTTAATGGCGTCCTTAATACCATCTTTATCATTGGTAACACTAAAGAATTGGCCAGTTGGTCTCACAGAAATATCGAGCTGTTTGCTGCTAGTATCGATACCGACATTGATCTCTTGAGGTTCCATAAGATAAGCTATCTCCGCCTTGCTATTCGGGCTCGAGGCCCACATGACTATTCGAGTTATGCCTAGTGAGTGCTTATCACGTTCATACTTGTTATCGGTCTTTTATGAACCGGCCAGGCAGCGAACGGTGATAAACAAGGCCTTCGGTGGCCGCCGAAGGTGGGTCTCAATTTACCCGTTAGCGAAAAGGGTTTTCAACATCAGAATCGGGCAAGAACAACCATACAAGTTGCTGCAACGGACTTGTAAAACTGTCACTTGTTTTACAAAACTTCGCAAAACAAGCGTCATTTTTACAAGCCGCTGAGCAAGGCGCTAAGTTTTATACACAAGTTTTTTCAGTTTTATTATAAAAATCAATGAGTTACAGTTTGTACGGTATAGGAGCTACAGATTTGGCTGGATAATTATGCAGGACTGGGTCAGGGACGAAGTGAAAAATCAGGTTATGGGTGATACACGATTGAATAAGCGCTTGTCCAATATTCTCAGTAATTTAAGTTCCGACCCAAAGAGTAGTATACCCTGTGCAAACAAGTCTTGGGCAGAAACCTTTGCAGCCTATCGATTTATCGAAAATGATAAAGTCAGCTTTGACTCCATTATGAGTGGCCATAAATCAGCCACTCTTGAAAGAATCAAGGTTCAGCCAGTTGTTCTTATCCCTCAGGATACCACTTTCTTAAATTTTGCTACCGATTTAGAAAGCAAAGAAATGGGAACACTCCGACGCAAAGAGACTAATCAGCAGCTCCTACATACGTCTATCGCTATAACACCATCCAGAGATAATCTGGGAATTATTGAGGGTAGCATGTGGCAGCGAGATAAAGAATCTAGTGCTAATTCTCGCTATACCAAGTCGATACAAGATAAAGAGAGTCGACGCTGGCTAGACCATTATGAATCAGCTTGTGAGATACAAGAGCGCTGCCCTGAAACCACGATTGTGAGTATCGCGGATAGAGAGGGGGATATTCATGAGTGGTTTCAATTAGCTGAAGATCAAAATGAACAGCGGCGTGCAAGCTATATTGTTCGAGCCAAGGCTAATCGTAGTTTAGAGATCGAAGGAGAAGATACGACTTTACTTTGGGACTATTTGACCAAACAGAAGTCCATCGGAAAATACTCAGTAGGTATCCCCAAAAGGAATGGGGAGCCAGAAAGGGAAGCTAAGGTCAGTGTATCCATTGCAGAAGTAAGATTACAGGGAAAAGGAAAATCAAAACGACCTCTTTCTATCTACGCAGTTTTTGCTAAGGAATTAAGCCCACCAGAAGGCAAAAAAGGTATTGAATGGATGCTGCTGACCGATCTTGCAGTTGAGGACTTTAAGCAAGCGAGGATCATCATTGAGTGGTATCGAAGTCGATGGGAAATTGAAACCTATTTTAGAGTGGTGAAAGGCGGATGCCAGATAGAAAGTAGTCGCTTTAGAACCGAGCAGCGAATGCTGAACTGTATTGCAATCTATATGATTATTGGGTGGCGTCTACACTCCATGACAACACGAGCACGAACGCTTCCTGATACATCGTGTACGAAAGTCTACTCTGAAAAAGAGTGGCGTATGATATGGATAATGCAAGCTAAAACTCCCCCACCAAATGAAGCTCCAAGTATGAGAGATATAACGCGTATGTTGGCAGGACTTGGAGGCTTTCTGGGGCGGAGCGGCGATGGTGAGCCTGGAGTTAAAACCGTTTGGCAGGGGTACACTAAACTTCTCCATTATATGGAGGCAGCGGAGGCTTTAAATGGACTTAAATGATGTGTATAACACACAGTGCGGGCGTTAGGTGGATCAATAGGTAGTCAACATAGTATGTTCATAAGGCTCATAGTTTTAACTCTACTAATATCTACAGAGGCATTTTGCCAAGAAATATACAAGTACAAGGATGAATCAGGAAAGTGGGTGTTCACCGATAAGCGCCCATCAGACATAAATGATAATGAATTTGAAAGCGTAGAGTATAAGAGAGAAGTAATTGAGTCCGCGCCGAGGGTCTTCAGTCGTAACGCAGGTCGCATGAATATTTTGGTCGCAGATAACCCCTATCATGCTCCGGTAGAGTTTCTTATAAAATCGTCTCAATTGGCAGACGGTTCAAACAAATATGTCGTCCCAGCCGCGAGTCAAAAAGATTTGTATACAAGCCCTCAACAGATTGGTCCTTTCCGTTATCGCTGGCGGCTGGGTGACCCCTCTGCGTCGGAGCACGGCCATCTCTACAAATTTCCGGTATCCTCAAAGTTTTTTCATAGGATTACCCAGGGATTCAATGGAAGTTTCTCACACTCTAAGCGACCAAACATATATGCAGTAGACATAGCGCTTCCTGTCGGAACGGATATCAGTGCCGCTAGGGATGGCGTGGTTATCTGGGTGAAAGATGATTATCACATGGGTGGTAAGAACAAGTACTTTCTTGATAAGGCAAACTATGTAAAAGTGCTCCACGAAGATGGCACTTACGCAACTTATGCTCATATATTGATAGGAACTGCCACGGTTAAACCAGGTGACATGGTTAAGGCAGGCGATGTGCTTGCAAGGTCTGGATCCTCGGGTTACTCAACTGGGCCTCACCTTCACTTTGCCATACGTAAAAATGTAGGCCTAAAAACAGTTTCCATTCCTTTCAAATTTATTTCGGATAGTGGTATTACCTATACTCCTTAGAAGGGTATGGTGATTGACGAGTTGGGGGAAAACACCTAACAATTCAACGCACACGGATGCAGAAAAGCTGCGCCGGTGTTTGAGGCGTTAGGCAACTGGCCAAAGTCATGGAACGATATAAATACAATATATTCGGTAGGAAAGTCCTGATTGAAAGAAGTAACAACAGGTGGGAGACTTTTTACCAAGGCGCTGAAGGTAAGCGCCGAAATGCTGGAATATTCGCGCCACCGGCTGGGCTGGACAGCCTACGCTCCGCTTCGACTGCCCTTGCTAGCAACGTTAGGCGGCTAGGAAAGTTAATATAGATGATTTATTTTATTTTAATTACCATAGTACTTGTAATATTACTCGTGTCATTCATGGGGTTTTATGCATTCAAAAATCTTCCTAAAAAGTATTTCTTTTTCATAACTTTTATACTTATCGTCTCGCCTGTTATTATATTCAAGCTCTATGAAAGAAACTTTATTATTGGCTCTATCCCTTCTGGTTTAAAGGTTCATGAAGTTCTCTATAATAAAGAAGGGTCATGGGGATTCGGCCCTGGTGGTAATGAAGCAGGAATTAGGGTGTTTAGGCTAACTCCATCAGTTACTTCAGAAATTACAGCTTACGGAATTAATTTTTTCCAGAATCTGGAAGTCGATAGATCTCAAAGACGAATTACACGCTCGTTTAGAGAGTGGTCTGGAACACCTGTTCAGCCTTCTAAATATTGGAAGAACAGCAAAGATGCTGAGAAGTTAGATATCTGCGATTATGTTTGTGCGTATGGTTTTTGTATTGATATCGATCCTGAAATGGTTGAGCTAGCAAATCAGATGGTGAATGAGTCAGGTAATTTCTATTCATTTGGACGAATAGGCTTAATAATCGTAAGTCCAAGTAAAAAAACAGTAATGTATCTATACAATGGTTAACGAAATGCGTCTAACAAGTGATTATGGTTGCTCGTCAAGCTTTTAAGCCATATTTTCATCCCAGTATGTGTTGTTTTTTACCATCGTATTCAGAATGGTAAGTTGCTTTCTCATACATGCAATGAGGGCCACTTTCTTAGGCTTGCCAGCGTCGACTAAGCGTTTATACATTGGCTTTAATTTAGGATGGCACTGGATGGCCGACATGATGGAAACAAACAGAACTGTGCGTACGCGATGCCTTCCGCCTCGAATATATCTCTTGCCCTGGAAGCTGCCGCTATCGCGGTTCATTGGGGCGATACCAACGAGTGCAGCAATTTCTTTTCGGTTCAGTTTTCCCAATTCAGGTAGTTCGCTCATCAGGGTGTAGGCCAACACATTCCCGACTCCTTTAGCGCTTAACAATAGATCGCGTTTTTGTCGCCACTCGGCAATACTGCTAACGAGTTTATCCAGCTGCTTGTCGATTACTTCTAACTCTTTTTTAATGGCTTTCAATATGGCTTTCAATATGGCTTTCAATATGGCTTGAATAGGTTTGTGTACAGATTTAGGCGCGGTTCTTTTGCATGGTGCCCATCTCCAAGCACTGGCTTCTTACAGCCAGTAAGTCACTGATATTTCTTAATTTTTCAGGTTTTATCGACGATAGCCTCAGCTTCATTGCCTCCCCAAAGTGAGCAATGTCGACAGCATCCAGCTTGTCAGTTTTGGCGAGTCGCCCCGCTGACTTTGCAAAGTTTCTTACCTGCGAAGGATTGCAAACAACTATCGGTAATCCCGCTTTGTGAGCAGCACAGACGAACTCCAGTTCAAGTCTTCCGGTGGACTCGATAAGTACTCTTTTGGGTCTAAGGGGTTGCAGTCGTTTAATGGCGCCCTTAATATCATCTTTATCATTGGTAACGCTAAAGAACTGGCCAGTTGGTCTCACAAAAATATCGAGCTGTTTACTGCTAGTATCGATACCGACATTGATCTCTTGAGGTTCCATAAGATAAGCTATCTCCGCCTTGCTATTCGGGCTCGAGGCCCACATGACTATTCGAGTTATGCCTAGTGAGTGCTTATCACGTTCATACTTGTTATCGGTCTTTTATGAACCGGCCAGGCAGCGAACTGTGATAAACAAGGCCTTCGGTGGCCGCCGAAGGTGGGTCTCAATTTACCCGTTAGCGAAAAGGATTTTCAACATCAGAATCGGGCAAGAACAACCATACAAGTCAATGAACTACGCGCGCACAAGACGCACGCCGGACCGCCAACGCTATGCGCTTCACGCATGAACAGCTCCGGCCGCCGGTTATTGCAACGTTATGCACCTTCACTATGAATAAATATACCGACATAGTTGTGATTAGGGGAAATTGGCAAGGTGGCCATCACGGCACCCATCCAAAAGTATTGTCCATAACCCCTGAATCTGATAAGCCATTTGGAGTTTCTGAAGGTTGGGGGCACGGATTAGGCGGAAACAATTTTTCGCTAAAGGAGTTAGTAGAGCAAGAATTTATCGAAAAATTCAATACCAAGGAGTCAGAGGCTGTGTATTTGAAAATAAAAAATGCCTTTAAAAAAGGTGTTAACCAAAACATTCTGGCAAAACAACTGCTAGGCGAATTAGGTAAAAATGCATAACTAGGCGCTGCACCCGACTCCGCGGGTGAGCTTGGCGTTATGCTCAAAAAGGAGGATCGAGTTAATGAATAATGAGTATGTGCAATATGGCTGTGGGTGGTCTGCCGCAGCAAACTGGAAAAACTTTGACGCATCACCTACGTTGCGTTTTGAGCGGATACCAATTATAGGAAAGCTCTATACAAAAAATGATGCAAGATTTCCACAGAATGTTGAATATGGTGATATAGTCAAGGGATTGCCAATCCCTGATAATTCATGCAAAGGCGTGTATTGCTCACATATTCTTGAACATCTTTCTTTAGATGACTTCAAGCAAGCAATAATCAATACACACAAGGTTCTGAAAAGTGGAGGTTGTTTTCGGCTTGTTCTTCCAGATTTGGAGTATTCAATAAATAAATACATCAACGATTCTTCTGCTGATTCTGCATCTGTATTTTTGAAGGAAACATCACTAGGAAAAGAAAAAAGAAGCCGAGGATTAAAGGGGTTTTTGCTGGAATGGTATGGTAATAGTCAACACCTCTGGATGTGGGATTACAAATCAATTGCACAAGAATTAGAGAATGCAGGATTCATAGATATTAGAAAAGCAGAATATGGTGACGCTACTGACACATCGTTTACAGAAGTGGAAGATAAGGGGCGTTGGGAAAATTGCCTCGGTGTTGAATGCAAAAAAGCATAACAATCACATGCACTCGGACAGCAAAAAGCGCTGCTCGTTCCTCGCTATGCTTTTTGTTGCCGGTGATGTGAAGCGTTATGTGTAAAAGGATTTTATGGCACTTTTCATATTGGGCACACTTTTGGTGATAGTATTTTTCCCATTAGTATTGCCTTGGGGTAAAAAACTACTGATTTATTGTGCTGCTGTATGGTTTTTCTTGTGGCTTATTTTTTTCTTGCAAGCAGAGCGTGAAAGTAATCCGACTTATGATGCAGGTATGGTAGGTGATAGTGCTGTTTTAGGTGTTTCAATTTTGGCCTTTGCTATCGTAGTATTCGCACGTAGCTTAATTCATTTTGTCATGTATAAAGTTAAGGCTAATCGTAATCACACATAACAATTAACTATGGTTCTTCGTCAAGCTTTTAAGCCATATTTTCATCCCAGTATGTGTTGTTTTTTACCATCGTATTCAGAATGGTAAGTTGCTTTCTCATACATGCAATGAGGGCCACTTTCTTAGGCTTGCCAGCGTCGACTAAGCGTTTATACATTGGCTTTAATTTAGGATGGCACTGGATGGCCGACATGATGGAAACAAACAGAACTGTGCGTACGCGATGCCTTCCGCCTCGAATATATCTCTTGCCCTGGAAGCTGCCGCTATCTCGGTTCATTGGGGCGATACCAACGAGTGCAGCAATCTCTTTTCGGTTCAGTTTTCCCAATTCCGGTAGTTCGCTCATCAGGGTGTAGGCCAACACATTCCCGACCCCTTTAGCACTTAACAATAGGTCACGTTTTTGTCGCCACTCGGCAATACTGCTGACGAGTTTATCCGGTTGCTTGTCAATTACTTCTAACTCTTTTTTGATGGCTTTCAATATGGATTGAATAGGTTTGTGTACGGATTTAGGCATTCGCTTGAGACGGTTCTTTTGCATGGTGCTCATCTCCAAGCACTGGCTTCTTACAACCAGTAAATCACTGATATTCCTTAATTTTTCAGATTTTATCGATGATAGCCTCGGCTTCATTGCCTCCCCAAAGTGAGCAATGTCGACAGCATCCAGCTTGCCAGTTTTGGCGAGTCGCCCCGCTGACTTTGCAAAGTTTCTTACCTGCGAAGGATTGCAAACAACAATCGGCAGTCCCGCTTTGTGAGCAGCACAGACAAACTCCAGTTCAAGTCTTCCGGTGGACTCGATAAGCACTCTTTTGGGTTTAAGGGGTTGCAGTCGTTTAATGGCGTCCTTAATACCATCTTTATCATTGGTAACACTAAAGAATTGGCCAGTTGGTCTCACAGAAATATCGAGCTGTTTGCTGCTAGTATCGATACCGACATTGATCTCTTGAGGTTCCATAAGATAAGCTATCTCCGCCTTGCTATTCGGGCTCGAGGCCCACATGATTATTCGAGTTATGCCTAGTGAGTGCTTATCACGTTCATACTTGTTATCGGTCTTTTATGAACCGGCCAGGCAGCGAACGGTGATAAACAAGGCCTTCGGTGGCCGCCGAAGGTGGGTCTCAATTTACCCGTTAGGGAAAAGGATTTTCAACATCAGAATCGGACAAGAACAACCATACAAGCAAAGGCAGCGGATGCGTAAACGCACCGCTGCTTTGAGCGTTATGCCCTATAAACCATGAATCGAATATTTTACGTAGTACTTATAGCAACCTTACTTCCAGGGTGTCCTGCAACCTTTAATGGCATTGTCAAAAATGAGTCTGCCCACAAAATTGTAGTCGTCCCACCATTCGAAACGGAGTTTAGCTGGGTAATTGAGTCGGGCTCTGAAGATAAGGTAAATTGGTATCAAGAGTGCATTACTATAAAAAGCCCGAGTGGCATTCAATATTTTTCGGGCTGGCCAATTCCTGACAATTTTGTTAGTAACGGTGTCTTTAGTTCTAGCCTTGTGGCCGTCTATAAAAGTAACAAGCTGTTCTTTAAAACCAATGAGGGGCAGCTCATAAAAATAAACCAGGTCGCTGCATGTGCAAAGGCATAACAAGTTGCTCAACCACCGTTCCGGCCAAAAAGCGGCCTCCACTGGACAGCCTAAAGCGTGCTTCGCACACGGCTGCCGGTTAGCAGGGCGTTATGTGTACCACTTAAAGGAGTAGTGTTTTGAAATTCGTGATGATCTATGGCCCCTCAGGAATCGGGAAGGAAAGTATTGCTCGGGCTTTAGCTAAGAGAAAAGACTGGAAAGTATTTCCACAACACCTGGCATTTGACTTATCAAGTGCCGTAATTGGGTTTGGAAATAATGGATTTGAACGGTATCAACGAAACGTATGTTTGGAAGCGTTTGAAACAATAGTTAAAAATGGAGCGAGTGGGATAGTCTTCACCTTTTGCTATGTATCCCCAAACAGTGATTACTTTATAAGTGGTTTACTCGACTTTATAAGCAAATATAATATTTCCCCCAGCTTCATATGCTTAAAGTGCGAACTAGAAGAGCATATTCGCCGCGTAACAAGTGAAAGTCGAAAGAATACCAATAAAATCCAATCAAAAGAATATTTGCTCAATTATTTAGAAAGGTTTGATTTCGCAGCCACAATTCCTGGAGTGAGTTCAAAGACACTAGATACGACAGATCTATCAATACAAGAGTCAGCAACTGAAATTGAAAAAAACATCAACACATAACAAAGTTAGCCAACGACGCCCTGATGCGGGCTGGATTTTCGTTTCGGCACTTGAGCGCCTCCACTACGGCCGTGGCTAACGGCGTTAGGCTTCACAAGGAGAGTAGATGAAAAGTCAGAGAATTAATCTTCTAAAAATAGCTGGAATACTTACCGTATTGATTGCGCTAATTCATATCGGGTGCATAGTTTTTGGCGGCGACTGGTATAGATTTCTCGGCGCCGGTGAGCAGATGGCTCAGTTGGCTGAAAGGGGTGATCTTTATCCAACGATTGTTACCAGTATAATTTCGGCCGTTTTATTACTTTGGGCCATCTACGCTTTTTCTGGGGCGGGATTAATTGTTAAGCTGCCTTTGCTTCGCCTGGGTTTAGCGCTAATTTCAGCAGTTTTGCTTATTAGAGCGCTGGGTTTTTACTTCATAATGCCAGCTTTCCCAGATAATTCGTTAACTTTTTGGTTTTTAAGTTCCGGCATATGTTTACTCCTCGGTTTAACATACACGCTAGGCCTAAAGCAGCGGTGGCACTCAATAAGTAGCAAAGCCTAACAAGGCCATCTTGCATCGCCCGCAAGCGGGCTGGAAAAATTTTCCGTGGTTCTTTTTGCCCTTTACGCTACGCTAGCGCAAACAAACCACTCCAAATTTGCCGCAAATGTCGGCGTAATCATGATGGCCGGTACACTATAGCAGAAACACAATAAGCAGTTATAGTTGCCGAAAATCCTGCAGCTTGGGCGGCTTACCTTATGCGACAGCCGCTGCAAAATGGTCGTTATTGCGTTATTGATAGACAACTGAATGGCCGTGGATATTGCGTATTATTTAGCTTATTAGTCGGCCTTCTAGGAGGAGCTCACAGGGAGATGGCCTCCCTGAAAGAATCTACTTCTCAGCGTTTTTTATTGCTTAGCTTTCGTTCCTTTTGGACGCGAATATAAATTTCTTCTCGGTGTACAGGCAGTGATTTGGGAGCATGGATTCCTATCTTCACTTGATTACCCTTAATCTCCAATACTGTGACAGAGACATTTGTTCCAATTCTTAGGTTTTCGCCTGTCCGGCGCTTCAAGATCAACATGTTCATTTCCTGCTGACGGAGAGATCTTCCACGGTGGGAGTGCTTCGAAAGTAACGTATGGAGGAAATGCGAGGGGGAGCGCGAGAACGGTAGGCGTAAAAGAAGAAAAGGCGGGCGCTACGCTCCCAGAGCCTGGGGAATCGCTCCAAGCTGCTGAATGTACTCGACTTTATTGAAGGCGAGCGGGTTTCTAGCGTACTATGCATATAGCCATTTTGATAATTAGCGTATCAATTTGGTTAGCTGGCCCCTGGTGTTGGTAGCACCTTGGGTCAGCGCCTTTTATCTACTTTTACATCACGCTACCGTTCTCCTGTTGAGAGGATGGATCTAGTCGTTAGTTTTGGGGTCTCTTGGAGCTCTTAAGCAATTGGCTCACAGGAGCCAGCTCAATCGAAGCCACTAATATCATTTAGTGTCTATCGATTTTACGCAGCTTTGGTGCCAAAGAAAACTTAATGGAATATAATAAGTTAATTTTGGCGCCTATATTTCTATTCATATTTACTTAGAGTTGTCCACTAAGGGTTATCAGGGTTCAACTGGCCGCGTGCCTCTAAGCACGATGAAGAATTACAGCTAAAAAGGTACTAGGTTTTTTGCAGGCAAGGTGTAGGGATGCGATGACTACTACAGTCGAGAGAAATCCACAGTTAGTAACGATGATGCATAACAAATCGCTTAAACATTGCCCAATGTCCAGCACACTTTAGGCGGAAATTTTACAGCGAACAACAAATTATGCTTCTGTTTCAGAAGAATTTACTCCCGATTATTTGGGAGTTATATAGGAAGTTTTATGGCTGAGAATGCCAAAGAAAAATCTAAATTATTGAAAGTTTTACAGTCAGTTTTCTCACTGGCAATAGTTTGTGTTGTTTGTTATAGCGCAATATATGGCGCTGAATTAATATCATCAGCTATTGCTGTATCCGCAGTAGCGGGTCTATTCCTCCCAGCTGTTGTGGCCGAATCCTGTGAGGGGCTGATTGAGGTTTTCGCTAGTGTTTTGACCGCTTTTGTTGAAGGCTTGGTCGATGCGGTTACTGGTGTGCTAGAAGCAATAGGCTCAATCTTCAGCTAGCATCTAATCAATTCATGACCTCTTTCTTGATCTTTGGGGGTTGACTTTGATATTTGTTTGTGGTAATAACGGCTTGCAGCTGAGTGTGAGGTGTACGAAAATAGATAAACAGATATTCAAGAAAGTATTGATTCCCCTTTGTTTTAGCAGGTAATAAGTGAGAGTTCCCCAGCGTTTAAAGCCTCTGGTAGAAGATGGTTTAATTAGTGAAGTTATTAGTCGGTTAACTAGTGGAAAAGAAGCCGATGTGTTTGTTGTCCGCCGTGGTGACAAAATCTGTTGTGCCAAGGTCTATAAAGAGGCGGCTAAGCGCAGCTTTAAAAAGGCAGCGGAATATCAAGAAGGCCGAAAAGTTCGCAGTGGTCGTCGTGCACGGGCCATGGAAAAGCGTTCAAGTTATGGACGTAAATTACAGGAGGAGACCTGGCAAAATGCCGAGGTTGATGCCCTATCAAATTTAGCTAATGCTGGTGTACGTGTACCCGAGACATTTGGTTGTGTTGATGGTGTGCTATTAATGGAGTTAGTCACCGACGAAGAGGGCGATGTTGCTCCTCGGCTCGGGGATGTACTGATGTCTGAAGAGCAAGCAAATGAAGACCATGCTCTTATGATGCATTACATTAAATTAATGCTATGTGCAGGTATTGTACATGGTGATTTGTCAGAATTTAATGTGCTTGTCGATGGCAGTGGGCCAGTGATTATTGATTTACCCCAAGCCGTTAATGCCGCCGCCAATAATAACGCAAAAGAAATGTTTATACGCGACGTCAACAATATGCGCCGATATTATGGTGAATTTTCACCAGCCCTATTAGATACACAATACGCTCAAGAAATGTGGGCACTCTTTGAAGAGGGCAACCTAAGGCCCAATTCGACGCTCAGTGGTAAATTTGAGAACTCATCGGATAGTGCAGATGTGGATGCTGTACTAGAAGAGATCAAAGCGGTAATGAAGGAGGAGCTGGAAAGGCAAGAACGCGTGGGTAACGTTGAGTGAGCTGCACCAAGTGCGGATTAGATTTTAGCAAATGCGCCTGGAGTTTTGAGATGTGTATCAGGTTGCAGCTAAAATTGGTTAGATTCCGCACTGGATGTTCCGGCCTAACTTGGTGGGTATAACTGCTTGTTTATGTATGATAAATTGAGCAAGATTGAGTATCTTTTTGCCAGCGTTTTCGCGGCTGTTTTCTTCGATGGAATTGCAAAATTTCCATGAATTATAGGGGGGTTCCACGTTTCCCGCAGGAAATGGCAATATATAGGGGTAGTGTTTATATTTGCCTGGATAGCGATAATTGTTTTTTGGGTTTACAAGTGGATCTCCCAGTGCAGTTTCAAAAGCTAAAATGACTATGCTTAGAGTGCATGGGAAAAACCCTATGAAGTTCGGCTCCAACTAGTCTGCCTTCATAGTAATTTACTCTTGAATATACGATTGTAATTTATGAGATTTTTAATAGGGCCGGAAGGTTAGCCCTATTTTAACTGCTATTATTTCTGTATCCAGAAAAGTCAGAGATGGATCTTATGAATAACATTTTAGAAGAAGAGATTGTTGAGGCTGAAGAAAGACTGCGTCTTGCCATGATATCTTCTGATTTACCTATTCTTGATCAGCTTTTGAGTGAAAATCTCATATTTACAAATCATCTAGGGCAGCGCTTGAGCAAAAGTATGGATCTTGTTGCGCATGAAAGTGGTAATCTTGCCCTTTCTTCAATAGAGCTGTCTGATCAAAAGATATTGGTTAGCGGGGATAGTTTGGCTGTAGTATCGGTAAAAGCAAAAGTTGACGGAATCTATTCTGGTGAGTCGGCGGGAGGGTGTTTTGCTTTTACACGTGTATGGTCAAAGGTATCTGGGAGTTGGCAGGTTGTTGCGGCCCACTCAGGGATCATTGCCTAACATTGAAAAATATAAACTTTATATTCAAAGGTTTTGCTGAAAGTTTGCCATATGTTTTTGGGCGGCTGATCTGAAAAGACTGGGATGTGAGATTTACTTAAAAATAAGAAGTAAATGACAATCTTACTGTTGGTGAGTCAAGGGGTGTGGCATTGCTAGATCTAACACTCAAAGAAAGTCCAGAATCAAATTGGTAGTTTTTTGATGGTGCTGTTCTTGCGCCAAAATATATATTTAATTAGGTGTTCAAATATACGCTATGGCTAGAAAGATTTTATCTCTGAAAGTTAAAAGGAATCTGGATTCGCAACAACCTGATAAAAAGCCGGAAGATGGTTCTCATATTGACCCTGAAAAGCGGTTTTTAAATGGTGTGGCTGTTAATCCTTCAGAGGCAATTCGTTTCGAGTTAGGTTCTTCGGAGCTCACAGTGCGGGCGATGGATTTAATTACACCAATCGGCATGGGGCAGAGAGGTTTGATTGTTGCCCCGCCAGGTTGCGGTAAAACTACTATTTTAAAGCATATTTGCCAGGCTGTAGGGGAAGCTTATCCAGAAATAAAACTCTATGCATTACTTATTGATGAAAGGCCAGAGGAGGTGACTGACTTTAAGCGTAGTGTTCCTGCTCAGGTACATGCTTCATCTTCGGATAATAGCTATGAACAACATGTTCGTGTAGCTAATGATCTTCTCAAAAGTGCTCGAGAGGAAGCAGGTAAGGGTCACAATGTAATGATTGTTATTGATTCACTGACAAGGCTTGCACGTGTACATAATGCGGAGCAAAAGGGTAGAGGGCGTATAATGTCGGGTGGCATTGATGCTAGAGCCATGGAAATTCCGCGAAAGTTGTTTGGTGCTGCAAGAAAGATAGAAAATGGTGGGTCGCTTACGATTTTGGCGACCGTTCTTGTCGATACTGGGAGCAGGATGGATCAGGTAATATTTGAAGAATTTAAGGGCACTGGTAATATGGAAATGGTTTTATCAAAGGAAATTGCGAGACAGCGAATTTTTCCTGCGTTAGATATAGCTAAAAGTAGTACCCGCCGTGAGGAACTACTTCTGAACTCCAAAAATATTGAAAGTATAAGAATTCTACGTAGAGCGCTAAGCAGCCTGAAACCTATGGAAGGGGCTGGGAAATTGGTGGAATTGCTTAAAAAGTATCCATTAAACGAAGATCTGCTAAGCCGTTTTTTACCAAAAGAATAGTTCTTATCTCTAAATACATCCTTAACTGACGGCCTGGCTGTTTCTTTAAGATCGATATTTTTATGTTGGTTTTACTGTGCGTTTTTTTGTTTGGTTTCAGTGGTCTGGGCAGGTTGTGTTCATTGAGTAGATAGCTTAAGCAGCCGGGCTAACCATAAAAAATACAAGGGTTTTCAGAGCCGCCTTTTTTATTTCTGGGCAGAATCCAAGTGATAGGTCAAGCCTTTCATTGAAGGTGAATTTGCACAATGCCATACTTTTTGATTGAAATGGCTAAATGCTTTCTACAGCGTCGCCCTCTATGATTTCACCTTCCATTATCTCACTACCGCTGCGATATCGCATGGTCATTTGGCCGGTTGCAATTAAAGTCTCTTGGCTATCATAGACTTCAATGGTGGAATAAAAAATTTTATGCCCGGAATTTGTTAACTTCCCTATGGCAATTAACTGATTAGTTTTGGCTCGGCCAGTAAAATTTGTAGTAAGGGATAGAGTGAGCGATCTCCTTCTGCGGTTGGGATATGGGCAGTAGAGCCCGCTGTAGGAACCTGCGACATCTATTAATGTTGTAATGAAACCACCGTGGGGCACTCTATGACTATTTAAATGTTCCGGCTGAACGGTAGCGCTGATCACTACACGACCTTCCTGCCATTCTTCAATCTTGATTCCCAAATGATCATTGAAAGGTGGTTGTTTTTTATTGTGCCAGTTCATCAACTATTGCCTTGTAATAAATTAATTTAGGATGGACGCACGTTAGTCGCTTGCCGGGTGGAGAAGTACACCGTGAGTAGGCCTGCACCGATGACAATAAGTGTGCCGATCATTGCAGTTATATTGGGTAGATGCTGCCAAATTAGCCATCCGAGAATACCTGCAATCACCACCCCAAAATAGCTGATTGGTGAGACTACGCTGGGTTTGGCATAGCTATAAGCTTTTGTATAGAGCCATATAGCCAGCAATACGGAAACGCCATTAAAAGCCAGGTAGGGCAGGGTCCATGCTGGGATCGGTTGCCAATAGTAGATCCCCAGGGGCAGGCTACAAGCAAAGGAAATTAGGATGTAGTAAAGTAAAATTAAGCTCGGCCTGTCAGTGCGGGACAAAATTCGTGTGCCCACCATAGACGCAGCCAAAGTTATTCCCGAGATCAGGCCAAAGGCGTGACCACTACTAATACCGTTGATTTCTGGCTGTAGAATCAGGGTGATGCCCAGTAGTCCGAGCACAATTGGCAGCCAGTGTGTTACTGGTATCTGTGCACGAGCCCAGAGCCAACCTACAAGGGGAACAAAAATGGGGGCTGCATTGCGCAATAATCCGGCCTCCATCAGGGAAATACGGCTGAGCGCAGAAAAATAGGCGAAGAAACAGAGCCAGCCGGCAAAGCCGCGTATCAGATGGGTTTTCCAATGTTGGGTTGTGAGTTGTCGCGGTGATTGTCGCACCAGCCACGGAGCCAGCAATAGTAGGCAGATACTGTATTGACTGAGGACAATCAATGGCACGGGTACCGCAGCTGATATCCATTTAGTTGCTGCCGCAGCAGTACTAGCTACCAGCGCAGTGGCAAGTGCAAAACCAATGCCTTTCCAGTTGTTCTTTTTGACGCTGGCTCTGGTGTGGCCTTCTGGCCCTGGTAGCACGTTGGGATATGATTGGTTTGTTGGTGGTTGTGATTCTATTAAAATACCAGGTCTTGTCATCGTATTGCAGGTTATTGATCTAGGTTACAACAAGAAAAGAGGGGGATCGGTAGCTCTACCAGTTCCCCCTATGGCGCGGAATTTTAGCTTTGGTCGTCAACCCAATTTGCGAATGTTCTGCCCTCCTGTGCCAGCCGGGCTAGCAGAGGGGAGGGAGCCCAGTAGGCTTCTCCGTGCAGATCACGGAATGTGCAAATGGTATCGTAGACTTTTTTCAGGCCTATTCGATCGGCGTAGTACATTGGGCCACCACGATGGGGAGGGAAACCGTATCCGTATGCGTAGACAACGTCTATGTCACTGGGGCGCTGGGCTATACCATCCTCCAGGATTCTGGCTCCTTCATTAATTAAGGCGAAAATTAGTCGATTGAGAATTTCTTCATCAGGGATTTCTCGACGTTCTACTCCGTGAGCTTCCGCCTGTGCTTTTATCACTGCGAGTACTTCTGGATCGTTACTGCGGGCACGGGTTTCTGAGTCATAGCGGTAGTAACCGGCTCCAGTCTTTTGGCCCAAGCGGCCCATCTCAACCAGGGCATCGGCAATGCAATAGGTTTTGGAATCACCTTTTTCAGCTTTACTCAAACCCTGGCGCGCTTTGTAGCCAATGTCTAGACCTGCCAGATCCCCTACGGCTATAGGGCCCATAGCCATTCCCCAAGACTGCATTACTGTATCGATTTGCTCGGGAGTTGCTCCCTCTAACAGGCACAGCTGAGCCTCTCTAGCATAGGGGCGAAGCATACGGTTTCCGATGAATCCATAGCAGTTACCCGCTAGTACAGGAACTTTTTTGATGGTTTTTGCCAGTTGCATCGCGGTGGCAATGACAGTATCGGTACTTTTTGAACCGCGAACTACTTCAAGAAGTTTCATCACATTCGCTGGGCTGAAAAAATGTAGTCCGATAATATCTTCAGGCCTATTGGTGACGGCAGCAATCTGGTCGATATCCTGGTAAGACGTGTTCGTTGCTAGAATGGCGCCAGGTTTGCAGATTTGATCCAACCTGGCAAAAACATCCTGCTTGAGCTCCATACTCTCGAATACAGCCTCAATAACCAGATCTACGTCTGCCAGCTCTGCATAGTCTGCGGTGCCTGTGATCAAAGAGAGGCTGCGTGTTTTCTGGGCTTCTGAGAGTTTTCCCTTTTTCATGCTAATGCTGTAATTCTTATCGATTACAGCCAGGCTACGGTCGATGGCAGCCTGATTGATCTCTACCAGTTTGACTGGAATATTTGCATTTGCGAAATTCATGGCAATACCTCCCCCCATGGTGCCGCCACCGATAATGCCGACACTGTTGATTTCTCTGGTGGGGGTATCTTTAGCTAGTCCTTTAATTTTTGTTGCACTGCGCTCAGCGAAGAACATATGCCTTAGGGCGGCTGACTGGTCTGAGAGTAGGCATTCGATAAACAAATCCAGCTCTTTCGCCAGCCCTTTATCGAAGGGCAGTTGAGTTGCAGCTTCTATACAAGTGACAATATGTTGTGGTGCAAGCTGGCCGCGGGCTCTTTTGTTCAGACGCTGGCGAAACTCATCAAACAGTCCCTCTGGAATACTGGCGGGATCTATATGGATATCCCTGACCCGACGTACGGGGGCCTTGCGATTGATCAGTTCACGAGCAAAGGCGAGGGCGCCTTTAAGTAAGTCATCGCTGATCACCCGGTCTATAAGCTTCATACTTTCGGCTTTTGCGGCCGAAATGGGATTACCTGAGGTGATCAGTTCCAGTGCTGCAGAAACGCCTGCCAGCCGCGGAGTACGTTGCGTGCCTCCGGCTCCAGGTAGTAAGCCCAGTTTGACTTCAGGCAAGCCGACTTTGGCTGATTTCAGGGCGCAGCGATAGTGGCAGGCCAACGCCACTTCAAAACCGCCGCCAAGGGCTGTGCCGTGAATGGCGGCAATCACCGGTTTGTGTGAGTTTTCAATTTCTGTAATAACTTCCGAGAGCATAGGTGCTTGCGGTGGTTTGCCAAATTCCGTTATGTCCGCACCAGCGATAAAGGTGCGGCCTTCACAAAGTAAAATCAGTGCTTCGGATGCATCTTCTTGAGCACTCTTGATGGCTCCCCAGATTCCCTCACGCAGACCATGTGATAGAGCGTTGACAGGTGGATTGTTTAGTCGAATAACTCCGATATCACCAATGAGTTCATAATTTACGGTGGACATTGTTATCTCCAGATCTTAAATGGCTATTTGATAGTTCCAATGGCTTTCAAATACGCTCTATAACCACGGCGATTCCCTGACCAATGCCGATACACATGGTAACCAGTGCATAGCGGCCACCGGTTCGCTCCAATTGGCGTAAGGCTGTTAGCAAAATACGTGTTCCACTGGCACCTAGGGGTGGCCAACGGCGATGGCGCCACCATTGGGGTTAACCCGTGCGTCCTCGTAATCAATCTCCAGCATTTTCAGGCAGCCCATGGCCTGCACCGCGAAAGCCTCGTTAAACTCCATAACATCCATATCTGCCAAACTGAGGTTTGCCCGTGATAATGCCTTGCGGGTTGCCGGAACAGGACCCAGTCCCATAACTCTTGGTTCTACGCCTGCGATAGCGCTGGCAAGAATTCGTGCGCGAGGTTTGAGGTCTGCGGCCTGGCCGGCTTCCAGGCTGCCAATTATCATTGCCGCCGCACCGTCATTGATACCTGAGGCATTGCCGGCAGTAACCACGCCACCTTCAAACAGCGTGGGCAGTGTTTGCAGTCGTTCAAGACTTGTACCGGGGCGGGGGTGCTCATCGGTATCGATAAGTCGCGATGGTTGTTTTCGAGCTTGCGGCACTTCGATAGGAATAATCTCATCGATGAAGAAACCATCAGCCCGAGCGGCTTCATACTTGGCTTGTGATGCTTTCGCAAAAAGGTCGCACTCTTCTCGCTGAATATTCAAGTCCGCAGCGATGTTATCGGCTGTCTGTGGCATGGTGTGGCTGCCAAATTCGGCAACAATGTCGGGATTGGTAAAGCGGGGACCGAGGGTGGTATCTGCCAATTCCTGGGTGCGATCGAAGGCGCTATTCGCTTTGGAGAGAACCAGCGGAGCACGGCTCATTGACTCAACACCGCCGGCAATAAACAAGTCGCCTTCCGAAGACTGGATACAGCGGCCAGCATCGGCTATGGCAGACAGGCCTGAACCACACAGGCGATTTACTGTAATGCCACCAGTGGTGATAGGCAGCCCTGCGAGCAAGCCGGCAAAACGGGCAATGTTGCGGCTGTCCTCCCCGGATTGATTGGTATTACCGACAATCACATCCTCAAATTGTTTGGGATCGAAATTAGTCCTTTTAATCAGGTTTCTAATAACATGCGCGAGTAGGTTGTCGGGCCTGATACCAGAAAGGCTACCTCCATGGCGACCAAATGCACTGCGGCCGCCGTCATAAATATAGGCATGTGGCATAATCAGTTTTCCAGTCACGGGATCTTCTTTACGAGTAGCAGTAGATTTGCGGATAACGTCTTCATTTAGTCAAACTCCAGTGCTACGGGTAAATCCTCCAAGGCTTCCCTCGCTGCGGTTTTACTTGAATCTTGCTTCAGCTGAACTTTCGCAATTTGCCCGCGGGAAGCGTCAAAATGTGCAGAAAACTCCGCTGCAATGCTTTTTTCCTGTAGTGCCTTTCCAATTACATATTCGGTAGCACGATTGCGTAGGGCCGGTTTAAATACTTTGGCCACAGCAGTCAGGGGAACCTCATCAATAATTTCCACACGTTTGGGAATGGCTGCACGCTCAGAAATTTGGGTGCGACAGTAGTCGATAAGCTGCTCTTCAGTAGGCGGATGATCTGATGGAAATAGAGTGACATAAGCTACCGGAACCTCCCCGGCATAGGCATCGGGTTGGCCCACTGCAACAGCCATAGCAACAGCAGGATGACGAGCTAACGGTTCCTCTATGAGGGCAGGGTCGATATTATGGCCGCCACGAATAATCAAGTCCTTGGCGCGTCCGGTCAGATAAAGATAACCATCACCATCGACATATCCCATATCACCAGTATTGAACCAGGTGTGGTCAACCCAGGCTTTTGCATTGTCCTCTTCAGAGAGGTAGCCGGAAAAAATATGCGGCCCCCGTGCGAGTACAATACCGACCTCACCAGTGTCACAGGTTCCCACTAGCCGGTTTCCGTCCACTTCGGCAATTTTCATTTCCATATAGGGGAGGCGGCGGCCAACGCTGCCCTCGGGTGCTTGCATATCTGTTGGGGGACGAGCCAGCAGACAGCTGGATTCTGTCATGCCGTAGCCGTTGCTTATAGTTACATTGAATTTTTCCTCAAATGTGGCCTTGAGTCCGGCGGGTAAAGGCGAGGCCCCGCAACCAATATCTGTCAGGCAGCTGATGTCATTGTCGCCCACAGGAATTTGCAGCAAGACGCCGAGAATAGTGGGTACGGCGCCAAAGCCCTGTACCCGGAAGCGGGCGACGTGATGCCACCAGTTGGGGAGCACATTGGGGGAACGAAAACCTGAGGGAGTCATTATGACAATTGTGCGGCCGGCAAGCAGAGTGCCAATGCCGGCGACTACAGCACCAAAAATGTGGAATAGAGGCAGGCCGCTGAGGGTAGCAAAGCGTCCTTTACTGGAAGTTGTGTCCACACTTAGCTGAGCAACAAATGCAATATTACTGTGGGTCAGGCGCGCAATTTTAGGTCGCCCGGTTGTCCCCCCGGTGTGGAAGTAACTGGCAATTTCATCACCTTGGATAGTTCGCCCACTAATTAAATGGTCGTTTGGCTGTTGGGCAATTGCCAATACAAAATTCTCTACTTTAATGTCGGAAGGCATGGATATGGTACTAATCGGTTTTTTACTGATTAGCAGCAGTGCCTTCAAGGTTGGTACCCGCTCAATGACCTGCGCAACCTTTTCCCATATCTCCTCACTGAGGTCCTGCCCAAGGCTGACTAATACCTTGGCCTTGGTGGCATTCATGATCTCGATAATATGCTCGGGTTCAAGCAGTGGATTGATAGGGCTGGCGATCCCCGCTGCCTGTCCACCCCAGAGTGCGAAGTGAGTTTCTGGAAGGTTGGGTAATAGTAGTGAAACTGTATCTTTCGATTTAACGCCGAGAGAGTGGAGTAGATTAGCGGTTTGGTGAACTCTCTCGGATAGCTGTGAGTAGCTCACGGTCACACTTTCTTCATCTGGTACAGCGGTGGGAAGAAATTCGATAGCTGCATCTTGTTGGTAAAGACGAGCAGCCTGCCGAATTAAATCGTAGGTGTTTTCCCAAGGATATCGTTGTAACAAAGGAACTTTTTCATATTCCTGGATTTCTGCAAGAGATTGCAGCATGGGACTGCCAGTGGAAGTGGACGTGATAGGCATGGGGGCTTCTCTCACTATGGTTATTATGTTGACGACAATATCAAAAGTGAAAAGAGCATTCCACTCTGCGGAATTCAATGGTAATGTTTTGTGCGTCGAGTGGTTATTCAGAAGCTTATAGATGGAAAGTGGCGGGTAAATATATACACCAGCTATGTAAATACGCCATTAAGTAGAAAATTGCGCCAATAGAGTTGGCTCATTAACCGAGGACTTACTTCCGTGAGTCGGAAAAAGTCAGAATAGCGATACTCAGATATAAATATCAGCCTGAAATTATTTTTAGATAGTCTTACTCAAGACAAAGAGTGGGGCTCGCTGAGCCAGATCGAAAGTGAATTTATTCCGCTTGTATAAGGGAACTTCCGAATTTAGTACATGTTGATTGTGCAAGTTGGTGAAGGAAGTTAGCTGAAAAATATCTGCCAATTGCACCCATAAAAACAGGAGCAAGCGAATGAATATAGATTTTTCCCCTGAAGAATTAGCTTTTCAGCAGGAAGTTAAGCAATTCCTGCAAGAGAAGCTTCCGGCGGATATCAGCGAGAGGAGCCTGGATGAAATTCCCCTGGGAAAAGAGGACTATGAACGCTGGCAAAAGATCCTGTACGAGCAGGGCTGGGCTGCGACTAACTGGCCAGTAGAATATGGGGGTACCGGTTGGACGCCAACGCAAAAATATATCTGGGCCAATGAATGTGCCAATTTCGGCGCGCCAGATGTAATTCCTTTCGGCTTTAAAATGGTTGCACCAGTTATCTTCACTTATGGTAGTGAAGAGCAAAGGCAACGGTTTTTGCCTGATATTTTGGCAAGTAATGTTTGGTGGTGCCAAGGATATTCAGAGCCAAATGCGGGCTCTGATTTGGCGTCGTTAAAAACTACGGCGGTGCGAGACGGCGATGAATATATCGTTAATGGCACCAAAACCTGGACTACTCTGGGACACTGGGCTGATTGGATCTTTTGCCTGGTTCGTACTGGGGGCCCCGAAGTCAAGAATCAGGCCGCAATCACTTTCCTGTTAATTGAAATGAACCACCCAGGAATTACTGTATCGCCCATTATGACTTTGGGTGGCCATCATGAAGTTAATGAAGTGCATTTCGATAATGTGCGGGTACCAGTAGCCAATCGTATAGGAGAAGAGGGTCACGGCTGGACCTATGCCAAGGTACTGTTGACCCATGAGCGCACGGGGATTGCCCGGGTTGCCACCTCCAAAAAACGTTTACAGACTTTAAAAAAACTGGCAGGTGATACTTGTGATGGTGATGCCAACCTACTGGAAAATCCGGCCTTTGCGCAAAAGCTGGCAGAGGTTGAAATAGATCTTTTAGCTCTGGAGTTTACCGAGCTAAGAGCACTTGCGGCAGTGAGTACCGGTAATGCACCGGGACCAGAATCATCCATTTTAAAAATTAAAGGAACTGAAATCGCCCAGCTTATTGATGAGCTTTATATGGAAACTGCGGGTTACTACGGAATGCCATTTGTCCGAGAGCAATTTAAAGGCGGATTTGATGGCGAGCATGTAGGTCCTGGCGTTATTACCAGCAGTGTGCCCCGTTACTTAAATAACCGTAAATCCTCGATATATGGTGGCAGTAACGAAATTCAGAAAAATATTATCAGCAAGTGGGTACTTGGCCTGTAAACGCGACGTTTAATGAGGATTGGAACGATGGATTTTTCCTATAGCGAAGAGCAGCAGATGCTGCAAAGCAGTGTGAGCAAATTTATTCAACAGGATTATGATTTTGATCGTCGCAGTAAGTTAATAGACAGTGATGCTGGATTTAGTCAGGATAATTGGAAGTTATTTGCCGAGCTGGGCTGGCTAATGGTTCCATTTAGTGCAGAAGATGGTGGTCTGGGTGGCTCTGCTGTTGATCTGATGGTGGTGATGGAAGAGTTTGGTCGTGGCCTGGTGGTGGAACCCTTCCTGGCCAGTGCAGTTTTAAGTGGTGGACTAATAGCAAGCGGTGCGAGTGAGGCACAGAAGAGAGAGTTGCTAAGTCTGTTTATGGAGGGCCAGTTGCAGCTGGCATTTGCATTTACTGAGCCTCAGAGCCGCTTCAATCTGTCTGATATTGCTACCAAAGCTGTAAGGGACGGAGATTGTTACGTTGTGAATGGCCACAAAGCCGTTGTTTTGAACGGTTCAGCTGCAGATAAACTATTGGTGGCAGTACGTACTAGCGGCGGCCAACATGATTGTGAAGGCGTAACTTTATTATTGATAGATGCCAACACTGAGGGTGTCCACCGCCAGGGGTATGCCACTGTGGATGGGCACCGTGCGGCTGAGGTAAAGTTTAATAACGTGATGGTTCCTGTAGCAAACCGGGTCGGAGAGGAGGGGGCCGCTTTGCCAGTAATGGAAAAGGCAATTGACCGGGCTACACTGGCGCTGTGTGCCGAAGCAGTAGGGGCCATGGAGAAAATATATAAAAAGACCGTGGAATACACTAAGACCCGGGAGCAGTTTGGATCTGCTATTGGAAAGTTCCAGGCCTTACAACACCGGATGGTGGATATGTTTACCGAATATGAGCAGGCCCGTTCTATTCTATTAATGGCAGCGTTACAGTTGGATATGAATAATGGTGTTGCCCCTAAGGCAATTTCTGCAGCAAAAAGTCGCATCGGTAAAGCTGCTCGGTTAATAGGCCAGGAAGCAATTCAATTACACGGCGGTATAGGGGTTACAGAAGAGCTAGATGTGAGCCATTATTTTAAACGCTTAACTACAATCCAGTATTTGTTTGGTAGTACAGATTATCATACCCGCCGATTTGCCGGGCACTAGCGAGGCAGGCAGCGATGAGGTGATGCATTGCCCTCCAGGTTGGTTGCGTTGAGCTACCAACCTGGGATCAAGTTATCTAGTAGCGAATCAGCATAGCCTCAATATTGCCGACCATATTTTTCAATAAGGGGGCGACTTCTTCTTCCAGGAATTCTGGGCTCAGGCGGTAGGCAGGTCCGCCAGCATTAAATGTATAAATGCGCCCCTGGCTTAATTGTAGGGGGACAGCAATACCATTAACATCGCGGTTCCAGTCGCCAAAAGAACAACAAAACCCGCGCTGCTTATAGCTTGCTACCGCTTCTTCAACTCCAGCCTTGATTTTGGACCAGCGTTCGCTATACCTTTTCTCCAGATGGCCATAAAAGTACTCACGCTCCTCTTGAGGTAAAGCTGCCAGGAAAGCCCGCCCAGAACCACTAGTAGCTAGAGAAACACGGTTACCTATTTCGTAGCGAAAAGTCGTAACATTAGCAGCTGCACAAAACTCGACAAATATCATATCGAGTCGATCACGGTCAGACAGTCCTACAGCCGTTCCTGTGGAGTTTGCAAGGTCCTGCATTAGGGGTTTGGCAACTTGGCGAATAGCCAGATTGGAGACAAAAGCATAGCCAAGTGCTAGTACGCCGCTCCCTAATTGGTATTTTTCCAGTCGATCCGAGTAGGTCAAATAACCTAATTTAGTGAGAGTGTAGGTTAGCCGTGAAATACTAGAGCGAGGCAAGCCAGTGCGTTGAGCGATTTCAAGGTTACCCAGAAAGCCATCACCGGGCTGAAATGCCCGCAGTACATCCAGTCCACGGGCGAGGGCTTCAATAAACTTGCGGTCCGGTTCTGCACTTTTCTTCCTTGGGAGGTCACTCAGCGGAGCCATGGTCATAAATCCTGCTTTTATAGAGGCAAGTATACAAATTTTACTCCTGGACTTGAAGCTAGATACTTAGCTTTGAAGGGAAATTTAGGTCTGTGAAGGGAGGCGGGTAATAATGATAGGTAATGTAAATCGTGGTTGTACTTGGGCGTTCAGTGGTAAGTCCTGAGTAAGTGTATAATTTGGAATCAATGCAGTTTAAAGTGTTTTTTCGGAATGCCTATATATACGGTCAATTTATCGTATATTGTATTGCTTCTGCTTGTCCCAAAGATAAAATCAGTGTTTAAATACGTGCTAGTCAATTTTTTCAATTTTGATCTTATATAATAATAAGGGTATTAGAAATGGCATTAAGATTTCTCACTATTATCATAATGTCTTTGATGATCGGCAGTAATTGTTATGCTATAGCTAATAATACGGAAAAAGAAATAAAGTCAGCGCTGGCGGAGATGTCTAGTAGCAACCGCTTAATTGGTTCACATTTCGTTGCAGTAGTTGATAAGAACGGGCTCGATTTCTTTTATGCCTATTCAAAAGACGTTCCTAAAGTAACAGAGAGTACGCCTATCTTAATCGCAAGTCACACAAAGTCTTTTACCAGTACTTTGATGGCTATCCTGCATAGCTCGGGAAAGTTGGATTTGGATAAGCCCATATCATCTTACAAGCTCCAGTTGGGGCTTGAGGGGAAAGTTGATACCAATAAAATCAGTATTAGGGATTTACTTACCCATACGGCTGGATTTACAAGTGTCCAACATACCTTTAAGTCAGCGTTTTTAGGTCATTCTGGTAGGGAGGAACTGATTGATTCATTAAGTGAGAATCTACTTGTTGCGCCAGATTACAATTTTAGATATTCAAATACAGGCCCGATAGTCGCCTCGATGATTGCAGAGAACGTCACTGGAAAAACTTGGGGAGATCTAATAGAGGAGTATATTGCCGACCCGCTGGATATGAATGCGACTACGAGCAACGTATCCAAGGTGAGGACAATTCTCCCATCTATCATCACATCTAGTGATGGCAATACCTTTAATTCTGGGCATTTCAAGTCAGATCTAACGATGCATCCATCAGGAGGGCTTGTTTCGACAGTCAATGATTTGGCGATATGGCTTCAAGCAAACATAAATAAAGACAGGTCAAACTTATCAAAAGTCGATATCTTTGATAAGCTTCATGAAAAGCAGGTAGACCAATCTAAAACCTATTTCACCTATGAGCGATCTGGATACACTTTGGGGTGGGATCTGGCAGAGTATAATCAAGAGACGCTTTTGACAAGGTTTGGAAACTATGGTGGATATAGTATTCATGTATCCTTTATGCCAGAAAGAGAGATTGGTGTAATTGCATTTACTAATCAGGATGTGGCTTATATCTTGCCCCATGTGATAGCTAATTATGCTTATAACTCAATATTAAATAAGAAAAATAGGGGTATATTGTTTGAGCAGGAGATGAATCGGCTGAAGAAGTCTGTGCTAGTTGAACTGTCGGAAGCTCCAGATTCTGCCTTGATTGTTAGCTCCGATGATTTTCCAGATAACTTGCTTGGCACTTTTATCAATAGTAGCGGTTGGCCAAAACAAAAATTCTACATTGACAATGGTAAAGTAATGGTAGATTGGGGAGTTATTAACGGACCTTTATTGAAAGATGGTAAAAAGTATATGGCACATTTTGGGGTATTTCAAAGAGAGATTGCTTTTCTTACTCTAGAAGGTGGGGACATAAAATGTAGGAATGGCTCTGTTGAGTTTTTAAAAAGATAAATCTCTAAGTGGTAACTATTATTGTGATAATAACTAGAATTTTTGTATCGTTGTTGTTTCTTGTTTTTTCTCTTGGGGTGGCTGGGTTTTCCGGTGAGGGTGAAAATAAGAGTGGTATAGCTGAATATCAGGTGGTTAATTTAGCAGATGACTTCTATGAATTGTATAAGTCATCTGAAGCCATGAAGGAAGATAGGAGGGTGTCTTTTATTGCTAAATCACTGGTGGAAAAATTCCCAGCCTTTTACAGAGATAAGGAAGGGGTGAATGAAAGTGATGAGCATTCTCTTCTAAATAGGATATCTTTTGCAGTTAAAGATTTTCCTGGTATTGAGGAAGAGTATCGTTCTCGAGAAAGATTGCTTGGCCAGAAATTAAATGAGAATTTACAATACTTTAGGCGTGTCTTCTTTGATATGGAGGTGGATGTACCTATATACATACTACATTCTTTTAATGAATTTAATGGCACTGTACGCAAGGTGGATGGGAAAAGTCACCTAATGTTTGGGGTGGATCTAATGGCTAAGTACCATTCATGGGAGAATGACTCACCTTTTTTTCATCATGAGTTATTTCATGTCTATCACGAAAATTATTTTGAACAATGTGAACCCCTTTGGTGTGATATTTGGAGTGAAGGTCTTGCTACTTATGTTGCTTATAAGCTGAATTCTAACCCCAGTTATGATGAGCTGATGTTGAATATACCTGAAGATATGGTTCCTGATGTGGAGCGTCAGCTAGCATTTGCGTTAAAGGATTTAAAGGATAAATTCTATTCTACCGAGCCAGATGTTAATAGTGCCCTTACTTCCTTTTCATCAGACGAGACAGGCTTGCCTTCCAGGCGTGGTTATTATCTTGGTTATTTACTGGCTAAAAGCTTGGGGGGAAAGTATTCAGAAATTGAGCTTGCAAAAATGAATGCCAAACAAGTAGAAGGTATTCTATTTGAAGAGCTTAACAGGATGATCGATAAAAACAGTGGCTGAATCCAGATAGAAAATTTTGGCATAAATATTAAAAGGTAAGCATAAAAAAGCTTCTCACCTATTTCAGGTAAGAAGCTTCTAGAAAGTAGAAATAATAAGAAGATATTTCCTTATTGATTCAACTCGTTATCATTGACCCACTTGGGCTTTCCGGGAGCTATAGGAGCAAATCTATATAACTCCCAGCCACCCCTTGGGTCCAAGTTAAATGGGTTTGCAGTGCCGAGCCACATAAACTTGGGGTGATTGATCATTGTGCGGAAACCAAAGTTCCCGAAATTGCCAACGCCATCAAAGGTGGCTGGAATAGCTCTACGATCTGGTGAAAAGAAGCGGTATAGTTGGCCTGCCATGCTATCGTGATGATGCTGTTGCCGCCGCCTTCGCCATCGATTCCCTCCTTAACTCCACCGGAGCGGAATCCCAATATATCTTGGAGCAGAGAGTCGTAAGTCGAGGTTATTTCCGTTACTTCAAGCGTACAGGTACCCATGCGATAGGCCATTGGGACACGCCAGTCACCAACACGACATTGGAGATGTGCGGTACAAGGGACATATGCTCCTGTGCCCAGTTTAAAAAAGATGTCTCAGCGATACCCCAGGCCTGGGCACCGTTGCATTTTGGTTCAGCGATGGAGCAGATACTGTCAACCAGTTCAGGGTTGGGTTCGCCTCCGCCATTAAAGTATTCATCTACTGGTGCTTTGAACAGCTTATCGAATCGAAGTTAAACCCTTTTACGGTGCTTGCCAGAGTGTCATCAGGATTCTTCACTATTTCCTCTCCGTTGTGTACTAATACTCGGTGCAACTAGTATTTCCAGAATATTGAGAGTGCAAAACAAGAGGTGACTTTCATCAGCATCCCTTGCTCCACTACAGACCGCTATGGCGGTTGATACTACGGGTCAAAAGGCAGGCTTGAGTAGAATATGCCAATCCACATGGGACAGTAATATTCCCTAAAAAGTAGAGATTAGGATGTCACTGGAGGCAAGAATATTGGCTAGATTATTTTCTCCTCAATAGTACCAGCCAGATCGATATTTGAGATAGCAGGATACTATAGCGAGGATGCGCTTATTAAAATTTTGTTACTTAATGAGGTGGTCGTCAATTTTAGTGTAGGGCTTGCTGACCCTTCTTAAGATGGTTAGTACAACAGGTTGGTGTATTATCAAATAGGGAAGGTTGTATTAGGTGCTTTATAAATTTAATTTGGTGTAACGGAAAGAGTAGGGGGGGATGGTATTGGCTACCGCTTAAATTCTTAGTATATTTTTAACCCATCTAAAAACTGGTTTTCACTAGATAAAATGAAAGAAGAAACTAGATTCTTTGTAGACAAATCACTGGCTTCTTGGGATGAGGCCGGCTCCATTCATTGGGAAGTCACTAAGCAGCTGCTTGAGCAAGTCTCAGACTCTAAATTTAATGCTTTGGAGAAGGATTTCGATACATTAGTAAGTGGTTATGATATTTGTGGAAAATCAGTGGTACAAATTTGCTGCAACAATGCAAAAGATCTGATATCCATAAAAAAGAAAGGAGCTGGCCGTTGCGTCGGTATTGATGGATCTCAAGCCTTTGTCGATCAAGCCAAGCTTCTGGCAAAAGCCGCGGGATATCCAGATATGGAGATTGTATGTTCTAACATCTACGAGTTACCAGAAAAGCATGTTGGTCAATTTGACTTTGCAGTTATTACCATTGGCGTACTCAACTGGATGCCGGACCTAAAGCGATTTATGAGTATTTGTGCTTCGCTGCTAAAGCCAGGCGGCTATCTTTTGATGGAGGAGATTCATCCTGTTTTGAATATGTATGAAGAAGGTAACCCTTCACAAATTGCGATGTCATACTTTAATCGAGAGCCACAGCGGGATGACCAAGGGTTGGATTATTTTAGTGGTAAGAAGTATCAGGCAAAAGAAAATTATAATTTTCACCATACATTGGCCGACGTGCTGATGGCAGCAATTACTTGTAATCTATCATTGAAAAACTTCATAGAGCTGGGTAAGAATATTGGGAATTGGTGTGGAGATTTAGAGAAATCTGAGTTTGTGCCACCTATGGCAATGCTGGCCAGCTGGCAGAAGCAATTATAAATTACAAAGACGTGGCTATTGAAGCCTTACTGTTAATTACTAAGGAAAGCGAATGTATCAGTTGTTTATAGCAAATAAAAACTACTCATCATGGTCACTGCGGCCCTGGTTGTTAATGCACCATCTGGAAATTCCCTTTAATGAGCAGTTGACGACTTTTGAAGAGGGGGGAAGTTGGGATAAATTCCATAGTTTTTCCCCTACTGGATTGGTGCCCTGTTTGATTGATGGCGATATAACCGTTTGTGATTCCCTTGCCATAGTGGAGTATGTTGCAGAAGATTTTCCGCAGGTTTGGCCCATCGATAGACAACCGAGAGCCTGGGCGCGGAGTGCTTCTGCAGAAATGCACTCTGGTTTCTTTGCCCTTAGGAATATCTGCTCGATGAATTGCGGATTAATCGTAGAGTTAACAGAGACTCCTCCATCGTTAAAGAGGGATATCGATCGAATTGATGAGCTTTGGCAGGAAGGGCTAGATCGCTTTGGAGGACCGTTTCTTACCGGAGTTGAATTTACTGCAGTGGATGCTTTTTTTGCTCCAATTGCTATTCGGGCTCAAAATTATGGCCTGCCATTTAGTGATGTGGCCAAAGAGTATATTGACCGGCTACTCAAATTACCCTCTATGAGGAAGTGGATATCTGATGCGCTACAAGAGCCTTGGAGGGAGGCACAACATGAAAAAGAGGTTAGCAACCAAGGGGTCATAATAGAGGATTTGCGTAGCTGAATATCTTATATCTCTAAACTCTCATGTGTGACCAGGAGTTTGAGTCGCACATGTGGGCAATATCTTATATTTAGAAGGTTGAATTATTAACAAACTTAAATGAACTCAATGATTAGTCAAGGCACCCAGGGCTTGAGGAGGAGGATTCGTTATTTGCCCAGATATTTGGAGATCTATTTGAAAGGTTGCAATCTTTAGTGGTAAGTGGATCGTAAAGGTTAAATTTTGTATGCCCTAAAACCCTGTTGCCAATAAATTTGTTGTTGGTTGCCTCAATAGATACTATTTGTATTCCGTAAGACCCATTGTCTAGTATTTCATTTTTTGCAATAAGGCCGTTATCTGCATTGTTGAACGATAATCCACTGCCATTGTTGATCACAGTATTTTCTATAACTGAATTGTTGTTACCGGAAACGCCTATACCTTTACCGTTATTTTCAATAGCATTGAGTTTGGTTGTCACAAAGTCCCCATCAATCTCTATGCCCTCATTAATACTGCCAGTCACATAATTATCGTAAATATTGACATGGTTTCCATTAATAACAATACCCCTGTCACCGGCATTGAAGATAAAGCAATTTGCTACCGTACTATAATTTCCGTCAATTCTAATACCATCATTACTATCTGGCCCTGCACCTGTCGCAGTGACCCTGGTAATATAATTTTTATTGCTGTCAGAGGTTGCAATGATTCCATTTCCTGTAAAGTTAACGATTTCTGTATCAGTTACCCTGTGAACACCAGTTCCTGAAACAGTAATGCTATCTGGGCAATTGCTAATCATTCCGCCGGAGATTGCTGCACCCGCACCCTCTACCAGGATACCGAATCGATCAAAAGCTTGATCAGTTACACAAGTTATTGCATACCCTCCTAGATTTAGTCTTCCCGATGGGCCCACTACGGTAAGGGCTACTTTATTTTGTTCATCCAGAACACAGACCAGGTCCTGATCTAAGTTTGTCGGTGAATCAATCACGTCTCCGCAGCTTACAGCGAAGGTGGAAGTGGAGAGGGATAGCGCCAATAAGGAAAGAAATAACGACAGTTTATGTACGGCTTTCATAAACATTTCCTTGTCTACTGGTATGGCTTGTGCCTTTAGTCTCGCGGTAATTATTTGGGCGCCTTCGTTGCTCAGATTCCGCCCTTACCAAATTATTGTGGAGTATTTGGGTTTTGGTTTTAAATAAATTTAAAGATTATTTTGAAGTGTATTAGGCGGCTTTTAATTTCATCACGCATCTAAGTTATCGATTTTCCTGGCGTATCAAATCTTTTTGTCCTAAGTGACTGGTTGTTCTTCAGAACTTTTTGAATCCTGGGTCAACTCTATGTTCACCAGGATTACTCCGGCACAAGGCACGGAGGGCTCTGCTGATTGCGGATGGTCTCATTCTTAAATGAGAAGTTAAGGAATCTCTGAAGAATTCCGAAATGTCTCTACGGGGCTTGAAGACTGCAGGTGTTAGGCGTAGCTCACCTCGACTGACCTTAGCCATTCGCAAGTGCCGTAACGTAGTAGATGCGGTCTTCAAGGACCGCCGGATGGAATTTGCAGGGGTGCCACGGAATTATTCAGAAGATCCTTGCTAAGAAAAGGTCTTCGAATTGTTTGAGGAAAGACCTTGATGGGCTTATCCCCTAGAGGGAGTTTGCACTGGTTTTGCTTTGTATATCGCTGTAAAGATAGAACTCGACAGCTCGAAAACCCTGATATGTGACTAAGAAGTTACTCACCAACCGGAATCTACAAAGATAACACTTAAAAAGTCGTTATCAACATTGTAGTTTTCATGTTGATATAGACGGAGGCGTCGGTCAGTCAGGGGGGGAGGTTGTCGCGTAAATCGCTCTGTTTGACGCAGCCCCAAGCATCCAGGGCGGTAAAGTTGGCCTGGGTGGGGCAACTGGGGTTAAACTCTCGCCCTTAAAACTATTACAAAGCTCTATCTTAGAGGAGATTCCAATGCGTCAGACAATGATCGCACTATCCGTGGCTGCTACCCTTGCGGTTGCGGGCGGTTGTGGTGAAAAGGCAAAGCAGGCTGAGGTAGCTAAAGACACTGTGAAAGCTGAAGAGTCCATGGCTGTAACTCCAGAGCACGCCAGTAACATGCTCCTGGCAGAGTGGACTGGCCCCTACGATGGTGTGCCTGCGTTTGACAAGATGGACCTGAAGGATCTCAAGCCTGCGATTGAGAAGGGTATCGAGAAAAATCTGGCCGAGCTTGATGCGATCGCTGCCGATCCTGCTAAGCCGACTTTTGCCAATACTATTGTGCCGATGGAGCGCAGTGGAGCCGAGCTGGGTCGCGCAACTGCATACTATGGGATCTGGGCCGCTAATATGTCCTCTCCAGAGTTCCGCAAAGTCCAACAGGAACTGGCCCCTCTATGGGCTGATTACGAGTCCCAAATTTACCAGAATGCAGCACTATTCAAGCGCATTAAGTCCATCTATGAACAGCGTGATTCTGTAGGCCTGGATGCCGAACAAAAGCGCGTTGTTGAGCTGATCTACACGCAGTTCTCGACCAATGGTGCCACCGTACAAGGTGAGGCCAAGGAGCGCTATGCGGAGATCAATAAGCGCCTCGCGGAGCTTTACACCAAGTTCTCGAACAACGTACTTGCGGATGAGGAAGGCTACGATATCTTCCTGACCAAGGGCCAGCTGGCAGGCCTGCCGGATTCCTTTGTCGCAGCAGCAGCTGCGATGGCAGAAGAGAAGGGCGAGAAAGGTAAGTACGCAATAACCAATTCCCGTTCCTCTATGGACCCATTCCTGACTTACTCCGATGATCGCGAGCTGCGTAAGCAAGTATGGACCAACTACTACAGCCGTGGGGACAATGGCGATGAGCACGATAACAACGCCATCATCGCTGAAATCCTGAAGCTGCGTGATGAGCGCGTAGGCTTGCAAGGCTTCGATAACTACGCTCAATGGCGCTTGCAGGACCGTATGGCCAAAACCCCAGAGCGCGCTATGGAGTTGATGGAGGCAGTGTGGCCAGCGGCGGTTGCCCGCGTAAAAGAAGAAGTGGCTGATATGCAGGCTGTGGCGGATGCCGAGAAAGCCAATATCACCATTGAGCCCTGGGACTACCGTTATTATGCGGAAAAAGTTCGCAAGGCCAAGTACGACCTGAACTCCGATGAAGTTAAGCAGTATTTACAGCTGGACAACCTGCGTGAGGCCATGTTCTATGTGGCTGGTGAACTGTTTAATTTCGAGTTCACTCCAGTGAAAGAGGGCTCAGTACCGGTCTTCCACGAAGACGTAAAAGTTTGGGAAGTGACTGACAAGACCAGTGGCGATCATATTGGCCTCTGGTACCTGGACCCATTTGCCCGTGCGGGTAAGCGCTCTGGTGCTTGGGCCACTATGTACCGCGACCATTCCACCTTTGATGGTAAGAAGAATGTACTTTCTTCCAACAACTCCAACTTTATCAAAGGTGCGCCGGGCGAACCTGTACTGGTGAGCTGGGACGATGCATCGACCTTCTTCCACGAGTTCGGCCATGCGTTGCACTTCCTCGCATCTAATGTGACCTATCCAACCCTGAACAGCGGTGTGCGCGACTACACCGAGTTCCAGTCGCAGTTGCTGGAACGTTGGTTGTCTACCGATGCGGTAATCGATAACTACCTGGTGCACTACAAAACTGGTGAGCCGATTCCAGCTGAGTTGGTTGCCAAGATCAAGAAGGCGGCCAAGTTCAATTCTGGCTTTGCCACCACCGAGTACCTGGCTTCCGCACTGATTGATATGAAGTTCCACACCGCAGATCCAGAGGGTATCGACCCGGATAAGTTTGAGCGCGAAACTCTGGACAAACTGGGGATGCCAAAAGAGTTGGTAATGCGTCACCGCACTCCGCACTTTGGTCATATCTTCTCTGGTGAAGGTTATGCAGCCAGCTACTACGGTTACATGTGGGCCGACGTACTGACCTCCGATGCCTCTGAGGCTTTCGCTGAGTCCAAAGGTGGTTTCTACGATAAGGGTGTGGCAGCTAAACTGGTTGAACACCTATTTGCTCCGCGCAACGCTGTAGACCCTGCTGATGCCTACCGTGCTTTCCGCGGCCGTGATGCCAATATCGAAGCGCTGATGCGCGATCGTGGCTTCCCTGTACCGGAGAAGAAAGATGGCTCCGTTGTTTCCAAGAACTAAATTATTGTTGATTCAATAATTGATTTATTAAAAAGCCGCATCTTTTGATGCGGCTTTTTTTATTGTCCACACCCAGTGCGGTAGCTTTTAAGAGTTACTAGTTTGAGTAAAATCATTAAGCCCCACTCTTAATAAAGCTGAAGCGCTATAAAGCAGCATTTGTGTACAATTATAAGAGGTGTGGTTTGGGGGGACTATTTGTTAACAGTGTGATCAAGATTGATATAAAGTCTCAACATATCTTTATGTTGTATGCCATTTTCCATAATAGGTTTATCATAATTATCTAAAAAGTGATCCTTAACGATAGATTCGACCCTGAAACCCTGGCGTTGATAGAACTCTAATTGATAGCCAAAAGTCCCTGTGCCGAGTTCGACATGCTGAATGCCCTTGGAGGCGAGTTCTAATAGTGAAAATTTAAGAAGTTTGGAACCTATACCTTGTTTTTGTAGTTTGGGGGAAACAGAGATATTAAAAATTTCTGCTGTGGAAGTGTTGATTTCTTTGGCTACACAAATCCCTTTAATGTGGCCAAAATCAATTGCTGCAAAGCACCGAGATCCAGGCAAATACGAATTTATATGCTTTTCAGATGGGTCGGCTTCAAGAAGAAGGGAAAATGGAACATCAGTTTCTGGTATTTGAACATACATCATAAAATTTTAAACTGTATGCCACCGTGAGCTGGGTTGCGTAATATTGTGTCCAGTTTGATGGGCGATGGTCTCTATCTTGGTGGGCGGCATCTAAGCCTGAGTTTGTATAGTAGATTTATGGGGTAAGTTCGATGACTTTTCCAGTATCGACTATTTCTTTATAGAAGGGTGGGAGTATTAAGCCTGATTCGACAGCTTGCTGTAAAGTTGCTTCAGAACTTTTCACGCGATCAATTTTATTTTTTACAGTATTCAACTGCCCTAAGGGTACTACAACGACGCCAGTTTGATCTGCAACAATAATATCTCCAGAAGAGATATGCATTGAATCAAGGTTTACAGGGAGGCCAGCCGTTGCAGGGCCACTTCTGGCGGGAGAGTTTGGAGTTATTCCTTTGCAAAATACAGGTAATGAAAGGCGTTTGATCCCTTCTAAGTCTCGAACAAGCCCGTCGGTGACAAAGCCTGCTACACCTTTGTTCTTCATCATGCCCAACACCAGGTCACCAATCACTGCTGTGTGCATAAATGAATCTGTTGAGGCTACTACTATGTCACCTGGCTGAGCTATATCCAGCGCTCCGAGTACACCGAGGTTGTCTGCTGGGCCACATTCGCAGGTGACGGCTATCCCAACAATGGATGACTCCATCGGCAGTAGTGGTTTGATTGCATGATGCAGAGATCCGCGCCCATCCATGCAGTCGACAATAAATTCTGTCGGTGTATTATATAACGCGCTCATATCGACTTTATCTGGGCGGGCAAAGTTTCGTTGTAATGTTAGAGTCGGGCTATCTTCAATCATCAGCGAAACGGCTCTATTGATTGTGCAAAGCAAAATCTAAGTACATTGATCCAAATGTGTCAAGTTGCTCAGGTTGTAATGAACATAATCCATAAATATTCCATAATCTATGGTTTGAAAATAGCTTCTCTATATCATTTTGGGAGATGTCACTAAAACGATATCTTTCTCTGGAGAGGAGTTCAGAAAATTAGTTGATTTTTGATGCTTTGTAAAAAAGCTGGGTATAGTTTTCCCATTATATTCTGATTGTTTGTTTCTCTCAGCCATTCTTATAATCAGATTTGTAGCCTATGTCCCTGAAGTTTATCGAAACACCAAATTTATCTTTCGGGCTCCGAGTCCGAGCAAAGTCTGCCTCCGGAGTTTAAGATAGGAGGTGGTAGGCGTTAGTAAATCAGCAGTTTATTCATGCTGAACAAATTTGGACACTGAAGGCTGCTTGTGAATTGCAGCTCTAGCAAAAGCTAGGTTCATTTGCTAGAGCTGCTTCTTAATCTACTGCCTTCAAGTCTACGGTGGACATTACTTATTTGCTTCGATGCTTTCTGGAGCCTGCAGTTGACCGTTTTGTGTGTAGCGCTTTAAAAAAGCACCGCGACAAAAGGAAGATAGGCAAGTCTATCAAAAAGCATTTAGGTAAACTCTCTCTCCCTCTACCCAGGTTTCCAAAACCTGTACCTGCCACACCTCCTGGGGATCTATCTCAAAAATATCCCTATCCAGTAAAATAAAATCAGCGAACTTTCCGGGTTCCAGGTTTCCCATCACTTTCTCCTGATGGCTGGCATAAGCGGCATCCAGGGTGAATGCACGTAGTGCCTGTTCTGGAGTCATCACCTCTTCGATACGCCAGCCTTTTCTGGGGTTGCCCTGGCGATCGCGGCGGGTGACGGCGGCGTGGAGGCCAAACATGGGGTTGGCTGGCTCTACCGGGAAGTCGGAGCCTGCGGCAATAGGTGTGCCTTGGTCCAGCAGAGTTTGCCAGGCATAGGCACCAATCAGGCGTTTCTCTCCCAGGCGGTCACCGGCCATATTTTTGTCGCTGGTGGCATGGGTGGGTTGCATGGAGGCGATCAGGTTTAGTTGTGTAAAGCGTGGAATATCCTTTACTTCAATCACCTGCGCATGCTCTATACGGTGCCGATGTTGTTTCTGGCTTTTCTCTTTGTTCAAGATCTCCAGGTGATTGAGTACGGTATGGTTGGCTCTATCGCCAATCGCATGCACGTTCACCTGAAAATCATTGTCGGTGGCCAGTTTAAGCAGCGATAGCATTTTGTCTTCTGGGTAGAGCAGGAGTCCCTTTTCAGCGGGGCGGTCATGGTAGGGTTCAATTAACGCAGCACCACGACTGCCGAGGGCGCCATCGGCGGATAATTTAATGCTGCGCATGTATAGTCGCTCTTCGGGGCTGCCAATATGCCCGGATTTCAGTAACTTTGTGTAGTTGTGACTGTCCACTGAGAGCATTGGGTAAACCCGCAAGGGGATGGCCCCTTCTTTGGCCAGCTCCCGGTAGGCCTGCAAGGTTTTCTCGTTAATACCGGCATCATGCACACTGGTGAGTCCGAGCGAGAGCGCCTTGGCAAAGGCATTTTGCAGGGACTTTTTCTCCTGGGCGAGGGTGGGAGCTGGAATGGTCTTTTGTAACAGACCCATAGCATTGTCAATCAGAATACCAGTAGGTTTGCCCTTGGTATCTCGCAGAATTTCACCGCCTTCCGGGGATTGTGTGGTCTTATCTATACCGGCGAGCTGCAGCGCTTTGGAGTTGGCCCAGCCGGCATGGCCATCTACGCGCCGCAGCCAGATTGGATGATCAATCTCAAGGGCATCCAATTGGGCGCTGGTGGGGAATTGCTTGCCAGGCCAGGTCACCTGATTCCAGCCCCTGCCTAGCAACCATTCACCGGGCTCCAGGTTTTTGGCGTGGTGCTTGATGGATTTCAGGGCGTCTTCCAGGGGTTGGTCGCGCAGGTCCAGCATGGTGTTGAGTTGGCCCAAGCCCAGCATATGTCCGTGGGCATCAATCAAACCGGGCAGCAGTGTCTTGCCCCTGGCATCAATCATGTTTGCATCTGGATACTGCTTTTCCAGTTCGGAATTGCTGCCTGTTACCAGTACCTTTCCCTGGTCGAAGGCCATGGCGTTGAACTGAATCAGTGCTTTATCGGTGGTTTGATAACCTGAAAAATTATGGATCACCGTGACAGCTTGGGCACTGACAGAGGAGGCGGCGAGGAGCGTTGCAGCCAGGATGCGGGAAAGTCCCATGGTTGATAGCCTTTTTGTTTTAATTGTCAGCTATTCTATGGCGGCTTTACACCTGATGAAAAGAAGGTCTCGAGAGGCAATGGCTGCCTCCCATATTACGGATGCCAGCTGTGCTTACTGGTCAGGATCGATACGCAGCAGCTTACCCTGGGGTCCATCAGTGAGAACGTAGAGGGTGCCATCAGCGCCGATCTCGGAATCGCGGACTCTTTCACCTACGACGATGCGCTGTTCACCGGTTAGCGCGTCGCCTTCGGGATCAATTACCCGTAAGTCCTGGGTTACCAGCCCGGCTGAAAGCAGGCGCCCCCGCCATTGGGGAAAGGCCTTACCGGTGTATACGGTGAGGCCACCGGGGGCATGGGTATCTATCCAGGCGAGAATGGGAGAGATAAATTCGGGATCAGCAATTTTGAAGGAGATATTAGAACCATCGCGGTAATCCCTGCCAAAGGTAACCCTGGGCCAGCCAAAGTTGCCTCCCTTTTCCAATCGATTCAGCTCATCTCCTGCGGCCGGACCGTGTTCATTTGACCACACCACCTTACTCTCTGGGTCGATAGCAAGCCCCTGGGAGTTGCGGTGGCCAAAGCTCCAGATTTCCGGCTGGGCGCCTTCCATCTTATTAAAAGGATTGTCGTCGGGTACTGAGCCATCTGGCTTGATACGGATTATCGAGCCAAAGTGGGTATGCAGATTTTGTCCCTGTTCCCGCGCGAAAATATCCAGGTAGTCCTGCGGTGGATTTCCCCCATCGCCGATAGTCGCCAATAGAGTGCCATCGGGCAGGAAGGCAAACCGTGAACCAAAATGTCGATCATTTGTTTTACCCTGGGCGGCCTTGAATATCTGTTCAAAGCCTTGAAGGGTGCCGTTTTGCCACTTGCCCCGGCCGATGGCCAGCCGATTGTCTTGTGTGTTGCCAATGGAATAACTGAAAAAGAGTAGGTTGTCTTTTGCAAAATTGGGGCTGGCCGCAACATCCAGTAGGCCGCCCTGGCCCTCAAAGTAGACTTGGACAGGAAATTCCACAGGGTCGGAAAGGGTGCCATTTTTAACTGTGCGTATTTTTCCATTGCGCTGAGTAATTACTAAAGTGCTGTCCGGTAGCAGTGCTATACCCCAGGGGTATTCGATAGGGCCAGCTACCTGGCTCAGTTTTACGTTATCAATGACAGGAATTGCACCGCGGGATATACGTGTATCAGCGAAACTCTTTGTTGCGGTTATTACGCAAACGAACACAGCTACTGTCGCGATAGAGATCCTTCTCACTTTGCCTCCTAAGGAAATTCTGCTGCTGGTGGGGGACCTGCTCGTGGGGGTACTTGGAGTATATCAGTACTTAGACACGCGATAGTGAAGGCAGATCTATAGGTGTAAGATTCTCGGGCTATCTCTATGAAGGTCTATACATTGGTTTAGGCTTTCTTGTATGGAAAAATTTTAGGAGGCGGGAAATATGGCCCGCTGGATGATTGTCGCAGGGCTGATCTTGGTTGTTTGCGGAGTGTTACTGCATTTTGCGCCCTGGTTGTTTAACTGGTTTGGTCGGCTGCCAGGTGATATCCGTATGGAGTCAGGGCGTACCCGGTTTTACTTGCCTATCGTGTCCATGATTATTATCAGTTTGGTATTGAGTTTGCTGGTAAATTTCTTTCGACGTTAGCTTTCCAAATTAAGAGGTTTCCTAGTTTTATTATTGATAGAACTATAAACAGTCGGGTGGAGAACCAGTGGAGCGAAGCCCCCGCCAAACCAATAGTCTGGCGGAGGAGATAAACTTTATAGTTTATATTGGAATCGCATTAGCCTATAGGGAGGTTTGGCGTTTCCAAGCCCAGAGCTGAAGGCGGGATGCTGGTGAAGTTGATCCTGGGTGATGTAGACCCAGCCATTACTAACCGCCAGGCTATCGGGCCATGAGAGCTGTTTGTCCTGCACCAGAATTTGGTAATTGTTCTTTGTAGTCAAGCCGATTGCATTATTTTTCAGATCAGTAACGAGAACGCCGTTCCCTGGTGCCATCACTATGCCATCACTTGGATTCTTTGGCCCAAACGCCTCAATTCGCGAGGCGAGTTTTTCGCTGGATATCTTTTCGTCAGCCAGTAACGATGCTGGTAATCGGTATATCGTATTACCACTCAAGGTGCCAAAATATAGCCATTCCCCCTTTTCATCCAATGCAATGGGGTTCAAACCAAAATGCAGGCTTTTACTAGAGTTTTCCCCCGTTTTTGCCGACAGTAATACCCCTCCAATCACCAGGTCCTGATTCGGCGGCATAAAGGTATCGGTGCTTTCCAGTATGCGTCGGGAATATCCGGTTTTAAGATCGACTACAATAATGGCCGGTTTGGTTGCTCCGTTGAAGTTACCGAAAGACATATCAGCGATATAAATTTTCTGGCGCTTTTCATCCAGGGCGAAATCCTGAGGGAATGAGTTTTCGAGCAGTGCAGATTTGGAAATTTCGAGTTGTTTGTGCAATTTATTCTTTACAGTGTCCCAGGCTACTATTTGGGTTGGGGAGGTTTCACTGCCCATATCCAAAATCCAAACTATGCCTTTACTGTCAGAGTGAATGCCAATAACTGAAGCAAAGCCGGCCTTACCTTTTTCAGGGCCGTCGGCCCAATCGAGGGTGGGAAATGGCTGTTTGGTTCCGTTAGCCATTACTTCCATTACCTTCAGCTTTGGTGCATCCAGAGGGTGCATGCTTACCAGGATGCGACCATTCGGAGTGACTGTGACACCTGCTGCACGAGAGTCAGTAAATTCTGTTACGGTTTCTAGGGTCTCTGCTTCAGCTGCAAAGACTGTACTGGCTGTAAAGCTGACTGTGCCCATTAGGGCAAATGCAGCAATTAATGTATTTAGGGATTTCATATTACGTTTTCCTACATTGAAATTTGGGAATGGTTTTATGGGTTTTTTACTTGTTTGCGAAGGTCGTCTTCTAAAGCGCTTAATTTGTCATTGCCAATGTAGAGCTGTGATAGAGCTTTCATGGCTGCATCACCAATTTTTTGCTTAGCCTCTTTGCGCACGATAAGCGTTGCTTCATCTTGTGTGCCCAGCAGACCTTTGGGTTCTTTGAGAGCGCGGATGGTGTAGCGGTTATGTAGAAACTGTGGATGCCATAGGGGAATCACTACCCAGCGACCCTCTGATACGGCAGTCTCAAATCGATCAAAGCAGTCTTCTTCTGTTCCCGGGCGGAACTCGTAGCCCGCTTTGTCGAGTCCGTAGGCTTGAATCATCTGTGCGGAAAAGCGGCTGATGCCTGCTCCGGGGTTGATCCCCTGAACCAGGCGCTCCATACGGTCCAATGCCGGTTCGCGTAAAAGGTCTTCGATAGATGAGACCGATTCCTCAGGCACATAGTCAGGAACCCCCCAGATGCAGTAGGGCTCATAGAGCACAGATACCTTTTCTACTTGGTCAAGCAAAGGATTTAAATAGACCTCGTGGCTGGAAGGCAGCCAAGCTGAGACTAATAAGTCGATCTCGCCCTTTTTTAGCAAGCCAAAAGCTTCCTCATGAGGTGCTGACATGAAGCTCACCTTATGGCCGTACAGTTGAAGAATTTTGGTGACTTCCAGTGCGCTCGCTTCGTGAAAAGACAATGCGATGTGACCAATACGAATGCTGTTATCCATATCCGACCTCCCTGCTAATAAGTTGCTGACTGGGTAGTAATAGCTGTTGATACGGCTATTGTGGCCTTTTAGTTTTACCGGATAAACTAGTGTTAATAGAATTGAATGTCCGATTTAACCGTATAATGCTTTTAAATAACCTCATCATATTTCTGCAGATTGTTGAAAAAGGTAGCCTTGTTGCTGCTTCGCGTGACTGTGGCCTCTCTTCCAGTACAGTATCTGAGCGGCTTGCAGCTCTTGAAGCGCATTTTGGAGTGGTCCTTTTAAACCGAACCACAAGGGCGATCAGTCTTACCGACGAGGGGCGGGCACTGGTTGAGGGGGCCAAGTTGATTCTTGGCGAAGTCGAGGACCTCGAGTCCCGTATCCGTTTTGGGGCGCAGACCCTGTCGGGAACAATACGTATCAGTGCACCCTGTGATCTTGGGCGGGCGATTGTTGCGCCGGAGATTGACCGTTTCCTATTGGACCACCCAGCGATCTCGATAGAACTGCTATTGTCCGATGGTTTCGTAGATGTTGTTGGACAGGGTATCGATATCGCCTTGAGGTTTGGTGCCATCACCGACAGCTCTCTGCGGGTCAGAACCCTGAGTAAGAAGCAGCGTATTGTTTGCGCCTCGCCGTCCTACCTGGAAAAACATGGCACCCCGAATAAGCCAGAGGATTTGAAAACCCATAATTGCCTGGTAATGCGCTTTGGAGAAAACCTGGATAACAGTTGGCGCTTCCAAGGGGAAATAAACGGGCAAGAAAGGGCAGCTTCTAAAATGGTGACTGTGCGGGGAGACCGGGTTACCAATGATGGTGAGTTGGCACGGCAGTGGTGTCTGAAGGGGTTTGGTATCATTTTGAAATCTGAGCTGGATGTCGGCCCGGATATTCAAGCAGGGCGACTGGTTAGTTTATTAAGCGAGTACAGGCCCCCGGCAATACCGTTACAAATGCTCTTTCCGCCGAGCCGCGCCCAGCCTCGGCGTGTGCGTGAATTTGCAGACAAGCTGGCAACGCGCTTTCATTCTGTTGAAATAAATAATTCTTAGCTACTGAATAAAAATACTGGGAGTTTTCAAAGAGTATTTTTGTTAGGGAGATCTTTTTACTGGAGGGCTGAGTTTTTCAGGCGCGAATAAAAAAAGGCCGCATGGGGGTGCGGCCGCAAGGGATTTATAGGAGAGTAGGAGAAAGACTTCTCCAGTAATCAAAAAAAGGTCATCCGTGACCCAGTTGATTACAGCCCCCGAAATTGCGCAAAGCGCAGAGTGACTTGTATTTCAGGGGCTTGTGCTGGCCGTGACCAGCGGTGACGCTTCCCTGCGCCAGATCAACCCAGCGATCCACTAATTCGCCAGGTTAATAACTAGAATTCGTACTTAAGGGATGCAGAGAAACTGCGCCCTGGTGCGGAATTTACGCTGAGATCATTGCCTTCATCCCACCCAGCCACATTCAGGTAGGGCACATATTCCTTGTTGAGCAGGTTGTTTACAGCCAGGTTCAGAGACATCTGCTCCATAACTTGGTAGCCAAGGGTCCAGTCCACTGTGCCATAACCTGCAGTTTTGGTTTCTCCCTCATTAACACGATCCATACGGTCCGCCCAGCGCACCAGTACCTGGCTGGAAAGTTTGGCGCCTGTATAGCTGGCCCCCACCACGCCGGAAAGAGGGCTGATAGTGGTGAGGTATTTACCGGTGGTATCATTTTCACCGCGTTGATAACTGGCATTGGCAAACAGCTCGAATACTGGTGTCAGATACCAGTTAGCACTCAACTCAACTCCCTTGATCGTCACAGAGTCGATGTTTTGGTATTGGTATTGCTCGAATACATGGGAGAAGCTGCCGTCGTCATTGTTAATGATTTCGCTGTTTATTAGTGCGGTTTCCAGGAAATCATCGTACTCGGTGTAGAAGGCCGCGGTGCTGAAGGCAATAGGGCCCAGGTGTCCACGCAGGCCCAGCTCAAAGGTGTCGCTGGTTTCCGGGGATAGATCATCAGCTGGCAATACTTCATAGGCGTAAGTTGAAGTTGGTTGCAGGTAGTGCTCGATATAGGCCAGGTCGTAGGCCGGCACCTTGAAACCTTGGCCGTATTGGGCAAAGGCCGACAGTTGCGGGTTGATTCTATACAGGGCTCCCAAATTAAAGGAGAAATTACTCTCTTCAATAGTGGCAAAGGGGGTACCGTCAGATTTCTCTGCGCCATTGGGGTCCATTTCATACCAATCGTAGCGTACGCCGGGAGTGATGGTCAGTTGGCCATTAGCAAATACCATTTCGTCGTTCAGGAACAGGCCTGCACGGGAGACTTCATTTTCCGGGAACTTCTCTGTTGCCTCGTTCAAAGTGGAGCTGTCTTCCACTTCACGGTATTGATGTACAGTGCGGAGGCTTTCAGTTTTTTCCAGGTCCAGGCCATACCCCAGGGTGTGGGTCTCGTTCAGGGTTTTGCTGGCATTGGACAGCAGGCCAATGGTGTCCTGGCTGTACAGGCTGGTCTCCCACATATCCCGGATTTCAATAACCCCGAACATGGGGGCATTAATGTCCAGTTGTCCGTACTGTTCATCTTCCTGCTCAGATTCGTTTTTATACAGGCTGATATTCAACTGGTCATAGACTGCGTTAGGGGTTTCACTGTGGTAACGCAGTTGGTAAGCGCGGACCTCTTTATCGGAGACAGATTGTTCTTTAACGATGTTGTAGCCGAGATCGGCTAATCCGCGGAAGTAGTAGAGTAAGCCATCGGCACTGTCGCCGGTGCTTTCCTGGTTCCAGTGGTCGAGGCTGAAGCTGATAAAGTCTTCACCGCCAAGATTGTATTTGGCTTTGTACAGCAGGCTCTTAGATTCGATTTCGAAGGGATCCTGGCTCTCATCGAAATTTTGTTGCTCCTCGCCATCGCGGAAAGTTGTATGCAACAGCTGTTCAAAATTGCCAGTACGGAAGGCGAGGACAGGGGAGATGTGTGATTGGTTGGTAATGTCGGTATATCCGGTTTTGATAGCGCCACCGAATTGCTCCCCATCCTCCAGGTAGTCGCTTGCATCCTTAGTGGTAAAAACCACGATACCTGCGAGGGCATCGGAGCCATACAGGGAGGAGGCTGCACCCTTGGCAACTTCCACCTGCTTTAGGGTATCCACCTCGATAAAGCCTCGGCCCACGATGTCATTCTGTCCATTCGCCCCGTAGCCTTCGTTAACCCGCATACCATCTTTGATGATCAGTACACGGTCGCCACCCATGCCTCGCACCAGGATATTTTGCGCGCTACCTGTAGCACCAGTTACTTCTACTCCCGGCTCATATTGAAACAGCTGGTTCATATCGTTCAGCTGAAGTTGCTCAATCTCGTCATTGGTGACAACAGAAACGCTTCCTGCGACATCCTTCAACGGCTTTTCCGCGCGGCCAGTGACAACAATCAGTTCCAGATCACTGCTGGCTACAGAGTTTGTAGTCTCGGCGTGCAGGTTGGAGGCGGAGGCCAAGCCCAATAAGGCCGCTGCAAGGGGGCGAAGTTTCATGGTGTTGTCCTTGAGATGTTTTCAGTATTTCTGCTCTGTTCAATTGGCCAAGAGGGGAGGGGTGTGGGTACTCACCTCAGTAGCTGGCTGGGAGGGGATTATAGGGATGATTTTCCTAATGTAAAGGTAAATGCGAATCAATATCAATTAGATTAAATTTGACGTTATGTGAGAGTTCCGCTACTTTCCGCGGCCACTGATGTAGAGCGATAGAGCCGGGCTGAGGAGGCTTGCAATGAATATTTCGATAGTTGAAAACCTGATGGCGGATGTGGCCGATTTGTTTATGGTCCCGGTTTTACTGGCGATTCTGGTCCTGTTTATCTACTCGCTGTACGCGGTGGGGCGTTTTATCTCCCTATGGATGTTGCGTCGCCGCAATGGAGCTTCCTACCGCCTGGCTCTGAAGCAAGGTCGGATAGAGGGTTTACCGGGCTATCAGGTGCACAATTATTACGTGCAACATCCTTTGGCATGTGATGACGAGCTGGAAGTATTTGCCTTAAAAAAATTAGAGATGCTGCGCATGGTTACCCGTATCGCCCCCATGCTTGGCTTGATCGCCACCATGATTCCTATGGGTCCGGCACTGCGCGCACTGGCCGACGGTAACATCCAGGGTATCAGCGAAAATCTGATCATTGCCTTTGCAGCAGTGATCTGGGGCCTGGTGATTTCCACCCTGACTTTCTGGCCTGCCTCGGTGAAGAAGCGCTGGTTTGCAGCAGAGCTGATTAACATTCGTAAATTGAAGGAGGCTACCTGATGCGCTTCCTGGATGAAGATGAAGAACTCAATCCGATTTTAAGTGCGGTGAACCTGATCGACGTCTTCCTGGTGATTATCGCTGCACTCCTGATCGCTATCGCGCAAAACCCGCTAAATGTCTTTTCCAATGAAAAAGTTACGGTAATCAAGAATCCTGGCGAGCCCAATATGGAAGTGATCGTAAAAGACGGTGAGGAAATTAAGCAGTACAAGTCCAATGGAGAGATCGGCTCGGGCGAGGGCACTCGTGCAGGAGTGGCCTACCAAATGGCGGATGGCAGCCTGGTATATGTACCGGAAGGAAAAGAAGAGGACTCAAAAGATAAGGCCACAGGGGGTAAATAGCCATGTTGAAGAAATATTGCCTGCGTTTGGCAGGCGTTGTTCTGGTAGCCCTGACTACTATGGCAGTGCAGGCTAGCGACACGCCAAAAGTGTTGCTGATGATGTCCAGTCACACCGCTAAGGCAAAGGGGGAATTGCTATCTGATCTGGCTGCTGACCAGCCGTTTACTTTGGAAATTTTTAACAGCAATGGTAAGAGTGAAGAGCAAATAGCACAGGCCTGGTCTTCCTCAAGCTTGGTGATGCTGGATGGTATTAACCCGGCGCTGTCCCAGTTTATGTTTGGTAAATATCAGCCATTCCTGGCTCAGTATTCCAAAGTGCCGGTGATTTCCTTGGGGGATGTTGATAATGAATCCATGAATCAGGGATTGACCCCCAAGCAGCACAAAGCTATTGCCGAGTACTTCAATAATGCCGGCCGCAATAACTACCGGCACTTGATGCAGTTTCTCTCTGCCGAAGTTTTTGACCTCTCTGCACTTTCCGTCGCCGGCCCCATTATTGTGCCCAAGGTGGGTTTCTATCATCCAAGCCTGCCGCAACTGGTGACTGATGATGAAGAGAGCTTTTTTCAATGGCTGGGGATATCCGTCAAGCAGCCGGTAATTGCCTTGGCCATTCATCGTTCAGTAGTGGACTATGAGCAGCAGCAGGTAGTCGATGCTCTTTTGCGTGGGCTGGAAGGAAAAGGGGCGAAAGCCTTTGCGTTTTTCTTTGAGGGTGAAGATCTGCCGCTTTCCTATCCAGACTTGTTACAGGATGGGGAGGGGCAAACTCGTATCGACCTGATGATCAATTACCGTTCCCTGCATTATGTGAGTAAGCGCCGTGCTGAATTCGAGAAGCTGGGAGTTCCGGTTATTCATGCGCTGAACTACACAGAAGGTAGCGAGGCGGATTACTTTGCAGATAACAGTGGAGTCTCTCCGTCATTAACCCCTTTCTTCCTGGTGATGCCTGAAGATACCGGCAGTATTGACCCGGTCATTATCGCAGCCAGTGAAGGTGGCAACAAAGTGGTTATGCAAGATCAACTGGATGCTCTGGTAGAACGCGCCTGGAGTCATGCCACATTGGGCTATAAGCCTAATACCCAGAAAAAAGTAGCCACTTTTATTTGGAACTACCCCCCTGGGGAAAAGAATATTGGTGCAGCTTTCCTCGATGTACCTTCATCTATCGAATCTATTGCCGCAGCCATGGCTGAGCGTGGATATAAAATAGACCAGCAGGATTCCAAGACCCTGATTGATTGGGCCGGTCAATTATTACGCCCCTATTATCGCCGCGAAGATAGCGCCACATTGATTGACAAAGGGCTGGCAGACTGGATGCCACTTTCTACCTATGTTGATTGGTTTAATACCCTGCCTGCTTCAGTACGTGATCCCATTGTGGAGCGCTGGGGTAAGCCGGAAGATAACGCGATGCTTACAGACCACAATGGTGAGCGGGCATTTGTGATCCCGCGTATGAGCTTGGGTAACCTGATTGTACTGCCCCAGGGTGTACGTGCAGATAATGCCAAGGATCATTCGTCTCTCTATCACGATATGAAAACCCCAGTGAATCATGCTTACCTGGCGGTTTATCTCTACGCGCGTGAGACTTTTGGGGCTGATGCCTATATTCACTTGGGTACCCACGGTTCGCAGGAGTGGTTAACCGGCAAAGAGCGCGGACTAACTGTTTACGATGCGCCCAATCTGGCCTTGGGCAATATCCCGGTGTTCTACCCCTACATTATCGACAATGTAGGTGAGGCTATGCAGGCCAAGCGCCGTGGTCGTGCGACTATGATCAGCCACCTGACGCCGGGCTTCGCCAAGGCTGGCCTCTATGCAGAAGTGGCAGAGCTTTCCGAGTTGATTGGCAACTACCTGATTTTGGAAGAAGGGCAGACTCGTCTGAATACCCAGGAGCGTATCATCGCCCAGGCAGGCAAGCTGAATATGCTCAAAGATCTCGAAATCAGTGCTGAAACTTTGCAGACTGACTTCGACAGCCAGCTCAGCCGCCTGCAGGATCATCTCAGCCAGTTGGCAGAAATGAGCCAGCCACTAGGTATCCACCAGTTTGGTCAGCTGCCCAAGTCTGAACACCTTATCAGCACGATGTTGCAAATGCTCGGTGAAGGTTTCATGTCAGCTGCTGGACAGTATGAAGTGGAGCAAGGTTTGAGCCTGCCGCAGGAGCAGGTACTTGATGAGCGCAACGTAGCAGCTCTGGAAGCCCAGCCCGGTTACCAGTTACTGGATACCTTCCTGGCCGGCGGCAAGCTTCCCGAACTTTCCGATGAATTGCAAAATCATCTGCAACAAGGCCGGGAGTATGCGGATAACTTCGCCAGTATCGCTGAGTTGCAAAACCTGATGTCTGCGCTCGACGGCAATTATATTCCGGTGAGCTATGGGGGTGATCCCATTCGCAACCCCCAGGCTGTGCCTACAGGGCGAAACCTGATTGGATTCAACCCGGCCAAGGTTCCTTCCAAGGAAGCCTATGAGGCTGGTGTGCAGTTAATGGAACAAACCATCGCCGACTATCACAAAAAGCATGGCCGTTTCCCGGATAAACTGGCATTTTCACTTTGGTCCCTGGAGACCATGCGCCATCAGGGCGCATTGGAAGCCCAGATACTGCATGCACTGGGTCTTAAGCCAAAGTGGAATCAGCAGGGCAATGTTACCGGAACTGAGGTAATTCCCCACTCAGAGCTGAAGCGCCCCCGGATCGATGTGGTGATCTCCGCTACAGGCCTTTACCGTGACGCCTTCCCCAATGTTATGTTGTGGTTGGCTGAGGCAATCGACCAGGTGGCGCAGATGAAGGAAGAGAATAATTTTGTCTATCGTCACAGCCAGGCCCTGCAACAGCAGATGCTGGAGGAGGGTAGCTCCGAGGAGGATGCCCGCTATCTTTCCTCAGTGCGAATTTTCTCCAACGAGAGCGGTAATTATGGCACTGGCCTGAATGGTGCCAGCCTGGCTTCCGATAGTTGGGAAACCGACGATAAGCTGGCAGACCTGTATATGCGTCGTATGGGTTTTGCCTATGGCAAGGATGAATCCCGCTGGAGTGAGGACCAGCGTAATGTTGCATTGTATGGCAAGGTATTGTCTGGCACCGATGGGGTGATTTTCTCCCGCTCTACCAATCTTTACGCGATGATGACCAATGATGATCCCTTCCAGTATTTTGGTGGCATGGGGCTTGCCGTACGTAATCTGGATGGCAAAACCCCGGAGATGTATGTCTCCAACCTGCGTCGCAAGGACAATGTAAAAACCCAGACTCTGGGAGAATTTGTCAATCAGGAAATGCGCAGCCGTTACTTCCACCCGCGCTGGATTGAGGCAATGCAGGAGTCTGGCTATGCCGGCGCTACGGCGATCCTGGATCGTGTAAATAATATGTGGGGCTGGGAAGTGATGACCCCGGAAACCATCCGCGATGATCAGTGGCAGGAGATGTTTGAGGTCTATGTGGATGACAAATACCAGATGGATATGCGCGAGTTCTTCGAGGAGCACAATGCCGAGGCCCTGGCACAAATGCTGGAGCGTATGCTGGAGGCGGTACGTAAGGGCTACTGGCCTGCTGACGCGGAAACCTTGAAGAAGATGGTTGAGACTTATACTGAGCTCGCCAATCAATATGATGTAGCAACCGATAATGAGAAATTCACTGATTATGTAAGCGAGCAAGCGCTTGGTTTTGGTTTGGCACCATTAATGACCGCGCAGACTATAAATAATAACCCCATAGCCGCTGCGCCCCAGGAAGTCAGTGGACAGAAACTGGAGCAGGTAGAAAAGACGAGTGCCAAGGAAAAACCCCGGGAGTATCTGTGGTTATTATTATTGACAATTCTAATGATCGGATTTGTCAGTGTATTCTTTGAACGCTTTTTTGTCGCTGGACAACAGCGGGTCACCCATGCCTAGTGGAGCAGACAAAAAAACCTGGATACGATTTATGTAGCTTTTCAAAATTTTTTGCTTAATCGACAAAAGCCAGCAGCATATCTATGTGTTGCTGGCTTTTTCGTTGAAGGCTTCTAAAAACTGAAGTTGCATACATTTCCTTTAATCCTGCCGATATTTCCTGTGTGTGAGTTCACAAAATCAGTATCAGACTGTGTGCTACCAAAGGCATATGAAAATTTTGTGAAAAAAATCTGTAAATTTTATTGCGTGGAAATTAGCATTGAGCGTCTCAGTTAAGTAGCAGATGTTAAGAAGGGTTAAGCCTACCTAAAGATGCGGATTACTTAATGATCAGCACAAAGTGGTTTTTCCTGGATTCAACATAAAAGTTTTACAGTGAGATGCTAATGAGAAAAATAATTCCACTGATTGCTCTCCTTTGTGCGGGAGGGTATTTCTTCTGGGCTAAAAGCCAAACGGATAGCCCACAACCCATCGCTGAAAAATCAGATCCTCCCACCGCCAAGAAAATCGTTCCAACTGAAACTAAATTCTCAGAAGAAATCGTAAAAGTTTCCTCTGAGGTTGAAGGCGAGGGTGATCTCGAAGATAAGGTGATGTGGGCTGAGTCAGATACAGCCAGGCAGGTCTTGCATGAATCCGGGCGTTTGCCGCTGGATTTAAATGGAGAAACCTACCTTGAGATCGATGTGGAGTCTCTTAAGGATTTATCTATTGGGGATTATGTCGATATAGAAATGCCAGGAGTGAAGGGAAGCTATGATGCCCAGGTGGATAAAGTTCAGGAGCATGCCAGCGGTAATAAAAGTGTGCAAATGAATTTGCCTGGTTATGGCAGTGTGTATTTTGTGAACTTCACGATTGGTAAAAACTCAGTGTATGGAAATTTAACATTGCCTTCGGGGTCTTACTCCTTAGAGGCGCAGGGAAATTATGCCTGGGTAGCTTCCAAAAGAGACTTAACTAGGAGTCACTTGGAGGAAGAAGTAAAACTAAAGTAAGAATTTATCTAATGTTGGGGCAGGGCTTTCTGGCCTAACTAGCAGTAAAGGGAATGCTGCTTGAAGTACCTGTTCCTGCCAGAAGCGATTGCTTTTACAGGTGGAGAAGTGAGTAGGGATTAATCTATTTTCCAGTTAAGGCAAGTAAATTTTGTGATCTAATCAGTTTGGCTAGAGATGTAACCGGTTTCATTGATTGAATTGCAAAGATTGGGGTAAATAATTTAATAATAAAAGGAACTGCTATGAAGCTAAGAAATAGTTTGGCTGCCGCAATAACGGCTCTAACCATCTCTGGGGCGGTAAGTGCGGAGACGATAAAAATTGCGGTTTGGTATACCGATCCTGCGGCTCAGTATACTGGGGATATTTCCGTAATGGTCGATAATCTGATCAGTACCTCTAACCGTATCTACGAAAATAATGGCCTGGATATTCAGCTGGAATTGGTGGATTCTAGAGAGTATTCGAAGGAAGATCTCCTCATTAATGGAGACAACCTCAATGAATTTTCTGGCTTAGCTGATTACTTTGCCCAGGATAGTACGCCTACCTACGATGAAATTACGCAAGTTGCTCCCGGCCCAATTGGGGTGCAGCGTCAACTTTTTGAAGCCGATATGGTTGCTCTGCTAGGCAAAGGGGAGCCAGTTTGGGAAGATGGACGTTTTCTTGGTACTCGCTGTGGAGTAGCCTGGGGCGGAATAGGTAGTAGCGGTTTTATGGACCCCAGCGCCAAGCGCTTGGCCTATAGTCTGACCGCAGTTGATTGTGGGGGGACTGATCTTACATTTATTCATGAGCTGGGCCACAACATGGGGCTGACTCATTCTCGCCAACAAGGTGATACCAGTGGTTATGTTTACCGCTGGGGGCTTGGCTACGGTGTAAATAACAGCTTCTCCACTATTATGGCGTATCCATCGGCATTTGGGAGCGCTGAAAGACTGGATACATTTTCAGATCCAGACAAAATCTGCAACGGGTTACCGTGTGGCCAGAGAAATCGAGCTGATGCTCACAGAGCATTGGAGCCAATTATTGATGATGTAGCTGGCTATTATTAATCTACTTTTGCTCTCTTGTTCTATTGAATAGTTATTGATCGTTAACTCCATTGTTTTGGGAGGGCTTTGCCCTCCCTTTTTTTTGCCTTTTTACACATTCCCTTCTTTTTTATTTTTCAGATATTTTTTTATCTTTTGGTGAATGCCTTTATCTTATTTTTCTTTTGGTTATAACTTTATAACTATTTGTTGGTGTTGGGTGAATGAACTTCTCATTATTTCCACGGACGTATATTTGTTGGTTGCGGTGAGGTTTTTATTTTTTTACATTTGGTTTGGTTTTTATTTTTTTCATTTTTTCTTTATCTGTGCGTTGTGTTTCAAAAATATTTTGAGGGCTTGGTACTATTGTTCGTCTGAATCTGGTCGATGGTTTTATGTCGGGAGACGAGCTTTTCCAGGTCAAAGTCTTCTAAGAATAATTTGCCACTGGGGTAGTGGGTTTCTGGGGCATTGTTTTAATAAATAAGTTTTGGGGGTGGGCAGTGAAGAAGTTAGTGTTTCCTGTTTTGGTTGTCTTGCTGGGTGTCGGTTATTATTTTTGGGCTAAAGGGCAGTCTAAGTCCGAAAGTCAGGTCGCCAAAATTCCAGAGTCAAAAATAGTCGTCGACAGAGCTCCGGTTGAAATTACCCCGGACGAGGTAATGCAGGATGAGCCTTCTGTCGAGGATGAGATTATTGAAGAAGCCGAAAAAATTTTGTGGGAAGAGTCGGAATTGGCAAGGGAGGTCCTTCATGAAAATGGCCGCTTACCTAAAGATCTCAAGGGCGAAACCTACCTTGAACTGAATGTTGATATGTTGAGGAATTTGGAGATCGGAGAATATGTTGATCTGGCTCTTCCCGGTGTCGAAGGAGAGTACGATGCGCAAGTGGGCAATATTCAGCAGCATGCCAGTGGAAACAAAAGTCTGGAGCTGAATTTTCCGGGTCACGCTCGTTTATTCGGTGCAACAATCACGCTTGGAAATGATGTGGTTTATGCCCAGCTGAACTTACCATCGGGGTCTTACACCATGGAAGCACAAGGTGATTATGCTTGGATTGCCCCCAATGGTGCACTGATTCAGGGCCACGTGGAAAAAGGGGATCTGCGTAGAGATCCATCATCTCGGGGCAAAGTACTGGAGGGTGGAGACCTTCTGGTTGAAGATGATCTGTAAAGAATCTATTGATGAGAAACGCCTGGTTTCAAGTCTTTAGGTGGACAAAGGATGTGTCTGAATGTGGCCCGTATATACCAAGAGTCTATTTTCTCAAAGGGTAAGGAAAAAAGGATAATTTCTTTTCGGGTTAGGGTGAAAAGCATGCCTTATTGCCAGTTGATTACGTCTCTCAAGCTGTGGAATAAGTGTGTGCATTAATTATATAAAAAAGGAAGACCATAATGAGTCTCAAAAAAAGTTTGACTGCTGCCATTGCGGCTGCAACAATTTCTGGTTTTGTAAATGCTGAAACTGTTGACGTTGGCATTGTATATACAGATCAAGCGGCAGCTTATACTGGCGATATTTCTGCAAAAATTGATCAGTATATTGCTTATGCAAATAACTCCTTTAAAAATAACCTTGTTGATATCCAGTTAAACTTGGTTGGTACAGCAAGTACTTCTACAGATCGTCGTCCTACAAATAGTGATATCGATACTATCACTGCAAGCAGCAGCTATAAGAACTGGCGCGCTTCAAAAAATGCCGATATGGTAATTTTGCTGGGTATGGCTGAAACTAATGGTAATTATATAACTTGTGGTATCGCCTGGGTTGGTCAGGGTAGTAATGGCACTATGTATGCCTCTACCCGTGATGAAGCCTATAGCATTACAGCTGTTGACTGTGGCTACAATACCTTTGTCCATGAGCTTGGCCATAATATGGGCCTGAGCCACTCTACTAGCCAGCAAGGTAATCCGGGTGTGTATTCCTACGGTTATGGCCACGGTGTACAAAACAGGTTCACTACTATCATGGCTTACCCCCATGTCTTCGGTACTACAACCCAGTTTGATATTTTCTCAGACCCGGATTGGGTAGCGTGTGATGGCCTGCCTTGTGGTGAGAGACGAAATGGTGTTGATATCTCCAATGCATATCGTGCTATTGGCCCAATCGTAGATGATATTGCTGGTTACTACTAATTGGTTGATTTATCTTGCTTGACCCTTGTATGTAAGTGCTCGCTTGAAGCTGGCATTTTATATACGCCTAGTCTCACAGGCTAATAGGTGGCCAGGAGATATTCTCCTGGCTTTCCTTTTTCTAGGGTCAGTCTGTAAGGATTTTATTTGAAAAAAGGAATGCTGATTGGGTAGCGCCAGAGGGCACCCTCACTGGCCTTTATTGCGCCAATAATAATAAAAATGATGTTGATCAGTGCAAGTACGAGCAATGCTAAAATTCCGATGCCAACAACTATTAAAATAGCACTCACCACAGAGTAAATAAGTAAACTGAGCATCCAGTTGAAAATCATCTTTCCATGTCTGTCAATATCTGTGGAGTGATCCCTTGTTGTGGCCCACATAATTATTGGCAGTACAAACCCAGCACCGGGAATAATAATCCAGGCCAGCTGGCTTAGATGTAGTAGCATTAGAAAAGTGTTAAGTTCCAATCCCCAAGGCTTGTTGCTATTCATTTATTTTAGTTCCCGTAGGTATTTGTTGTAGGTCAATGTGAACCGCAGGTTGTCGGGCCCTGCCAGTCGTCAAGAGGGCGTTCTAGTATTGCAAAGCTTGCAGAAAGCGAAAATGTCTCCATCCAGTGCGGCTTGGGTATGTTATCTAAATGAACCGGAAGCCCTACGCTGTCTAGGTTAACTGCCATCTGACCGTACTGGTGGTTATAGATCTTGGGATATGTGTGTGGCACTCGAAGGTTCCTTGTGGGGCTATGGGCCCATACAGAAGATCTCCCATGTTTACGATTTGATCAACACCCAGAGTATTCAGGCCTGTAATAACAGCTCGCAAGGCATAGATATTACAGTGGATGCCAGAGTGTACAGCGATACACATAATTTCTATATGAAAGTGTCCAGCCGCATTGATTTTTTTACTGGAAGATAAAAGGTAGGGAAACTTCCAAAATCCAGGTTGATTTCCAGGGCTATTTATTATTTCAGATATACTCGCAACTATTGACACCGGTCTATATTCTTGGGTCAAATTGACAGTTAGTAATGGCTTATATCATCCATCAGGTCGAGAGCCTTGAACTGTTATAGTCAGGATCTATGGGGCTGGGCCAGCTCCTGTAAAGAACTGGCCTCACTGAAAATTTAATCTGGGGTATTTTTTTCCGCAATCATGGCCTTTTATTTCTCATTCTGGGAGTAAGAGGTCCCTAGTGGCCGTGTACCACGTTCACGGGCCCGTGATCATCACAGTGATCCCCATGAACATGGTGTAGTCGGCCATCTACCAGGTAATCAAAGTGGTCTCCATGGGGGATACGTTCATGCCCACAACTCTCTCCATGCACATGGGCCGTATGAGTGTCGGACTGGATAGGGTTGCAGGCGTCAGGGTTTTTATCACTTATTTCCAGTACATGCTCATCGTAGTGACCCTGGTGTGGGTGGTGTAGGTGGCCGTCGTGCAGATAACACACATGATCACCGTGCTGAATGGCTGCATGGCCGCAATGGGGGCCATGCTTATGGGCATGGTTGTGTGCCTGATGGCAGTGGTTACTGGCCATATGAGTTCCTCTTTTGAGATGGTATCAACGGTCTAACCAGGCTTGTGTTTAATTCTGGGCCGTATCAATCTGATTACAGAGTGCTTATTAAGAACTCTAGAGATGCCTGTGATCTCTTTCAAAGTGATTATTTGGGAATGCCATGTTTTGTCAGTTGATTCGGGTAATCTGACGGTGTTTTCTAGTTGAAGGCGAAAGTTCTGCTGGATCACTATTAGCTAGATAATGTGACTAAAACCCGTGATTTGGCCCCAAAAGCGGCTTGCAAACGATTGCAATAGCGGATTATAGTCACGCTAACGGTGTCGTCTCACAGGACAGGTTTAACTCATTAATGCAATCGATTGCAATTATGGGTCGTTCACCGCCAATACCAATAAATCAGATAAGAACGACGATGAGAGGGAAGTGTTGATGAATAAGAAACCTCTGGCGCGGGCAGTCTCCCTGGCGGCAGTATCACTGGGCTTCTGTGGTATCGCGGTTGCTCAAGAAGCTGTTTCTCCAAGTAATGATGAGGATATGCTGATTGAAGAGGTGATTACTACGGGTACCCCAGGTGGTACCGGTATGCGCAAGCTGGATGCCAGCTTCTCAATCACCACCTTAAGCGACGATGAGATAGGTAAAGCTTCCCCGTCAAGTACTGCTGATTTGCTGAAATCTATCCCTGGCCTCTGGGTCGAGAGTTCCGGTGGTGTATCTGGTGCGAATATTGATGTCCGTGGCTTTCCCGGTGGCAGTGATGCCCCCTTCGTAACAGTATCCATGAATGGCTTGCCGTTATATCCGGCACCGACACTTTCCTTTATGGAAAACTCCTCTCTGTTCCGTGTGGATGAGACTATCCAGCGCGTGGAAGGCCTGCGCGGAGGCCCAAACCCGGTATATTCCAACGGTCAGCCTGGCCTGACCACGAACTTTATCCTCAAAGAGGGTACCGAGGAGACCGAGGGCCGCTTTAAATATACTGCCTCTGACTATGACCTGCAGCGTGCGGACGCCCTGCTGACCGGTAAGCTCAGCGAAGATGTGTACTACATGATGGGCGGTTATGTCAGCTCATCCCCGGGTATCCGCGATGCCGGTTTTGATGCAGAAGAGGGGCACCAGTTTACCCTGCACCTGACCAAGGAATTAGATAACGGCAAAGCCGGTTTTTATGTACGCGATACCAAGGATACCGGAACTTGGTACCTGCCTAATGCGGCCTTTTTGTCGACTGATTACACTCAGGTGGGTCCCAGTAACCGCAAGGTTTCAGTACCCGTATCCCAGGCGGATGGCAATGGCGGCACTGAAACAAGCTGGGAAACCTTTGATATGGGGGAAGGGCGCGGCTGGGATGGTAGCGTAGCTGGCGCCTATCTGGAGCTGGATCTGGGTAATGGTTGGAGCCTTACTGAGCGCTTTGGCCTGACCAGTGGTAATGCCGACACCTTGGGCTTCGTTCCTAATGGCGCCCCGGTTTCCCTTGACTCCCTGACAGATCAAGCAGTCACTACGATATCCGGTGCGGGGCTCAGCAGCGATACCCAGGTACAGCAGTTCGGTGCTTGGGTGGTGCGCAAGGACATCGAAGCAACCACGAATGACATCAGTTTGTCCAAAGAATGGGACAGTGTAAAAGTTACTGCTGGCTATTACACTTCCAGCTGGGAGGTAAACGAATGGTGGTCCATCGGCAATCAAAAATACTATGTGCTCGACCATGATGGTGAATTGATTGGCGGTACTGCAGATGATTCTGAGCTGAGCGGAGAGCTCGCTTGTAATACTGACGTCGAAGTTTATAGCTGCGATTGGAAGTACGATGTGGATGCTGTAGGTGATGCCAGCGAGAACGCTTTTTACCTGGCCAGCGAATTTTACCTGGGTGATTTCACTTTTGACCTGGGTGTGCGCTCTGCTAACCGTGAAACCAATTACTCGGTTGATCACGGTGAGCGCAATGGAGTTTTCACCACCTATAAAGCTGATGAAGATGGATTCGCCTACACTGCGGCGGTGGACTGGGCTTTTGCGGAAAATATGGGGACTTTCTTCCGTATTAACTCCGGCTTTAAGTTTGCAGATTTTGACAACTATCGTGAGTTTGGTGACAGCTATCTGGCAGGCTCCGACCTGATTATTGATATCGATCAGTATGAACTGGGTTATAAACTACAGGATCAGGACTACTCCTTGTTTGCCACACTTTTCTATAACGAAACCCAGGGTATGCCGGACTGTATCATTGGCAGCACTACCTGTACTCGTTTGGAAACTGAGGCCTTGGGTCTTGAGCTGGACGGTAAAGCCCACTGGGGTGCCTTCACCCTGGGTTTGAATGCCACCCTGCAAAAGCCTGAGATCACCAGAGGTGAGTTCGAAGGCAATCAAGTCATGCGCCAGCCTGAATATCAGGTTCGACTGAGCCAGAACTATGATTTCACGATTAACAACATTGATATGGCGGTATTCGGTGGGGTCAGTCGTGTAGGTGATCGCTTCAATGACAGCGAAAACTCAGTGACTTTGCCTGGTTATACCAAGGTAGATCTGGGAGCCGCGGCCTACATCAATGATATTACCGTACAGCTGGCAGTAGACAATCTGACAGATGAAGATGGCATTACCGAAGGTGATCCGCGCGATCCCCTTGCTTCTAATGTCCGCCATATCCTGCCGCGCAACATCAAACTTAGTGTGGCATACGATTTTTAATCCCATACCTCTCCCAAAGGTATTCTGAGCTTTGCCGTACGGTCTCCACCGTGCGGCTTTTTTATATCCTTTTCCATCCCCCTTCGTATAATGAGAGCGGACACATAGCAAAATACCCTCTATTAAGTTTGGAATCCCAATTAATTTATGAGGGTATCAGGGGGGTGAGGAAGTTGTCCAAAAGTAGCTTTGAAACTTTAGAGTCTGCTAAAGTTAAATATTCCAAAATAGTCAAATAAGTAATAGTGCCCAAACCATTGAGCCAATACTTAAAAACTTGGTGTTAGAGCGGTTTACTTATGAATAAAGTTACATATATGAGTTTCAATAAGGTTGACTCAGAGGGTTTATTGGCGGTTCTTAATCAAGATGAACTCAGGACACATCTGGTAAAACATGCATATTTTGATGCCGCTAGCCTTGAAACATGGATGGAAGAAAAGATTACAGTAGACTCTCTCCCTGGCTGCCGTGTTCGAGCAGTCTATATAGATGACACATTAGCAGGGTGGTGCGGAATTCAGCCTGATGATAATGGTCATGAGCTGGCGATCGTTATATCTAAGAAATTTTGGGGCAATGGACCGGCTATATTTAAGGTGTTGATGAGCTGGGCCAAAGATCTGGGGCATAAAGAAATACTCTTTCACTTGCTCGATAGTAGGCCGGAATATAATGCGCTAAATAAAATAGCCACCAAGGTCCATAAGACTGAGTTGTTGGGGCGATGCTTTTCCACTTACTGTATTGCAGTGAATGGTGAGAAGAGGAATATAGGGCATCAGTTTAACGGTTAGATCTTTATGGGCTTTAGGGGATAGGTGCAATATTTCTCCTTTTGGTAATTGGAAGAAATTTATTCGAAGCATGGTTCTATTAGTGCATTATATGGAATGCTTTACGAAAAGCATTTGTTGATGGAGTTTGGGGCAGTTTTCATAATTTTCTACGTTCCTTTTTTTTGTATCGGCTACGGCAAGGACTCTTTTTTTTGATTTACCTTGTCACGTCCAATATTGGTGGGTTGCCAGGAGGTTGTTAAAAAGTTACCTGACGAAGCCAGAAGGCTGGCCTGAGGGCAGCTCTGTTTTTAAACGGTTCCTTGGCAAGTTGAAAACACCTTCGATTACCCCCTTGGTTCTAGGCTCCTAAGCTATTCTCAAAAACTCAATCTGTTGGGAAAGGTAAAGAAATATATGGAGTAAAATCAGCAAATGAAACAAGTAATTTTGTTGGTGGTGTTGCTGTAAATGATCTGGGTGATTGGCGTATGTTCAAGTCGTTATATTTATGTCAATTGTAAAGAAACTGTCGATCTGGCTGTTCGGTATTAAGCGGATATAGGTCAATTATATGTTCTGCGCATAGATCAACATTTAAAGGGGGTAGGGGGTAAAACATATCATTTGCACTATTCAGCTCTCTGTGAATTGGCTCTTTTCTTCTGCTAGTCTTTAGCTTCATGATACCCATTCCTGATGGCGCTGCTATGCTTATTGTTTTTGAATCTGGAGTTGATTAAAGTGACTTCGAAATGTTTTCACAGAATAGGTATCGTCGCAGCTTTTGTATTTATGGTTGCGGCCCAAGCGGTGGCTGCAACAGGAGAGGAAAATAAACAGAAAGCGAGAGCTTTAATTCAGCGGCTTGAACAAGAGTACCTCAGCAGTGAGGTTCCCACTATTGTTCAGAAGCTTCAGAAAAATATATTGCCAATATCAGTACTTCAGGCATTTGCGCTCGAGCAAAACTTGATCATTCCATCTGATCTTCGCAATAATGCTCTATCCTTGCATCGATTCGGAGGTTCACCTAGAAAAAGTACTCGGCAGTTCTTTACTCGCCTAGTCACCGGTGAGGTGAAAGCCGGTGAGCAGTTGCCAGCTTTTATTCAGGCGCTAAATATTACGCCCAGTCAAATTGACCTGTATCAACCACTAGCGGGGGCGCAGGCATACCCGGCTTATACGACATGGCTGGCAAACTATGCTTCATCATCTGAAATTGCTGCAGCGTTACTGATCAATTTTCAAAGCTTTGGCCAAAGTATTGGCCATATGGCACAGGCGCTTAAAAAGCATAAGGGAATGTCGGATAGTCAGATAGAATTCCTATTAACTTTCAGTAAGTTACCTTCTGGTTTTAGAGGGCAAGCCATAGATATAATTTCTGAAGGTTTAGCTTCTGGTGTGCGTGAGTCGGATATTGAAACTCGCGTAAGGCTTATACAATCCTATGAAAGAGATTTCTGGCGAGCACTTAATGATGTAAGTAAAGCTGCTAAAACCTGAATTAATTGATTTCTCTGGCTGTACAGCAAGATATGCCACATGGTTTAAATGAAAGGTGAGGTAGCCTTATTTCGGGGTGTGTTCCCTTTGAAATATTAATTAATGAAAGATCCTATTGATTTTAATAAGTTGTATGATGGTAGATGCTGTGTACAATATTGGTCGTTTTGTAAATTTCGTACATAAAGATCGTGCTACTTATGTTTGAGGTGCAGTAGTGTTACTTTGAAAGCCGGCAATAAAACCTTTCTTTTTGCTACACACGATTGGTTTCATTACTATGTCTACCGATAGTTTTCATCGGCAAGCAACTCGATAAAAATCGAATATAGGCTTTTAGTGGGGGAGTAGTGTGTGGGCACTATAGCAAATCTTGATTGATTGGTAATACGTCTAAGCATGCTTGCCTTTAGTCGTGGTATATGTGGCAGCTTGATTGTGGGCTCAATACTGGCTTTTAATGAAATGAGTGGTGCATGAGGTGTGGCTGAGTAAAACCTGATTCTATAAAACTTTCTGTGAAGTTCTTTGTCATACCGCTTGTAAAGTCATAATCAAATAAAGAGGTTTGGTGTTTTCGCAATGATTAAAACCCTATTGCTGGCATTAGCTCTCTACTTTACCATCCTATCAGTTGCTGCAGATGATGTTAAGCAGGCTGAGGCTGAGGCTGAGGCTGAGGCTGAGGCTGAGGTTGGTAGTTGGGGGAAGGTTGTATTTAGAAGTGATCCCTTATTGAATTTGCACCTATTTTTGTATGAAATGGCGAGAGATGAAAATGCTTTGAAGGAGTTTAGGGATAGCGAAAGCATTAGCTCCGAAGATCTTTCGTATTTTGAAAAGGCTATTGAAGAGTATCGTGAATTAGGTGCTGAGAGAAATATCCATATCGTTAGATCTGATTCTGAAGTGGCTGAGTTAACCGGGGTGTTGTTGAATAGACAGAATATTGATATCGAGATTTCAAAAGATAGTTTGTATCGGCATGTAGTAAATGTTGCTCCTATCTATAAGCGGAACTTATGGGAAACGCATTCGGCTAAAAACCTTGAATGGCTTCGCGGGCTGCAGGTAAAACTGGATAAGTATGGCGGAGAAATTTCACAAGAGCTTGAGCAACTGTTTTCAGTAAATCTGGTGGATGGTGTTCATACAGTAAATATTACCTATAAGCCAGGTTTGCGCCAAGGTGCAACGACTTCAGGGCGAAGCTTTCAAACTATTATCAATAGCTCTTATCCAGAGTACAGTGGCTGGTTTGCTTTGGAGATGTTTTTCCATGAGTTGTCACATGTAAATAGCGTTAGCAGAAAAAGTAGACTTCAGAAGTTGATTGGTAGTGAGTTTGATAAATATAGCTTGGAGCAGCATAAAAAAATATGGCACCCTATTCATTTTTACACGGTGGGTGAAGTTGTTAAGAGGGCGATATCAAAGGAAGAGCCTAAGTTTGTCGCTTACGCAAAAGCAAATGGCTTATACGTTGGTCATTGGGACTATAAAGTTATTCTTGATAGGTATTGGATGCCATATTTGGATGGTTTGGTTTCTATGGAGCAAGCTATAGAAAATATTGCAAAAGAACTATCGGAAAAAGGTTAAACAAACTGTACGCTTAGTCTTTGTGGATTTGTAAATTTTGTAAATTTTGTAAGTTTTTTGCTCTGTAATTTTGCATGTTGGGTGATCTACTTAATTTTTGCTAATAAGGGAGTGTTAATGCAACCTGTTAATCTCAAAGAGCACCCTGAAGGTGGGAGATTTCTAGAGGTCTTCAGATCAAATGCCATAGTCAAAACTGAACAAGGACAAAGTCGATCCGCTCTCACCCATATCTACTTTTCGTTATATGGGGGAGAAGTTAGTCGTTTTCATAAGGTGCAGTCGGATGAGGTTTGGAGCCTGTATCAGGGGGCTGGATTATACCTCTATACCTGGAATGAACTAGAAGATATTGTCAGCAGAGTTGAGGTTTCCGCCCAAAGGAATACCTTCTGCCACGTTGTTCCCGCTGGCGTTTGGCAAGCAGCGGAACCTATTGGCGAATCGGTGTTGGTAGGTTGTTCAGTTGGCCCGGGTTTTGATTTTGCAGATTTTGAACTTATTCATTCGCAGCCGAGTTTAATCAGTAAGCTTCATTCTATAGACTCCAGGTTATTAAAGTTTACTGAATCCTGATGTATTTTTGAGCTTGCATAGCAGGGGGAATGGGTGAGTATTTATGATATGTTAGTTAATATACTTCTTACATTAGCTTATGGCTGGTCGTTGATTTGGGTTTTTCTTGCTTGGGGAATGGGAATAGCTAATTTTGCAAAAGAGCATGGCAGGCTTCTAGGGTGGCTAGGATATGCCTTTTGGTGTTTTTTGATTTTCTTTCATCTTTTTTCGATATACGCGCTTTGGGTAGGTCTTTATTCGGTCCTTTGGTTAGTGGCACTTCTGCTTACATCTCATTTTCTCTTTGGGCTCATATTTGGACGAAATCTTAGTGCTCGTTAGATTATAAATTAAGCTATGGCGAGAGTTTTTTCTGCAGAAAGTTATTTAATCATCCTTGGTTCTTAGATTCCTTATGTGGAGCTAAAGATGAAGAAAAGCTGAATAAAGAGGCGGTCTACCCGCTATTCAGCTTTTACCCCACCATTAATTCCATTGATTTAATTTATTGTAGCTGCCCTAATTGCAGACAAAAAGAAATCTCTAGGCTCGAATTCTTCCAAGCTGCAGACAATATAATCGGCTTCTCTCAGTGAATCTTCATTGCCTACGCCAACAGCGGTCATACCATTGGCTGCTTTGATTGCTGTAACCCCCGCTGTGGCGTCTTCAAAGGCAACACAGAGTTCAGGTTCAACTTGTAGGTCCTGTGCAGCCGCAAGGAAAATATCTGGTGAAGGTTTAGGGGCTGACTGCTCTGGGTCTGCAATACTTGAGAAGTAGTGGGCTATCCCCAAGGCTTGCAAAACAGCTGGCGCGTTTTTACTCGCAGAGGCCAGGGCAATAGGGATTTTTCTCTCGTGCAACCAAGCGAGTAGCTCGCCGGCGCCCGGCAACAGATCCTTTGGGGATAGACTGCGAATCAATTCCTGGTAACGACTATTTTTACGTGCGGCGAGAGCGAACTTTCCTTCCTCGCTGAAATTGGAATTCTCATCGCCGAGAATGACATTCAGGGAAGCCATTCTTTCCAGACCTTTGAGTTTTTCTTCAGTGTCATCAGCCCAGGGACGTTGTAGAGCTTCAGCGAGTTGTCGCCAGGCCTGTAGGTGTAACCGGGCTGTATCTGCTATTACGCCATCCAGATCAAAAATTGCTGCACGATAGATCATCAAGATACCTCCTCCATCAGTGCCATTTGGAATGTTTGCCCCTGGCCTGGTGTGCTTAGCAATACGACGTGTTCGCCATGATGCAGGGAAATTGGTTCTCCGCTTACTAGGGTGTAGCTCGCCTTGGAACGGTCGATATCCAGGGCAAGGGTGCGTCCGCGGAATTGCAGACGGAAACGATAGCCATCCATACCCTCGGGTACGTAGGGGTTGAAGTTCAGTTCGTTACCATGCAGACGCATACCAGCAAAGCCTTGAACCATACACATCCAGGTTCCGCCCATGCAGGCGGTATGAATACCGTGCTGGGTGTTGTTGTGATGGTTGTCCAGGTCCATACGTGCTACCTGCTGGAAATATCGAAGTGCTTTGTCCGGGTAGCCGACTTCACTGGCGATAATGCTGTGAATACAAGCGGACAGGGTTGAATCGTGCGTAGTGAGTGGTTCGTAAAAATCAAAGTCGCGGCGTTTTTGTGCTGCCGAGAATTCAGAACTTTGTAAAAGTAATCCCAGTACAACATCCGCTTGTTTACATACTTGATGTCGGTAAATAACCAGCGGGTGGTAGTGTAGTAATAACGGGTATTTTTCTTCGGGTGTTTCGGCAAAACCCCATACGGGTTTATCCAGAAAGCCGTCGTCCTGCGGATGAATTCCCAAGGATTGATCGTAGGGAAGGTACATCGTTTCGGCTGCTCGCGCCCAACTTGCAGGTTCTTCTGGAGCCAGCTGAATACGTTTGGACAAGATTCGACATGCTTCGGGGTCGAAGGACTGTAGCCACTGGAAGACCTCTGCTGCATATTCGAGGTGTGCTCGGGCCATCAAGTTGGTGTAGAAGTTGTTATCTACCAATGCGGTATATTCGTCTGGTCCGGTGACCTCATTGATGCAGAATTGATTGTTGCGTCGTGGATTGAAGTGGCCTATTTCCATCCACATACGTGCACCTTCAATGACGACTTCCGCACCTTTGTCTCGCAGGAATTCGGTATCACCGGTTACCCGGCTATAGTGGCGTACTGCATAGGCGATATCCGCGTTGATATGATATTGGGCGGTTCCGGCAGGGTAATAGGCTGAACACTCTTCGCCACCGATGGTGCGCCAGGGGAAGAGGGCACCTTTGTGAATGGCTAATTCCCGCGCACGGCTGCGAGCAGCATCCAGGATTGAGTGGCGGTATTCCAAAAGTCCTCTTGCCAGCTGCGGTTGGGTGTAGAGGAAAAATGGCAACACGTAGATTTCTGTATCCCAGAAATAGTGGCCATCGTAGCCGTCTCCCGAGAGACCTTTGGCAGCGATATTGGTGCGCCCATCCCGCCCCAAGGACTGAAATAGGTGAAACAGGTTAAAGCGAATACCCTGTTGCAGGGCATCGTTACCATCAACCTGAATATCAGACTCCTCCCAAAACTTTTGCATTTCAACACGTTGGGATTCCGCATGTTCCGTATAACTTCTGCTTGCGCAGCGCTGCAAGTAGCTGCGCAGTTGTGACGCCTCAATAGGGGCCGCATTTTGCTCGGCGAAATAGGCTACATATTTGGTGAGGCGAATGGGGGTATTACGGCGTGCGTCAAAGCGGTATTCCGTTGAAACACAATCCTCACTGTGGAGGTTGGCCGAACTGTATTCGACGTTACTTTCACAGTGGTGCAGTGCTGCACTGCTGACGTAGAAGCTACTGCTTTTAACTGATAACGGCAGGGCCAGGTAGTCGCCATCGGCAGTATTTTCCAGCCACTCTATGTCTCCCTGATCAATAGGGGACGCCAAGCGAGGGTCGTCGCTACGATCGGCCTGGGCCAGGTCGCCATCCAGGCAGGATTGCAGGCGTACTTCGCCATCAAAATCCAGGGGGGTAATTTCCAGCTTGAGGACAAATAAGTGCTTTTCACTCAGTGAAACGATTCGTTGCACTATCAGTTCAATGGTCTTGCCATGTGGAGAACGCCAGGTCAGTTTGCGTTGGGTGATACCGGCAGACATATCCAGGTGGCGTTCATAATTAATCAGCTCACCCTCCGCAATGCTGAAGCGCTCACCATCAATCCATATGTGAATCGACTTGCCGTCTGGTACCGTCAGCATGCGCTGGTTATTGCGGGCATAACCGTAGGCAGATTCGCCGTAGCTGATGGGTTCGCTGGCATAGACGCCGTTAAGGTAGCAGCCATCGGAGAATGGCTCGGGATCGTAGCCTTCTTCGAAGGCGCCCCGCAGACCGATATAGCCATTACCGAGGGAGAAGAGGGTGGCGTTGAGACAGTACTCCCCTGGTTGGAAGCTTTTTTCCACCAGGCTCCACGGGCGAATCTCATGTTTGACTTGTTGTTCTTGCTTCATACCACATACACAGAATCGGATATTTAGGTTCCACCCCAAGCTGTTGCATACCTTGGGCAGGCGGGTTTCAGTCTATCTTCAATTGATACAGTATTGCAATCGATTGCAATTCAGTTCTGAATAAGCCCAAAGATACCTGTGATCACTGAAATCTCAATGTATATCAATAATTAAATAGTTGATTTATATAGAAAAAATGATTTATGGATAATTTTCTCTGAGCGACTTTATGACTGAAAGCCACGCGGCAGTTCCGTTAAATATTACCCACCTAGTGCAATCGTTTGCATTGTCTTTGGGCTCTGGGCCATACTGAGCTCTCAGGCAATGATGACTCAGATTTCATTAGCCTCACAATAATCGATTGAAAAATGTACAATAACAGGCTGGTACGGCGTAGCGCCTGAGCCATAGACCGATGAAGAATTTGTTATGAATAATCAGCGCATACTGCTTTCCCTATTCGCCATCTACTTTGTATTCGCCATCCTGCTAAACAGCGTGGGGACTGTAATTCTGCAGGTGATCAACACCTACGGTGTGAGTAAGTCCGCTGCCAGTGTGCTTGAGGGATTTAAAGATATCCCTATAGGCATTGTCTCGTTCCTGGTGGCCTCACAGTTACCACGTCTGGGGTTTAAAAAGGCCATGTTGACGGGACTTGCCATTGTTTCCGTGGCCTGTATCGCCATGCCTCTTTTACCTGGTTTCTGGACGGCCAAACTCCTCTTTCTCTCTGTTGGGGTTGCCTTTGCTCTGGTTAAAGTTGCTGTGTATTCCACAGTTGGATTGCTTGCCCGAGACCGCAAAGAGCATGCAAGCCTGCTAAATACCCTCGAAGGGGTTTTCATGGTGGGTGTACTGGGAGGGTATTGGTTATTCAGCGCGTTTATAGACTCGGCTAATCCGAGTTCTACTGCGTGGCTAAGTGTTTATTGGGTATTGTCTGGTATCTGCATCATTGCTTTTATCTTGCTGTGGAGCACTGAAATGAATGAGGCCGGAACTCGTATTGAGGGGGCAAGCCCTCGGCAGGAGTTCATGGCGATGATAAAGCTGATGGCCAAGCCACTGGTTTATGTCTATGTGATTTCCGTGTTTATCTATGTATTGATCGAGCAGGGCATTGGCAGCTGGTTACCCACGTTCAATAATGAAATCCTTAAGCTGCCAGCAGCGATGAGTGTGCAGGCGGCTAGTATCTTCGCCGCGGGACTCGCGATTGGGCGACTCAGCGCGGGAGCAATCATGCGGCGTCTACACTGGTATCCGGTTCTGAATGTCTGTCTGATAGCCATGGCGGTGCTGGTGGTGTTGACCTTGCCGCTGTCGAGTAATATACAGGCTAACCCGGATATCAATTGGCTCAATGCACCGATAGCGGCTTTCATCTTGCCTCTGATTGGCCTGTTTATGGCTCCGGTATACCCGGCGATCAACTCGGTGATGTTGAGCTCACTGCCCAAGCACCAGCACTCGGCAATGACAGGGCTGCTGGTGATCTTCTCCGCCCTGGGTGGTACCACTGGCTCACTGATCACCGGAACTGTATTTGAGGTTTTTAATGGCCAGGTAGCTTTCTATCTGTCACTGGTTCCTATTTCGGTGATACTTGTAAGCCTGTACTTCTTCCGGCGCACAGTGGAGCGGGAAGTACCTGAAGAGCCGGAAGTGTCCTCTAGCCTGGCTAGTTGATCGAATTTTGTCCTGATTTTACAAATATTTACCACCCCCCTAAGATGGCGTATTTCCCGTGAACAAGGTGAAGTACGTCATGCCTAAGGATTCCTCCTCTCCCGTATCCATGTCTGATATTGCACGCTTGGCGGGAGTTTCAGAATCCACAGTTTCCCGCGCGCTGAACAATAATCCGCTGATCAACGAAAAGACTCGCGAGCGAATCCAGCAAATCGCGCGCAGTATGAATTACAAGGTCAATGAAAGCGCGCGCAATCTGCGCTTGAAGCGTAGCCATACCATTTCTGTTGTTATCAATACCGGTTGCGCTGGTGGCCAGACATTTTCAGATCCCTTTATGCTGGACATGATCGGCGCCATCGCCGATCGACTGGCCCAGTACAAGTACGACTTGCTGTTCTCCAATAGCATTGCCAGCAGTGATGACTGGCACTCTTACCTGATGGGGTCACGACGAGCTGATGGCGTTATCGTGATTGGACAGGGTGTAGATGACAGCCCACTGCGCGAGCTTCAGAAGCAGGGAGACCCGTTGGTGGTTTGGGGGGGTACGACCAAGCCGGGCTCGGATTACTGCATTGTGAGTAGCGATAATCAACTAGGTGGGCGCCAGGCAACCGAACATTTACTGAGCTTGGGGCGCAGTAAAATTATCTTCCTGGGCGATACTGCGCACCCGGAAATCTATGGGCGCTACGAAGGTTATAGTTCGGCTCTGGCAGAAGCCGGGCTAAGTGAGAATGAGCGGCAGATTGAGGTATCTTTTTCCAGCGAGAGTGGTTACCAGGCGATCACTGATCTGATTGGTCGCGAGGGACTGATATTTGATGGTGTGTTTGCGGCCAGTGACAGTATCGCCATGGGTGCGATCAAGGCTTTACAGGCGCTCGGTCATAAAGTACCAGAGGATGTAGCCGTTGTCGGTTTTGATGATATTCCTATTGCGCCTTTCTATACGCCGCCCCTGACCACGGTACGCCAGAATATCCATCGTGCGGGAGAGTTGATGGTAGAGAAAATGATGCAGCTTGTGGGGGATAAAACTGCTGAACCGGAAGTGCTGCCCACAGAGCTGGTAGTGCGGGCGTCCTGTGGGGCCAACCCAGAGTATCAGCCGGTTCAGGAATTCTTCCAGGGTTCACGGCAGAAAAGAGAATGACGTAACAGTAGAGCCCATCTGGGCTCGTTTTTGCCGTTGTTCCACCTGAAGTGATTAAATCAAATCTCTGCGATCTTTTCTGAGCCTTTATACGCCCACGCCTTTTGATCATATCTTGCTAATGAGTAACCTGGATCCCTGATGTGGGAAAAGGGCTTTTTGGCATGTCTAGCTACCCTGTATCGTGTGATTGTTGGAGCCCATGAGCCAAACTGACAGGACAATTTTATTGCGCTCTTTTTTGCCTGGCGCTTGGACTGGGGTACATGGCGGAAGCACCAACTCCTCTCACTAAAACGCAGATATTAGGGCTGACAGCCCTCAGTTTTGCGGTATTTTTAATCGCGAATGATATCACCGCTTTTGCTGTGGCAATTCCAGCAATGGAGAGGGACTTTCACTCTGATATCACCACTGCACAGTGGGTGATGAACGGTTACACACTGGTATTTGGTGTTTTGATTATCACTGGTGGGCGCTTGGCCGATATGTTTGGGCGTCGCCGAATTTTCTTTCTTGGCTCAATAATATTTGTTTGTTTCTCCCTGTTGGGCGGGCTTGCGCTCGATATGTGGATGTTACTGATATGTCGTGCGCTGATGGGAATTGGTGGGGCGCTGATGTGGCCTGCGATACTTGGGATGATCTATGGCTTGATGCCTGAGGATCGATCCGGTCTGGCAGGTGGACTCATTATGGCAGTATGTGGAGTATCCAACTCCATTGGTCCAATGTTGGGTGGAACCCTGACGGACCTACTCAGCTGGCGCTGGATATTTTTTATCAATATTCCAATTGCCATCTTGGTCTGTTTCATGATCTGGAAGGTAGTTGCCGATGATAGTGCGGAAAAAGTTGAGGAAAAAATTGATTATGTGGGGGTTACAACACTATCTATCTCTCTCTTCGGGTTGCTTGTAGCCCTGGACTTTGTTGTTGATCTTGGCTTTAAAAACCCCTTGATTATCTCCTTAGTGTCGTTATTCCTGTTTTTTATGGGGATTTTTATTATAGCCGAGAGACGAGTTGGGAAATTTGCCCTGATACCACCTGATGTAGCCGGAAATCGAAAGTTCTTTGCCGCAGGCATCACAACGTTGTTGCTTTCGGCCATCTTTTTTTCCGCACTGCTTTATATACCCCAGTTCTTATCCAAGGTGCATGGGTATTCGGCAATGGTTTCCGGAATGGGGTTGCTGCCTATGATGATTACCCAGGGTATAGTTTCCTATATTTCCGGTAGTCTGTATGAAAAGCTAGGTGCGAAATTAATAGTTTCCGTTGGTACTGTATTTCTTTGCGTCGGTATGTTTATGCTGTCTCATCTGAATAAAGAGACTACATTTAGCCAGATAATACCTGGGCTGATTGTTCTGGGTACTGGAGTAGGACTTTTCTATTCAACCATAACGACTGCGGCCATTACCGTTGTGGACCCCTCCCGGGCCAGTTTGGCCGGCGCGATTCTCTATATGTTCCAAATTGCCGGAGGAGCGCTGGGGCTTGGTATGAATACCACAATTGTTGCCATGGCTCCGGATATTTCGACCGGAATAGATCGGGCTTTCACAGTAAATGCCTATCTTGCGCTAGCTGGACTGGCTGTAAGTATCCTGTTTGTCAGTGGTAAGTCTGCACAAGTGACGATTGAAGAAGAGGATATACTGTAGATTCCCTGATCCTTGTGCAATACAGGAGATCAGTTACTTGAATGAACATGTTTCTTGGGGTATGGATGGGAATACATATGGGAAACTTGTAAGGTAATTGATTTGTTGGCTCAACCGTTCCTGGAAACACCACAAAATAATTCAAGTAAATCGGAAATAAGATGGCGGAAACTAGGACTCCTCTGACAAAAATCCAATTTCTTGGGCTGACCGCCCTTAGCCTTTCAGTTTTTCTTATAGGAAATGATTTCACTGCTTTTTCTGTAGCTATCCCCGCTATGGAGAAGGAATTCAATTCAGATATCACTACGACTCAGTGGGTAATCAATGGCTATACACTTGTTTTTGGAGTCCTAATTGTCTCTGGGGGGCGCCTAGCCGATATGTTTGGGCGACGAAAAATATTTTTTATTGGCACGGCAATATTTGTATTTTTTTCCTTGCTAGGTGGGATTGCAGTTGATATGTGGATGCTGTTGATTTCTCGAGCACTGATGGGTATTGGCGGAGCACTAATGTGGCCGGCGATCCTGGGAATGATTTATGGTCTTATGCCCAAAGACCGCTCAGGCCTTGCGGGTGGTTTAATAATGGCAGTGGCCGGCGTATCCAATGCGATTGGCCCCATGTTAGGGGGCACCTTGACAGATCTGCTAAGCTGGCGTTGGATTTTCTTTATTAATATTCCGATTGCAATATTGACTTGTTTTGTTTGCTGGAAGGTAGTTGCCGATGATGGCCCCGAAGGTACCGAAGATAGGATTGACTATGCTGGGGTAACCACATTATCGATATCTCTGTTTGGATTATTAATCGCTTTGGATCTAGTGGTAGATTTTGGATTTAAGAGCCCTGTCATTATCTGTCTGATGGCAATATTTTTTGTGTTTCTAGGGCTGTTTATTATTGTTGAACGCCGCGCGGGAAAGGATGCTCTGATACCCCAAGATGTATCCAGTAATCAAAAGTTCTTTGCCGCGGGTATTGCCACACTATTACTCTCCGTGGTCTTCTTTTCTGCATTACTGTACGTCCCGCAGTTCTTAACCAAGGTTCTTGGCTACTCTGCAATGGAAGCGGGAATGGGACTCCTGCCTATGATGGTTGTATTTGGTTTGGTATCTTATGTGTCTGGAAGCTTATATGAGCGATTGGGCGCCAAGGTGATTGTATCCGCCGGCACCATTTGTATGTGTGTCGGTATGTTTATGTTGTCACACCTGCAAAAAAATACGCCTTTTACTGATCTCGTTCCAGGCCTGATAATTCTTGGCACCGGAATCGGACTCTTCTATTCAACAATCACTACAGCAGCCATCACTGTTGTTGAGTCATCCCGTTCTAGCTTGGCCGGCGCCATTTTGTATATGTTCCAGATTGCTGGCGGTGCTCTGGGGCTGGGTATGAATACTACTATTGTTGCTATGGCGCCAGATCTGCCAACTGGCATAGATAGGGCCTTTACAGTGAACGCTTACCTGGCTCTGGCGGGGTTGGTTGTTTGTATTTTATTTGTGAGTGGTAAAACCCTTGAGGTAGAAATAGAGGAAGAGGGTATACTTTAAAAATAGTACAACACTTTTGGAATATTCTAATGATATAAATTTTTTATCAGTGATACTGAAGCGGAAATATTTATTAATATGGGTATATTAAAATAAATTAATAAGGTTTCATAGGTCCAGCAAAATCATTAACCAATAATTTGGTGGTCAGTACGATACCACCCGCGATACGGGTGGCTCATCAAGATGATTATATTATCAATAAAAGCTAATCTTTATTCAGATAGATGTAAAGCAGATAATCATGGTACTCTTCATCAGATAATTCGACATCTTCCTTTAGCTTCTTCATCAGTGCAATTTGTGCAGGATTATCAAAAGTTAAAGGTGTTTTAATTGTACTTTTGGGTCTTTGTTTGATTCTTCCGTCGGGGCCTGATCGATAGTACCAGTTATTGGTGATTGCGACTTTTCTATCGTCATTCCCTTCAACAACTCTTGATGTTATACCTTCATGGTAGGTAATCATTCTCCCATCCCTCCCCCAAGTAGTTTTCCATGGTGAGAGAGGTGGAATGGCTATCAGCCTTTTATCGAAAGCGTGGTCTGTCAACCAGCCAGCTGGGTATGCAATCAACCTAGAGTCACCTCCCTGATCGGATTCCCAGCCTGGAGGTACCACAATCTTGCGGTTGTCACTTCCTGCTTTGATATTTTTGCCCCACAGACTGTTACCGTTTTCATCAACATCCCAGTCCCTTGGGATTGCCACACCGCGTCCATCTCCCCCTTCAAAGTACCTCCATTTACTATAGGGATAGGCAATTACCCTTCCATCATCTCCTTCCTGTGTGTAAAAACTACTGGGGTATGCAACTATTCGACCATCAGAGCCCTCGCGGTGTTTCCACCCATGGGGGAAGGTGATCCAACGGCCATCATTCCCTTTAGCAATTCGCCAATCTGCAGGGTAGTGCAGAACACGTTCATCCCAGTCATCTTGATGGTCATTATCCAATGTTTTCCAAAACGGAACATCTTCAGTGTTGACATTCACACCTAGATGAGCTGGTGCTGGAACTACAGTTTCAAAAACGGACTGGGCTACTGCTGTAGTAGTAAAATGGAAGGAGAGTAGTATGGGGAAAAGAGTTTTTCCCCACAGGTATTTAATATTCATAAAATTGTAATTCTAACCGTAAATTTTAAGTATTTTATATGTGTAGATTTTGCCAGTAGGTAAGGTATCTCACGAGTCTATAAATTGATTGCGTCTGTTTTTTTAACCTCTCCTATTTATAATATTTAAGTGTGAATTTTTTCATTAATCTTACACATGAAAATTTATCCCGCAATAAAACATAAGGCATTTGCGCCTATTGCGAAGAAAACAGAAAAATAACATTTAATTGAGTTTAAAATTATTGATTTTTTGTTTTGTCATAATAGTTACGTTTGTTCTTTTATAGTATTTTTTCTTGCTTAGTGTGTTTGCATTCCTGCATTCAAATCTGCAGTGCATTAGTTAATAGCGTAAAAGGGACGGCCAGCTGGAGATAGTAGCTTCCGCTTCTTCTCCGCCAATAGATTAAGTGATGACAGAAAGCTAGCGAAAATTGACCGAAGAGCAACGATGCCAGATTTGGTCACTCAGGAACAATCACTGGAATCAGAGGGCAATCATCAGCAATTTGGCTCTCAATTGAGGGGGCAATAACTACCGCTATAAGCAAGCCCAACGGATGACTGAAGATCGACATCGACAGGCGAGAACGCCAACAAAGGTGCTATCCAAGCACATTGCACTGATAGATAGCAAACTGAAGCGGCAATGGAGCCCAGAGCAAATTTCCAGCTGGCTAGAACGGGAAGAAACACTGTCAATCCGCCGTGAAATTATCTACCTGTATGTCTGGGAGGATAATCAGTGTGGTGGCTTCTGTACGAGAACTTACGAAGCAGGGATAGACCCCATAAAAAGCGAGCTAATGGGGAATCAACTGGGGGCACATCAAGAACGCCATCAGCATTGAGCAGCAACCGCAAATTGCTGATGATAAATTTCGAATCGGAGAATGGGAAACTGATATCGTTATAGGTAAAGGTCATAGTGGTGCTCTGGTCACCAATGTAGATCGTAAGAGCAAAATCACACTCTCTCAGTAGGTTGATCGCTCAGGTTACCATTGTACTACTTGAGCCCTATAGACATTTAGTGAACATAATTACCGCTAATAATGGCAAAGAATTTTCTCACCATGGGAGGGTTAATAAGGGTTTGGATGTAGAAGACTAATCTGCGCATCCACATGCATCCTGAGAGAGGGGCCTGAATGAGAATAGTAATGGTCTGCTGCGCCAATACATTCCGAAAAATACTGACTTAAAGCTTGCCCGTAAAACAGATGTCGAACTGGATGTTGAGTGTTTAAATAATCCTCCAAGAAAAACGTCGGACTATAAAACCTCTGGAAAAATATTGAGAAATACAGATGTGGTAGTAGTCTGAAGAGTAATGCACTTAAGAGTTGAATGCAGGCAATAGGTTGGTTAATAACAAAACTGCAATATTTAGGCTTCTTCTCGGCTCGAGAAATTACAACTCTATTAAGAGATCAATCCGCCCAAGAATTAAGAAGCGCAAAACGTCAAACTTCCATCTTATCTTTAAAAAAGTCCCATTAGTCTAATCTGGGGGTAGTTTGCAAATCAATATTTGGTACTCTTGCCTCAGGTTGACCCCTTTGGGCTTTATTAACAAGTCAAATTCATCATAAATATATTTTTCATTCAGGTGTAGGTGGGATTTATTGCAAGCCTAAAGTCATATAAATCACCTGCAGCTGAATATTGAAATATGCAAAACCAAATGGATGTCCAGCCATTTTAAAAAATTCAAGCTCGGTCAAAGTCGAGTTTTTATAATTAAAATTCAGAAATAATTTATCAGGGTCTACACCTGCAGCAAAAAAGCATCAAACGCTGCAGATCACAATCACCACCAAGCAACAGGACTGAAGCAAAAAAACCGTTAAATATTCAAGGCCGTTAATGGAGGGCTAGATCATGTTTTTAAATAAATTTTTAAATTTAATCATCTTGTCGTTCTGTCTAATATACAGTGCGACATCCATTTCCCAGGTTTATAACCTGAATCAGGAGTATGTAAAATTCAGGAATAATGATCAGGGTAGTATTTTGCTAAATACCGGCAGAGACCTCTACTACACTGTGGAATCTCGCAAAGTAAGGAATGGTATAGAAACTGTAAAGGCAACTATCGATGATCCAGGAATGCCATTATTTATAAATGCCTCAGTGATCGTAACATTGGATCATATTAAACAGGAAATAAGCGGGTTCATCGAAACTAGTGATGGACACTACCGGATCAATCCTCGCACCGATAACTATACAGTGTGGGAAAAAATAGAAACTCCAGATGTCTTGGACTCAATCTACTTTGCTTCGGAGCAAGATGTACCACCCAATAAAGCATCTCTGGTTGAGTCAGGTCATATTGCAGACTTGATTAATGTAGGTGAAAAAGATAATTCTGGTCGTTATGTTATTGATGTATTAATAGCTTTTTCACAAGAAGCTGCGGACGATGTCGGTAATATTCAAACCGAAGCGGAAATGTATATCGAGTCTGTAAATACAGCATTGTTAAATAGTAATATTATTTCTGTGTATCTTCGGCTTGTTGGAGTCAGCGTCGGCGGCCAAAATCCAGGAGTAGTAACTTCCGTTTTAAGGGATGGGAAAGAATGGTTTAAAGATGACATTGAAAGACTTGCCCCAGATCTTATCGGTTTTATTCAAAGATGGAACGGTGCTCCTGGTAGCGCTGCTGGTTGGGCAGGTGTGGGTGGAGACACACATGTTATAGGTGTCCGTTGGCCCGGTGCCTACCGACATGAAGTCGGCCACAATATAGGTGGTATTCACTGCAAAGAGGCTGATGACTCTGGCTACCACTATGGCTTTAGTCCACGCCAGGGTTTGGGGACTACTCAGTGTGGTAACAATATGGCTTATTACTCTAGCCCACTTGTCATACATCCTGTTGAAGGAGCATTGGGGACGACACATTCTCAGGATATGGCGCGTGTTTGGCGTGAGAACGCGGCGAAACATTCAGGCCGACGCATTCATAAAGTTCCCTTCCCAGGCGATGATAATACGACGCCTATCCTACTTCAGGCTGAAGATTACATTGAGTACAGTGATGCTACACCGGGAAATACTGGTGGAGAATATCGCAACGATGGGGTTGATATAGAGCAAACAAGTGATACTGGTGGTGGCTATAACGTGGGATGGACTGCCAAAGATGAGTGGTTATCCTATTCAGTTAATTTGCCCGCCACTGCTAGCTATATTGTTTCTTATCGCGTTGCGAGCGAGGTAGGTGGAGGTTTAATCCAATTTGAAAACCAAGGGGGGATTCCAATTTACGGAACTATTGACGTCCCCAATACTGGTGGCTGGCAAAACTGGACAACAATTAACCATATTGTCGACCTGCCAGCAGGGCAACAAAATATTGCCCTAGCCATACGAGAAGGCAATTTCAATCTTAACTGGATTCAAATTGATAAGGTAGGAGACATAACAGAGGGACACTTCAGAATCCAAAGCCAAATGGATCCAGCATCATTTGTGCATATTGAGCAGGGACACCTAGGGTTAGGCCCAATTTTATCAGGCTGGTGGAGTGCCCAGTGGGTGTTTGAGCAATCTGAAGATAATGGATTTTATCGAATAAAGAATCGCTGGTCACCCAACGGAAATGATGAGTATTTGCATGTTGAATATGGAACTTTAGAAACGGGGGAAATATCTTCTGGCTGGCAGAGTGCTCAGTGGGCCTTAGAGAGTGTTGGGGATAGTTCATGGTTGTATCGGATCAGAAATCGCTGGAATTCAAATCACTATATAACGATTGATGATGGTGAAATCACATCTGGTCCTATCACTCCTGATCAAGACGGTGCGATTTGGACTTTCATCCCCGTAAATTAATAAGGAGATAGATAATTCTTCACAGAGCCGCTGCTAGTTGATTAATAGTGGCGGCAAACGGTCCCCTGGACATTTGTCAACTGTCTCTTTTTTTAATAGAGATTTCTCTCTGATCCTGCATGAAAAAAATATTGCACAGAATAATTTTTTGTGGAAATTCTTATTTGGAAGTAGGGGTGGTTGAAGTGTGATCAACCTTTAAGGTTCTTAATCTTATGAGTTGCCATAAAGCATGGTTATATTTTTTTGAATTTTCTTGCTTAATGGATTGATATGTATTTAATTTCTTGATGTATGTCTTGGGGTCGGGGCCTGAGGTCAAGGTCTTAATTTTCTGTTTGGTTCCCTCTTTAAGTGGTTCTGTACTGTATGAGTGTTAATGTGTGAAGGCAGCTTGTAAGTTAAGACGTCAATTTTCCATGGGTTGCATTTTTTGAGTGAATAAAAAAGCTAACTTAAGTTTTTAAATTAGCTATTCCTGACCCAAATAGAATGCTTTAGCATTCTTCCAGAACACCTTACTGGATGCAGGCTCCCCCAATGCATCCTGAATCAATTTAATATCTTCATACCTGAAAGGCCTTGGAGCCCTTGTTGAGGGGAGGTCAGATCCGAACATCAGGCATTCAGGATTGGCTTTGTATAAATCAAGGATAGCGGAAGCCGGTTCAAAATCGAGTCGTCCGAAGCCCGTTGCTTTTACTTTTACGCCTTGTTCGGCAAGTTGTAATAACCACTTTAAACCAGACTTACTTAAGCCCAGGTGATCGATAGAGACCTTGGGTAAAGCTAATAAGGTGGGGATTAGGGGGACTATTTGCTGTGAATCTATATATAGTTCAACATGCCAACCGGCAATCTCGTAAATCCTTTGGGCAAAGGAGGTGACTTTGGAAATATCTTCTGAACCACCACGCCGTAAGTTGAAACGCACTGCACGAACCCCTGCCTTATTTAGCTGAATAATGGTGTTGTCGTCTGTGTTGGATAGTATTTGGGTTACTCCAACATAGCCTTTCCCCAAGCGTGCCAAGGCATCTAAAAGATAGGTTTGATCCTGTTTCTGGAATGATCCGGAAACAACAGCACCACCAATTAGATCATAATTTTTGAGTCTGTTGAGGTAGTCAGTGGTAGTGAAGGGCTCAGGAGTAAATCCCTGGTTTGAATAGAGAGGAAATCCTGGTGTGATAATATGTAAATGACTATCGAAAAGTGTGACTCTATCTGATTTCATATTCGTAGTTCGTCATTCGAAGATTAATTGAACTTTCCAATTTTAGCTTATCTTTTTATGTGTGCGTTATGGAGATTTTTTAATCTACTTGAGGGTGTGGCCCCTATTTAAGTAAATAGGGGCGGATGAAGTTAAGGTTCCTCTTTAAGTTGCTACTTTAGGCAGCCTGGATTTGATGTTTTAAATATATTTCCAGTCCATGTATTCTTACCTGTGCAATTTAAATCAGAGAGATCCTGTAAATCGAAGGCATTGTTGTCAAGTGAGGTGTTTCCTGTTATTTGGTTGTTGGTGTTGTTGAATCCGGATATATTAATCCCAGCGCGGTCTGACAGGCCGCTGGTTCCATTTTTTGTGGTAAAATTTTGAATAACAATATTGTTTGATGAGCCTTCTGATATTTGAATCCCATTGCTCCAGTTGTTGGTGACAAAATTTTGGGATACGGTTGTATAGTCAGCATTGATTTGTATTCCGCTGTCGCCATCAAAGCTTCCTACAATATAGTTGAGGTCGACTAAGGTGAACTTACCATTTATTGTTATTCCCTGATCACCGGCTGACTCTATATAATTTTGTAGTATCTTGTTATTATCTCCTCTTATATCAATTCCGTCGTCATTGCCGGTGTCAATGATATGATTTCTGACAATAGTATTGCTGTCGCTATCAATAACGATACCTTCCCTTGGCGAGCTTAATATTTTAATATCTTCTATTATATGAAACCCATCACCCTCTAAATTCAAACCGTCTGGGCAGTTAGTGATTGTTCCCCCTGCAACAAGCCCTGAAAATCCATTGACCAATATACCTGCGATACCATGTTGGCTGGCGGTGTCACATATAATTTCTCCGTCTGCAATCATTTTTAAGTTTCCGTTTGGACCAGAAACAGTTAGAGCGTATGGGGAATCTTGTGTCAATACACAGGTAAGTGGCTCAGAAAGCACAGTAGTAGAAGTTATAATATCGCCACATTCAACGGCTAAGGCAAATGGCGATATGGAAAATACAGCAGATAGAATAGTTGCTGTTGTGCAAGTATTGATTAATGTTGAATGGTTGAAATTCACCTTGATATCCCTCTAAAAAGTGTAGATGTAAAAAATATACGAAGCCCAAGTTTGATTGACATCATAGCTATGCTTCTATTTTCTACTAAATATCTATTCGATATATTTTTAGTTCTATATATTCCCTTATAATTAGTGGCTAAGGAATATTTTTTTCAGGTGGGATTATTGATTAGTGCTATAAACTTCAGGTTGTCATTAATATGATAGCGGTGGCGTCACAGTTGAAAGTGAGAACGTTTATAATCTATGGCGGAAAAATACCCCATAAAAATATTTTTGCCTAATGGTAAGTCTGCGATATTTAAATAACCGACATTGATTTTTATAAGATGTGATGGTGTATCGTGCTTTAGTTTTTGTTTGTTTCTTGATGCTGTTAAGCAACTATTGACTTGCCTCCATATTATGCTTTGGGTGATCCTGAATTCAACCGAAAAAAATCGGCACTATGGGGTTTCATGTTGTTAGATCTATGTCGCTTGAAATAGTACCCAGAGATGGTATTGGTACGGATAGATAAACAACTGTTGTTGAAGTATCGACTGTTATTTATCTTGGTCGAAAGATAATTTTTACCGCGTAAGTATCTTTCTATCCAGCTACCACTTCATTTTATCTTATAAATGCCAGTTTGAACCCTTTCGGTTTTATTTTCGTCTTCGACTAGGTTATATTGTTTCCCTTCTGGAAGATATAAAAGTTGAAATTTTGTATTTTATGGAGTCGGACTCATTTTAAGTGTGCAAAGGAAACAATATGGGTTTGCTAAGGTTTTTACTACTGTTTTTAGCTTCATTTTGGGCGCCTGGGATTGTTAGTGCTTCACCTGCCACGGAAATAGATAATTGGGTGGAGGATATTAATTACTTTCAGAGGGAGCTGCAAAAAAGACATATTAATCTCTATCATACTATTTCGGCAGAGCGGCTAAATGCAGAGTTGACACAGCTAAAATCTAACTTGGGGGATCTCTCAGAGAATCAGCTTCTGGTTGAGTTGATGCGTATCAGCCGTTTGATTGGTGATGGACATACGATGGTGGCTTTCTGGGAGCAGGATATCGAATTCTATCCATTTCGATTTTTGACGGTTGTTGGGGAGCTCCGCTTGGTGAGCGTTAGTGAGACCTATCGGCACTTATTGGGCTATCGGCTCACCGCTGTAAATGGTACTCCGGTAAAGGAAGTGGTAAAGCAGCTTGCCCCATTAGTTCAGGGTGTCGAGAATGAACATTCATTAGAAGTCAGGCTGGCCTTTCAGATAACGGTGGCTAAAATTCTTGCAGGTGCGGGCATTACCGACAGTGTAGAGCGGGCAAATTATACTTTTACCAGTGACGCAGGTGATAATGAAACTGTTACTGTAACGCCCGTATCAATGAGTAAATATCATCAACAGCTAACCCATCGTCTCTTTCCAAGTCAAGTACCTTTTGGTGAAAAGCAAATAGTTGAATCTAAGAATCTATGGATGTCTGCTGATGAAGAAATACAGTCAGCCTATATTTACTTTAGAAGGTATCCAAGCTTTTCTGATATGGAAGATTTCTCTGAGGATATAGAGGATTTTCTGAAGAAAAAGAAAATAAAGAATTTGATTATAGATTTACGGGATAATGGTGGTGGTGATTTTTTTGTTGGATTGGGGATGGCCTGGAGATTAGTGCTTGTCGATAGCCTTGACTGGGATCATGGTGTTTACACTCTGATAAGCAACAAAACCTACTCTGCGGCGATGAGTAATGCAGCTCAATATCGCCAGTTACTCAATGCTAAATTGATTGGTGAACCTACGGGTGGAAATCCAGTGGGTTATCAGGATATGGACCAGTTTTCCCTGCCTAATTCAGGCTGGACTATTACCTATTCCAAACGTAACTATAGATTTCAGGATGCTTTTACCGAGGGCGTACAACCGGACGTTCTGATTGAGCAGGACTGGCAAAGCTACCAAAAGGGAATAGATAAGCCCCTTAGCTGGGTCTTGGATGATATTAGAAAGCGGATGTAGCCATTGTGTAAAAGGCTTCCCCCCCCCTTGAGTGAAATCTCCGACCTGCTAGGTGGGAAGACTGGCGGTTATATTGATTGAATCGCCCGTATCCTATCCCTATGCGCCCGCTGGGATACGGCGATTTCTGGGGCAAAAAGCTCCCATGAGTGAATTACACCCGGATGCACATGTAGCTCTGTACTAACACCTGCGTCAGCCAATAGTTGCGCATACCGGATATCCTCGTCACGAAAAATATCCAGCTCCCCAACATCGATATAGGCTGGAGGAAGCCCACTGGCATCTTTTAAGTGAGCTGCTGCGGCGTAAGGACTCACACTCTTGGTGCCAGCGGCTGAGCCCAGGTAGGCTTGCCAAGCTGTGAGGTTGTCGTCAGGTGACCAGATTACAAATGGTTCCAGAATGGGGTTTGACGAGGTGGTTCGATCGTCCAGCATTGGGTAGTTAAGAATTTGCTTGGCCAATGCAGGACCACCATTATCTCTGCACTTGATAGCTATAGCCGCAGCTAACCCACCACCTGCACTGTCGCCCATGATCGCTATTCTAGCGGGGTCAATTCCCATTGATTCTGCGTGCTCTACTAACCAGATAAGTGCTGCGTAGCAGTCCTTCACAGGTGTCGGGTAGGGGTGTTCTGGTGCTTTGCGGTAGTCAACAGAGAGAAATGGCACCCCACTATCAGAAACAAATTTGGAAACTGGCTTGTCGTATATTTCTACATTGTTGAAAATCAGGCCACCACCATGGATATAAACTATTGCTGAGCCTGGGTTACTGTCTTTCTTGTGGTACCAGCGCAACAGTAGACTGGACTCATCGGAAGTCCTTATAAAAATATTTTCCATTAAGATATCATTGGGCATTGAATGTGTATCGAAGACAGCCCTCAGAACTCTCTCCCCTACTTTTCGCCTTGTGAGGGCATCCCCAGGGGGAATAGGCTCAACTGAGCTTATTAGTGCACTAAACTTCCCAACCGCCTGGATGAATTCAGGGTCAACTGTAAAGGCCATAGGTTTTATCCTTATTTTGAACCTGAAGAAGTATAGGTAAACACTATCAGGCGGGAGATATAGTTGATGTTAGGGGTAGTAAAATAAGAAAATTATAGGTCTTCAGGTCGATCATTATCGACTGATGTGGTACTGAGAGAATGGCAGTTTCTGGCAAAGCCTCACTATTAATCTTCAGGCCTCTTCATCTAATAAAATCAAGTTTAATCTCCTGTGACGAAAATCCATTTCAGTGCTGCATAATTATAAAATGAGATATCTATATAGACATTTCAAACAAGGATAGATACTTAAGATTCAACATTTATAGTTAAGGGCGGGCCTATAATAGATGTGAGAACCTATATTGCTTATTACAACTCACACAGAATACTTATAAAACTGGAGGCCTAACTCCCATCGAATTTGGAGAAATGTACTTAAGAAAGTATCCGGTTAAGCTTGACCAAAACAAAATTGACGAACGCCCTTAAATTCCCCCACATTAATTAACACATAGGTAAACCACCGCCTTTGGCGGTGAGACTCGACAGGGCTCTACCGTTTAGGCGTGCAGGGTAAAAATATGGCCTTCATGAACCGGCAAGTTCTACGAGGAGGCCATATGCAAGATTGGTAGTACCAAGCTCACGTGAAACATTATTACTGGCACCACGCGGTATTTGTGCCCAGGCATCGAAAGAAAGCATTACTTGGGGCATTGAGGTGGGAGATTGGAGAAATATTCCGAAACTTATGTCGTCAAAAGGGCATTATGTTAGTCGAGGGGTGGGCAATGAAGGATCACATCCATATATTGTTAATGATTCCTCCGAAGTTCAGTGTTTCCAATACGGTTGGGTTTCTGAAAGGGAAATCTGGGATCCAGATATTTCGGAAATAGAAGCAAGTACAGAGAAATTTACAGGAAGACACTCTTGGGCTCGGGGCTACCGCGTGAGAACAGTGGGGCTTGATGAGCAGATGATTCGAGAGTACATCAAGAATAAAGTAGTTGAAGAGCGCCGCCAAGAGCAGATGCAACTGGCGGGGTTGTAAACTAGCCCCTCTGGGGGCTTTCACATACCATCCGCTATACGGGTGGCTGTTGATTTTAGAAAGCTCTGCTCTCCATGTTCTCAGATAAATACCTTCATAGCAGCGATCGCATGTTACCGGAGCACTTGTGGTAAGTAAATGGTGTGTCCCCAATGTTTTCGTGCCAATAAAAAATTAATAGACACTAGACAAAATAATAACGGGAAATTGATTGTTCGCCAATTGGAAACTATAGGTAATCAATATGGAAACAATAATATTTAATTGAGTTCACAAAATGAGAAAGATAAAGCCGTATAATTTCTCAAAGTGAAAAAATGAAATTGAATTCGCAGAGACTAATATGAATGATCCGTCTAAGCTGCTACTGGCAGTTTGTTTATCCGTTTTCCTAACTGCCTGTGGAGGCGGCGGAGGCGGTTCCGGAGATGACAAGAACAATAATCCTGGGACGACTAATACTGGTACTGGTACTGGTACTGGTGCTGGTGCTGGTGCTGGTGCTGGTGCTGGTGCTGGTGCTGGTGCTGGTACTGGTACTAATCCCGATCCCGATCCTGATCCTGATCCGAACGCTCCTGGGAGGATTAGTGGTGGGGAAGGTAGTGTTAGCGAGGATAATGTAATATCTACTTCTGGCCTACTAGTTGATACTGCGGACCAAAATAGCACCTTTGAAGAAATTCATGAGTGGGGTAAATACGGTCGCTTGCAAGTTTTCTCGGATGGCAGATGGAACTATAATTTGGATAGTAATTTGTCTGATCCACTCAGCGCTAATGAGCTTGCCACTGATGAATTTACAGTTGCTGTGGGAACCGGAGATGATTACGCTGCAGTGATTGTTATCGAAGTAACAGGTGCGGACGATGCCTATACTTTTGAACCCGAATCCCCTCTGGCTACTTTAGTTGTAGAAAGTAGGGAAAGTGCTAATGGCACTTTGACCTTACAAGATGTAGATGGTAATACGCCGAGTTTTTCTCAGAACAATATAGCTGGCAGTTACGGTGATTTTAAGATCGTCAGTAATGGAGATTGGGAGTATATCCTCAATGGCAATGCGAATAACCTAAAAGAAGGTGAGTCTGTAACTGATACTGTCAGTTTTCAGTTAACAAATGGCGCTCAACTATCCGTTACATTTTCGGTAGTAAACGCAGATACAAATGGGGCTGGCTCTTTTGAGCTGTCTCTGAAACAAAAGCGGATAATGCTCGACAGACACAATCATTTTCGGCAGCGGTGTGCCAGTGGGCAATCTGGGGAAGGACGAGGTCCACAAAGTGCCGGAAACATGCAAACCCTTTTTTGGGATGATGCTTTGGCTAAGATGGCAAAAGAGAGGGCGTCGGCCTGTTATTATGGCCATTTAGGTGAATCTACGGGTATTAGGAAGTCTTTTGATAAAGTGAAGGATGAAGTTTCTTTTGTACTTCCTGCTGGTTATGTGGAAATTGGCGAAAATGTAGCGATTCATTTTACGAACCCTCCAGCATCTCAGTATGGTAGCGAGCAATGGGCTGGAGCTGTTCAGGCCTGGTACGATGAAAGTTATGCGTATAATTGGGAGGACGGTCAATGTCACGATGAGACTTGTGGGCACTGGGCTCAAGTATGCTATGGAGAAACTCGCTATGTCGGATGTGCAGTAGCTGAGTGCGATAGTATCATTGGCGTTGATAATCCAGCCTATAACGATGGTGCACATGTCACAGTTTGCAATTATTATCCCGCAGTTAATAAGTCCGAGATGCCTTTTGTAGATAATTTTGGATTCGAGAACTGCAGAACCTGCCTCAATTATGACTTCCCTTTTTGTGCTGATAATATGTGCTCTGGAGGAATCTCCAAAAGTTGGAATGCTTCAGGAAAAACAAATAAAAGCGTTGATCAGTGTACTGACGGTTTAGGTAGAGATATTGTGCCCTGCGCCCATGCCCCCAGGGACGAGGTTCATCCGCAACCCGCTAAGGTTAGCGGCTTTAAGTATAGAATTATCGACAAGCAACTGCATTTGTCTTGGAATGAAACTATCAAAAATGGCGGTGTGCTTCATTACAAATTGTTTCGTGATGATGAGTTGATCGTGAAGACTCGAGAGCTGTCATATCAAGATTCCAAAATAGAACAAGGCAAAAGCTACCGCTATAAAATAATCGCAGTTGATCATGCTGGTAAAGAAAGCAAAGAACCTGCTTCCCTGGATGTTACGCTAGTTAGGGATTAGATTTGTGCAAAGATGATCTGGAGAAGTATCAGACCAAGTACGATAGGAGGTGCGGGTAGCCCACTATAAGAGAACGGAAGATCATGGTTTTGGGTGAGATCCAAAATCCCCTTAAATAAATAAATTGGATGAGTTCTGGTAAAATCCGATCTCATCCGGTTTAAATTTATCAGGCAACACCTTCTTTATATGTATATGATAGAGTGGATGCATATAAGCATTTAGTGAATAGAAAAGAATGCTTAGCGAACAGATCCCTTTAAAAGTACCTTACAGTAATTAATATCCTTCACTTTATTAGCAATAACAAATGGTTTTATTTTGAAAAAAACTTTATATTTATTCATGGTAATCTTCCTTAGCTTTAATGTATATGCCAGCAACGGAAAAGTACTTGTTGTCGTTTCTGCAGCTGACCACTTGGTTTTGAAAAATGGTGGTGTTGTCGAATCTGGATATTTTGTCAGCGAATTATCTGAAACCCTGAGACAATTGGAAGATAATGGATATGAAGTTGATATTGCCACACCAGGAGGAAAAACTCCTGTAATTGACGGTTATGGTCTGCAAATGTATTTCTATAAAGCGTCAGTAGTATCGAACTGGCCCCAATACAGTTTACACCCTAAGGCCAAAGCCCAGGAGGAACGCTCTAAAGATATCGCTACAGCCATGAAGTATTTTGGTAGGCTCAAGTTCACTAATCGCTATGCCAATGACGAAGTATCTGCTTTTCTAGATGATGTTGAATATGAAATGGAACAACAGCAAATCACTGAAAAGCCCGTGCTCTCACTCGAGTCACTTGCAGAATCAAAATACTTAGAGAAATATAATGGAATTTATATTCCGGGAGGCCATGCTCCAAAAACCGATTTGCTATTTAGTAAAGAACTAGGGGATATCCTAACTTACTTTCATGAAGCCAAAAAGCCGACCGCTATTATTTGTCATGCTCCGATTGTGCTGTTGACGGCAATGGAAGGTACTTATGATCCATTCACTTCCCTGACCGAAGAGCAAAAAAACAACTTTATTTACAAAGGATATAACATCACTCTGGGTAACAAATCAGAAGAATTAATCCTTGAAAATTTCCTTTATCTAAAAGGTAGTCGCCTAGAATATTATGTTGCAGAGAAAGCTAAAGAAGCTGGCCTTAATGTTAGTAGCTTCCGTGTACCTTCGATGTCACAAATCATTGAAGATAGGGAGTTGATCACCGGAGCGAATCCCTCCTCAGTTTATTCCCTGGCAAATAGGTTCGTGGCTAAATTGAGCAATAGATAGTTACTCATCTAGTAGGCACAGCTTATTGATTTTTTGGTACAAGGATGTACTTGGGGAACCTCTAAGTAATTTCGAGTCAATTTGACAGTATTCCATGGCGACAGCTCGAAGCTCAAATAGTGCCCTGTTATCCACGAGGTAAGCGTGGCCGGCAATCGTATCCATTGAGTGTTATGCTGCGCATACATTGTATGCAGCTTTTTATAATATTAGTGATCCGGCTGTGGAAGATGCAAATCTGTACAGATTACGTCCTCGAGCTCATCCATAGCTTCGACACAACAGCCACTAACTAACATGATATTACTGCGACAGGTAGGTTACTGCATAGTGAAGAGCAGCGAATTTGGGAAGGTTCTGGCTACACAGGTACTGAAAAGCGTGAAGGTAAAATCTAAATAGGCGAAGTGGCACATTACAGAAAAGCGAAGTCGCTTAAGGTTTTCTTCGGAAGATACTGAATTACGATGGGTTGAAAAGGTAAAAACGCAGATTAGAGTAAAATTGGAGCACCTATTCCGATATATAAAAAACATTTCCAGGTATGAAAAAGTACGTTATCGAGGTTTAAAGAAAAACACCTGCGCTTGTACCTGCTGGCTGGTTTTCCAATTTGTTAATTGGGAAAAAATACCTACTGACCTAGGGGCAGCGCATCTGGCATCCGCGAGATGCGGGTTTCAAGTAACGAAATGAAGAGAATCGCGTGTAGAAACTTGAATTTCGGATAAAAATTAGCCGTTTTTAGCTTTATGGGGCGTGATGTAAGGTTAAAGTCTTATTTTCAGAGAATCCTTAGGTTAAGAGACACACCCTGTCAGTATATTACAAAATGTTTCACTCGTATGTGCCTCTTTGCTAGAATCCGCGCCGACTTAAAATATAGTGATTTCATGGAGGATTTTGAATGAAAACCATATCTGTATTGTCTGTAGCAATTCTGGCTGTTATGGCTGGAATTTCTGCCCAGGCAAAGACAATCTTTCAGGTTCCTGATTTTAGCCAATGCTCCCAAGTTGCATCTCCAAGTAACACAAATGATCGTGAAGTGTATCGTATCTTTTCTGATTTTTTTTATGAAATTGAAGACAAAAGAGAGTATGCAGTTACTGCTGTAAGGGAATGGGCTGAGAGATATGCACCTGGATGTATGGATACAACCACTCAGGTTACCCTTGATGAAATCCAGTGTGACAGTTTTGTGGGTGGCGCGCCGATATGTCGCATTGAGGGTGATGAGGGTGACTATGTGATATCGAAGGATTATGTCGATTCAACCAATATAATTCTCTCTAAACACGATCAACAAACCTGGCCTGAAATCCATGCATCCAGGGATGCGGATATACTGTGGATAGCAAAGCCAGAACTTTGCTACTCAGAGTTGTTAGAATCAGGTGGCGATTCCCAGGCCTATTATTTGGATGCGTATAGCTATCGCTTCTTTGGTGATTACCGCTATATTTTAGCGCGAACAACCCGAGACCTGGTACAAAATTTGGCAACACAGCCCGGGCAGTGTAGCTACGACACTGATGGTATTGAGGCCTTCAAAATGGAGTGCTCAGAGACTTCAAAAGGCACCAGAGTGTGTGCTTCAGGGGATACCAATGGTGGCTTCTTTGTCTTTGTGAGCGATGATAATCATGGTATGCATGTTATTTTCAATCGCTGGGACTAGTACCATTCAATAATTTTTGAAGGCTTCCATAATTGGGGAGCCTTTATTTTTTTCCTGCCAGCTTTCGTTCCCTCATTTATTCTTCACATCAATTATTCTATACATTCTTTGTCACTGAATATGATCAGTGTTTACTCTGCCTGAGCGGTAAGTAAAGGATTTATTGGGCCTTGCCTCTTTTCTAAACTACTGATATGTTAAAAATGTGATCACATTTGTGGTCACCCTAAGAAAGTGTGATTCAAGTCATATTTTGATGGGACAGGAAAGCAATAAAAAGTTATGGGACAGGATTAATGTTCGGCCGGATTACAAAAGCCACTTCGGAGCATAGTGACGAGGTTGCCAACTTGGTGACGAAACTGCTACAGGCACTTGTTGGTCATAAGCGGGATATTGACTTTGAGCGTTTAGTGAGTGTATCGAGAAAACTCCTTTCTGAAGGTGATGGTTTTCATGCTTTCCTATATCAGGTTGAAAGCACTTCGATCGGGGTGATCACTGTTTCCCAGTCTGCGGCTATTTATGCTGGTGGACACTATGGTGTAATTGAAGAGCTTTATGTCGAACCTGAATTCCGTTCAAAATTAATCGGCAAGGCTTTGCTGGGTAAGGTTGTGAGCTTCGCCAGAGAGCAGGGGTGGCCACGCCTGGAAGTAAGCACGCCCGAAAAAGAGCACTGGCAAAGGACAATAGATTTTTATCGAAGAGAGGGCTTTGTAGATAATTCAATCGGGGAGAGGCTGAAATTTGATTTGTGAAGTATGAGAAAGCAGTAATATTCGGCAGGTTTGAATAATGTAATTGAGTAAGCTTAATGTAGTGGTTGTTTCTATTGGAATGGCGGATATTTCGTTTAGTGTCTTATCGATATCAATTGACTGATTGCAAACTGATTTTTAGTGAGGGTAGGTGGCTGGTGGGGGAGGCTATAAATAATATCTAAGCTTTAACTTATCGGAATAATATTTTTGTAGTGTCTGTTGTTTATTTTTGATTTTAATGGAGTTGTTTTCGATATCTATTTGAGTGACTGTATAGTTCGCTTTTAAATTACTTTAAATATTCTCTTTTGCTGGTTTTTGTCACAATTCCATCCTTGATTTTTCCAGTTTAATATATTTAACTGCCTCTCATTGGGGATTGGCAGGATAATTCCTTTGTAGATTTTGCCAGAGTGATGGGAAATATATATTTATTTCCTGTCAGCTGGATTTCTGATTTTTTGCTGGTTAGTTTAAATAGTCCTTTAAACACTGGGTCAGATAAAGCAGTCGGCCGTTTATTCAGGGAAAGTAATGAAACGTCGCGATCTCTTGAAAGCTGCAGGGGCTGTCTCTGCATTGCCACTTGCCGGTATGTCTCCTTTGACAGCTCAGGCACGTAGTAAGATAACTGATTCTGATTTTCCGGAATCTATTATGTACGGTAGCCTGGAGGATTCATCTGGGCAGTTGTCGGTGGTCCAGGGAAGCCTGCCGGATGATGTCACTGGACATTTATTCATGGCTGAAGGAATTCCGATAGCTCCTAACCATTTGACGCCAAATGGAAAAGGAGCCCTGACGCGGTTGGATTTCAGCGGCCGGAGCGGTAATTCCAATGTTGGTTTTACCCGGAAAATGATTCGTACCGCTTCTGCGATTATGCAGGAACAGGATCTTGGAGGTTTTGATAAATTCAACCTGTTGGGTGGAACCATTTATTCCAGTCCAAACCTGGGCTTTATGAACTACTGCAACACGGCTCCGAATTACATGGGGGATAACCGTTTTGCAATGAGTTATGAAGGCGGAATGCCTTATGAGTTCGATGCAACCACCCTGGAGATGATTACACCTATTGGTGAGGTGGGTGAGTGGGAATCCAGCCTGCCGCCTCTGCTTGACAACCTCACTCCCAAAAAATGGTTGTTTCCGCAGATCCGTACAACAGGTCACCCCTTCTTTGATCTGGAATCCGGAGAGTGTATCACCATTAATTACGGTGGGAATATGGGAGATTCCGGGCGCTCTGGGTTTATTCGCCTGATTTCCTGGGATCAGCAAGGGGCTTTCAAAAGTTGGAATATTCGCGACCGCCAAGGAAATAATGCTTATATTGCAGCCAGCTCTCACTCTCTCGGAGTAACCCGCAATCATGTGGTGATTTTTGAGACCGCGGCCAGAGTTGAATCCACTCGTATTCTCGGTACGCGTATTGTGTTGCCACAAGAACACCGCACACGCTGTTGGGTGTTGCGCAAGGCAGACATGGTGCCTGGTCGGGAAGATATTGTTGCCGATTACCTTGAGCTGGGTTTTGATACTTCTGACATCGTTTGCAATTATGACGATAGCACTGGAGAAATAACTCTTTATGGCCAGTATATGGGGGCCATGGATAAGTCAGAGCAGTTATTCCGCTACGAGATTTTGCAAGAGGGTGGCCTGGTTCCCTCTTGGCTGTCCGGTTATCCGGCTGCTCCGGTCGATGTTGGTGGTCTCGTCCGCGCCCGGATTCAGGTAACTTCCGGTTCTGCGCGAGAAATTAAAGAGGACTATCAGGTAATTCGCGATGAGAACCTGCTCTGGGATATGAATGACCCAGCTTACCGCGGCCACTTCCAATTTCCTGAAACTTTTGAGCATCTGTATTGGGCGGCAGTGGGTTTCCGACCGAATCTTGTATCCATGCGTGTTTCCTGGGCATATCGCAACTATCCGGAGCGTTATTTTGGCTACTGGGATATGCCGGAGGAGAGTAGGCCATCAGCTCTGGTGCATATGGATTGTAGTCAGATGCGTATTGCCGATGCTTACCAGTTTCCCGACGACTGCGTGATGCGCACGCCACAGTTTATGGCAAGGCCTGGCTCTACAGCACAAAATGATGGTTATTTAATTGCAGCTGTAGTCAGAAAAAATCCCACAACTTCTGCATCCAACGGTAAGGAATTCTGGATATTTGATGCAGCCGCTATAAGTCGCGGGCCGATCTGTATTCTCGCCAGCTCCTCCTTGGAATTTGCCACTACCAATCACGCTTTGTGGGTACCATCTATTGGACGGCGCCCGGCTGCAGCCTATCGCTCCGGCTATGGCGATTTCCTGCGTAGTAAGGCACCAGATCACAGTAGCAATGTGCAGGACATTATCAACAGGGAACTGTTGCCCCGTTTCGGTTAATTCATTGATCCAATTGTAAGGCAATCACAAGGAAGCAAAGGCATGTACCATCAATTTTCTCCCAGGCGATGTCGTTTGTTACGCTGGGTTACCAACATACTTTGTGTGGCAGGTTTATTTACTGCTGCGGGAGCCTCAGCGGCACAACTACCCCCACCTATTGATGTCCCTGAGGTAATGAAGAATTATCAGGGTACACAGGATTGTTTTCCTGGTGTCATCTATGATCCATCCTCTATTGAAGAGGTGCAGGACATAGTACGTGATGCTGCTGCCCAGGGACGCAAGGTAATGGCAGGCACTCGCCGTTTTAACAGCCAGATTGATGCGGCTTGTGCTGGAAATGGTGAGGTTCAGGTAACTTTAAAAAATATGGATCAGGTGGTCAGCCTGGACAAGGAAACCCGTTTGGTTACTGTGCAGGCAGGCATGCGCTTCAGTGACTTGACGGCATACCTGCGCGAACATGAATTAAGTGTTCCAATGGTGACTGAGTTGGCGATCTTTACGATCGGAGGTATGCTCGGCAGTGGTACACACGGTTCCACTTTTACGCAAAAAAGTAACATGATTTCTGATTATGTCACCGAGCTGAAAATTGTCGATGGCAAAGGAAATTTGCGCGTATTGAACGGAGAGATGCTCAATGCTGCCCGAGTAAACCTGGGAGTTCTCGGCATAGTGGTTGAAGTTACCATTGAGGCGGAACCTGGTTACAAAGTTCAGGCCAAGGTAAAAGGGCACCGGGATGATGAAGATCTTGAGAACGTCATTCTTGATCTGGCTCGAGACAATCACTCTGCTAATGTTGCCTGGTTCCCAGGGCTCGGTCGTTATACCGTAACCACTTACAACAAGGTTCCCCTGGATAGTAAAGGCAATGCTTATAATGCCCAGGCGGATGTCTCCGATTTCTCAGAATATCTTTTTGGACTTATCTTCGATAGCTTGCATGAAGCCAATAGCTCAGCCTTGCAGTGCTTCGCTGCCTCCTTGCGTTATACCGCTCGTTCCGGTTCTTACTTCAGGGATGTGGATACCGGCTTCAAGAAATTTATCAAACCGACGGGCCATGCGGACCTGATGCAACACTTTGTGTGCAAAGAGCCCAATAACTGCGTGTGGGACAAACTGCCTATCGCCCTGCAGGAAGTTGCTATTCCGTTTGAAGAGCTGCCGAACTGGATTGCGGATGTGCGCCAGATTATCGCTCATAGCGAGCGCACTTGCTTCCCGTTGAATGGTATCTATTTCCGCTTCGGAAAAGCTTCTGATAGTTATTTGGGGATGAGTGCCGGACGAGATACTGCTTTTGTGGGTATCGAGTATACTTTGCGCCAGCGTGGAGAAGCGGTACCCAAGAATTACTTTGTGAACCTGGAAATTGAGCAGATGTCACTGCGCAAGTATGGCGCCAGGCCTCACTGGGGTAAGAATTCAGTGGCAATCTTTGAAGATATGCCATCACGTTTCCCTAAGTGGTCTCAATTCCTGGATGCCAAAGCAGAGCTGGATCCAAATAACGTCTTTACCAATCCCTTCTGGGAGAGGGTGAGTGGACAGGACCCCCTGGAAAACTACCTGACACCAGAGTGTAATGCGGATGGCCAATGCTATTGCAGAACTGATGCCCACTGTGAATCCGGTGCGACTTGTCAGGCGGGTAATTGGTACTCTGACGCACGTATCTGTAAGGCGGAATAGTCGCTATTTATTGAGTTATGGAAGGGGGTAGTGCTAAGCGCTATCCCCTTTTTATTTATATGTACCGTCTAAATAAATAGATTGCTCTAGGAAATATGTTCTTTGATGAGCAGACTAAATTGCTCAGGATTTTCCAGCGGAAGCATATGATTTGCTGAAAAGACATCAACTAGCTTGGAGTTAGGAATATGGGCTGCTGCGGATTTGGATACTATTCGAAAGAGTGACCTGGTATCTCTGCCAAAGGCAACAGTGGTTGGGAGCTGGATTCTCGAAAGATTAGTTTTATCCAGGGGGGGCTGTTCAGATTGACTTAATTGTAGCGGGAGGGTGTGGGCGTTTTCCAGTTGTTGGGTGCGGTATTTTTGTGACTGGGAGGAAAAATACCCGACTTTATTGCCGGACCCATCAATTAAAGACTCTACCGCCTCTTCGAGATTCCCATTAGAAACGCTCTGAAATACCTTGCCAAACATGGCCTCGGCATCTTGCATATACTCAGCCATCTCTTCGCTATCCAGGTGTCCCGGATATCCTGGTTCATAGAGAAATAGGCTTTTAAACAGGGTGGGGGACTTAATAGCCGCATTTAAGGCTACATCGGCTCCATAGGACCAGGCTGCTAGATGCACGGGCTTATGGGTCTTCACTCTAATATATGAAATAAGATCTTCGGCATGAGTATCAATTCCAAAATTACCAGTTAAATCTCGTCCATTTACACCAAAATATCTCTGAGTAAAGCTAATTACCCTGAATTCTTTGGAGAGCAGCTGGATGTATGGTTCCCACATCCTCTCATCTGCAAGGGCCCCGTGAAGGAGTACCAAAGTGTCTCCAGATTTCATCTGGGATTGGTCCATGTTTTGAGTTTTGTTATTGGTTTCTGAATTGTTTTTCATGGCGTATATAGAGTATCAACAGGTCTTGGGAGGGTGTTATTTCGAAGCAACTTATTTTTTGTAAAGCTTGATTAGCACTAGGAACCCGACAGCTGCTAAGTTTACCCCAATACCCCAAGGTCTATCACTGAAAATAGCCATGGAATAATTAGCTCCCAAGCTAAAAAAGTAATTCCCTCCGTGTGAGGAGTACATGAAAGCAAGGGAGAGCCCTGTTCCCATTTTATACATTAAGATTGGTGAGGAAAGCCATGGAACTTGGAATAGAAAAGCGCGTGAAAGCTGTTTGGTGTTTGAAGTGGATTTAGAAAATTGCAGTCCGGCATAGAGTGTATATAGAAAGACAGTAAAGGCTAGGCCATTCACAACAGCCCCACCTATAGTCCAGCTATTGAAAGCTAAGAAATAATTCAGGGCTGAGACACTGCCCATAAAACCGCCTCCGATAGAGGCAATTAATAATGTTGATCTAATAAGAGTTTGCACTTGTCTTATCCTGTGGGTTTTATAAGGTGTAGTTTTTAGTCGTAGGTATATCTGCTATTAAAATTTTTATATGCCTATACCTTCTTGGGCCTAAGCAGCAAGAAGGTGAACAAATTTTTTAGGTCGCTATAAATTGGTGGTTGCCGGGGGAATGACTCGACTTAGGGATTTATTTGAGGAAAGCGCCTGGTTATTCCTCAGGCGCTTACAGCGGAGTAAGATATGAGCTTGCCAACCTCACAGAAGAGCAATTCTCTCTTACTGTCCCTTCTTTTCCAGCAGCTGATCCAGTGGTAATTCAGTACGGTAGCGTACCTGTTTGAGGGAGAAACTGCTCTTAATATGATCAATGCCTGGCAATTCGGTAAGTTTTTTGTCCAGGAATTCCTGATAAGCCTGCAGGTTGGGGACCACCACACGCAGCAGGTAGTCGAAGTCTCCGGTCATCAGGTAGCACTCCATGACTTCCGGCCATTGACCGATCACGGATTCGAAGTCCTGTAATTCTTTTTTGACCTGGTGGTTGAGGGTAACCTGGATAAAGACGCTCACCGGCAGCCCCACTTTTTCCGGCTCCAGTAAGGTCACGGCGCGTTTGATAAAGCCTTGTTCATTCAGGTTCTTGACCCGGCGTGAACAGGGTGAAGGGGAGAGGCAGACTTTTTCTGCCAGCTCAATATTGGGGATAGTGGCATCCTGTTGCAGAATCTCCAGGATCTTCTTGTCGATGGCATCCAGTAAATAGGCCATGGTTTTATTCCGTATCTCATCTCTCTGAACATACGCCGGGATTTCCGGCTGCTTCACTTAACCTGGCGATCAAAGAAACCCTCCCGGTCTGTTTTCGCCTCCAGTAAACAGTTTGCTTCTTTGAGCAATCGTAATCTGATACTGGATATTTCTGGCCCTTCTCGACCAGGAGCGACAGGTCCTGTGCCGCAATGTTACTTTGAAACCGTATCTTCTCTATTATGAATTCTCGCTCTTGCCCACTTCCTGTGTGCGACCAGTCTCAGTTGTTCCGTCACATTTCCTGTTACCGGCCGCCCTTCCAAGGTGAAGGTAAGCCGCTATGACCCTAGTGGCGCGTCATAACTGAGCATACCTTTTTCATTACATCGCCCAAAATGCAGCAATTTGAGTGATTTGTTGCCAGCAGCCGGCGATCTTTAGCGAGTTGTGTCCGTATTATGCCCTAGCTGGGCCTATTTTGGTATGACCTGCTGAGGCGGCCGATGTTAATTTTAGCGGCTAATCAAGAGCTCTGGTTTGGCTTTCGGGTGGCTCCCTGAGCGTCAGGATGATTTTGGCGCTTCAATAGTCCCTGGCAAATCCAGTAGCGAGAAAAGCAATAACGAAATAGGTGGTACCCATGGCAATGGTCGAAGGCGATCAGGAGCTGGGCTTTGATACAGAGTATTCTCTCAAAGCCGCGTTTACTCGTGAATCGGGCCGGGTCTTTCTGACTGGTATTGACGCACTGGTGCGTCTGCCCCTGATGCAAAAGCGCATGGATGAGCTGGCCGGCCTCAATACCGCGGGCTTTATTTCCGGTTATCGTGGCTCCCCCCTTGGTGGCTATGACCAGGCCCTTTGGCGCCACAAAAAGCTGCTGGCAGGACACGATATTCACTTTGAGCCGGGGATCAATGAGGACCTCGGGGCTACCAATATCTGGGGCACACAGCTGGTTGACCACTATCGCAAGCAGGCCACCCGCGATGGGGTCTTTTCTATCTGGTATGGCAAGGGTCATGGTGTAGATCGCACCGCAGATGTATTCCGCCAGGCGAATGTCCAGGGTACTGCCAAGCTTGGCGGTGTGCTGGCGCTGTGCGGCGATGACCACACTGCAGAGTCTTCCATGTTCTCTCACAATACCGACCAGATTTTTGAGTCGGTGATGATGCCGCTGTTGTTCCCTGCTTCTATTGATGAATACCTGACCCTTGGGCTTGCAGGTATTGCACTGTCGCGCTTCTCCGGTTTGTGGGTGGGCTTCAAGGCCATTACTGAGACGGTAGAGGCTGGGGCATCGCTGGTAGTGCCGGGCCTGCCGCAGTTTACAATTCCTGCGGATTTCCCTATTCCCCCCCACGGTTTAAATTACGATCCACATTTGAACTGGCCAGCTGAGCGCCTGGAATACGAACGCCGTATGCTGGAGGAGCGCCTGCCGGCGGCCCAGGCTTTCGCTTATGCCAATCGCCTGGATAAAACCACCCATGAAGCCCGGCATAAACGTTTCGGCATCGTGACAGTGGGCAAAGCCCACGGCGACCTGCTGGAAGCCCTGAAGTTGCTCAATCTGAGCGAAGAGGATCTGCACGAAGCAGGCATTTCCATTTTCAAAGTGGCCATGTCCTGGCCCCTGGAGCCCAAGGGTATCGGCGAATTTGTCGATGGCATGGAGCGCCTGCTGGTTGTGGAAGAGAAGCGCCCATTGGTGGAAGACCAGCTGAAAAATCTTCTGTATGGCTGGGATGATGGGCGCAGGCCAAAAGTAGTGGGCAAGAAAGACCTGAATGGCGATGACCTGTTGCCGGCAATCTGGGGCTTTGGCCCTGATCAGGTGGCCAAAGCCATTGCCCGTTGGTTGGCGGATACAGACCTGGCGGAAAAACTACTCCCGTTGGCCGAGAAATTGGGTGGCAATGTACCGGCTAAGGCCTGCGGTCTCCTGGCACGCGAGCCAATTTTCTGTGCCGGGTGCCCACATAATACCTCCACCAAGTTGCCAGAGGGCAGCTTGGGCAGCGCTGGTATCGGCTGTCACATCATGGCTCTGGGCAAAGGTTTACGTACTGACACCTATTCCCATATGGGAGGAGAGGGCGCGCATTGGGTGGGCCTGCACCGTTTTTCCAGTGCGGAGCATATCTTCCAGAATATGGGCGACGGTACTTACAACCACTCCGGCTTGCTCGCTATTCGGCAGGCGGTGGCCAGTAAGGTCAATATCACTTATAAAATTTTGCTCAATGACGCGGTCGCTATGACCGGTGGCCAGCCCGCCGATGGCGAGGTGACTGCTCCCAGTCTTGCGGCCCAGCTGCTTGCCGAAGGTGTTGGTGAGGTGGTCCTGTTGAGTGAAAACCCTAATCACTGGCGAGATCACCGTAGCTTATTGCCCGCGCAAGTTAAGGTACTGGACCGTTCAGAACTGGATGCGGTGCAGCGCCGCTTACGCGAGACTCCTGGCGTTACTGCCATTATTTATGAGCAGGTGTGCGCGGCGGAGAAACGCCGCCGTCGTAAGAAAAAGCAGATGGTTGATCCCGCCCAAAGGCTGCTGATCAACCAGCGTGTCTGTGAGGGTTGTGGGGATTGCAGCGTACAGTCCAGTTGTATAGCTGTGGAACCGCTGGAAACTCCCTATGGGCGTAAACGCCAGATCAACCAGTCCAGCTGCAATAAGGATATGCGCTGCGCCGATGGCTTTTGTCCGAGTTTTGTAACTGTAGAGGGCGGCGAGCTGAAAAAGCCACCGGTGCAGTCCCTGGCCGAATCCCTGGACTCCGCCATTGCCAAGTTACCAGTTGCTCATACCGCCGTATTGGAGCAGCCACTCAGCATCCTGGTTGCCGGTATTGGTGGCAGTGGTGTGCTTACCGTGGCCGCTCTTTTGGGAATGGCGGCGCACCTGGAGGATAAAGGCAGTACAACCTTGTATTTCACCGGGTTGTCACAGAAAAATGGCGCGGTGGTGGCCCACGTAAAAGTTGGAGCCAGTCCAGAGTCTATTACCACCGCGCGTATCCGCGATGGTGCGGCAGAACTGCTGCTTGGCTGCGATATGGTGACTGCCGCGGGTCAGAGGCCGAAATTTGCCACTGGCAAGATGCGCGCTTTGGTGAATACTGCAGAAGTGCCGGTAGCGGCTTTTGTACGCGATAATGAGCTGGCTTTTCCAGCGGATGCCACTGAGCAGAGTATCGAATCCCTGTGTGCCGAGTACTACGCCTTCGATGCAAATAAATACGCCCAGGCGCTGTTTGGCGATACGGTGGCCAGTAACTTGATGATTATGGGGTTTGCCTGCCAGAAAGGACTATTGCCTATTGGCGAGGCGGCGCTGGAGCGTGCCATCGAGTTGAATGGTGTCGCGGTGGAAAATAACCTGCGCGCGTTCCGTGCGGGACGCCTGTTGGCTGTCGATCCAAGGGCGATTGAAAAACTGGCCGTTCCGGCGCAGCCAGTAAAATTGATTGAGCCCCAGGAAAGTGTGGAGCAACTGATCGCGCGCTTGGCGACAGAACTGAGCGAATACCAGAACGCTGCTTACGCTCACCAGTTTACACATCGCATAGAGCCTCTTCATCGGGCAGAACTGTCCCTGCGCGGTACTACCGGCGAGTTGACCCGGACGGCTGCCAACAGCCTTTACAAGGCCATGGCCTACAAGGATGAATACGAAGTAGCACGTCTTTATAGTGGCGAAGATTTCCAGCGCCAGCTGCGCGAGACCTTCAGTGGCGACTACTCCTTGAAGTTTCATATGGCACCACCTTTACTGGCGCGCCCAGATTCCAGTGGCAGGGTGCGCAAAATGCAGTTTGGTCCCTGGATGGGCAAGTTGATGCCTTTGTTGGCGAAAGGCAAGGTGCTGCGCGGCACACTTATGGATGTCTTTGGTTATTCCGGGGAGCGCCGTGCGGAGCGCGACTGGGCTCGCCAGGTGGCTCGGGCTGTAGAGGGGATTGCGGCCCAGCTCAACACGGACAATATTGCCCAGGCGCGCGAGCTACTGGAAATCCCTTTGCAGGTACGTGGTTACGGCCATGTGCGCGAGCAGAAGTTTTCCCAGGTGCAAGGGCGCTGGCAGGAATTGTATGAAGTGTTTGTCGACAGAAGTGGTGACCGGGTTACAGTGTCAACTTCCCAATAATTGCGCTGGGAATTATTAACCTGGGCGGAAGGGGATCAAAGGGTTAAGTAGTAAGCCTCTGATCCCGGTGATTGCTACTGGGGCACCCACAGCGGAGAAGCATAGGCAGTCCTTATCCTGGGTCGCAATGGGGCGGTGCACCTGCCCCGGCTCGCGAAATACAAAATCTCCCGGCCCGTAAATGCCGTTGTGATCGGAAAAACTGCCGTGCAGGACTACGGCGAATTCCTGCCCGCGGTGGTCGTGCTCCGGTAGCTTGGCACCGCTGCGTAGGTGATGGAAGGCCACTTCATAGTCCCGTTGCCCGGTCCTGACTCGGCATACCTGCAAACTGCGGGACACCTTTCTCCATTTTCGGGCTGGATTCTTTGCTAGCAGTTTTTGTAGAACCCTCGGTAAGTTGGTCAAAGCTGGGCCTTGATTATTGAGCGGTTCCGGTTCTCTGTCCTTAATTTCTTTTACTGTATTTTTTTCCACGATCCGATCGATACGTGTCATCAGGTGCTCAAAGGCATTGGGCTGGATAGGTTGTGCGGGACTTTCGTTGAGCAGGGAGCCACCCAGGCTATTCAGGGTGTGGTAGTGGGTGCGGCAATCTGCGCACATTTGTACATGGGCGGCTATGACCAGGCTGGGGCCGCGTGCCAGAGTGCCGGCGGCATACTCCAGCAACTGGTTTTTATCAGGGTGGTGTCGAATCATACTACTATCACCTGACAAACCGAGCTTGTAGCTTCTTCATTGCCAGGCGCACACGGGATTTCACTGTGCCCAACGGCAGGCGCAACTCTTGTGAAATTTCGCTGTGGGACTTCCCCTCCATATAAGCCTTTTCCAGTATGTGGCTCTGTTCCGCGGGCAATGCGCTCAAGCCGTCGGCAATATCCCGCTCATTGCGTTTGTGTTGCAAAAACAGCAAGGGTTGGCTTTCCAGGGTTTCATCCCAAATATCGGCCACGTCAATATTGCCATCCCGATGTTGGTAACGCTGGTTACGGCGCAGCATGTCGATCCGACAATTGCGCATGATGGTGTAGATCCAGGTACTGGCTGAGGCTTTGCCCTGGTCAAAACTGGGTGCCTTGTGCCATACCTTGAGCATCACTTCCTGCACCAGTTCATCGGCCGCTTCAGTATTAAGTGCCTGAGTGCTGCGGCTGTGATGAAAACCTTTAATCAGAGGGGCAAAATGTTGAAAAACACGCTCAAACGCTTGCCGATCACGCTTTGTGCCGACCCTGGTAAGTAATGTACTCCAGTCATCTTGACAATTCTGGGGAGCTCTCACTGCAATTCCATTGCTGTTGAGTTTTTGTATCTGCGCCATATTAGCGCCCTTGGCTGTATTGTCGATACTTACTACGCTCGTTGAGGGTATATGGATGTGGTTTTTGAGAATTTTTTTGGCTCCTGGTGGTGATCCATCCCCACTGGTGACACGTAGACTTTAAAGACAAGCAGTACGGGATATTGTGGAAAGGATTATGAGCAGTCAAACGCTAGTAGAGGAAGTTCAATCTTACTACCGAGATTTTTTAGTGCAGGACCCGGCGGATTTATCCTCAATCTATAGCGACAATGTGGTTTTTCGCGACCCTTTATACCGGATAGAAGGGCTGCTCGCTTTAAAAGCTCACTTTGGAGAAATAAGTCGAGGTCTTACCCAGTGTCGTTTTCGCTTTGAGGAGGCATCCATCACCCATGATAGTGCTTGCCTGCCTTGGTATATGCACTATTCACATCAGTCTTTGAAAGGGGGGCGGCCGCTGCGACTCCGTGGATGCAGCCTGCTGCGCTTTTCTGACAAGGTTTTTTATCACGAAGATTTTTACGACATGGGTGCTATGGTTTATGAGCAGGTGCCACTACTGGGTTCCCTGATTCGGAAAATAAAATCGCGATTGGGGCGGGGTTGATCAGTGAGTGAGATTCGCGATAAGACTGTATGGGTAACAGGTGCCAGCTCTGGAATCGGTCGCGCCCTGGCCCTGCGCCTTGCCAGCCACAACAACTTTGTCATCGCTTCTGGCCGCAGGCTGGAAGCATTGGCCGAACTACAAAAACACTCTCCCCAGCAAATTCGTATCCTTGACTGTGATGTTGCTGACGACAGCGCCATGCTTGCAGTTCCCTCACGCCTGAATGAATTGAGTGGTCACCTGGACATGGTAATTGCCTGCGCAGGCACCTGTGAATACGACAATGATCTGCAACTAGAAAGTGCCATGTATCGTCGGGTGTTCGACGTTAACTTTTTTGGTGTTATAAATACCCTGCGTAGTGCCTTGCCGCTACTAAGTGTGAGTACCGCACCGGTATTTGCCGCTCTCGGTAGCCTATCATCAGTGGTGCCCTTTCCACGGGCGGAGGCTTATGGTAGTTCCAAAGCTGCCCTCGATTATTTTCTGGAGTCTGTGCGGGCTGATAGCTGCCATACAAATCTTAAAATTGTATGTATCCGTCCCGGGTTTGTAGACACTCCTCTCACGGCTCGCAATGATTTTGAAATGCCTTTTTTAGTGAGTCCGGAGCGAGCAGCGAAAACTATTGAGACCGGGCTTGCTAAAAATAAATCTATCATCGATTTTCCCCGGCGTCTGAGTTGGCCATTGCGATTCCTGGGATTTTTTCGTTTTATTTGGTTCCGTTTTTGCACACCCAAAATCAGCAGGATTCGCACCTTAAGGAAGAACTGATGCGTATTGCCATTATTGGCAGCGGTATCGCCGGACTCACTGCAGCTTATCTATTAAGTCGTAAGCATGAAATTACTCTCTTTGAGGCCCAGGGACGACTGGGTGGCCATACTGCCACCATCGACATAGAAGAGGACGGACGCCAACTGGCAATTGATACCGGCTTTATCGTTTATAACGATTGGACCTACCCGAATTTTATTCGTCTGCTGAATGAACTTGGTATTGAATCTCAACCTACCTCAATGGGATTTAGTGTGCGCTGTGACCGAGAAGGCTTTGAGTATGCCGGCAATAACCTCAATTCACTTTTTTCCCAGCGATCTAATTTACTGAATGCCGGTCACTGGCGCATGCTATGGGATATTGTGCGCTTTAATCGAGGGGCATTGCGTGATTGGCGCGAGGGGCGTCTAAACGAAGGTCTGACTTTGGGTGAATACTTACCCGCCAATGGTTATTCGGAAGAATTTGCCAGCCGCTATCTGGTGCCCATGGGCTCGGCCATCTGGTCGGCTAGTATGTCGCAGATGCTGGAATTCTCGGTTAGTTTTTTTGTACGATTCTTTTTTAACCATGGACTGCTCAATATTGTGCGACGGCCGCAGTGGCGGGTGATCAAAGGGGGATCGCGCTCCTATATTGCGCCACTGACAGCCCCCTATAAGGACGGCATACGGCTTTCGACCAAGGTCTGTTCTGTACGACGAACAGCGAGCGGTGTGGATCTGCTGACCTCTACCGGAGAGCGGCATTCCTATGATGGGGTGGTATTTGCCTGTCACTCGGACCAGGCTCTGCAGTGCCTGGGTGATGCCACACCGCAGGAACAAGATGTACTTGGCGCTATTCCCTATGCTTACAATAAAGTGGTACTGCACACTGATACTGCTTTGTTGCCACGCCGCAAGCTCAGTTGGTCCAGTTGGAATTACCGTTTACGTGCTGAGCGGGACCAACTACCGGTTCTTACTTATAACATGAATATCTTGCAGAGCCTGCGAACAGAAAAAACCTACTGCGTTACCCTCAATGCAGAAGAGCGAATTAATCCTGAAAAAATCCTCGCACACTTTGAATACGCCCATCCGCAATTTTCGGTTGCTGGCTCCCGCGCACAGCAGCAGTGGGCCCATATCAGTGGAGTGAATCATACATGGTTTTGCGGAGCTTATTGGGGCAATGGTTTTCACGAGGATGGTGTAAATAGCGCTTTGCGAGTAGCCGAAAGCCTGGGAGTACATTGGTGATAGGGAGCCTTTAGTGGAAAGCGCCATCTATACCGGCTGGGTGCAACATAGACGCTTTGCGCCGCGTCCGAACCTATTTCGCTACAAGGTGTTTATGGTGTATCTGGACCTGGACGAAATAGATAAATTCTGTGCGCTATCGCGGTGGTGGTCAAGGCATCCCTGGGCTCCCGCGCGTTTTTGCCGTGAGGATTTTTTTGGCGACCCGAAATTGAGTCTGGATGAGGCGGTGCGCCGCAGGGTAGCGGAGGTTACCGGGGAGCGTCTGCAGGGCCCAGTACGCATGTTGGCCAACTGGCGTTACTTTGGTTACAACATGAATCCAATCAGTATCTATTACTGTTTTGATAGCAAAGGTAAAGAAGTATGTTGGCTGTTACTGGATGTGCACAATACCCCCTGGAATGAGCGTCATAGCTATGTGCTGGACTGCCGTTCCGGTAGCCGCGTACAAAAAGCAGCTTTTGCCAAGACCTTTCATGTCTCCCCATTTATGCCAATCTCTCAGGGATATCGTTGGCGCAGCATTACACCTGGGAGGCGACTCACCGCGTACTTGCAGAATTTTGATAGGCATATGGAGGGGAAAGACGAACGCCCTTTATTTGATGCAGTACTGAGTTTGCAACGTCACGAACTGAGTGGTGCATTGCTCAATAACATTCTCAAAAAGTATCCATTCATGACTATAAAAGTGATTGCGACGATCTACTGGCAGGCGCTGAAACTATGGATTAAACGCACTCCTATTTTTGCCCATCCAGGTAATAAACACGGACCTCAGGGAGGGGAAGAGAAATCATGAGAGCTATGCAAAAACTGAAATTAAAAAAAAGACGTCTTATTGAGAGCCGTCATTTTATTGTAAAGATAGTTTTCAGCCTGTTTTACTCCCCGATGAAACCGATCACCTTAACTGCTAAGTTTTTTCGCCTACCACTAGCCTTTCGCACTCTTATTTTGTCGGGGCTTGTTGTGGCTCTCGTTGCTTGCTCTGGTGACGGTTCTCAGAGCGTTGAATTTGCGTGGGTTCAGTTTGGTCCGGACGGCTATCAAGTCCGGGCCATCACTTCACGAGCGGCTTGCCCGATCGCTCTTGTGCGCACGGCTCAGAGCAAGACGGAAAGCAAGATACCTCTTTCGACTCGAGCCTTACCTTCAGGCGATGACTTCCCTAACCGGGTTTGTGAATTGAATTTGCCGAAAAATACCCAGGCCGTGACAATTGCCGAATACGGTTTGGATATGACGGTAAAAGATCAAGACATCAAAAAATTCGCCATTTTGGGTGACACTGGTTGCCGAATTAAAGTGAAAGATGGCTCGTCTGATATCCAGGCGTGCAATGATCTGGATGAATGGCCATTTCCAACGGTTTCGTCGTCTATTGCGACCAAAGAATTTGATGCCATTATACATACGGGCGATATTCTCTATCGAGAGAGTCCTTGCCCTGAAGGGAACAAGGGATGTGCCGGATCGCCTTATGGATACGGCTACAGTGGGTTTGAAGCTGATTTTTTTGACCCCGCTATAGGGTTACTGCGTACTCGCCCTTGGATTTTCGTTCGCGGAAATCATGAGAAATGCGGACGCGCAGGTATCGCCTGGACCCGCTACTTTTCTCCCTGGCCCATTGCCGATGGTCAGTGCAGGGAGTTTGAACAACCTTACACACTTGATTTTGGCACCGTGCAATTGTTGGTGATGGACACAAGTGCTTCCCATGACCTACCTCCACTTGTGCCCGGTCAGATTGAGCACTACCGGGGCCAATTCGAAGAACTTGCCAAAGTTGTCGATAAGGACCGCTCATGGCTTCTTGCCCACCATCCGGTGTGGGCTTTCCGCATTCGTGGGACCGACTCCGGGGAACCGGCTCCTGCGAGTCAGACACTGATCGCAGCTATCGTCAACGATCAAGGGGATCAAATCCTTGAGACGCAGGCGGTAATTGCCGGGCATGTCCATAATTTTACTTTATTCGATTATGGCGACTCAATGCCTCAGCTTATCATAGGAAATGCTGGTGCATTGCTCGATCTTGCATTTCAGCAGGACCAGGTAGGCCTTAAGATCGGTGAGAGAACGATAAAAAGGTTGACGTCGTTTTCCGACTTTGGTTTCTCGCTAGCGGAGCTGCAACAGCAGAGGGGCTGGGAATTTATCCAATTCGACAAGGATGGAAATCCTTACGGTGTGTCCTGTACTCTCAAAGAGCGTACCTGTGTTGAAGCAGGGGGGAACCCCGTACCACTAGTGTGCGTTGATCAGCAAGAAAAGCTGCTTCATGCTTTGTGCGGCAGTCTGGTCATATACAGTGTTTCTTATATTTACCCATTTTAATAATAACAGTGGTTTTCATGGAGGATAGGGTACTGATGAAAGTTGTCCAGAAAACTCAGCAAACCGCTACAGAGAAATACCATTCCTGGCCTGCAAGGCTCGCACGAAAACTAGTACTAAGTAAAATGCGTGTTATTGCGATTGGGCACTTGGTTATAGAGGATGAGGCGGAGAGCTTTCAATTTGGCCAGCCGCCAGAGCAGGCCAAAGTCTGTGCACATATCAAAGTGCTAGATGGCAGTGCCTACGTTCAGGTGTTACTGAACGGCACTATAGGTTCTGGCGAGGCGTATATGCAGGGGTCTTGGACATCGCCAAATTTATTAAATGTGATTCGCTTGATGGTTGACAACATGGACCTGATTGAGGACATGGACGGTCGCTGGAGTCGCTTGCCACGCATGGCCTTGCGGAGTCTACATCAATTGAATTCAAATAACCGTAAAGGTTCACGTAGGAATATTGCTGCACATTACGATTTGGGTAATGAATTTTTCCAGCTTTTCCTCGATAAAACCATGCTCTATTCCTCGGCAGTATTCTCCTCTGCGCAAACTCCACTTTATGATGCCTCGGTGCATAAAATGGAACATATTTGTCGAAAGTTGCAATTGCAGCCTAGTGACCACCTGCTCGAAATTGGCGCTGGCTGGGGAGCGATGGCCATTTTTGCGGCAAAACACTATGGGTGCAGGGTTACGACAGCCACAATTTCTGAAAAGCAATACGAATATGTCCGTCGCTGGATTGAGAGGGAGGGGCTACAGGACAAGGTTTCTGTTCTGCTACAGGATTACCGTGATCTGCGAGGTAGCTACGACAAGCTGGTTTCCATTGAGATGGTAGAGGCGGTAGGGCATGAGTATCACCGGAAGTTTTTTTCTACTTGCAGCCATTTGCTGAAAGAAGATGGATTGATGGTGATGCAGGCTATTACAATTCAGGACCAGCGCTACCAGCAGTACCGCAAGGAGGTAGATTTTATCCAGCGCTATATATTCCCAGGTGGTTGCTTGCCATCGAACCAGATAGTTGCCCACCATGTGGCCACGGCTACGGATATGCAGATTGTCGACCTTGAGGATATTACTGCTCACTACGCACGTACTATTGATCACTGGCGGCATGCATTTTTAATACATGCCTCTAAAGTAAAGGCACTCGGATTTGATGAGCAGTTTATTCGTATGTGGGAATTCTACCTTTGTTATTGCGAGGGTGGATTTATGCAGCGGGTGATCAGTGCTGCGCAGTTTGTCTTCGCCAAACCGCGGTTCCTCGGCAGTTTTTGATATGTGGCGTTTTTTCGCTAATGCGATATTGTTTGATATTGCTTGGCCGGTCTGTGTAATTATTGCCCGCCCATGGGTGGTAGTGCCATTTACATTGGCCAGCCTGGGATTCCACCTGATCTTCGTGGCAAATTTGCGCAGCGAGCCACTGTGGTTGGCAGGTATTTTCTTGTTTGGGGTGGGGGTGGATTCGGTGTTGTTCCACCTGGGAGTATTACAGAATCTCAGTGGCAGTTCCTGGCCCCCGATCTGGCTGATTTGCCTGTGGCTTAACTTTGCTATGACATTGCGTTATAGCTTGGTGTTATTGCAGCGTAACCTATGGCTGGCAACTTTATTGGGTGGGATTTTCGGGCCTTTCAGTTACTATACAGGCGCTCTCCTAAACGGCACAGTGGAACTACACCGGCCATTATGGCAATCAATTTTAGTGCTCTCAGTGCTATGGGCTGTGATGTTACCAGCTTTTCTTCGACTGGCACGAGCTCTAAATACCACATCCCGTTAGATATTTTTTAACCTGATTAATGAATAGGTTAACCATTATTTCTATGAGGTTAAATATGTTAGAGTTGCTGGTTGCTCTGGCGATGTCAATAGCGGGCTGTGGTTATCAAGGTCAGACTACCGCAATGGGCTTGGCATTTGATCCTCAAAGCCAGAGTCTAAAATACTGTGAGTATTTCCTCCCCTCAGAAGGTGGTCGAATGCAGGTGCTTTACTACTCACCTGTGGGACAGCTAATTGCTAAAAAGACATTACTGGATCATACAGGAGAACCTCGCGCTGGCACCACTATGCCGGAATTGGTACAGATAGATCTTCGTCATGGTGAAGTTCGTGAAGTACTTAGGGAGCAGGGAAAATGGTTGATGCGTTATCGTAAATCTGCTCAGGAAAACTGGAAGAGTGCACGGCGTGATACAGCCAGTATTGATGTAGTGGATGCGGGTTTTGAAGTGTATGTACGTAAACACTGGAAGGCATTGATTCGTGGCGATACCCTGAAATTTAACTTCGCCTCCCCACTACATGGGAATGCGATAAAATTACGAGCACATAAAGTAACCTGTACTGAAAAATTACATAACCAACTCTGTTTTCGTGTAGATGTAGCCCAACCTCTGCTCCGCCTGTTTGCGGGTGATCTTGAGCTAGCCTACGATAAGTCCAGTCGCAGGTTGCTTTGGTTTGAGGGGGTGGTCAACATTCTCGATCCGGAGGCGAAAAGTCAACGTTTAAAGATTTTTTATCAGTATTATTGAAAATTTAATTTTTCTATAATTAAAATCAATTTAATTATTGTAGGTTAAATGTTGATCGGTGTATTTGTTGTGGATTTATATTATGCTGTGAACATCAATTATTTGTAGAGTGCAACCTGGCAAATGGATTTCAAACAAGTCAGTTATTTTCTTGCGTTAGTGAAAACGCTCAATTTTACCCTTGCTGCTGAACAGTGCAACGTGACTCAGCCAGCGCTAACACAAGGTATTAAAAGGCTAGAAGAAGAGCTAGGTGGAAAGCTGGTTCTTCGTGAAGGTCGCCATATTGAGCTTACCGAGCTTGGTCGTAGTTTACGCAGTAGTTTTGAACAAATCGATCGTACCCGTCACTTGGTGAATATGACAGCCCGCGCAATTACCTCTGGAGAGGTTAGTGAGCTTAATATTGGGGTGATGTGCACTATTGGTCCTCAAGCCTTTGCTGAAATGTTAAATCAATTTCGAACAAGCAACCCGCATATATCCATTGTGATCCATGATGTTGCGCCTCCCGCAATTGAAGAGCTCTTGCTAACTGGTAATCTCGATGCAGTTTTTTGCCTGTCGCAGAGCACAACACATCCAAGGCTTCGATATACTCAGTTATTTGAGGAGCCAATGGTTGTAGCATGCCCTCCAGGTCATGAATTCCTGAGCAATGAATCAATCTCTATATCCGATCTTACTAATCAACGCTATGTCGAGCGTTTACACTGTGAGCTTCGCCAGAAGGGCCAAGTATTTAATAAAGAGCAGGAACTAGAGCTGGATATTGTATTTCGTAGTGAGCGGGAAGATTGGATTCAGTGCCTCGTCCGCGAGGGCGCCGGGGTAAGTGTGATCCCTTTTCATTCCCTGATAAAGCCGACGCTTGATTACCGCCCCATCGCAGATCCCCCCTTATCAAGAAAGGTAGGACTGGCCACTGTAAACAATACCGTTTTGTCCCCTGGCCTGGAAAAATTTATGACTATTGCGAGCGCTCATGATTGGAGTTCTTTAACGCTCAAAAAATCAAATATGACTGTAAACCAGGCTCTTAAAGTTAATTAGCATTGGGCAGTATAAGTGGAGTTACCAGTGGGCGATAGAGGTCCATAAAGACCATATCTTCTGTGGCATTGGCCATGTGGCAGCTTGCACAGGAGGCGATATCCATTACCTTAGTGCTGGCAGCATAAGGGGGAGCATGGTGACCAAAGTTGAAATACCCCCACCCTCTGGATTCTGGAAACCGAGTTGAGTCTTTTACAGAAACATCCATACCGTTGACTTTCCCAGGAAAATAGCCGCGTCCTGAGGATTCATAGCGTGAGCCATCAGCTTCAGTTGCCTTCCCTCCGGTAAGTTGCAGTTCTTTCAGCATAATGGTTCCCTCCGGCCATTCGCCATGATCCCGATAGTACTGAAAGGCTTCTGGCTGAACATAGACATTGTGATATTCGGGAAAGCTGGCTTTACCGCCATTAAGTCCATTGGGGGTTATTGGCGATCCAATAAATACCCAACGACGAAAACCCTTTGGTTGCACCAGTACCAGCTTGTTGTCACCTGTCCATTCCGGTTCGATGACAATGTGCTTATAGCTGTTGGCAAAAGACGAGGGAGAACTTTTATAATCCTCATTTGCCATGGCTGATGAGGAGCAAGCAAGTATTGCTGCAGTTATTGTAGTTTTCCAAATTTTGTAAATCATTTTGAATACTCCTTTGCTTTTAGTGGCTGGTTTTCTTAAAAAATCGCTTAGGAGTGAATATATGAAATAACTTGATGGCTTCCCAATAAGCATTTAGGAGTTATTTATAAGTGGTGCTTATAGATTCAGGGCAAGGTAGTTTACTGCATGTGTAGATTTAGCAGAAAACTAACAGGTCGAACTGTGTTTACCCATGAGAGGCAGGGTCTGGCTTATAAGTTTATTTGCATCGCATTGACTACCTGCCGGTAGCATAGATTTTACTAAAGCGGATAAAAGTGCTACGTGAGGAAACTCCTTGTAAAAATTATCTTCTTTAAACCAAGCTGATCCTGAAACACCTCATTGTATGTAATGCTCGATATTCTGTCTGCTTGGTCACATTTTTCTTTGCTTTTAAACTCTTCTGGCTGGCGCGAACTTCTACCTGCGGCTAAACCTAAAGTAGAAATACATGTCAGCTCCACTATCTCTCAGCACTAGCTGTAAGGGGTATCCAATGAAAACTGGTATTACTGTAACCGCTGGATTAGGCATGGCGCTTTTGTTCGGCTGTGCCGCTCAGCCGGAGCAGGTGCCCGGTGCTGGAGGAATCGTGATCGACACCTGGGGTGTCAACATGAATCAATATCAGATGGATCTCTCAGAGTGTAAGGGTATTGCCTATTCCACCTATAGCGATCAGGGACGCCGTGGCTTGGCCGCTGCTGCGGGTGGTGCGGTGGTAGGAGGGGCACTCGGGGCAATAGTGGGTGATAGTAGTCGGGCTGCGGCTGCAGGCGCAGGTGCCGGTGCGCTGGTGGGTGGGCTCTCTGGTGCTGGTAGCGCCGGGGCTGAGGCAAACCAGATTATCAAGAATTGCCTGCGCGGTCGCGGTTATCGTGTACTGAACTGAATTCCCTCACAGGAACTTGCCAGGTTTCTCGTAGGTCCTCTGATATTCAGCAACCTCATAGGACTTGGCTTGGGCCGGGAATTTCCCGGCTCTTTTTTTATGGCTGCACCGTAGGTTGGCGATATTGCCTGCGACAAGGCGATTACCCTGGCCGCTCACAATACTGGGAGTGTGTTATGTCCAGCAACAGTACCATCAATGCCTACGCCGTAATGGAAGCTGGCGGCCCTTTCCAGCAGCATCAGATAAAACTGGGGGAGCTAGGTGCAACAGAAGTAGAGCTTGAGGTGCTGTATTGCGGAGTTTGTCATAGTGACCTCAGTATGATCGAAGACGAGTGGGGTGTTTCAAAATACCCGATGGTTGCAGGACATGAAGTGATTGGAAGGGTTACAGCTGCAGGTAAACAGGCCGGTCACTTTAAGCCTGGCATGGTTGTTGGACTTGGCTGGAATTCAGGTTACTGTGAGACATGCCACTCCTGCCGTCTGGGCAATCATAACCTCTGTGCCCAGGCTCGATTTACCGTCCTGACCAATGGTGGCTTTGCCGATAAGGTCCGGGCTGATATGTGCAGCCTGGTGGTGATCCCGGAAGGCATCGATCTTGTCTCTGCTGGCCCGTTACTGTGTGGCGGTATTACGGTCTTCAATCCAATGGTGCAATTCGATATAAAACCCACCGACAAAGTGGCGGTAATTGGTATTGGTGGGCTGGGTCACCTGGCGCTGATGTTCTTAAATGCCTGGGGCTGTGAAGTAACTGCTTTTACCTCCAGTGAACACAAAAGAAAAGAAGCTCTCTCTTTGGGAGCTCATAAAACCTTGAATTCTCGTGATCCTGAAGAGATTAAATCAGCCACAATGAGCTTTGATTTCATCATCTCGACAGTAAATGTAAATCTGGAGTGGGATCTCTATCTACAAGCGTTAAAGCCAAAAGGGCGTCTGCATTTTGTCGGTGCAATCGTTAACCCGATCCAGTTTACTCTTTTCCCCATGATATTTGGACAACGCTCGATTTCTGCCTCTCCGGTAGGCAGCCCTGCTACTATGGAAACCATGCTCGACTTTGTTGCTCATCATCAGATAAGGCCACAGGTGGAAATTTTTCCTATGAGCCAGATTGAGGAAGCGTTTAAGCACTTGAAATCAGGTAAGTCAAAGTACCGGATTGTATTGTCCGGGGAGGAATAGAGGGCTTGCTCCGTAATCAATTTAATTTGCCAATAAAGATTGTTGTAACCCTATGGATAAATGCGAGATATTCCAAGCTAAAAAATATAATTTTCATGTTGTGGGCTAGGTAAACGGCAATGTAACTCACTGATTCCTGTTGGTTTAATGTGTAGCTTTTATACCGGGGGCTGGTGAGTGCGTTACAATTGATTTCACACATGAAGTAAAAGGGCTTCAGAACTCCTCTAGTCGTACTATTCAACAAATTGAGGCCTGCTGCCAAGTTTACAACAATTAAGTCAGCACAAAAGATAAAAAAACGTTTGTGGGTAGGGGCATTTGGTGTATTAGGCTAAGTTTTTCTTGTCACCAACAATGAGTTGGTGGGGATAAGGAATTTTAGCTTTGTTTCCTGGGTTCTTGTTAGGCTTCCAGTGTTTTTCTTTAAATTATTTTAACGTTATTTGTTTAAGTTAAGGTGGGGTGGGTTTAGGCTAAGCTAGAGAGGAATTTTCTGGTATTTTATAAAAAACAACCCAGATATTCTGGGTTGTCAGTATTTTTTTAAAGGGCTGCCCAAGATTTCAATTTTTAAGTGCGAAATTTTTTAAAGATGTCATCATTTTTCAATGCTTGAGAGAAATTTATCAACAGAGCTATTGAACTCCTTAGATCTCTCCCAAAACATCATATGTTTACCCATATATACTGTAGTCGCTGATGGGGTGTTGGTTTTTATCCATTTGTCTGCCACTTCCCTCATCTCACTTCGTACAATGTATAACAAGGGCATTTCTCCTTCCAGTGAAATAAGATCATCACTGTAGTCGAGATAAAAACCAGTAGCATTTGTAATTGAGGCGACACTACTGGATGTTTGACTGGCAATTTTTGTTAGCCAGGCAATATTTTCCTCTGTGGGCTTCTCAAGCATCCATTGGACAAATTCCTTAATTACGTTGTCGCGGTCCTCAATGATGCCTTCTGTGAACCCTCGCGAATAGCCATCAGCGTCGTCATTGAGATACCAAACCCATTCATCCCTTGTGGCCCCGGAGATATCTGGTCCGGTATCGATCATAATCATGGCTTTGAGCTTGTCTTTACCAAACTGATTCAAGTATGCCAGTTGCTCCGTTACTCCATATGACCAACCTGCCAAAATTACTTTTTTTAAGCCCAGCTTTTCAATCAATTGTGCTAGATCCCGAGCGTGCTGCTGGTAGGTATGGCCCTCTACAGGTTTCGATGACTTCCCCTGACCTCGAGGATCATACGTCAGTGCTCGATACTTTTTCGAATCTTTGAAGTGGGCGAGTTGATGTTCGAAAACCTCTGTTGACATCATCCATCCAGGAATAAAAATAATGGCCGTGTCTCCACTACCTGTCTGCTCATAATATATAGTCAGATCTTTATCTATTTTGACTTCTTCTGCAGCCACATGGTTAGTAAACAGGGCTAAGCCTGCAATTATCATTGCTGAAAAATTTTGCATTTTCATAGTCTCTCCTCGTTTCCACCTGGAACTTTATATCTTTGGGCTAATATTCCCTAATCATTTCTACATTAACTTTTGATTTTTGTTGCATGCACAGTCAATTAACAGTTGTTTCATAGGGCGCCGCTTTTTGTTGTCTTGCCTTGCATCTATGTGTAAATTTTTGATCATATTTGTAAGTCTCTGAAAGTCAATAAATTGTCTTCGCTTTTGGGGGTAGACAAAGTTTCTCCTCGGACCCTATCTCTACAGCTGAAAAGACTATTGAGGGTGAATATATGATTGCTTAGTAGCCGAAACTAATGTGGAAATCTGAAATAAAAACAGAAGAGATAGAGTAATTCATACCTACGAGGGTAAGTATCGATAGAGATGTGTATGAGGTATGCGGTCTGAAGTTAAAAGGGATTTCTATAAAAGCGGAAACTATCGATGCTGAGATAGTAATTTTCACTGGGGTTACCCGCATGCGAGTGAGTAAGTGATTAACTGAACCTAGTTGTAGAGTTAGAAAGCTGGCCATTGGCCAGCTTTCTAACTATCGCAGGGACTTATTGCCCCAAAGTAAATAATTGCGTATTGCCGCCTGTGGCAACTGTATTCACAGTCTTTGTTTTTTCAATGGCGAAACGGAACAGGTAGTGAGGGCCTCCGGCTTTGAAGCCGGTGCCGGAGAGGCCCTGGCCGCCGAAGGGATTCACACCTACTACCGCGCCTACCATGTCGCGGTTGACATAGCAGTTGCCTACATTTACGCGCTTGAATACCGCATCTGCACGGCCTTCAATGCGCGAGTGCAGGCCGAAGGTGAGGCCGTAGCCGGTGGCATTGATACGGCGGATTACGTCTTCCAGCTCTTCGGCTTTAAAGCGTACTACGTGCAGGAAGGGACCGAAGACTTCGCGCTTGAGTACAGAGAAATCTTCAATCTCTACAACCTGTGGACCGAAGAAAGTACCGTTTTCTGGTTTTTTACCTTCGTCGAAAGCAAATAGAGGTTTGCCTTCCTTGCTCATGCGCTCGCGGTGCGCTTCAAGTAAATTCAGGGCTTTGTCGTCGATCACCGGGCCGATATCGGTATCCAGCTTGCCGGGATCGCCCAGGGTGAGTTCTGCACAAGCGCCTTTGAGCATATTGAGTAAATTATCCGCAATCACATCCTGTACGCAGAGGATGCGCAGGGCGGAACAGCGCTGGCCGGCGCTCAGGAAGGCGGACTGAATTACGTCGTCCACTACCTGCTCGGGCAGGGCAGTGGAGTCAACGATCATCACATTCTGTCCGCCTGTCTCGGCAATCAATGGAACGATCGGGCCTTCTTTTGCGGCCAGTTGTTGGTTGATCAGGCGCGCGGTTTCAGTGGAACCGGTGAAGGCAACGCCGCCCAGGCGTGGATCTTCAATAAGCAGTTTTCCTACGGCAGCGCCGGTGCCGGTAATCAGGTGCAGCACTTTGGCTGGCACGCCGGCATCGAGCATCAGGCGCACAGCGTGTGCGGCAATAATTGGAGTCTGCTCTGCTGGCTTGGCCAGTACCGCGTTACCGGCTGCCAGCGCGGCAACCACCTGGCCGGTAAAGATAGCCAGGGGGAAATTCCAGGGGCTGATAGCAACGAAGACACCGCGCCCACCCAGGAAGAGCTGGTTTTGCTCACCGGTGGGGCCTGGAAGTTCGGTGGGGTCGCTGAAGTGCTGGCGTGCTGCGTTGGCGTAATAGCGGCAGAAATCCACCGCTTCGCGTACTTCGCTGATGCCGTCGTTAAGTGTGCGGCCCGCTTCCAGGCAGATAATTGCTGCCAGTTCGTTGGTTTTCTTTTCGTAGAAATCGGCGATTCTATCGAGGATTGCGGCGCGCTCATTCCCGCCCATACGATCCCAGCCAATTTGTGCTTCGGTGGCTGAAGCGTAGGCTCGCTCAATCAGGTGCTTGTCAGTATTAGCGGTATGGCCAATTACCTCGCCAGAGGCAGGGTTGTAAACGGGCTCTTCCGCTTTGCCCATAACTCCGTCGATGATGGGGCCACCGAGGAAATGCTTGCCGCGCTGTTTGGCCAGCTCTTCTTGCAGTGGTTCAACGGCGTGGGGATCGGACAATTCAATGCCGTGTGAGTTTTTCCTTGGCAGGGCTTCTGCGCCCATATAAATATTCTCCGGTACAGGAATTTGCGGATGGCGGTATGGGTTGCAGGCTTCACTCAGGTCCAGGGTGTCCTGCACTAACGACTCGATGGGAGTTTCCTCATCCATAAAGCGGTTGACGAATGAGCTGTTGGCTCCATTTTCAAGCAGGCGGCGCACCAGATAGGGCAGCAAATCGCGGTGAGCACCCACCGGGGCATAAACCCTTATGGGCACTCGCTTGCCATGTACCGCTTCAATCTGTGCGTAAAGCAGGTGACCCATTCCGTGCAGGCGTTGGAATTCAAAGTCGGTACGCTCGCCAGCCATTTCCAGAATCACGCCCACGGTGTAGGCATTGTGGGTGGCGAACTGGGGATAGATAGCACTGCCAGCATCTAACAGTTTTTTCGCACAGACCTGGTAAGACAGGTCGGTGTGGCACTTGCGGGTGTATACAGGGTAATCAGGGAGCCCCATTTGTTGGGAGTGCTTTATCTCGCTGTCCCAGTATGCCCCCTTTACCAAACGCACCATCAACTTGCGGCCGGTGTCGCGGCCTAGTGCAATCAGCCAGTCTGCTACGTGAGGCGCGCGCTTTTGGTAGGCCTGCAGAACAAAGCCGAGGCCCTGCCACTCCTTTAATTCTGGATCGCGGGCCAGTGCTTCGAAGATATCCAGTGAGATATCCAGGCGATCTGCTTCTTCAGCATCGATATTCAGGCCCATGTCGTAGTTAGCCGCAGCCACGCACAAGCGTTTCACCTGTGGCAATAATTCGCCCATAACGCGTTCATACTGCAGCACGCTGTAGCGAGGATGCAGGGCGGACAGTTTGATGGAAATACCGTTGGCTTCAACAACATCGCGTTTGGTGTTGTCTTTGCCGATGGTTTCGATAGCCATCATATAGGCATCGAAATAGCGCTCAGCGTCCGTCATGGTACGTGCGCCTTCGCCCAACATATCGAAGGAGAAGCGGGTGCCGGGCAGGTTCTCCTTGGGGCCTCGCTTCAGCGCTTCTTCAATGGTGCGGCCCAGTACATACTGACCGCCCATGATTTTCATCGCCTGCATCATAGAGGTGCGCACCATTGGCTCACCGATGCGGCTGATCAAGCGTTTCATCCAGTGGGAGGGGCGCTCGGTGATATCCGGGTCCAGTTCCACAACGCTGCCTGTGAGCATCAGACCCCAGGTAGAGGCATTCACAAACAGTGAATCTGACTGGCCACGATGGCTGGACCAGTTGCCGGAATGCACTTTCTCAGCGATCAGTTTATCGGCAGTATCAGCATCGGGGACCCGGAGAAGAGACTCCGCCAGGCACATCAGGGCGACGCCTTCTTTGTTCGACAGGCCGAACTGCTGCAGGAAGGCATCCAGGGTGCCTCGTTTGCTGCGCTGCTCGCGTGAGTGGCGCACCAGCTCGCGAGAGGTGTTTAGGATTTTCTTGCGCAGGGCTTCACTGGGGCGCGGTGCGGCCAGGAGCTCATTTACGCACTGGTTTTCGTCGGCGTGCAAATACTCGCGTGCCCTCTCTCGGGCACTCTGTAGGTCTCCGGCGAAGTTTGTCGACATATCGTCTCCCAAGCTCTATATCTAGGGTCAGAATAAAAAACCGGATTATGTGCGAAAGTGCTTAGAATTAATCGCCATTTTGGCGCCGGTTGTGGTTAAATATCACGCCTAATTGCGTGATTGCCAGTAGGGTATTTTGTAATGTCTCGACAGTTGGAAGATCTTGATCGTATCGATCGCCAAATCCTGCGAATCCTGCAACGCCATGGGCGACTGCCAAACGTGGAGTTGGCACGCCGGGTTAACCTCAGTCCCACTCCGTGTTTGGAGCGGGTCAAGCGCCTCGAGCGGGAGGGGTTTATCCGTGACTATGTGGCGTTGCTGGACCCGCTCAAGGTTCATGCCGGCCTGGTTGTATATATCCAGGTGACTCTGACCAACACAGCTACAGAGGCGCTGGAAGCCTTCAACCAGCACGTCTCTGGCCTGGAAGAGGTGCAGGAGTGCCATATGGTAGCCGGTGGTTTTGACTATCTTGTAAAGATTCGTATTAAGGATATGCTCGGATACCGCCGTTTTCTCGGAGAAAAGCTGGCTTCTATGCCGGGTGTACGAGAAACCCACACTTATGTGGTGATGGAAGAGGTGAAGACGGATACCGCTGTGGCGGTGCCTGATCCAGAGCCCAAGACCAAGTCAACCCGGCGTTAAGTCGGGGGGATGCCCCTGGCATGATAAGCGGCCCGGTATAGCCGGGCCGCTGGCCTCTGATCAGAAAATCAACCGATAAAAACGCCGGGCCCCGTAAAACAGTGACTGTTCAATATGTGTCGTACCCGACACATGCCCCAGGCCGGGGCGGAAACCCAATTGCCTTCTCTACACCGTTATCTCTGCTATTGATTGCGGATTTCATCGTGGAATAGAGCGAATTGGCAATCATTGTCGGTCGGGATTTTATTATCCTCGACATAATTTGTGGGCGGTGCCCAGTACCGCCTAATCTGATCGCGATAACTATAAAGTAGGTACTGTATGGATTTTTCACTGAGTGAAGAGCAGCAGATGATCCAGGAAGCAGCGCGACAGTTTGCCGAGAGTGAACTGAAGCCCGTAGCTGCGGAACTCGACAAAACCGGCAATCGCCCCCTGATGCTGGAAAAACTCAAAGAGCTCGCTGAGCTGGGTTTTATGGGGATCAATATTGATCCCAACTACGGCGGAACTGGCGCCGGTACCATCGCTTTCAGCCTGGCGATTACTGAGCTCGCTCGCGGCTGTGCTTCCACCGCGACCACTACCTCCGTAACCAATATGGTTGCTGAAGTAATCCAGGCCGTCGGAAATGAAGAGCAGTGGCAAAAATACCTTCCAAAAATCTGTAGTGGCGAATATGCAGCGGGCTCTTTCTGCCTCACTGAACCGGGCTCCGGCTCCGATGCTGCGGCCATGCGCACTCGCGCGGTAAAAGAAGGTGATGAATATGTGTTAAACGGCAGCAAGCTGTTTATCAGTAGTGCTGAGTTTGCTGGCATCTTTGTTGTCTGGGCGGTAACTGATCCGGACGCGGCAAAGGGTAAGGGTATTTCCTGCTTCCTGGTGGAAGCTGGAACACCGGGCCTGATCATTGGCAAGGCCGAAGAAAAGATGGGGCAGAAAGCCTCTGTCACTAATGAGGTTTCTTTCGACAACTGTCGTATACCTGTCGGCAATATGTTGGGAGAGGAAAACCGCGGTTTCCGTATTGCCGCCGGTGAATTGGCCGGTGGGCGTATCGGTATCGGTTCCCTGGCCTTAGGCATCGGACTGGAGGCGATGGACTGTGCTCGCGCTTACATGCATGAACGCGAGCAGTTCGGTAAGAAGCTGGCTCAATTCCAGGGACTGCAGTGGCAGCTGGCCGATAAGTACACAGAACTGGAAGGCGCGCGCCTCATGCTGCTACAGGCAGCCTGGCAAAAAGATGCAGGCATGGCTTTTGGCCCCGCTGCTTCCATGGGCAAGTTATTTGCCAGTGAGAAAGCCAATGAAGCCTGCTACCTGGCGTTGCAGATTCACGGTGGTGTAGGGTACACCCGCGAATATCCGCTGGAGCGTATGAGCCGCGATGTGCGGATTACCACCATCTACGAAGGTACCAGTGAGATTCAGCGCCTGATTATCGCGCGCCACCTGCTCGATGTGCGCTGATTCAGCGAAATAAATTCCAGTGGCTGGACCCGCTTTCGAAGGGGCTGGCCACTCGAATACGATTGCAAGTCTGCCGTCAATCCTCTCCACAGCGTTGATATCCCAGCCCGCCTGCCAAATCCTTCCTATTCTCTAGTTGGGAATTCTCTCCTTTTTATTTCAGAAAGTGTCTTTGCGCGCTTGACCACTGTGCAGTGCCTGCAGGCTGTCGAGAGCCATTAAGATCGGGTGAAAGTAATGCGTGCTAACCAAGGGATTGTTGTGGCCAGTTTCAGCCGCGTAGTTCTCGTTTTATCGCTGCTGTTTTCGCTTGTTGCCCTGGCTGATCCGCCAAACCCCGCAAGTGTTGTTACCCAAAAATCCAACCAGGAACTCCTAAAAGAGCTGCCATTCGAGAATCGGCAGGATTTTGAAGCTGTAAAACGTGGGTTCATTGCCCCACTACCCGCCAATGGCGTTATCAAGAACGAAAAAGGGGAGCCCGTCTGGGATCTCGGAGCCTTTCAATTTGCTGGTGATAAACCTGCTCCAGATACTGCCAACCCAAGCTTGTGGCGGCAGCTTCAGTTGATTTCCGAAGGCGGCCTCTATGAGGTTATTCCACGCATCTATCAGGTGCGAAGTGCCGACCTCTCCAATATCACATTTATTGAGGGAGATAGCGGAGTTATCGTAATGGATCCGTTGATTTCAGCGGAAACTGCCAAGGCTGCACTGGACCTGTATAGAGAGCATCGTGGTAACAAACCGGTGGTTGCGGTGATCTATACCCACAGCCATGTGGATCATTACGGTGGAGTACGAGGAGTTGTGGATGAAGAGGATGTTAAATCCGGCAAGGTAAACATTTATGCCCCCAAAGACTTCCTGATAGAGGCGGTGAGTGAGAATGTCTTCGCCGGCAATCATATGGCGCGCCGCGCCAGCTTTATGTACGGAAACCTGATCCCAAAAGACCCGAAGGGCACGCTGGGTGCGGGACTAGGTCTGGAAACCTCTACCGGAACAGTCACCCTGATTGAGCCGACGGACACAATCAATAAAACTGGCGAAAAGCGAAATATTGATGGCCTTACTTTTGAATTTTTGATGGCGCCAGGTTCGGAGGCCCCGGCAGAAATGCATTTTTATATTCCTGAACTGAAAGCAATTACTGCCGCCGAGAATGCTACTCACACACTGCATAATCTCTATACCCTGCGCGGTGCCAAGGTGCGCAATGCTCGGGATTGGTCACGATACCTCAATGAAACGATACAACGCTGGGGGGATAAAGCTGAAGTGCTGTTTGCTCCCCACCATTGGCCCACCTGGGGACAAGCGAATGTGGTTAATCATCTGAAGAAGCAACGGGATCTATACAAGTACTTGAACGATCAAACTCTGCGCCTGGCCAACCACGGCTACAACATGGTACAGACCGCTGAAATGATGGAGCTTCCACCGGAACTATCCCAGTACTGGGCTAACCGTGGTTACTACGGCAGTGTTAATCACGATACTCGTGCGGTATGGAATTACTACCTCGGTTTCTTTGATGGCAATCCCGCTCGACTCTACCCAATGCCGCCCACTGCTGCAGGTAAGAAGTATGTGCAGTATATGGGAGGGGCTGCAAATATCATTAAACAAGCAAAGAAAGATTACGATGCAGGTGAATATCGTTGGGTGGCGGAAGTACTGGACAGGCTCGTTTCCGCAGAGCCAAATAACCGGGCGGCGAGAGATTTGTTGGCTGATGCCCTTGAGCAGATGGGATACCAGCAGGAAAATGGAACCTGGAGAAACTTCTTTTTAAGTGGTGCTAAAGAGTTGCGTGATGGCATTGAGCGGTTGCCGGTACCGCTGACCGCCAGTGCCGACACCATTCGCAATATGCCCACTGAACTAATTTTTGATTACCTGGGAATTCGTTTGAATGGGCCCAGGGCGACAGGTAAGCAGATATCGATCAATATAAATTTGCCGGATATCAAAGAGCAGTATTCATTGGTGCTGGAAAATGCTGTACTAAATTATGGTCCTCCAGTTGAAAGCCCTCACTCCAGCGTCACGGTCACCCGTAACGACTTAAACGATATTATCCTTGGCACTGCCACAATCCAGGAAAAAATGGAGGGTGGCTCGATCAAAATCGTAGGGGATGTTGGTCAACTTAAAACATTACTCTCCCTGATGGATCGGTTTGATTTTTGGTGGAATCTGGTCACCCCGGAACCTATGGACAAAATGTCATCAGGAGACTTCTAATGAGCGGTCCATTGCCAACCGTAGTTACTGTGGAGGAGGCGGGTGCTGAGAAGTATGCGCAGATATTGCATTCGGGACCACACAGGTTAATTGCGGATGAGCCGGAGGATGTCGGCGGGCAAAATCGTGGGCCAGGTCCCTACGAATATCTATTGATGGGGTTGGGGGCATGTACCAATATGACAGTGCGTATGTATGCAAATATGAAAGGGATTCCACTGGAGCGTATCCGGGTTGTTCTTTCCCATCAAAAGATTTACGCAGAGGATTGCAAAGATTGTGATAAAAATCCCAGGAAAATGGATGAAATAGTGAGAGATATTACCCTTGAAGGAGAGCTTACTGGAGAGCAGCGTGAGCGCTTGTTAAAAATAGCCAATCGTTGTCCTGTTCACCAGACGCTGACCTCCACGATCGCTATCCGAACCCGGCTGAGTTCCCAATGAACGGGAAAATCTTAGGTGAATAGAGAACTTAAGGGTGGTAACAGAAAAGAGACCATTATCAGAAATGTTGGAAGGCATTGGTAGTCCGGAAGCTGCTCATTCCACTTTTACGATTTTAATAAGAAAATGATGGACCGATAGGAGTAAATCGACTTTTTCCTTAAGTTAGCTATTCTATGTCTCTTTTTCCACTATATGGGGTTTCCTTTCCGATTCATTCGAGCGAAGTGCCCTGGGAACTCTAGATGTAAAATTTAGAATTCCATCTTCGATAGGGTGACTTAGTAATATCTTTGTGTCTTCCTCATAGTTATTCAGTAGACGCCAGGGATATTTTTTACCTTGACGGGGCAGGGCCTTGTTCCCTCTTTTAACATAACCTGATTCCAATTCGCTCATTACTGAAAAGTCTTCTGCGCAGCCCTCTGTGTCGGTAGCGCAACAGGAATCGTATTCGTACTTATCCATGTGATTCAATAGGCGGCAGATATAGCGGGCTGCAATATCTGCTTTTAAGGTCCAGGGGGCATTCGTATAGCCAAAAACCCAGGACATGTTGGGTACTCCCTCCATTAGAACGGCCTTGTAGGTTAATTTTTGGTTCACTGCAATGGGGTTGCCATCCAGGGATAGCTCCATATCACCCAATACCTTCAAGTTCAGGCCAGTGGCGGTGATGATGATATCTGCATTGAGCTGGCGGCCTGACTTAAGCGCTATTCCATTTTTTGTAAACGTTTCTATTTTTTCTGTTTCGATGGAGACGCTGCCTGAGCTGATGGCCTTAAATAAGTCATCATTGGGCACTGCACAAACACGTTGTACCCAGGGGTTATAATTTGGAGTGAAGTGGCGCATATCAAAATCAGTTGGCAGGCTTTTGCGAACGCCGCGCAGGAATAGTTTGCGGGTAAAGTTGGGCCAGCGTTTGGAGATCTTGAAAAGCCAGCGTTGTAATTTGATATTGCGCCATCGGGCAAATTTGAAAACCCAGGATTCTGGCAGAAGCTTCAGGAGTACAGGTGAAATTTTATCAAATGCCGGTACAGATATAATGTAACTGGGAGAGCGCTGAAGCATGGTGACATGTCTGGCGTCTTTCGCTAAGGTCGGCACCAGGGTGACCGCAGTGGCGCCACTGCCGATCACCACAATAGTTTTATCCCGGTAGTCCAACTTTCTCGGCCAGTGCTGAGGATGGATATAGTCGCCTTGAAAATTTTCTGCCCCGGGGATTGCTGGCAGGTATCCCTGATGATGGTCATAGTAACCGGTACAGGAAATCAAAAAATTGCAACTGTAGCGACGGGGCTCCCCGGTTTTTAAATCAATTCCATCTACGATCCAGAGTTTTTTATTGCTGTCCCGGTTGGCTCGGGAAAGCTCTACATTAAAGTGGATATGCTCACTGATAGCATATTCCCGTGCCGTATCACTAATATATTTTTGGATGGATGGACCGTCGGCTAATACTTTAAGGCCTGGCCAGGGGCGAAAATCAAAACCAAAGCTGAACATGTCTGAGTCAGAGCGTATTCCAGGGTAACGAAATAGATCCCAGGTGCCGCCGATTTGCTCGCGGCGGTCCAGGATTGCAAAACGCTTTGTGGGGCATTCACGGCTAAGGTGGCAAGCCGCGCCAATACCGGATAAGCCGGCGCCGATGATCAATACGTCAAAGTGAAGCGGTTTCAAAACCATTGCCTTTTCAGGGGGTTTGCTGGTTATAGCCTGCGTAGAACCGTCGTTAATTTATTGCTACATTGCGACAAAAAATTATCTTAAAGCGTCAGTGTGCGCTTTGGAGGGGCAGTGGGTAGTGTTATACGGGCCAGTGTGCTGACAGGATATAGTGAGCTGGTGGAGTCTCTGGGTGGCGATCCCGCCAGCTTTTTCTCCGAGTTTAACCTGCCGAAGGATATCGTCTTATCTGATACTCGCTTAGTACCCCACGTTGATGTGGCGCGCCTGCTCGAGGTTTCCGCTCAGCGTTTGCATTGTAAAGATTTTGCCCTGCAGCTCGCTTCGAACCAGGGGGTCGATAGGCTGGGAGGGATTGCAGTCATTGCCTGTAACTCCACCTCGCCGCGGGAGGCCGTTGAGGCGGTGGGGAGATTTATGCCCCTGCACAGCCCGGCCACCCAGTTGTGCTTGAAGTCAGTGGGTGAGGGACTCTGTGAACGATTGGTGTTCAATCTGCTAGATCCAGCTTTGACCCGGTTTACCCAGATCCACGAACAGGCCCTTGGAAATGCACTGGCTATGTTGCGTATGTTGATGGGAGAGGGTGCTGCACCTCAGAGAGTATTACTACCGCATAGTGCGCTCTCCAATGTGCGGCACTATCAAGACTATTTTGCCTGTCCAGTTGAATTCCAGTCCGGCTACTGTGCTATGGAGTTTCCCTCGGTACAGCTGGATAGCCAATTGCCGTCTGCCGACCTGGTGACCAGGCGGCTAGCTACCAGTTACCTTGAACAACAGTTTGTTTCCTCCGCAGCTTCGCTGGCAACCCAAGTGCGGGAATTATTGCGACAGTTGTTACCCACCGGAAAATATCAGGTGGCAGTGGTAGCAGCCCATTTGAACCTGCATCCCAGGACCTTGCAGAGACGCCTGGCGGCTGAAAGTCTGCGCTTTGATAGCCTCCTGGACGTAGTGCGCAGGGAGTTGGCCGCAGAATATTTGTCGGATGCGAGCCTTGCTTTGGGGCAGATTACCGGCTTGCTGGGATACGCCGAACAGAGTACTTTTCAGCGCTCTTGCAGGCGCTGGTTTTCAGATACTCCGCGCAATCACCGGCGCCGCCTGACATGTGTGAATCCTATTGACAGCAAGTGCGTAATTAGTACAAATCAATAATCTGTAGGTTCCACCTCTCCGGGACGCCAGGTTTTTTCCAGCCAAGGGCCGAGAGGGCCATATAGTCGCAGTATGACGAAAAAGCCTTTACCACGAACAGTTTCCAGCCAGTTGCTTTCAAAACCTTTTGGCGGCACAGGGCCGAAATAAATATCGTAGGAGCCATCCGCGTTCTTCTTGATACCTTTGCTCTGACTGCTGACAGAGGGGAACTTCTGGCTGGTCTGTAGCTGGGAGCGGGTCTGGCTGTCGTAGATGTTGACTGCCCAGAATGCGTTGACTGGGACATCGGGTGGAAGGTGGAGTTTGTATTTCTTGGAGCCATCAAAGGGCTCCTTGTTCTCGTCCACAAAAGCGATAGCGTAGTCAGAGCCCTTGCCCGGTTCTATGGCGGTCATGGCTGGACTAACCCCGGTATAGGGATAGAAATAGCTGACTCGGGCATCGCTGTTAATCGTCTTGCCGTCCGGCCCATTAAAGAAGATGTTCTTGCCGGGAAAGGCCATTACCCAGGCGCTATCGGTGCCAGGGTATATCTTGACGTCGGTAAGGGATTTATCTGTACGAGGATACCAGACGATGGAGCGAGCGATACCATTTCCAATTCCAACCGCATCGGTGAGTATCTTAATCATGCGTTCATCAGGGCTGAAAGCCTTGCCCTTTGCTATACCGATAGAGGCGAATAGACCACGGGTTTCCGGGTTGAGCATGCCTATCCATTCGTACTGGATAATTTCATTCAAGTGCGTATAGAACTTGTAGTTGTTGGGGTGGATGGTATTGAAAGTTTTACCCGAGGCGCTAATGAATACCATGCGCGGCGGATGGTTTTTCCTGGATAAGGGGTAAATCCTCAGGTTGTCCTTAACACTCTGAACGGCTTTATCGAGTGGCTGGTTACTGGGGGAGCGCATAAACACCCAAACTCGGTAAGAGCGTGGGTAGACGGGAAAGTAACCAAAGGGGAGGTTGCCTTTATAGTCCGGAGGCAGTACCAGGTATTTTCCACCGCGACCCTTGTCTGGGCCGGAGTTTCCTATGTCCTCCACATAACGAAACCAGGCATCATTGAAGGCGCCCATAACCTCGGGCGGCGCGTGCAATATTGTGGGCCCATCCCTTTTCAAGTCAAGGAAGGCCAAGGTGTAGATGGTGGATGTATTCCCGGTTAGAAACAGTGACTCGGAATTCATTAATTGATCAAAAATGAGTACCTCATTGGCAGACTTGGCGCCCAGCGCTCGCCCACCTTTCATCAATGCGTGCACTGAGGCTCCTTGGATACCTTTCAGAAAGCTGTCTACTGCGCGCATATGATCCAGGTAGTCATATAATTTTTCTGCCGTCTCAGGAAATGGCGCACCATCACGAAATTTTAATAAACCGATACTGCTTTCCACTTCATCCGGGGTTCTGATGGATTCTATGGTATCCGGTCCCACATTGGCGCCAGTGCTCTCCACTGGTAATCCACAAACAAGAAACAGTGAGAGTGCTATCAGTAATCCGCGCACGCCAGACAAGTGGGTCTGATGAAGCTCCAGCCGCGGCCAGCTGTTCAATGTCGGTACCTCCTTTTTGAAGTTGCCTTACGCACGTTGAGTTACAGGTAAGTTAGGCTTCACTTGTAACCTGTCGTGTGCACAGCGACGGTTGCTGTGGGTAGTAGAACGCCACAAAGGGATGCATGAAAAATAGAATTTCGCCACTACATACTAGTCGCTTCGCGGGGGGAATATTAATCGGGGCGTATCATCCACGAGTTGGCGCTAAAAGCCATTTTTCGGAGAGTTGAATGTGGCGGTAGAAAATAGAAAAAAATAATCATACTTGGTGAGTGGGGGGTCGGATGACGCTTCTATTTGATTGTTTTATGGGCAGGATGTGCGGGCTGCAAAAATTTAATTTAAATTACTCATCAAAATTTCCACTGTAACAAAATGTCATTGCTCTGTCTGGTTGCGTCAATTTTTTGGTGGGTATTACTGGGGGTGCTATTAATATGGTGGTGCAGGTTAGTCTGAATGGATCGATTTTCTAATGGATTTTTTTTGTAGATTGAAAAGGGTTTTTCCTGGTTAGAGTCTGTACAGGAAAATTTATTTTTAGAATTTTGTATGGTTGGGATAATTTTCTCAGAGAATGTTCTGTCTGTTTGTAATAGAAAGTCAAAGCAAAAAAACTTTAACAATTTTTGACTTTTCTTAATTTCAAGTAGCTGAATAAAAACTCCATCACAGGATTTCAAGATAGTACTTGTCATTATGGAGAGCTAACTTTATAAAATGATCGTCCCATGTGGGTGGCCCAGGTTGTTTTAGAGAACAGCGGGGAAGCCATAGTTAAAATAATTTTAGAATAATTGATTGGACTAAGAATGTTCTCGCTTGCCGACCTGTTCGATAAGGTTGTCGCTAATTCTTGGCATGGAAGCTTGGAAAGCCTGACCGGCGAAAAATTGACCGCACCTAAGTGTGAGAAAGCTCTGACTCTACTGCAGGAGTTCGAAACCGAACTCACCTGTGGGGATAGGATTGTAGTCAGAGCCCATAGCGATATTTTTACAATAGCGGCCATGTTAGCCGCGTGGCGACTTGGCCTGGCCGTAGTACCGGTAAAGGGAGATGCAAGTGAAGCCGCAGTACAATCTGTTGCTTCGGATTGCAATGCAAAAGCCATTTTTGAAAAAGGTAGAATTGTTTCCTTGGGAACTTATCGCTCAGAGCAAAAACGCTTTGAGTTTTGTTCTGCCTCCAAGGTAACCGGAGTTGATCTCGCTCTGATTATTTATACTTCTGGAAGTACGGGCAGGCCAAAAGGGATCATGCTCACTCATCAGAATGTACTGACCTCACTGGAATCAATTACTCAGTATCTGCGGTTGACTGCGCAAGACAGGGTGCTTTGTCTTTCTCCGCTGTCCTTTGATTACGGTCTTTACCAGGTACTTTTTGCGCTTTACAAAGATTGTGCAACTGTACTGTACGATAAAACCTTTAACCCCATTCAAGTACTGACAGCGGTACCAGAGAATAAGGTATCGGTATTACCTATCGTTCCCGCGATGGGCGCCGCCTTGGCGAAACTGCTACCTCTGGTTAAGCCTGATCTCTCAATGTTAGGGAGTATCACCAATACTGGGGGGCATTTATCTGAGTTTGTCATTCGTGCCTGGAAAGAGTACTGCCCGGAACTGAATGTTTTCTCAATGTATGGTCTTACCGAGTGTAAAAGGGCAATTTATCTGGAGCCCGAGCTTTGGGAGCAGAAAATGGGGTCTGTCGGTAAACCAATTCCTGGCCTGGATGCAAGAATTTTCCAGTACAACAGTGATGCAGATAGTTACCGTGAAGCGGTACCGAATGAGATCGGTGAGCTTTATGTACGTGGTTCAGCTGTCATGCAAGCCTACTACGATCCTAATGCCCAAGGTGGCGCGACTATTGTACATGGGCTGTACCGGGATGATAACTGGCTGGCCACTGGTGATTTATTCAGCCGGGATGAAGAGGGATTTTATTATTTTAAGGGCCGCTCAAAGGACCTGATCAAACAGGCTGGTTTTTGTCTTTTTCCCAAGGATCTGGAAAACCTCATTGATGCCTGTTCGTTGGTTCATCTCAGTGTAGTGATGGGCTCCAAAGACAGATTTCAAAGTGAAATTGCAGTTTGTGTTGTGGAGCTTCATGACAACACTCAAGAGAACCAGCAGCAATTCAAGGAATGGTTAAAGGAAAATCTGGATGCCGATTACACGCCGCGAGAGATTAAATTCGCCGAAACCATTCAGCTGACTGCGAATAGCAAAATAGATAGAAAAATATTACAAAAAGAGTTGCAAGCCTGAGTCTGGCAATTTTTTGTCAGGTCCACTGCAGGATATAAAAATAAAATAGCGTTGAGACTAATCAGTCATAAATACGATTGAAATATTGGCGCACTATAAAAATAACATTGAATTTGCTTTAGGGGACATCATGAACGCTTCCTTGGAAAAGCTTGTTTCCCAGCTTGGCCAAAAAAGACAACACTTCTCAACTCCTTGTTACGTTTATTCGATTGAAGATGTTGCTAATAATTATAGAAAGCTCAAGGAGAGCCTGGGTACATCCCTGATTTATTCTTTGAAGGCTAATAGCTGCCTCGACCTTATTGTGCGATGTGGGCATATATTTGAGGACGGTATTGAGATCGCTTCGGTAGGGGAGTTGAACCTCCTTCCGAGGGGCGAGAGCCCCCGATATACCAATAACCCTTCAGCAGATAAGGCTTTTATCCGTGCGGCCATCGCCAGTAAATGTACTTTAGTGGTGGATAATCTTTCCCAGCTGGAAATCATCAAGGAGTTCCAGGGCAAGAGACCGATTAACCCACTGGTCCTACGCCTGAATCCAAGTACCCTCGACCAGTTTGTTGAGGCTCCTCGTGGAACCAGAAAAGACCACTTTGGCTTAGCTTGGGAAGACACTTTAAAAGCGCTCGAAACCTGTAAAGAACAAGGCCTGGAAGTTGCCGGCTTTCACGTTTTTCGTGGATCGTATAGTTTTGCCAAGCTTGCAAGCTCCACAGCACAAGCGGCGCTCAAGATCGTTGAGGCGTTTGAGGAGACTCTAGGTTACAAAATCTCTCTGGTTAATTTGGGAGGGGGATTCGATTTAAATTGGGAAAGTGAAAATTTTGACTTTGTTCAATACCGAAACCTGCTTTCTGAATTTCCAGCCCATATCAATCTTGTCCATGAAAGCGGCCGGGCAATCATGGGAACCGCCGGATACTTTGTCACTGAAGTGCGTTACGCGAAATCGATAGAAAGTCGTCGCTACGGTGTTTGTAACGGCGGTATGGCCCAGAATTTTTTGTTGGCCAAAACAGAAAGCGCTTTTAAGCGATTCTCGCAACCACTGATCTTGCGCGAGGGTAGGATAGTGGAACCCGAAGATAAGGTCGACAGCAGCTACCTGGTTGGTACATCTTGCAATAAAGAGGATGTAATTGGTGAGGTAAAAGGACTTGAGGTAAGGCCTGGAGACCTGGCTGTTTTTAGTCATTGTGGTGCCTATAACGCGAGTTATACCGTAGCGCCTTTCTTAACTCTGCCCCCTGCTAAATCCTACCTGATGGAGTAGTTCATGGAATTGCAATCCATTGCTGGCGGCTTCGTCGCTCACCAGCTCGCATCGATTTCGCCTGTTCCTTCGACTTTTCAACGCCTTCTGGAGCGGGCCAGCATTCGCCTGTTCGATGCTTCAATGATTATTGAAGACCCGCTTACCGAGCTGGCGCCGTTGCGGGAACCATCGGTAAAACAGCCCTTGGAACAGTTTGAGCAGACCTACGTAATCGATCAGATAATTGATAGGGTGCGGGATGAGGGGCTCTCCGAACACTTCCATGAAATGATTGGCCTTTTTGGATCTGTCATGATGAGCCTGACTGCTACCGAAGAGCAATTAGCACAGGTTAACAGCTGGGTTGAGCAAGGGATTTTTGGTCATTTCCTGATGACCGATCCTGGTGGTCCCAGCCTGCAGAGTTGGAAGACCGAACTGCAGAGCTCAGATGAAGGTATGTTGCTCAATGTCAACAAAATTCATGGCATCGAAGCACAAAAACTCGGCTTTGCGATGGTCGTTGCCAAACAGGCTGCACGTCCATTCCCAATTACGGTGATGTTACCGCCAGAGCTTTGCACCGAGTTGAACCAGCTTCCTGTTGGAGAATCTTTTCTGGATGGTAAGTTGCAACTTGGCAACTGTCGCGGCAGTGTTCCAATTTCCAATGAGATGCTGCTTAGCAAAGGCGGCCTGGGGAGTGTCAATCGTTTCCTAACACTGGTACGTCCTCGTTTTGTGAAGTCTTTAATGCACTTTGTGCTCTGGTTGAAAGACCAGGGCGAGGTGGAACTCTCAGTTGCAGATCAGGAGCATATCGAATACTTGATTTACCTGTGTAATGAGCAGACTTCAGCCACCATCTTCTCCATGCACAGTGTCAATAGGGTGCTGGCAACAAAGTTTGCCAGTAATGAACTCCTTTTGGATTTGGTTGCCACGGGTAAAGTCAAAAATATATCCCGTCAGCGTGATTTACTTGCGTTTACCAAGATGGAAGGAAGTTCCTACCGCTGCTTTTTCGAGATTTACAGTAAGGCGAAAGGGCACCGGGTATGAGCTTGTACTTGAAGTCTGCGGCCTTTACTCCTATTGAAAATATTACGCATTTATCAAGTGGAAATTTGCAAGGAGCTTTCGGTGAAATTGGCAAGCTTATTTTAGAGCAAAGCTGTCGTGTGCTTGAATCGATTTCGCCAGAGTTGAGGAAGGAAATTCGCCGTCACTTTATTTGCTCGACCATGATTGAGTTGCCCTTCACTACAGGGGCAATCACTGAATGTGAATTGAATCCAATAGAAAAGTATCAGGGGGTTCCTGATGCCAGCTTTATTAATACTTACGAATGTGCTTCCTGGGGGTACAGTCTTCGCTATTATTTGCGGCAGAAACCCGATACCCGTTATGTAATAGTCAGTATCCTGGATGTCAATGTTCTGGACTTAAGCTTTTGGCAGAGTAATGAGAACTGGGGTAAAAGTGGGTTTGGTCTTTGTACTTTTCTGCTGGAGGTGGAGTCATTCCATAAAGACGATATTTCTGCTGGCTGTACAGTCACTTATAACACGACACCAGAGTTTGCAACGGTTATTCGCAAAATGGCGACTGGTAGAGATGAGCTAACCATATCGTTGCCTTTTTTCCCGGAAAATATTCGCCAAATATTCACCAAACTACTCAGCGGTTTCGATAAGCTTCCCGATCTTCATGGAAGGTGGGGACATTGTTTTGGCAGTGATCCATGGTTGAATATTATCAGTCATGGTGTTACTGGTGGGTTCTCACAGCGTAAAAAAATATTGGCCTGCTCTATTGCCTTAAATGGTTATTATTGCACCGCAGAAGTGTGTGTGGATCAACACAGTGCCTTTTATTTGTCGGAGGCAGTATGAGTAAGGTGATCGAAATTTTCGCTGCCTTGGTACGCAATCCTTACCCAGATCTGCCGAAACTCTGCGCCGCCAGGACCTTGCCATTGCAGGGAGAGATTGACTTCGAGGCCATTTCTGTTCTTCCGGTGAACAGCAATCCCATACGGCTGAACTATGCCGAGCACTACCGCCTGATTGTCGAATTGCTAGCCTGTATCGACACTTTTGAAACTAATCCCGACACACTTCTACTCAGGATGCAAATGCCTGCAGGCGGCAGAATGCCTAAAGAATTTCTCGATGAGCGAGTGTTGATGTTGCAGGATGTCAGTGGTGAGGAAGCAATCCTTCAGAGCGAAGGTAAATTATATATTGCTATTGAAGACACACTACCCCGACATCCACTTGAGGTGGGGGACAATAAAATCCGAATTCGAATTTTCTGTGGAGACAGCGCTCCAGATTTGTATGGGAATTTGGTGGATGGTGTTTCAGAAAAATTAAAAGAGCTTGGATTTGATGCAGTAAAAACGACGATCAAGGAAAGGGCGGCGTAGAAATGTATATCAAAAGCCTCTGGTTGGACAATCAACAGGAAACCAAGCAGCTGTTGTCTTCTCTGGATAAATATCTGTCTGGGTTTACTCAGCTTCCCGAACTGATTTATATCGTTTCTGCGGGGGAGGTGAATGTACTGCTGGAGCAGCGCGTAGTGGAGTTTGTTGCACAGTTGGAGGAATCCGGTCACACCATTCACTTTTTAGGTAGCGCCTGTACCAGCTTTCATGCGGCGATTCTCAGTTATTCAAAACGTACTGAAAGCGATGCACTGATTGTGAATTTGGAGGTGGGCAAGCTGCGTCAGCAAGAGTGCCTGGATTCCCTCGGTATAGGCATAAAGCCTGGGCAGGACGGTCTTAATGTGACTACCGGTGTGGCGGTCACATGGATATCAAGAAATTATCATGATCAGAGTATCTGCCAGATTTCCAGTTGTGACATTTTGTCCCAGGCACCGTCTTTGAGTGGTGCTCACGATCTTGTAAAAAGCTTAAAGAGAATCATGTCGACTGATTTCAGCGAGTTGAGCAGGATTGTTTCTTTCAATATTGAATCTCGCTGGGCTAAAGGGCTACTAAAAGGATTTTCTGTTACAGAGAAAGCTGATTGGCTGCCAAGTATTGAAGAGAATGGCTTACATTACCTCAGTATCAAACCGCTTGCTGAAATTAGAAAGTACTTTGTCGGGCGGAACTTTAAGAACCTCTGGCTTATTACCCTCGGTGGAGGGGGGCGAGCTGGTTGCTTAAAGGTTGTGAGCCCAACAGCAGATCAAGGGAAGTTACTTTCCAGGCTGGTTCACACTGAAACGTTGTCTCTGGAAGATGCCTATTCTGATTTCAGTGAAGCACAGCATATCGGCGATACACTTGGGCAGGATTATCTCCCTCATGTACGCGAGGCCTTGAGGTACCCAAAAAGAAAATATAGGGGAAGGCATAATCAAATATTTCACTGGGTGCTAAATTCTGGCAGCTGGCGATCCCTCTTAGAGAATCAAGGAGCCAAACATGGGTAGAAATATCTACAAGGCTGATTTACGGGAATTCAAATTCCTGATTGAAGACCAGTTCCATCAAGCGCGAACCTTGTTTGATCATCCACTCTATAAAAACTGCTCACCAGAGCTATTAGATGATATTTTGCTGCGCGCAAAGCAGTTTGCTTATCAGGTTTTAGGACCAGGCTACCAGGAAGCTGATGAACAGAGTTGTCAACTTGTAGATGGCAAGGTTCAACTTCCCGATGTTTTCCCTGAGATGTGGAGTCGTTTCAAGGAAGAATGGGGTGATATGGCTTCTGTGAATGGTGAGCAAAATAGCAGCCTACCACCTTTTGTTATGCAGATGCTCCTGGAAATGTTTATGGGGGCCAACCCCAGTTTCATGACCTATGGAGGTTTCTGCCTGCCATCCGCAACTTTGGTAGAAAAATACGGAAGTGATATTCAGAAAACTCTGTTCAAGGACAAACTGGCGACTTCTGAGTGGACCTCATGCTTGTGCTTGACTGAACCGCAGGCTGGTAGCGATGTTTCCCTGGTGGAAACCAAAGCTACCCGCCAAGATGATGGAACATACCTGCTTAGTGGTGAGAAATACCTTATCAGTGCTGGTATGCACGACCTCACGGGTAACACCATCTATTTTGTGATGGGCAGGGGTGAGAAAAGCGGATCTGGTACCTATGGTTTATCTTGCTTCATAGTGCCCAAATATTGGGTCGAAAAGGATGGTAGCCTAGGTGATTTCAATCATGTCGAGTGTGTATCCCTCGCCGATAAGATGGGGTTCAAAGGCTGTGCCAATACCCATCTGACCTTTGGGAAAAATGGTCAGTGTCGGGCCTACTTGTTAGGGGATAGAGAGAATGTAGGCCTTTTGCAGTTCCTTACCTTGATGAACCAGGCCAGGATAAGCACAGGTGTTTACGCATTGGGTATGGCTTCCTCTGCTTACTATAATGCGCTGTCCTATGCCAGTAAGCGCCTACAGGGCAAACGATTCCATGAAAGCTTCAGTTCTACCGCGAGCCGGGTGAATATTGTTGAGCATGTTGACGTCCAGCGCATGTTGCTTGAGATGAAATCCAAGGTGGAGGGCTGCAGGGCTTTGATTGCCAAATTGACCCTATCCGAAAGTCTCGTAAAAACTTTTTCCGGTAATGTCGATAAAAAGTCAGAAATTGCTCATCACCAAGGTCTGATGAATCTTCTGACTCCTGTAGTTAAGGCCTATGTCAGTGATCAGGCCTGGAGAATTTGTGAGCTGGCAATTCAAACTTGCGGTGGCCAGGGGTACCTTAAGAAACTGGGTATTGAGCAGTATGCTCGTGATATCAAAGTGCTGGCTATCTGGGAAGGCACCAATTTTATTCAGAGTCAGGATCTTATACGGGATAAGCTTGGACTTGGGAATTCGAGCAAACTCTTCCAGGTGTATAAAACTGAAATTGATGAATTTATTGCAAAGGCAACTGACTTTCCGCAGTTTAAAGAGGAATTTGATCGCCTCAAAGAATCCTTTGGGCATTTAGAGGTAGCCCTTAAGGCTGTGCATGTCTGGGTGCGGACCAAAGAGATGTTCAAAATTCCCGCATACAGCACTCGTATTTTGCACATGATGGGAGATATCACCCTGGCCTGGTTATTGCTTGAAGCTGCTTGCGCCGCCTCCAGTAAATTGAGTGAAGTCTGTACGGATAAAGCCTTTTATGAATCTAAAATACTCAGTGCCAGATTCTTTATTCATAATGAGCTGCCTAGAACCAAATTTGTACTCGAGGTGATCCAGGATCCAGGCTCTTTCTGCGAGGTCGAGTCTCCGATTTGGGCCTCTCTGCTGAGTGATGTGGAGTAACCATTATGAGCCCAGTTCAACAACTAGAAAAAGAATACGATATTGTCATTATCGGTGGCGGTTGGGCCGGTTTGACCCTGGCCAGGCAAATAAGGTTAGGTAACCAGAAAACCTCAATCCTAGTTGTCGAGGCCAGTGAGGATTTCCGGGGGAAAGTTGGTGAAGCTACTGTCGAGATGACAGGCCACTACTTTATGAAACAACTAGGCCTTGTTAATTACCTATACCGTAATCACCTGCCTAAAAATGGCCTGCGTTTTTTCTATGATAATCCTGATCATAGCTTGTCACTTACGGAGATGAGTGAGCACGGGACAACCAGCATACCGCCACACCCCGCCTTCCAGCTCGACAGAGCCCGCCTGGAGGCGGACCTCGTTGATATGAACCGTGAACACGGTATTGAAGTCGTCATGGGAGTGAAGGCCAAGTCTCTGAATATTGAACCAGTGGACAAACGGCATTCTGTGCAGCTGCACGCAGGGGATTACAGATCAGAAATCACTGCCCGTTGGTTGGTGGACTGTAGTGGCCGTAGCCGTTTTGCCAAGAAACACAAGAAACTGACCCGTCAGGAAAATGTGCCTGAACACTTCTCTGCTTGGGGGCGTTTTAAGAACATCCGGGATATTGATTCCATGGGGGATGAGGCCTGGAGAAAACGGGCATTTGGCCGCTTCCTCTCCACCAATCATTTTGCGGGAGATGGGTACTGGGTGTGGTTTATCCCCCTGAGTGGTGGCTATACCAGCGTCGGTATTGTTGGTGAAAAAAGTAAGTTCGACAAGCCTCCCACCAAGCGCGACAGCTTCCTGAAGTTTTTAATGGAGTATCGGGCAATTTCGGAATTGCTGGAAGGTTCTGAGCTTATTGATTTTGAGGCCTGGGGCCAGCTTGCCTATCGTGCAGATGAATTTATTTTCCCTGATCGATGGGCAACCTCAGGTTTTGCTTCGATGTTTCTGGATCCGCTATTTAGTGGTGGTGGAGATATGATTGCTTTATTTAATGATCATATTGCTAAATACATCCTTATGGATCTCGATGAATCTGATAGGGATAAAGCTCAGCAAGTACTGGATCAGCAATTACCGATCGCGAACCAGACAGTAAAGGAGTTTTATCAGGGGCTCTATGCGCATGTGGCTAATGTGTATCCCGTTATTGATTCCGCAGAACTGTGTTCGCCCCTACTGGCTTATAATACTGCAGCCTATTTCCTGGAAATTGCTTGGGATTATATGTCCGGAAATTACCTGAATCAGGAATACTGGTCACGCAAGAGTTACCTGCGCCGTGGCTACATGGCATTGGAGATAATACTGCAAAGACAGCTGATCGATACCGCGGAAGTACTTAAGTCTGAAGGCCGCTATCATCGAAGAAATGATGAGGGTTTTTTCGAGTCCGGGGCAGATCACTATAAATACTTTGTTTACTTGATGGGCAGCAGTGGCCGGGATGGGTGGCGTATTGATCTAAGGGTAAAGCTTTGGGTCGAAATGTTCCTAAAAGTTATTGAAGCCAGATTGGATTTGCCAATGCTCGCTAACAGAATGGTCGTACAGCAGAGCATTCTGTTACCAGACCTTCTTGGAAAACCCGACCTGAACGCAGGGGACAAAAGCTGGCTTCTGGATAAGATCTCGGAAAAATTATCTGAAATGCTCTCTGAAGAAACTGAATCTCCAGTCCAGGCTAAGGTGACAGAGGATTCCTTTCACACTGATGTTGTGGAAGTCATGGATCCATCAGGTGACCTTGTTAAAGATGAGCTTGGTAAACTCGCTAAGAAAGCCAAGTCACTCTGGATGCAGACCCAGGAGTATATCGCCATGCCGGGTATGGTACCGGTATTTCTGGCGTTTGCACGTAGCCAGCCCGATAGCATTATGGAATCTGTTATAGACCAGAGAAAAGTGCAGGGCATGGATCACCAAGCCTCTGAAAGTCGTATTGTGGAGGCTTTGTGATTCAGGAGTTTTTAAAGGCCAGGGATGGTAAGAGCCTGGCATTTCGTTGGTTACCTTCAGATGACATTGAGACGGCACTAATTTGTATGCATGGCAGTACTTTTAGTAGCCAATGGTATCTGATGTTTGGGCGCATGTTGCACAGGCAGGGTATAACCATCTGCCTGCCCGATTGGCGTGGGCATGGCAAGAGTGAAGGTCGTCCTGGTGATCTGGATTACCCAGATCAGTTACAAGATGATTTGCACGATTTAATTACCCATCTCAAGGAGAGGGGAGTTAAACGTTTTATACTCGGTGGTCACAGCGCCGGCTCCCTCGCGTCTTTGCGATATCTTGGAATTTATGGTACTGACGGCATAATGGGTTTTTTCGCAATTGCTCCGCCATTGACCCAGGCCGAGGAGACCAGGAAGTATGATATCGCCACATCGGGACTAGAGTACTTTATTCGTTATTTCCGCAAAAGACGGCACACTCGGCCAATGGCTGGGCCTGAACAGCAAAACTTACCAAGAATAAATCTTTGGAAATACTGGCTGGCTATGATTTTTCCTGTGTTCAGGAAACTGCCTGTGTTGAGTTTTCCTCCGGTTGGATCCGCTGCAGGAAATCAGGGTAGGGTGCTTGACTGCAGTTTTAACTTACTCAGCGCCTACACTATCAAGAGATATACCGATCTGTTTGCCAGCCTCGATATTCCATGTCATATCACTGTGGGTGAGAATGATGAAGTGGTCGATGCTCATATCCTATATACGGTGATGAATTGGTATATCTCCCCCCAAGTTGAGTCTTACCTGACTGAGATTCCCAAAGCTACGCATATGTCGGCCATCTCGGCCTCGGTTAAGCCAATTTCTGCCTGGCTGGATAAGCTGGTAGTACGTCAGTTGGAGACGAATCTGTGAAACAGATAGTTTACGACATCCCCGGTGTAAAGTCGGTAACACTGGCAGTGGGTGCTGAGTTCTCCATTATGGATGTTTACCCGGCTGAAAACGAAAATTTAGAACCTTATTCGGCTCTTGGCCATGAAGGGGTCATCCAGCGAAGTGACCGCACCAGCTTTCATATTCGGCTTGGTAAATCATTCTGCTTGCCCCTGTATTACTATCTGGCAAATGGACAGCTTTTTGTAGGGAAGAACCTGTCTTCTTTTTTGGCGATTGGTGCTGATCAAGTTGATCCCCTCTATTTAATTGAGCTGGAATACTTCGGCTTCCCCACAAATAGAAAAAGCTTTCTGAAAGATGTCAGTATGCTTTATCCTGGTGATGAGGTGATGCTCAACGCTGAAGAGCTGATTTGGCTGGAGGATACCTTACCAAAACAACCGGGCTTGCAGGCATCGTTGGTAAAAGCTCAGGAGAGAGGGGGAGAAATATACAATCTCCTGCCTAAAATGGCCGCAAGTTTGTTTTCCCCCTTCGATCACGTGTTCTTTGTGGAAATATCCAGAAAGATACATGCCTGTGAAGGCCCTGTACTAGAAATCTGTAAGGACAGCTTGCCGAAGAATTTTGGGTTTGATATGGATAGGGCAAGAATCTTTAATGGGGCCCATAAATCCAAAATGGTTGAAGGAATTAACCTGGAAGAATACGCAAACCAGACAACAGGAGTTCTAAAATCCAGCTGGGAGGTTTCAGGGGGTACTCAAACCATGGGGTCGTATCTCGCAGAGAATTTTTATTATCCTTTTATTATGTTTCAGCTAAGCATATTAGCTGCTGAGGCAGGTAAGGAAATCAGGATTGTTAATTCGGAGAATCTGGAATTCGACTCAGCTCCAGCTTTTACTATGGATGATGAACCAATAGTAAATGTTTATGAGTCTTTTCAGAGGGTGTTTTTTTATGGAAATCAGTGGCTTTCACGTGTCTGGTTTTTTATTCCACCCATGATTAGTGCCAAGATTATTAAACGGCAACAGGAATATTCCGAGGGTGAGCAGCATATATGTATATATGCATTGACCCTGGATTATTTGTTGCGATTCTATCCTTTGAAAGTTGGTAATGTTACTGGAGATTAGGTATGTCTACAGCAGTCGTAGAGAGCAAAGTGCAGGAACTCTGTGAGCAGATAGCTCTTATGCTGAATGTTGATTCCGTCGATGCGGATACTCCTATCGCTGAGTTGGGTGTCGATTCACTCAATATCGTTGAAGTGATACTAATTTGTGAGCAGCTATATCCAGGGGTTATGAGTCCTGAGAATCTGGTGTTTGATGAGCACACCACACTGAAAGAAATGGATAACCAGTTACTTGAGAATACGGTCGAGATGTAAACCACTTTTTAGGGAGTCGCTCATGTTTAAGAAAGCGCTAACAATTCTAATAAGCAGCCTTTTTATCGGAAATATTGTTGCCTGGTTTTCAGGGGCAGCTCCCATTGATTTTAAAAAGGTCGCCTATAGCCAATCGGAAACTGAACAGTTGAATTTCCTGAAAGCTGAGCTTCAACAGGATCAATCTGATACTGAGTTGATGTTGCAACTGGGTCAATTGTACAGTTATCACAATGAGATAGAGCAAGCGGATGACTTGTTGGGTACCGCCTTTCAAGAAGACCCTGACAATATGCTGGTTAAAGCAGCCTACTTTTCCAACGAGGGAAAAATGGCTGGAGCCATGTTTGATCCTGCCATGGGGATCTACAAACTCTACCGTCTGCGTCACGCTATGAGTCAAGTGGACGAAGCTGCAGTACAAGCCAGTTCCGATTTCAATGTACGCCTGGTTCGCCTACTGACTTTTTCCTTTGTCGGTGAAATTAGTGGCCATTTTGACCGGGTTTTTGAAGATGAAGAATGGTTTAACACGCTAATTGATGAAGATCCCAAGGCTTTACCTGCTGAAATCCGGCAATTGGTGTACCTTGCTCTTGCCAATGCCTATCGAATCAAGGGACTGGGTGAAGATAGTACAGAACTTAATATAGCCTCCGACTATTATCAGAAGGCGAAAAATCTGGCTGACTGCCCCTCGACTATGCAGGATGCCTGCGAGCAGTTAAGCAAATTGGTAGTTACTTTGGGCGAAGCCTGATGTTGGTTGAACTGAATAGTGTATCAAAGCGTTACGCGATGGGTGATATTTGGGTGGATGCACTCAAGGATGTCACCCTCTCCCTGGAGAAAGGCGAATTCTTAGCTGTAAAGGGGCCGAGTGGTAGTGGTAAGAGTACCTTGCTGAATATTTTGTCCGCACTTGATCAATGTGATTCCGGCACTGTTCAGGTTGGGGGGGTTAACGTTGGGGAGTTGAGTGAACACAAGCGTTCGAAGTTCCGTAATCGGCATATCGGCATTGTGTTTCAGTCCTTTAACTTGATACCGGTACTGACTGCTTTGGAAAATGTAATGTACCCGCTGACACTTAGAGGTGTGAAGGAAGCGAAACCGAGGGCCCTACAAGCGTTAAAAGATGTAGATCTCGAGAGACAGATCAACCAGAGGCCTACACAGTTATCTGGTGGACAGATGCAAAGGGTAGCTATAGCTCGGGCGATTGTTACACGGCCCGACATCGTGCTGGCTGATGAACCCACGGCAAATCTGGATTCGAAAACCTCTGAGAATATTATGGCGCTGATTCAGAAACTGAACAAAGAGCAGGATGTTACTTTCGTTATCTCCACACACGACGACTATGTTACTAGCCAGGCTACCAGAGTTATTACTATTTTGGATGGAAAGTTGGTGAATGACAGCCTTGTAGCAGATATGCAATTCAAGAAGCGTACAAAAGCCGGTATTGCTGAATCGGGAGTAGGGGCATGAAGTTTCTTGCATCACAGTATGTCCTGGGACTTTTCACGGTCTTTTCAATGTTTGTAAGTTATTTACCAAAGGTATTGGCTGAAGAATATATCCCACCCACTGAGATTCCCTCAAGCAATACCGAGCGGGCCCGTCTGGTAGCTGAGATAAATGAAGGCTCCACACCAGAGGAACAAAAGGTTGCCTACTTAGCCGAACTCGCGTTGCTCACCTCCTCCACTGATACCCAAGTTGAAGAAATCGAATTGTTGGAGGTGAAAATCACTGAATTAAAGGAGTTGCTGGATAGTGATCCTGAGTTGAATGCTGCTCTGGGATCAACGATCTCATTCAGGTCCAGCTTCTATACGGACCAACTGGCAAAGCTTTCCTTATTTTCAAGAAAGGGAAATCGCATTATGGATAGAGCGGTAAAGCAAGCCCCTTTTAATTTAGGTGCCAGGTTGCAGCGCGGTATTAGCTGCGCGAATATGCCGGCATTTCTCCGTCGAGCCCGCTATGCAGTTGAAGATTTGGAGCTGGTCCAGCAAAAAATAGGTAAAAAATATGGTGAGGAGTTTCAGGCATTTGTCGAATTCTATCTGGCACAGGCCTACAGCCGTAACAAGCAGAAAGAGAAGGCACGAAATCTATGGACAAAGCTGACAGGCTCTGAAACGAATTGGGCACAAAGATCTCGCCAGGCACTGGAGAAACTGTAGTTATGACTCTGGGTTGGAAAGTAGCGCTGTTAAATATCCTGAGGAATGGAAGGCGCAGCCTGATTACTCTGGCAGCGGTTATATTTGGCTGCACAAGCCTGATAGTGTTCGGTGGCTTTGTGCAGTCTATGTACGATGGTATGCGCGAAAGCATGATCCGCTCGCAGTTAGGCCATATCCAGATCTACGCGGAGGGTTATAACCAGTATGGCAAAGCTGAACCTGAGAAATACCAGATAGCTTCCTCTAAATTAGACCAGATTAGTGAAGTGATCGAAGGTCAGATTGAAGCTTTAGTGGTAGCGCCTCGGTTAAATTTCAATGGCCTTCTCAGTGATGGAAAACAGTCTATCGCGATAACGGGAATTGGTATAGATGCGGAAAAAGAAGTCCTGCTTTCTTCCGCCATTCACGTTATTGAGGGAGAAGATCTTTTTCCAGAAGATGCAGCGGCTGCACATCTTGGGGAGGGACTATTTAACTCCTTGGATGCACAGGTAGGAGATTACCTGACTCTGTTGGCCAGCACCCAGGATGGAGCGATCAATGCTGTGGATATCCAGATAATCGGAGTAATTACCACAGGTGTAAAAGCGTTGGATGATCGCTTGCTTCGTGTCAATTTACCTCTTGCCCAGGAATTGCTGTATACCTCAGATGTAACCCGGCTGGTTGTACTGCTGGAAGAGACTCAAATGACTGATAAAGCTGTTGGTGATTTGCAAACAGCATTTAGTCAACAGGGCCTTAATCTGGAAATAAAAAGCTGGTGGGACTTAGCAGGTTATTACCATCAGGTTGTTGGCTTGTTTAATGGCGTGTTTGGTTTTATTACAGTTATTGTGTTGGTAATTGTAGCTTTAAGCATCTCCAATACCATGCTTATGGCAGTAATGGAGCGTACCCGTGAGATTGGGACCATTCGCGCTATGGGAGGCACTCCAACCCAGGTTGTTGGATTGATACTTCTTGAGTCCGTTTTTTTGGGCATTATAGGTAGTCTACTAGGCCTATTAGCGGGTGTTCTGGCGGCTAAGGGGATTACTTATGCTGAGTGGATGATGCCGCGTCCTCCTGGGAGTACCCAGGATTATCCCATTCGGGTATTTGTTGTTTCTGAAATTTTGCTCAAAACCTTTGCACTGGGCTTTCTGATCTCCTTGATTTCCAGTATTTATCCAGCAGTAAAAGCTTCCAGAATACCTGTAGTGAATGCGCTGAGGTTTACCTGATCGCAATGTGAGCTATCAAAAGGTATAGGGTGTAGAGAGAGTATAGTGATGAGAAAGTGCCGCTTTATTATTTCTGTTGTGTTATTGCTAGCTTTCGCTAAGCCTGTATGGGCTGAAGTGACGGCCGAATCCCTGGTAAATAGATTGGATGAAGTGAGGGGATACAGGGACCAGGGATTCGCATTCGATATCACGAATGTAAGTTACAAAAAAGATAAAGAACCCCGAACCAATATGCTTAGCGTCAAAGTCTTCAATGACAAATCGCTGATTCGTTTTGAGTCACCCGCCCGAGAAAGGGGCCGGGCAATGTTGAAAGAAGACTCCAATATGTGGCTCTATATTCCGGGGACTCGCCGGGTTATCCGAATAGCGCCATCGCAGCGTTTAATTGGAGAAACGAGTAATGGAGATGTAGTGGGCACTAACTTCTCCAGGGACTATAGTGCAAAAATTGTTGGAGAGGAAACGGTTGAAGGGAAAGAGTTCTGGTTATTGGAGTTAACCTCCAGCACCCCCGGGGTGGCCTATGCCAAAGTAAAAGTATGGATGGGGAAAGGGGAAGGTCATCAGCCTTTAAAGAGTGAGTTCTATTCACGCTCAGACCGTCTGTTGAAAACAGCATTTTACAAAGATTACAAAAGCTATTCTGGTGAGATGAAGGTACATAAGCTTCTGTTGGTTGATGCATTGATGCAGGATAACTATACCTGGATGAAGTTTGATAATTACCGTCTCGAAGAATTGAACCCGGCTATTTTTCAAAAGGCCTCTCTGGGTAGGCTAAATTAAAAAAAGAGAGATTATGGCGACTCGTGGTTTGAGCTGGTATAAGTTGGCTGTTTTAGTAAGTTTTGCTTCAATGGTTCCCGTAGCCATTACTCAAGAGTATGAAGATCCATTTTCAAATGGATCTTCAGAATCCAGCCTTTCGGCGGAGCCTGGCAGTAGTGATTCAGAAAATACCAACTCCTGGAATTTTACTGCCTCAGCTATTGCCTATCACCAGAAGAATAGTGTGAGGGAAGGCCAATACTTTAATCCAGGTGGGTTGGTTTTTCGTGAAAGAGAATCTCAACTGGCATTGGATTTAAGTGGCCAGTTTTCTGCTGGTCCTTATTTTTCTGCTTATACACGTCTAGCTCTCGTAGCCGACTCTCAAGTAGATGAAGCAGGAGATGCTTCTGAAGAGTTCAACCATTTTTTATTAGAGGGTTATTTTTCTTCATATACCTCAAGTCGGCGATTAGGGCTTAATATCGGCCGCATGAAGCCGCAGTGGAGCAATGGTTATAACTGGTCGCCAGCGAATTTACTGAAGCCAGTCTATGATCGTCCAAACCTGGATACTGATGACTTGACCCAGCAACAGGGGTGGGATATGGCTCATCTGGATTTGCGCTACGGGGACTGGAATGCGGGTTTCTATGTAGCAGAGGTGGAAGATACTCTGGATCGAAATCTGGATTTCTCATTTGCAGGTAGCGACTACCAATATGCGCTAGTCTTAAATCGGGAGGGAAATCTGGATACACGGCTGGTACTACACCAGCTGGAAGGTGGAGATATTAATGCTGCATTGGGGTTGAGCGCATTAGCTCGGGATAACATCACCCTGCGATTTGAGGGTGCCTGGGAGCAGCAGCGGGAATTGTCATTGGCCACTGACATGCGATATGCCGATCTACAGGATCGTGGTTACCTGAAAGCGGTTCTGGGCGCTCAAGTAAGCCTCAATGATGGTTGGGATATCACGGCGGAATACCTGTATAACGAACATGGCTATAAAGCAGAGGAGTGGGACCAAGTAATTGAACAGGTAGATTTCGCCAAACTAAAGCTCGCAGACTCAAGCTTTAGCGGAGGCGACTTGCAGTCCGTAGACGCTTATACAGCGTTCAACTTTCTGATTGATTCTTTCGGCCTGTTATCGGTGGGACAGTTACGACGGGAATATCTGTTTTTTATGTGGGGTAATACGCGGGTAGAGCGTAAATTCCAATATCGTCAAAGTATTCAATACAATATCGATGACCAGAGTCAATATCATAACCTGGAATTTATCCAGAACTGGAGCGAACATTTCAGTACAAGGCTACAGGCCCAGGTATTTACCGGCTGTGATAGCTGTGAATTTGGCCTTATTCCCAGTGAACATTTGATTCGATTGAGCTTCTATTATAATTTTTAGTGATATTGAATGGTTAATCACTTAATGTTTCTGGCTATTTTCATGTTCCCGTTCCTATTAATTTTCACGCCTCAATAAGTTGCTTTATTAGTGCCCCACAGTAACAAATTATAGGCTTTAAAAGTATTTAAAGGAAATGTAGTTTTTAGAAATGCCAGTAAATTATTCTGAAAGGGTATGCTTGGAGAAATCAGTCTCTCTCTTTATTTTATCTTCTAAGGCCCTAAGGAAAGGAAAAATATAATTATTTTATCCTCTTGCAGTTGTTAGAGTTAGATGCTTGTCTCGTCGCAGGGTTACACGGGGTTTGCTGTCAACTAATAAATGCAATTAATTTGGTAATCCTAGGCCTTTTTCTTCTTGAGTTTTCCCTGTTGGTTGCAGCTACCTGAAGGATATTTTCAAAATTTACTTTTCTTTCGCTTGGTTACATAGTTTTATATTTGTTGTGTGTTGGGACACCTCTAAACCAGAGGTCATGCTCAATGGGTGTCTCCAAAGGTATTGCTATTTAGCCTCCTAGGAACATGGATGCCAAATCTTCCTTCATGGCGAATTCAGCAATGGGAAACTCTCTGTCAATGGGATTTGCCGCTAACATATTATCCGGTAGCGCGTGATAATGGTCTATTACAAGTCACTTTCCAGTCAAAAAGTCAAAAAGTCAAAAAGTCAAAAAATCAATAAGTACTTCATTGAAATTGGAGAGGCGCCAACTCTGTTAGCTTGTACAAGTTTTTGACTGGCAACTTCTCCCCACTGCTTCCCTGGATAATTCAAAAATTAACAAGATTTTTTGGGCGTATTATCTGTTTTGTTGATTAGGATTAACATCTTGCCCACTGACAAACAATATACAAATGACACATGCTAATATTGAAAGGTAAGCATTTACAGTAAAGGCTCTGGCAATGCCGCTTAGGAAGTCAGGGGAAGTTGCAACAATAGTGGTGTTAATGCCCAAACCCAAGGCTCCTCCTACAATTTGAAACATCAGTAGAATACCGGCAGATAAGCTTGCTTGGGCGGGTGGAACTAGTGTTATTGATACCGTAGCGATCGTTGGGTAAAATAGTCCGATACCTACTCCGAGGAGTATTAATCCGGGAGCCATAGCTAAGATAGCTGTTTCTCTATTAAAGTTGGTCAACATAAACATGCCAGCGCATATCAATACTGAGCCAATTGCTAAAATTAACTTTGGTCTAATTTTTCCATATAATTTTCCTGAGATGTAAGATGTAATGCTAAATAAAATCAACATGGGCAGTAGTCCAATGCCGGCCAATGTTGCATGGTAGCCATGTAGTTTGCTTAATACTTGCGGTATATATAGTAGGGGGGAGAAAAATACCACAGAGATCACGAGAGCAGAAAGTCCTGCAGAGAATAGCTTGTAGTTGCTAGCAATTTCCCTGGTGATTAGTGCATTTTTATTGGCCCGGTATTCGATAATGATAAAAAACCCAAGAAAAATAAAGAACGATGTTGTTAGGGTGACAATTAGTGGGTGTTTGAATCCAATGTCCACACTCATATCTAGTGCTAACAGTAAGCTGAATAAGGAAATGGACAATGTGATCACACCAGCGTAGTCAATTTTCTCATTATTGATTGGAGATCTATCATCAGCAACAAACTTCCATATCAATAGGCATGCTATCGTGCCTTCAATTAGGTTTAGAAAAAAAGTATAACGCCAATTTAATAGGTCAGTGATCGCCCCTCCAAGCAAGGGTCCTAAAGTTAAGCTGATGCCGGTGGTTGCCATAATTAAACCTCCAGCTAATCCAGACTGATCCCTCGGGATGAGATTGTAGATCATGCCTAGAATAGATGGCCACATTAATGCGCCACCTATTCCCATTAGTGCTCTGAATATTAATAACATCCGTATATCAGTTGCAAGTCCACAGAGGATTGAAAACAACACAAAAATTACGCTGCCTATAAAATATATTCTTCTTCTCCCAAACATATCCGCTAGGCGTCCACCAGAAATAATTAAAACACCAAATACCAGTGTATAACTATTTATCAGCCACTGTGTGGTAGTGATATCGCCATTGAAATCTAGTTCGATGGCCGATGCCGCGACTGAGATGATAGCTAGATCATTTGTAAGAAAGTATATAGCGGCGCATAATGCAATCACCCCTAGTAATTGGCTTCTCGTTAGAGTAAATTGCATTATTGAGGTATTTTTCTTTGCGATAGTTATTTTGAATCCTTGATAGCAAGAGTTTTTCTAGTGGTTTTCTTTTAGGGGGCTGGCTTAGAAAATTTATTGCCCTTACTTATCTAGTAGAATTGATTGATATTTCTTTTCCATAGAAGAATTTCCTGATTCTTTGTTAATAGAAACTAAAGCCCGTAAAATTTCAGGGCTGCCTGGATATAGGTCCAATCCATTTTCTAAGACCTCCAGGGCTCGCTCATTCTTTCCTGTCGAGTTAAGAGCTATTCCGTAGACATAGATAAAGCGGCTGTGAGTGTCACTGGCTTCGGCGGATTCTTTAAAGTAGGACATAGCCTCAGAGTGACGATTTTGTCGCACCAGTGAAAGCCCCAATGAGTGCTGGATCGAGGCCTTGCTTTCTACAAAAATTAAGCCTCTTCTCAATAGTTGTTCGGCATCCTTTTCACGCCCTTGCTCTCGGTAGAGGTCTGCAAGGTTGATATAGGCCGGAGCATAGTAGGGTGCTTTATTTATGGCTCGCCGATAGAAAGCCTCAGCCTGCTGGATATTACCTCTATGTCGATGGAGTTCCCCCAAGTTGACCAGAGACTCCGGACGATCACTATTAAACAACTCCGAGGCGGCATACTCTTTTAGTGCCTGGACATGTTGATTCTGAATAGAAGATGGATAACTATCTGTAGGTAATGAAGCCAATGCATTCGCTGCCAGTGAGCGGGTAACGCGTTCTTTTTCAAAGAGTAGAGGAATACCCAGAGCCGGACGCAATTGTTCAGGTACTCTATCGAGCGATTGTGCCAGGGCAAGACTGAGTAGTGGCTCGTCGCTTTGGGCTACTGACTGAAGTAGATGGACAGAGTCCCTAGAGAGATATTGTGGGAGTAGGGTTACTGCCGTTGCCCTGACGATTGCTGGTTGGTTGAGATCTGTTATCAGTTCGCTTAGTTTGCTTTCGGCGTTGATCTCTCTGTGAAGCCCTGCAAATAGAGCCTCACCATAATGGGTTTTGCTTGGAGCACTAAACGATTTACGGAGGGCCACCGTCGCCCATTGATTGGTTTTGTCTTTATGGCAACTGATACAGGCATTGGGAGTCTTTAGTTTTTCCGAGAGGTCAGGCCTTGGAACTCGGAAACTATGATCTCGACGGCTGTCCACCTGCATATAGTTTTGGGCCGGCATGTGACAATTGACACATTTTGCACCGGAGCTATTCACAGGGTGAAGATGGTGCTCGGTTTGGGCAAACTTCTCTGGGAGGTGACACTGGGCACAGACACCATCTGTACTACCACGCAACTGTAAGCTGTGCGGTTCATGGCAATTACTACAGGTAACGCCTGCTGCATACATCTTACTCTGGAGGAATGAACCATAAACATAGACTTCTTCATTAATCTGGCCGTCTATATGGTAGAGCGGGGGCTGTAACAGTGCGGGATTATAGTGGTCCAGAAATTGGCTGCCTGCTTCCGCCCCCGGAAAAAAAGTAGTGCGCCTGGAGTGGCACTGTGCACAGGTTTGTAGCTCTTGGTGTTTGGTTGTTACCCTATTTTTGGCAATACCTTTTTCAAAGTCCATATCCCAGTTGGCTGTCCTGACTTGATTCAATTTAATAGAAAATCCAAAATCTCCATATTTCTTTTGTTTATTCTGTACCCACTCAAGATGCCTGGAGGCGGGACCGTGACAGGATTCACATCCGATATTAATTTCGGACCAGGTGGTATTAAAGATGTCTGTTTTCAGATCATAATTTTTTTGTAAATTGGTGGAGTGGCAATCAGCACACATAAAGTTCCAGTTTTGATTGATGCCCATCCAGTGCAGGGAATCCGTATGAATAATATTTTCATTGGGATAAAGGTGAAACCATCGCTGTCCTCCCTTTGATTTAGCTCGGGTGTCCCAGACAATACTCAGAGCCTGTAGGCGTCCACCGGGGATTTCAATCAAGTATTGCTGTAGTGGTTCTACACCAAACGTATAGGCGATGGGAAACTCCTGTAACTTGCCATCTATTCCGTCTGTTTTGACGTAATAGATCTCTCCCTTCTTAAAAAAGGTGGAAGTTACCCCCTCATAGGTAAAAGTTGAATCGTTGAAATTGCCGAGGATACTACTGTCGCTGGCTTCTAGCATAGCCAATGCATGATGAGAACTCTGCCAAGCGGTATTCTCTTTTTGATGACATTTAGCACATAAATTCGATCCGACATAAGTGGGTGGTTTACTCGATGTCTCATATGCCAGGTTGGTCTCGACGTTGAATTCACTACTAGACGTATCAACTTTGCGGATGCTACTTATATCTGTTCCACAAGCCGTGAGAACCAGCACACTTAGGAGAATATGAAAGCGGTAAGTGCTGCTGTCTATATTTATCATATTTCTATTACAGTTCTGGATTACCCGGATTTGGTCCGGATTCGCTAAGGGAAGATTAGTTCATGTGCCGCCAAAAGAGTGATCGTAAACTGCGAGAAAGCTGCAAAGATATCGTCAAGATTCAACGGTATCTATTTACTTATTGTTTACTCTTGTTGGCACATGTTTGCTTTGCTGAAGTGGAGAGCGGAGGACCACTCCCATCTTGGAATGATACTGTCGCAAAGCAGGCTATAGTGTCGTTCGTCGAAAAAGTTACCAAAAATGGTGGTGACGGTTTCGTGACCACTGAGCAGAGAATCGCCGTATTTGATAATGATGGAACTTTATGGGCAGAGAAACCAGCCTACTTTCAACTGCTTTTCGCCATGGATGAGGTAAAACGGTTGGCACCGGAACATCCGGAGTGGAAGACGGAGCAGCCTTTTGCTGCAATCCTCAATGACGATATGGTTACTTTGTTGGCGCAGGGGAGAAGCGGGCTGGAGGAAATAATTGGTGCCACCCATGCCAATATGACCGGAGAGGAGTTTAACAAGGTTGTTGCTTCATGGCTCGAAACCGCCAGGAATCCGCTCACGGGAAAACATTATCGCGACATGTATTACCAACCGATGCGAGAGTTACTAGGTTACCTACGGGCAAATGGTTTTAAAACTTATATTGTTTCCGGCGGCGGTGCTGATTTTATCCGTGTGTTTTCTGAACGCCTTTATGGTATTCCACCGGAGCAAGTTATTGGTAGTCGCCTAAAAGCACGCTATATGGAAGATAACGGCAAGCCTCAGGTTATCAACACCGATGAAGTCGAGTTTGTGAATGATAAAGAAGGTAAACCTATTGGAATTAGTCAGATGATTGGCCGCCGTCCGATTTTTGCTGTAGGTAACTCGGACGGAGATCTGCAGATGTTGGAGTGGACCACTACCGGCAAGGGGTCGCGTTTTGGAATGTTGATTCACCATACCGACGCAAAAAGGGAGTGGGCTTATGATCGTAGATCCAGGGTGGGGCGTCTGGATAAAGCCCTAAAAGCTGCTAAGCCCAACGGGTGGACTGTCGTGGATATGGCAAAGGATTGGAAGGTGGTTTTTCCGAAGGAACAACCTGCCGAAAAAGAACACAAAACTACTGAGAATGTGGACGTTCAAGGTTGATTTGTTTTTTTGCGAGGTAGGTTTATTCAACTGCGTTGATGTGGCGGCCACCAATAGGTACATACTTGGCTAGTCTTGCTTTAATGCCCCGCAAAGGAAAGGGCCAAGCTAGGTCCCTGGCGCCAATAATAGGGGGAATAACCAGGATGTCAGGCAAAGTACCTTTGACTTGATGTCAGCAGGTCAAAAAGTGGAAAATGTTCATGAGGCCCGTGATGTATTTACTTCCCCTGCAGTCTCGTCGAATAGCTGTGGCTATTGGTTTATTGTGCTGCCTTCAATGGCAAGTCAATGCACAAACGCAGCAGCCTCCCGATCAACTCCAGGAGCAACCGCAGGTTCCGCTCCAAGCCCAATCTCAAATGCCGGAGAAGCCCAATATCCTCGTAATTTGGGGAGATGATATTGGTATCTGGAATATCAGCTTTAACAGTCGCGGCATGATGGGGTATACCACCCCGAATATTGATCGGTTGGCAGTTGAAGGCTTGTCATTTACCGACTACTACGGCCAGCAATCCTGTACTGCCGGTCGTGCCGCTTTTTTGGCTGGCAATGTCCCGGTACGTACAGGAATGACCAAAGTGGGTTTACCTGGAGCCAAAGAGGGGTGGCAAAAGAGTGATGTGACTATCGCCACGGTGATGAAAAGCCTTGGTTATGTAACTGGCCAGTTTGGCAAGAATCATCAGGGCGATCGGGATGAACATTTGCCCACCAACCACGGTTTTGATGAATTTTTTGGCAACCTCTACCATCTCAATGCGGAAGAGGAGCCGGAGAATCGCGATTACCCCAAAGATCCTGAATTTCGTAAGAAATTCGGTCCCCGCGGCGTCATCAAATCCTTTGCTGGGGGTACTATTGAGGATACTGGGCCTCTGACAAAAAAGCGTATGGAAACTATTGATGATGAGACTCTTGCAGCGGCCATCGACTTTATTGAGCGTGCGCATCAGGCAGGTAAGCCCTTCTTCGTCTGGTGGAATGCCACCCGGATGCACTTTCGTACCCATGTGCGGGAGGAGCACACTAACCTGGCTGGCCCGAACAGTAACGAGTATATGGATGGCATGGTAGAGCACGATATTCTGGTAGGAAAGTTGCTGGACCTCCTCGATCGCCTGCAGATCGCCGATAACACTATCGTATTCTATTCAACGGATAATGGTCCCCATTTCAATACATGGCCTGATGCTGCCACCACACCGTTTCGTAGTGAAAAGAACTCAAATTGGGAGGGGCTTATCGGGTCCCAGCCTTTGTACGGTGGCCTGGGAAGTTTCCGGCTGGCACTACGTTAACTGGTATTGCTTCACACGAGGATTGGTTGCCTACGCTGGCTGCCGCTGGTGGAAATCCCGATATTAAAGAGCAGCTAAAGGAGGGCGTTGAACTGGAAGGTCGGCAATATCGAAATTATGTCGATGGCTACAACATGATGGATTATTTTACCGGCAAGGCCAAGCTATCACCGCGCAAGGAATTTATCTATGTGAATGATGATGGACAAATAGTGGCGATGCGTTACGAACCCTGGAAAGCCATTTTCCTGGAAAACCGTGGCAAGGGCTTTGAAGTCTGGCGTGAACCTTTTACGGAATTGCGAGTTCCTCTTCTATTTAACCTACGTCAGGACCCTTTCGAAAAAGCACAGCATAACTCCAATACCTATAATGACTGGTTTATTGACAGAGCTTTTGTGCTGGTGCCGATGCAGCAGCTTGCAGCCAAATTCCTGCAAACCATGAAGGAGTATCCTCCCAGTCAAGTGCCTGGTTCTTTTAACTTGGAAAAGGTACAAAAACAGCTTGAAGCAGGAGCGACGGGCAGTAACTGATCTTTCAGTTAATATTTTTAGGATAGGGCATGCGAAAAATTATTATCGTGATTTCTATGGATAGAATTGAGAGGAAAAAATAAGACTATAGTTCCCGCTTGAACTGCATGACTTACTCGTCGCAATTCAGCGTCTTGGGGAATGCTTTTATCAGGCCATTAAATAAGATTCCAGTGTCATCCAGGCCGGGAAGGAATGCGAGCTTCAAAGCTATTTCTTTATTTGATCTAATTTAAATTTTCTTTATCATATATAGGTGCGCTTATGTACTTATTGTGATTTGTGTTCAATTCATTGTGTATTGACAGCTTTTTCGCCAGATTTTATTAGTCTGTATGCTAGTTGATTTACGGATAGTCGGGCCACCCATAAGTTAGTTTTATGGTACTTGGGTACATTTCTAGTTTATCATAAATGGATAAAATGCTAAATATAGTTGTATAGTGGCTCGGCCATTTGTAAGGCATATTTTAAAATTATAAAATGGAATTTTATCACATGTATAGATCTCTCTTGTCATTGAGCTTTTCAGTACTACTGTTACCGCTTCAATATGTAAGTGCGGAAACTACTTCTGAACGAGCAGAAGCTCTGTTTGAGGATGCTGTATCTTCAGAAACTGTTCCCGGTATAAGTGTGGCAGTTGGTAGTAGTGATGGTGTTCAGTGGGCTCAGGGGTTTGGCTACTCGGATCTTGAATCTAAAGTCCCAATGACTAAGAAAACAAAGCTCCGTATTGGTAGCGTGTCCAAAGTGATGACTGCCTCTGCATTAATGCGCTTAGTTGAGCAGGGAGTGATCGACTTGGATACTGAAGTGCGTACGTTGGTACCTGAATGGCCTGATAACCACTCGCCTATCAGCCTGAGGCAGTTGACAAACCATACTTCTGGAATTCGGCATTATAAGATACCGGATGAATTTCTCCTTAATATTAAGTACAGTAATACTATTGAAGCGTTGGATATTTTTAAGGGTGACCCTCTGCTTTTTAGTCCGGGTGTGAAAAAAAGCTATTCCACTTATGGCTGGACTCTCCTTAGTGCCGCTATGGAGGGTGCCAAAGGAAAGGGTTTCAAAGAAATTGTTCATAGCGAAGTCTTCGACCCCTTGCAATTAAAGAAAACAACCTTTGATGATGCGGCCCCAATCATTCCGAAAAGACAAAGAGCATACTCTTACTTCGGCGGTACGCTTACAAACTCACCAGAGGTTAATAGTAGTCATAAGTATGCCGGCGGCGGGATCTTATCAACTCCAAAAGATGTGGTTAAATTTGCACTTGCTCATTTAGAGCCTGGTTATTTACGAGAGGACTCACTTTCTAAATTATTTACTAAGTCTCACCTCTCTGATGGAAGCGAAATCAATATAGGAGTTGGCTGGTTCATAGGTTCAGAGGATTTGGTCGCTGAATATGCTTCAGATGAATATGAGGACTTAAGGCGCATCCTTCAAGAGCACCCTAATATCGTATCTCATAGTGGTCTCAGTATCGGGAGTGTTAGTATGCTTATTCTTTGTCCTGATCATCAGCGTGCCATAGCAGCGATAAAGAATGTAGATTTGGAGACAAGTGCAGACCTAACGGCTTTATCGTTAAGAGCTTTGGATATTTTCCATAGATCAGAGGAAAATGAGTAGAATCTTTTGGGCCTCAAAACTACCCTGCAGTCACATAGGTTGTAGGGTATAATGTAAATCTCTCGACTATGAAATATTCATAAGTTTATGCTGAAATGGAAATATGCCTAACTCTGGTGGTGAGCGCTATCGAAAACAAATTTTTTCAGGTGTTTTTATTTTTCGTTTAATTTAAACGTTTTTTGAAGTTGTAGGTAGATATACGGCAGATCTTCGAAGAGGGCATCCGTTATCTATTTCAGTGTAAATATTGGAAAGTGCTCACCCCAAAATAGGAATAATCAGATGATTACAACCATTGATATTGGTTTGCCTAATGCTCTTGCATTTAAAATATCTGGAGATATTACTGAAATTGATATTTCCGAGGCTTTTGACCAGATGAAAGCCCTTGGGGAGAAATATGAAAAGATCACAATTTACGAGGAAATAGAGTCATTCGATGGTCTGGAGTTTTCGGCAGTTATAGAGAAATTCAAGTACCTCTTTGAGGTTGGCATCTCAAATATATGCGCCGTGGCGATTTTGACTGATAAAGAGTGGCTTAAGAAAGTTGTAGGTATTGAGGATAAGTTGTTTCGAGGTATTGACATGAAGTGCTTTTCTCCAAATCAGCACACAGATGCGGTACATTTTTTAATGCAGTATGCACCTACTGATGAATGATTTATAGTTTAGTTTTCATTCTTATAGACGGTGAGTTATGTCAAAGGCATTAGAGCTAGCAAAATATTACTTTGACCTTTCAAATCAGAGTGATTTTTCCGAGATAGAAAAGATTTTTGATCAATCTTCTACATTCTGTGCTCGGGATGGCGTAATTTATCTGGGCGTGCAAGACATTATGGCGATGCAAAGGCTCCATCATGGTTCTTATAGCACTCTGAAATGGATTGTAAATGAAGTCGAGGAAGTTAAGCCCGGTATTATTCGGTTTGATTTCGACTTCGAAGGTACTACTCAAGGTGGAGAGTCTGTCAGAATGTCTGGAGTAGAATTTGTCGTTGTCGATAGGGGAATTATTCGGCATATCGATGTTCGAAGCCAGTAAGATTGTGATCTTCATAGGTTTACAGTTGGCTGTTATTCTGAGAATACTAATAAAGAGGATAATACGGAGTGGTTATGGTTGTTGAGCAGATAGAAGGTTTTGATCTGGTAGGGCTTAGTACAAGAACCAAGAACGCCAATGAGGCAGATTCGAGTACAGCAAAGATTGCTCCCCTATGGGATAAATTTGGTGCTGAAGCTGCACCAAAATTGCGTGGAGCCCCCAAGGTATATGGGGTATATACCAACTATGAATCAGATCACACTGGCTTGTTTGATGTTTATGCATGCTCAGATGTGCTTTCCACGGAGATGTCTGAAGACTTTGAGTCTGTTCGTATAGAGCCCGGCAAGTACCTTGTATTTACTGCTCAGGGGGAGATGCCGCAGGTAGCGATCGATCTTTGGGGTGAGGTTTGGGGTTATTTCTCAGCGCCAGATTGCCCTCAACAGCGGGCTTATACAACCGACTTTGAGCACTATGTTGGCGCTAATGAAGTTCAGATTGCCATTTCCATCAAGTAGCTATTCATTCTTTGCTGTGCTTACTGGGGCGAATACCAGATCGGAGAACTGAAGGCGCGCCCCTGCTGGATCAGGGGCACTTTCTCATCCATATCAATGCCGAAGCGCACCTTGTCGTAGAGTGTCCAGCGAGGTGTGGGTATTTCAAGGGCACGTAGATAGTAAACGGCTCTTTGCTTGGGGTTAAACTCTGGGTCTTTGAAGACACCGATCAATTGGGGCTCACCAATGCTGTTGGTGTATTTGGCGGTTTCCAGATCGACGGTGTTACCTACAGGCGGAATCTTGCCGTCACTGTCTATTTTTCGGTCCCCCGACCACTTCACATTAAAGATCTTTTCCCTGGTGTGCCCGTTGTTATCCAGCCAACCCTTAATGACTTGTACTCGGTCGAGGTTAGCACCCTGGGGGTCTTTTAGTGCAGCTACAAGAAAAGTAGCCTCTTGTCCTTTGCTGGCGGGAGGTAGCTTTTGCCCCATCGTTACCCCTTTTTTGTATCCGTTAGCTACCAGATCTCCATTGATATCCGCATCTGTATAGTCATAACCGCCAAAGAAGCGCACGGAAATCCGTGGGCCGGTAGTAGCGAATGTCTCCTTGCGATTCATTGCGTCCCAGATGGCCTCACGAGTATTTTCGGAGGCCCATACACCCGTGATCCCAGAAGCGGCTTGTTCCCAGCCAAAGTATTCACCGCCAACCCCTTTCAGTAGAGGAAAGGCCCAGCGCTGCTTGTTACTGGGCTCCAGGGTTTTGAACTTGCCATAGAAATTATCCTGGTCTGGAGTGGAGAGCCCGGTATGGGCATCCGTGCCCGCATTGGCGCCATATTGAAATGGGTTGGTGCCCAGGGCTTTCTCCAGGCGCAATCCAGATTTTAGGGCTTCGCGCCAATACTCGTACTGTAAGGCGCCAGGGGGTTTGGGCTTTAGGATCAGGTTACCGCGGTCCCAAAGGTCCCAGTTGGCGAATTCATCTTCCGGGGAAAGAGCAGGGTGAGACTCGCTCTGCCCCTTTATTTGCACCAGTTCATAAAGGGGCTCATAGCGTGCGCGAAGCTGAGCCCACTCTGGTGTGAGAGGGGAGCCATCAAACTGCTTCTCAATAAACATACGCCCGTTTGACATATTGCCATTGTGCGGAATAGCCAATACTCGCCCGCCGGTTTTATCCTCGTAGGCTTTCATCCACTCCCAAAGCTTCACCGGGTTTTGGGTATCAAAAGTAGTCAATGGCAGCAACGATCTGGTGCGGTCGGCACCATCGCGAAATATGATATTGCGATGCAGGTTATCGCCGCCATCAGCGTTGACGGTCCACTCGAAGGCAATAAAAGTGGTGAACTCTCCGGGCTTGTAATACTGCTCTGCGGCTTCAACCGTTTTCTCCCAGGCGGTACGCATCCACTTGGGGTCCATGACCTGTTTAGGGAGTTTGCCTTCTGATTGGAGAACGATGACTTCGCTCTTGGCTTCATTGGTGGCTTCCTCACTGCCGGAGGCCAGAGCATCGTGCCAGCGCTTCAGTGTGGGGTCGGACATCATTTCCGGGTTACCAGCGACTATCTCGCTGATAACACCCATGCCGTCGGAGTGATCGGTGATCATAAACCAGTCGTAGGGGCGGCTCAGTTTTGCTTTGAGCCCGCTGTTGGAAGTGACTTCTTCCCCAAGTGCAAACCGATAAGCATCGTCCGGGGTGAGTATTGCGCCATCCAGCCCTGCATCCACGGACCAGCCAGTATGGACATGTGTATCGCCAAAATAGACATTGCGTGCGATACGTTTGTCGGCACTTTCCTGAGCTTCCAACTCCGCTTTGATTTCCGGTGCCATGGCGGTAAGTACCTCACGCTTGCTGCCTTGTTGTGAGGTTGTTTCGCTGTTGTTTGCGGATTGCTTTTCAACCTCGCTATTATTTTTTCCGCAGCTATACAGGCCTGGCAGGACTAACAGGGCAATTAAAGTAGTTTGCAGTTTTTTTATTGGCATTCTGGGCGCTCCATTGCCTTGGTAAAAAACGAGCGGCGCCGATATGGGTTTCGGGACCGCCATTACCAGTGAAAATACAGCTAGCATAGTTGAGCGGTGTTTTTTCCGGGGCGGGTAGGCGACAGTTCGGGTCTTGTTATATCGCGGAACAATAGATAGTCTTCCTGGCCCCACTGGATTGGCAGGTTTGCGCACAATCCTGACCCGCATTGGTTTATTTAGTCAGATTGTAAAAGCTGAGCGCAATTTACCCCGTCTGCCGTATCAGACTAAAAGCAGGTTTATGAGCAACAACGAAAAGCGTCCACTCTATATCCCCCATGCCGGCCCCTCCCTGTTGGAGATGCCGCTGTTGAACAAAGGCAGTGCATTTACTCTGGAGGAGAGGCTTGAGTTCAACCTGGCCGGTCTTCTACCGAACAATGTCGAAACGATCGAAGAGCAGGCCCGGCGTGCTTATCTGCAGTACCAGCAATGTAAGACAGGTCTGGATAAGCATATATACCTGCGAGGGATTCAGGATGACAATGAAACCCTGTTCTTTTACCTGATTGAACACCACACAGAAGAGATGCTGCCGATTATCTACACGCCCACAGTAGGTGCGGCTTGTGAAGAGTTTTCCAGTATTTATCGCAATCACCGCGGTTTGTTTATTCCTTACCCGGATCGCGAGTACATGGATGACATGTTGCGTAGTGCTACCAAGGAGAACGTCAAGGTTATCGTGGTAACCGATGGTGAGCGTATCCTCGGCCTTGGTGACCAGGGTATTGGCGGAATGGGTATCCCTATCGGAAAGCTGTCCCTGTACACCGCCTGTGGCGGTATCAGCCCGGCCTATACCTTACCGGTAACCCTGGATGTGGGCACTAACAACCGCACCCTCCTTGGAGACCCAATGTATATGGGCTGGCGCCATGAGCGCATTTCTCAAGAGGAGTACGACGAGTTCTTGGAGCAGTTTATTTGCGCTGTAAAGCGTCGCTGGCCCAAGGTGCTGGTTCAATTTGAGGACTTTGCCCAGACCAATGCTATGCCTCTGCTGCGCCGTTACCGAGAGCGCTTGTGCTGCTTTAACGACGATATCCAGGGCACTGCTTCCGTAACCTTGGGCACTATTCTTGCAGCCTGTAAAACCTGGCAAGAGCCCATTACAGCGCAGAAAGTGGTGATTGTCGGTGCTGGTTCTGCCGGGTGCGGAATTGCCGAGCAGGTGGTGAGCGCCATGGTGCAGGCCGGTCTCAGCGATGCGGATGCCCGTGCGCGAATTTTTTTGTACGACCGCTACGGCCTGGTAACTTCGGACATGAAAGGCCTGCATGATTTTCAGCAGGCCCTGGCGCAGAAACCCGATGTGTTTGAAGGCGTATCTGAATGGGATCTGGAAAAGCTGATTGGCGAAGTTGAGCCCAGTATTCTGATCGGGGTTTCCGGGCAGGGCGGCCTCTTCACTCAGCCCGTGATCGAGGCGTTACAAAAAGGACATGAACGGCCGCTGGTGATGCCTCTATCCAATCCCACTTCCAGAGCCGAGGCGACTCCTGCAGAGATCTTTACCTGGACCAAGGGTGAAGCGCTGGTAGCTACTGGCAGCCCCTTTGCGGCGGTGGAAATGAATGGGCGCCACTATGCTGTGGCCCAGTGCAACAATGTCTACATCTTCCCCGGAGTTGGCCTCGGTGTTCTTGCCGCAGGTGCGACCCAGGTAACAGACGGTATGTTGATGGCCGCTTCCAATGCCCTTGCTGAGCAGGCGCCGGTCGTAAAAAAGGGAGAGGGCGCGTTGTTGCCACACCTAAATGATATCCGTGAGGTAAGCCACGATATCGCGCGCGCGGTTGCGGCCCAAGCGCAACTGGACGGAGTGGCGCCAAAAGTGAGCCGGGACCAGTTGGAAAAATCCCTCGAGCGCAATGTCTGGCAGGCTGATTATCGCAGTTACCGCCGCCGTTCATTCTAGTCATCCATGAAAGCAGCCGGGTAGTTCTACCCGGCTTTTTTCCTTAAACCATTTGCTCGCCGGAGAAGAAGACTTCCGGCTGACGCAGCACCAGATAATCCTCCCACAGGAAACCGCTGCTCAAGAACTCGATCGCAGCTCTCACGCCAGACAAGAATAAGTGTTCACAGTGCTCTCCCGGCATGGCGAAATCCAACCAGTGGGGGTGCTGGCCACTATCCATCGGTCCTATGGCGATTTCTTTTACCAGCGTGTGGTATTCCGCATTCAGGCTTGCCCGTACGTGGTTGTCGAGCATATTGCGGCAGGTATTGATCAGCCCCATGGCAAAACGCCCGAGCTTGTCGGATTTGGGCTGGTAGTGGTCCACTTCCAGTTTGATGCCAAAGGTGGGCAGCTTCGGTGTGCCGACTGGCTTGTGGAAGATATCAAAGGGGAAATTGGATACCAGGCCACCATCCACAAACTGGATCTCTTTGGGGAAGCCATTCTTGAAGAACAGTCTGGGGTTGCCGATTCCCTTAATACTGCGCCAGTTTTCGGCCACTGAGCTGCATTCATCCAGCTGCGGAATATCTTTCACTGTAAAGGGCTTGAAAAAGCCCGGCACAGACATGGAAGCACGAACGAACTCGGCGGGATTCACGGCATCCGGGTTGCTGAAATAGAGTGGTGCCTTGGCTGGGAAAATGGCTCGCGTCTCCGTGGTGATATCCGCAGCGACCAAAGCGACTTCTGCACAGCCCACTTGATGATCCGGCTCTCCTTGATAGTGAAGTGTGGGGAACTGGTTGATACGCTGATTGAGTTGTGCGGTATTGGTGATACCCAGCTGGCGCAGTTCATTTTCTAACCACTGAGTAAAGGTATCGCCAGGGTTGAGCCCTTTTTCCTTCAGCAGCTGCTTACAGGTACGCAAGGAGTCGAATGGATGTAGTGCCAGGCTACTAAAAAGCCCTTTGCCTTTAAGCAGGCGCTGAACGGTTTTACGTGCGAAGCGTTCACCATCCTCAAAACTGGCAAAGTCTGCCTTGGCCATGATATCCAGTAACTTTTCGCTCTTACGTGAGCCCGGCGTACCGGCCGCGGCCAAAAACAGTGCATTGATGGCGCCTGCAGAGGTGCCTGCAACTTTGCGAAAGCGAATGCCAGCCTTCTCAAGGATATAGGTGTAGCCCACCAGGGCAATGCCAAGCATGCCACCGCCTTCCATTACCAGATCCACATACTGGAGCCCATCGGCATCCTGTACATCGCTAAAGGATTTACCTTCGATCGATTTCCGCGAATTTTGCCAAAGGGTATCCGCTTGGGAGATAGCACTGGTCACCCACGCTGTTTTACTCATTTGATCTTTCCCTGAAGTGGCGGTCGATTCCATACGAAAGTTAAAAATATTATCGGTTAAAAGAGTGGGGCAGGGTATCACCCAGAATCAAATTCGCCATAGCATCCAGCTTGTTTTTCGTGCCTTCCCACTTGGGCATCACTTGATTCATTAAACGGTAAAATCGCTCGCCATGGTTGTGTTCGGCGATATGGCAGAGCTCGTGCAAAATCACATAGTCGATACACTGGCGCGGAGCTTTTACCAGATGGGGGTTGAGGGTGATACGCCCCTGGGGGGAGCAGCTGCCCCATTGGGTTTTCATGCTGAGGGTGCGCAGGGGTGGACGCCCGGAGACCCATAGGGTCTGCTCCAATAGCGCATCCAGGCGGCGGTGAAAAATTTCATTGGCGCGTGCCTTGTACCATTCGGCCAAAAGCAGGCGCACTCTTTCGGGATCTTTTTTACGCACGGATACTTCCAGCTTGCCGCGCAGTAATTTCACCTGCTGTTGGGTGTCTTCAGACTCAATGACTTTCAGCAGATATTGCTTGCCCAGATAGAAGTGGCTCTCGCCACTGATATATTGCCGTGGCGTTAAATATTCCAGCGCTTTGCGGAAATCCCTCAGCTGCTGGTAAATCCAGCGCCCGCGTTTTTTTACCGCTTTTAATACCGCATCGTTATCGATAGGTTCGGGTGCGCTGACCACTACACGGCAGTCGGGGTGCACTTTGATCAGCACTCGCCCATTGGCCTGGGAGCGAGGCTGGCATTCAAAAGTGATGCGCTCATCCCCATAGGCAAAGCTCAGTTGCCGGGAGTTGGGGTTATTTTGGGGGGAAGTAAAAGGCACATTCATGCCGGGATTAGTCTCCGCTTAAACCAACGCGGGTGATCTGTAGGATCATCTCCACCATTTTCTTGGCCTGCACCATACCACTGCCGATGGATTTACACTCCATAAATAATTTGGGCATCAGTTTTTTATGGATATCCTTCTCAATATTTTGCGGGCTGATGGAGTGTTCCATTACGGACTGGGTAACCATTGTATCGATCTCGAAGGCCAGTTTGATCCACTTATCCTGTACCTGGCTATCGCCAACTGCGAAAACCTCCGGCAGGCTTTTCTTGAATACACCAAAATAGGCCTGGGCATGACGGTTATCGGCAAAGGCATTGGGGATTTCATCCAGGTTGCGGGCTTTTACCTGGGCTTCCAGCGCTTCGAACAGTAAGAACTGCTTGTGCGGGTGATCGAACAGTTTTTCCGCCGCCTCAATCGCTTGTAGCAGTAACTTGGAAAAGGCTTCCTGGGCGTAGGGATCGTCGCGCAACTCCTGTTCGATCATGCGGGTGACGCGGGTTTTGATAATATCGGTTTCGTTGCGGGTTTTGTCCTCTCCCCAATCTTCAGGCCGCTCCGCTTTGCCCATTTTATTGACTTCGTATTTACCCTCGGGCTGTAAGATTTCCACGCCCACCACATGCTTATCCAGCAGGTTTTTTACCTGGGTCGCGTATTGGTCATAGTCCACAGAGATTCCGGTTTGCTGTAGCGCCCACTGGCGTAGTTTGGCGAACTCTTTAACCGTCTGTTTATAGTGCTGGCGATCACTATCGCTAAAAGTTTTGTCTTCGAAAAAGGTGGCGGATTGCAGGGCTACTTTCAGGCAGGTGGTGAAGTGGGTGAGTGCCTCGTAGAAGTCCTCGCGCACTTTTAGGTTTATATCGACCAATTCACCATTGCGCTGTTCAATTTTGGGCACTATCACCTGACGCAGTTGCTCGGTGTCCTGCTTATTTTTTACGCCGGCGAAAATGCCCCAAAGGTTTTTATACAGCAGGGGCAGGCGCTTGTACTCGCTGCTCATGGGGCTGTAGAGCCCAGTGATATCGTCGATGTCGTAGCCGCCCTGGGTGCGTGCGGCCAGATCCTGGTATTTCTGCATGGTGGTATCCAGCTCTGCCAGGATGCCCCGGTAATCGATCAGCAGGCCGAACTTTTTATCCGGGTGCAGGCGGTTGACCCGCGCGATCGCCTGGATCAGGTTGTGTTCCTTGAGCGGCTTATCGATATACAGCACCGTATTCTTGGGTTCATCGAACCCAGTCAGCAGCTTGTCCACCACAATCAGCAGTTTCAGGGAGTCATCTTTATCGAAGCGCTCAATCACTCCCTGGGTGTAGCGCTGTTCATTTTGCGAGCCCACATTGTCTTTCCACCACTTCACCACCTCCGGCATCGAGGACTCATCTACCGCCTCGTTGCCCTCGCGGGTATCCGGTGCACTAATCACTACCGCCGATTCAAATTTCTGCCCCTCTGGCCAGTGCTGCTGGGCTTCATCCAGGTACTTTTTATATTGGATGGCAGTGGCTTTGCTATCGCAGGCCAGCTGACCTTTTAAGCCCGCATCGATATTTTTAACAAAATGGGTGGCGATATCTGTGGCAATCAGACGAATGCGATCGTCTGCAGTGTAAATCTCTCCCTTGCGGGCAAACTTGCGTTTTAAATCCGCCTGCTGCTCCTCGCTTAACCCCACTGTAATGCGCTCAAACCAGCGGTCAATTGCGCGCTCGTTAACATTTAGGTCCGGGATACGCTCTTCGTACAGCAGTGGGGTTACGGTGCGATCCTCCACCGCCCGCTGCATGGTATAGGCATGGACTATGGGGCCGAATTTATTGGTGGTTTTGTCGTCTTTCAGCAGGGGCGTGCCGGTAAAGGCCACAAAGGCGGCATTGGGCAGGGCCTGGCGCATACGGATATGGTTTTCGCCGCCCTGGCTGCGGTGGCCCTCGTCGATCAGCACAATCAAGTCGGCACTGTCGTTGCAACACTCCGGCAGGGCAGTGGCGCCGGTAAATTTTTGCACCAGCGAGAAGATAATGCGCTCATTGCCGCTGCCAATCTGCTGGGCCAAACGCTTGCCGGAAGTAGCCATCGCCGCTTCCTTATCTTTCTTGCCCGCCAGTTCGCCGCCGCTGGCAAAGGTATTACTGAGCTGGCGCTCCAGATCCACCCGGTCGGTGACAATAACCAGGCGGCTTTGTTTGAGACTCGGCTGGAAGATCAGCGCCTTGCTTAAAAACACCATGGTGAAGGATTTGCCGGAGCCGGTGGTATGCCAGATCACACCGCCCTCCCGCGCGCCGTCACTGCCGCGTTGGGCAATGCGCTCCAACAGTCGTTTGATGCCGAATACCTGCTGGTAGCGGGCGACAATTTTGCCGGCCTTTTTATCGAACAGGGTGAAGTAACGGACCATCTCCAGCAGTCGCTGGGGCGATAGCAAGCTGATTAGCATCCGATCCTGGCCGCCCAGGGCCAGCTCGCCGCCGGCGATCAGGGTCTGGTACCAGTCCAGATCTGATGGGGAGCGCTGTTTAAACAGAGTTTGGATTTGTTCGCTGGAAAGGGGGCGGTTTTTGATCGCCAGCATTTCCCCATCGGCGATATCCTCCTCGCGCCAGGCCGCCCAGAATTTTGCCGGCGTGTTACAGGTGCCGTAGCGGCCCTCAGCGCCGTTGACCGACAATAACAGTTGGCTGTAGGCGAACAGTTGCGGGATTTCATCGGGGCGCTGGTTGCGCAGGCTCTGGGAGATACCCTCGTCAATAGAGGGTCCTTTCTTGCCATCCGGACGCTTGGCCTCGATCACTACCAGAGGAATACCGTTGACAAAACACACCATATCCGGGCGGCGGCTCTCTACGCCGCTGGCGCGGGTTACGCTGAATTCCTCGGTAAAGGCAAAGTGATTGTTGTCGATGGTGTGCCAGTCGATCAGGGCAATGGTGGGGGTGGCTTTTTTGCCATCGACAAACTCGGTCACCGAAATGCCGTAGAGCAGATGGTTGTACAGCTCTTCGTTGGCCGCAATCAGCCCTTTATTGAGCGCCGGGCTGCACACTATGCCGATCAGGTGGTCGATGGATTTTTGTGAGAGCGGCTGCTCTTTACCGGCGAAATGGAAGGTCCGTTTACCCAGCTCCCGGCGCAGTATCTCCGTGAGCACTACCTGATCCTGGCGCCCACTACGGACTTGGTTGGCCTCGGCGGGAGGTAAAAACGACCAGCCCAGATTGCATAACAGGGCCAGGGCGGGGATCTTTGCGGCGTATTCTTCTTGGAATTTTGGTACTGCTGTGTAATCCATTTCCACGGTAATGCCTATCTCCAAAGGGAAATCCGTTTTTATTGGGATAAAAGTGTCTCTGTTTCCGGGCTGTGGAGCAAGTGGAAAGGGGCTATTGCCCAGCTCGCTGCTTGCGAGGCTGTGCCGCAAGCGGCGTTGGTTCGAGCACTGTGAGGTTGGAAGCTGATGGCTAGCCGTTGCTTTGCTGGCTGGTGGTTTTGGGGTTGGGGAGTCCCTGGTAGGGGTATTGCACTGGGTAGCGGAGTGCTTATCTCACTGCTGGATTATTGGCCTTGTGAGTATTGCACCGCGCCAAGAAGTGAGAAAGGCACTCCTTGGGCGGGGCTGTAACTAGCGTGTGGATATTATCCAGTCGCTAAAGCTAGTGCCTATTAAATTGAGACACCCATATTGCCTTCAGTACCGATACAATATCCAAATATTTCATGGAAAAAGAGGCTTTTACATTCAAAATTGGAGGCGATATGGAAAGTGTCATTCGGGAATTTGGGGTCGTGAAGTCCCAGGTTGTGCTCGGTTCCCACGCAGTAGATATCATTTCTTGGGTCACCGGGCCTAAAGGCAATCCAATCCAGTTTCCAGCCGCCGAGATCACCCTGATCATCCCACTTGCCGTCAATGGGGTTCCATTGACCTACATTACCGTCGGCGCCTACACACCACATTACTCCAAAGTTATCGAAGGCAATCATTTTTAGGGGCCAGGGCTTTTTAATCTCCGGTTCCTCCCAGGCTCCAGTGGTGGTATTCCACTTGGCAAGATTACCTTTAGTCCCAACGCTCCACATGGCATTTGACTTATCAAATGCAATCATCTTGGAATCCCAGGATTGGTTGTACTCTTTTTTGTCAACGAGGCCAAAAGTTCTTGAATTCCACTTTCCGATATTATTCGAAGTGCCCACACACCACAGGTTATCTTCTCTATCAAAAGTGACCATATTTAAATGCCACGTTGAGAGGAATCCTCTGTCTTTAAATTGCATTTCCATGGTTATTCTCCTTTGGGTTTTGGGATCAGGGTTTTCTGATGCTTCGGGGTACCAAAATATGAAGGCTTAAAATGAATGCACTGGATAATTAATCAATAAGCCAGCTGGACTCTTGGCTTCATTTTCGTTAAAAATTCCAGACAAAAAGTATGCGCAGCCTTTTTAAAGGGAAAGTGTTTTATATGCGCATAGCACTTTCCAGCAAAGACTGATACTGTGCTGGCTTATTTATTTTCCATTCGCTGGGTGCTATCTATCCAGTGGCGGCTATTGCTGCAAAAAGTGAGATAGAGGCTTTTTTGCAGGCTATATTTCTGCCCACGAAAGAGCTGGGTTTAAAATAGAGCTAGCCTCTCGGCTTGATAAAAACCTCCTAATCAGTTGTTGCAAGCGATCTTAAAGCAAAGGTCTGTTATTTAATATCCTCCTTCGTTAAAAGGGCGGGGATTCCTACCGGTGGTTGGCGCCATTTTGGAAGTGGTCTGCCAACTCAAAGTAATTTAGAGGAATTAAATAATTGCGAGTCAGTTGGGTCGGCATTAATAGGTTGTCGCCGTGGCGCGTGTATCAATTAATTTGGTCTTGCGGGGAGGGTGTCGTGAATTTTTTGGTTGGAGCGGCAGCCACGGAATTGTCAACAATAGATTTGCCCCAGCGATGGGTTTTTAAAAGTTGGCATTTGGGCGATGTGTTTTCGCCGATTAGGAAAGGAGCAGTTGCTGGAAAGAGGAAGGGAAAGAATACGCAGTGCCTGGGGTATAGGTATCGATTGGGCGCTTCTAAGATGTGTTCACAGGACATCTGAAGTACAGCGTATTCTGTTCAGCGGGATAGAGTTCTCTATTTTATGCGGGGCCGTGTATGGCCGCTATCAATGCAAACAGCAGCGTTTAAACTTTTTACCGCTGCCACAGGGGCAGGGGTCATTGCGGCCGGTTTTGGGCTCTGCTCGGTGAGGGGTTGGTGACAGTTCCGGGGCCCGTTGTTGCAGCCAGTGACGGTGCAGGGCGCGGGCGGCGGGTTCTATTTGGGTGACGCTGTGCTGGTGCTCTGTATCGGTGAGGGTGCCGAGGTGATCGAAGTGTTCCTCGCGGCCGTGCAGGGCGATGGCTTGCAGTTGGGTACCCAGTTCTGTGGGCAGGTTGGGCCATTGGCCCAGGTCGACGCCGCGCATATAGCCGAAGCACCATTCCTCGACGATGGGAAAGGGGGCTTCGCCCTCTCGCTCGGTGATACGAAATAGGGCGCTGAACTCTGCTGGGGTCTCTACCAGCATCATGGCATTGCTGTTCATTAGCTGGAACAGCAGTGCGGTAAAGCGCTGCATCTCCTCCTCGCTCTGCCACTCCGGCTCATTGCCGGAGCCGCCCCAGAGGGCGGAGAACCAGCGGCTGGGGGGAATCATTTCCGGGCCCGACACCAGGGCGGTGAGAAAGCCATCCAGTTCGCAGATATCCAGCACCGAATCGTCGTTGCCGTATTTGTGCAGCACGTCCTCAATAAATTCCAGATCGGCTTCACTGATGGGCGTGTCGAGATCGAGGGTTTCGCTAAATGTCATTGGGCCTCCTCCACCTGGACCCGGCGCTTGCCGGTGAGCAGCTGCTGCATCAGAGCTGTTTTCTCCTGCTTTAGGCAGTCGAGTTTTTGTTGCAGGGTTTCGATTTCTTGATCGGCGCTGGATAGGGTTGCGGCGATTTTTTCTTGTTCTTCTAGGATTGGGATACGGATTCTTAAGTTCTTAATAATTGAGGCGTTGAGATTCGGTTGCCCACCCTGAACTAAATTTATGGCTTCAACCATTTTTCTCTCAAGCAAATGAAAGAAAAATGAGTTAGATATACCTGCCTTTAGGTTAATGGCCAGAATAGCTTGGTTTATTGTGGCACTCTCTAGAAGATTGATTGCTACTCTTCCAGCTGTCGCTCCGTACATAGCTACTAAAATTGTATTTTTAGTGATTGTTTTTGCTGAAGAATTCAATAAGCCTGCTTCAGTAATGAACTCATTTGTTGAAGTTACGAATCGATCGTTTAATTTTCCTGAAGTAATCCATGGGATTGAGCCACCATAGTATTCATCTTTTTTTCTAGATGGGGTGCCACCAGAAAAGCAGTGAGAAATTTCTCCAATGGTAGTTGGTCGCCACTCCCCGTTAAACCGAACCCCACTCTTATCCCGCAGGCGCTTTTTGCCGGTCAGCAGTTGCTGCATCAGGGCCTTTTTCTGCTGACGGCTGTTGGCGAGCAGTTTTTCGCTGGTGTCGATGGCCTTATCCCAGGTGGATAGGATTTGGGCGATCTTTTTTTGTTCGGAGAGAGGCGGGATACGAACTTTGTACTTTTTCAGGTCTCCAAGGTTAATTCGTTTTTGAGCTGACCCAATTGCTTGCTCGATTAACCTACCATTTACAAAAGGTGATTTCAGATATTCGCAAAAGTAAAATGGATCGGTCGCACTGTTAAGGCGCATTACAGCTAAAGCCCTGTTAACATTCCATCCAGCGCATTCACTTGGAACAACCATTGTTCTGCCTACAGTCCCCATCACCGATAAAAGAACTTCGCTGCCGGCAAGCTCAGTTCTCTTGTACTCAAGATGGAGTTCCTCGCTAACTCGCAGAATTTTTGTTCCACATAAACCATCAGCACCGATATCAACAGTTCTGATCATTGGGATACCATTTTCAACGTCTTGTCCAGGTTGCAATATCCCATATGCCATAGAAGTTTTATCAATTAAGCACTGCTCAATGGTTAACTCTTTCCACCCTTTAGGCACCATAACCCAACTCCTGCAAATACTGCTCCATTTCCCCCTCCAGCTCGCTTAACTGGGCTTTCAGCTGCTGCCGCTCGGCGCGCACGGCCAGCAGGTCTATCTCCTCTTCCTCTTCGAAGGTATCCACATAGCGGGGGATATTCAGGTTGTAGTCGTTATTCTGAATTTCCTTGAGGCTGGCCACATAGGCATATTTGTCCAGGTCGGCGCCCTGGCGGTAGGTGGCTACCACCTTGTCGATATTGTCCTGGGTGAGCAGGTTCTGGTTTTTGCCCGCTTTAAATTCCCGCGAGGCATCGATAAACATCACGCTGTCGTCCTGCTTGTCGCGGGCGAAGATCAGGATGGCGGCGGGGATGCCGGTGCCGTAGAAGAGTTTTTCCGGCAGGCCGATCACTGCGTCCAGCAGGTTTTCCTCAATCAGCTGCTTGCGGATCTTGCCCTCGGCAGAGCCCCGGAACAGCACGCCGTGGGGCACCACCACGCCCATACGCCCGCTCTTGGGGTTGAGGGTTTCGATCATATGCAGGATAAAGGCGTAGTCCCCCTTGGTTTTTGGCGGCACGCCGCGCTGAAAGCGGCCGAAGGGGTCGTTGCCGGCTTCGTCGTGGCCCCACTTGTCCAGGGAGAAGGGCGGATTGGCGGTGACGATGTCGAACAGGTCCAGGTTGCCGTTTTTGTCCAGTAGCTTGGGGTTGCGAATGGTATCGCCCCATTCGATTTTGTGGTTGTCCTCGCCGTGCAGGAACATATTCATTTTGGCCAGAGACCAGGTGGAGCCGATAGCTTCCTGGCCGTAGAGTTCGTACTGTTTGCTGTCGTGGTGTTCCCGCACCTTGCGCCCACACTTCATCAGCAGGGAGGCGGAGCCGCACGTAGGATCGCAGATACGATCGCCGGGGCGGGGGTCGAGCAGTTCGGCGATCAACTCAGACACTTCCGGTGGGGTGTAGAACTCGCCGGCCTTCTGGCCGCCGCTGGCGGCGAAGTTCTTGATCAGGTATTCGTAGCCGTTGCCGATCACATCCAGGTTGCCCACGCGGCTGGGGCGCAGGTTTAGTTCGGTTTTGGCGAAGTCTTCCAGCAGGTGGCGGAGGATGGTGTTCTTCTGCTTTTCCTCGCCCAGTTTATCGGTATTGAAGGAGATATCCTGGAACACGCTCTTGCCGGCGTCCTTGAGCTTGGTGCCGTTGGCCTCTTCGATGGCGTGCAGGGCCTGATCGATACGCTCGCCATTGCCGGGCTCGTGGCGGTGTTCGTACAGGGTGTAGAAGCTGGCACTCTGCGGCAGGACAAAGCGCTCGCTCTTCATCATCTCTTCGATCAGCTCCGGCTCGTCGCCGTAGGCTTCCGCGTAGTAGTCGTAGTGGTCCTGCCACACATCGGAGATGTACTTGAGGAACAGCATGGTGAGGATAAAGTCTTTGTAGGTATCGGCGCTGATGGTGCCGCGAAAGGTATCGCAGGCATTCCACAGGGCTTTATTGATACTGTCCTGGCTGATTTGTTCGGCGGCGCTATTGCTGCTCATGGGGTGTTTCTTGTCCTTTGTGTACTGCTGGGGCACTGGGGTCCAGTCGAATTCGGTTTGCGCTGGCATTGCTACAGGTGTTGTCGCAGGTGTTGTTTCCCGGTTTTACGGTGCTATCTGTTTGGGTGGCACGCTGGCCGGGTCTGCTCTGGTACGGTTGCCCGATGGTGTGGGAGCTTCCCAAACAAGGCCGGGCCAAACCCGGATTGCGCTAAGTGTTGGGGATGGTGATTCAGCTGTCGGATGGCGTCAAGGGCATTTATACCCTTCTATCCTGAGCGTGATGCAGCGGCTTAGGTTGTGGGAGTCACTACCGGATAACTCGTGTTGGCGACAGACTCTCCTTGATTGTTTTTTATGCTGCTGTGGTGTGCCTTCGGTATGGCTGGGCTAGCTAATCTATAGAGAGTCCTGTTCACGGAAGCACTGCTGAGGCGCTAATGGCGCCAGAGCAGTGGCCAGGGCTTGTTTGCTGGGAGAGGAGGTCAAATATGATTCGGCATATTGCATGTATCTTGGCGAGCCTGGTTCTGGGATTCTGTGGGAGTTTGAGCCTGGCAGAAACGGAGCAAAATAAAGGAAGGTATCTCGGGGCCTTTAATGACCCCGTGGCTTATTGCCGAGTTGTGGTCAATGCAGATAACCCGGAAGAACCCTATATAGGCCCGGCAAAACCGCAGGTGGTGTTATCGGGTATTTACCAGGCAGCTGGAATTTCTGCCGGTGCCCCGAGGGATTGGGTTGCGGGGGGCACTTTATGGCGTTGTATGGATGGCGGAGTCTATGCGTGCTTTGTCGGCGCCAATCTTCCCTGTGAAGAAAAGGCGGACACTTCGAAGGAGCCCAGTGAGGCAATTACCGCTTACTGTAAGAGCAACCCTGCGTCGGAATCTATACCGGCGGTAGTGACTGGGCGAGTGACTATCTATGCATGGCACTGTGAGAATGGCGTTCCAGAAATTACCCGCCAGGCGCTACAGGTAGATGAACGGGGTTATATTGCTAATTATTGGTATCGGATGGATCGATCAGGATAAAGAGTAATTTTCGCGAAAGTGGTTTGCCTTATGGTAATGGAGGGCTTCTGCTACTGAGGTGTGAAAACATAACGCCGCTGTGAAATACGGGCAAACTATTTTGGGTTTAGCGCACTTGGGGTTAGCGTACTTAGTGTTAGTGTCGGATAAGGCCCCAGGGGAGGGGGTTACTCCCCGCTGCTTTTGAGGCATCTAAAAACTGCTAATTTTCCCCTTTAGGTCTGCTCGTTATCCAGTTTTTTCGCGAGCTTGTGCCCTTCATCAGAGATCCCAAGTTTCCAATAACTGGAAATGTAAATATGGGTTTTGGGGATTTCTTTATCCTGCTTAAAAAATTTCCGTAACTGCCGCATGCTACTAAATTCGCAGGCGGCCCAGATGGCGGCTTGGCCTGGAAGCCAGGGCAGTGCCTGAATTTTAGGGAGGAGAAGTTCACCGGTGGGGAGAGAATTTACCACCCAGTGCAGCTGCAGGTTTTTTGGATGTTTCAGTGGCTGAATATCCGATTCGCTTGAAACTTCTATCACCGCATATCCGCTGGCCTCATCAGGTAGTTGGGCCAGGTTAACGCTAATGGCGGGTAGGGCGGTCATATCGCCGGCGAGCAAAAACCAGTCGGCCTGGGGGTTAATCAGCTTCTTGGGGCCTGGCCCTCCTATCAAAATAGAGTCTCCGGGTTGTGCATTGGCCGCCCAATTTGAGGCTGGCCCTTCATGTTCATGCAACGCGAAGTCGATATCGATTTCTGTCTGCCGTTGGTACCTGATGGTATAGCTTCTCATTAGCGGGCGTGTACCTTCGCCCTTAGGGAAAACCAGTTTTACATAGGCACTTTCCTGGTCGCAGGGAAAGGATTCAAACCCTTCGCCACCCAGAGTGATACGTAACATGTGTTCTGAGACTTTGGTGGAGCGCAAAACGACCAGCTCTCGTGTGCGTTTTTCAGCCATAGTATTGAGGCTCCTTAATCTGAAGTAGAGTGTTCGGTCAGGTTCTCGATCATAACGCTGGCGATATGGGCAAACGCCTTGAGTTCTTTTTCGCTCAGGTTGAGAGTCATTACAGCGATAACCTCTGTTTCCAGGTTATGCACTTTTTCAAGAATCTTTTTTCCTGATGCTGTGGGAGCAAGGAACTGACTGCGGCGGTCATTAGGGTTGTCTGTTTTTTTGATAAGTTTGGATTGAACCAACTCATTAAGTACCCGTGTAATCTGGGCCTTATCTTGATTCATTCGCAGGGCAATTGACCGTGCGGTACCCTGCGGATACTTGCAAATTCCCTTGAGCACGCGAATATGATTTACCGGGAGGTCAATTTTTTGCTCCTGAATGCTGATCCGCAGCTGCTTTTTGTAAGCGTGGATCAGCTGGTGCAGGGTTTCGTTGACTGAGTAGCTCACAGGGTTGCCGCATTAATTTGGTTGATATTGTCAACTTTATTTTAAGTGGTTGATTGTGTCAACTAAATCGAAGGGTGTTGTATTAGATCGAAAGAAACTTTTCGGCGGGGGAGAAATTAGGGCGTGGAGCATTGCAGAGAGTTTTCGCCTTTGGGCGCAGAGTATTGAAAGCTAAAAAGCCGATTGAAGGGGAGGGGGACCCCCTCCCCAATAGCGGTAGGAATCGCGCTTACCAGGTTAAACTGATATCAGTTCCATCAAACTTCACATCTGAGTCGTACACATACTTCAGCGTGCCTTTCCAGAATGAGCCGTGCCACTCCCAGTCGGCATCGTAACTGACTTCATTGAGTACCTTTTGACTAAAGGCCTCAAAGCTGCCGTAGCGCTCTTCACTACCCATAATGACTACCCAGGTTTGCTCGTTCCAGTCGCAGGTGACGGTGTTGGAGTCACCATTGCCACAGGGATAACGCACGGCGATATAGCCGTCGTCTTCCTTGCCGAACTTCCAGTTACCGCTGCGCTTCTCTTCTTCAAACCCTTCCGGCCACTGCAGGGCTACGTTGGAGCCACCGGAATGGAACAGTTCGATTTCCGGGTAGGGGTTGTATTGAATTACGGCAACATTGTTCACCTGTTTGATCTTCGGCAGATGGTCGTTTTGCATGGTGCTATTGCCATCGCCAACCTTTGCCCAGACTGATTGGGTACCGGTGGTGGCGATCCAGGGAGTCTGCTGGTAGCCCTGACGACCACCCCAGTAATTCTGAATGGAGTGCATCATCACACCGCCATCCTTATACATGGAGAAGTTGGCGCCGGAGAGCACCGAGCTGCGGCTGAATACAGCTCCGGCCTTAGCGGCAGCGGGGGCAGCAGCTTCTGAAAGACCCAGGAATTGGTCAAAGGCCTTTAGCCCTTCATACCCTTCGAGCTGATATCTACTGGCGAACCAGGCGGTATCAGCGGCTACATCGGGATGGAAGTAGGCTCCCTGGCTCCAGTAGAAGGGCACACGCTCTTCGCGGGGGAAGTCGGCATAGAGACTGTTTCTGGCATCACCGAGAGAGTGGCCTACCGAGTAATTCATATTCAGGTTTTTACCGAAATACTCAAAGACCTGATCGGTGATCTCCAGGCCGGAGGTAGCCAGCATTACACCTGCGGGGCTTGGTGTTCTTACTGACTCTTTGCCCAGGCCCGTTAAGAGGTAGATGATGCGGTTGATGTTGCCGCCGGAACCGTTCCTGCGATAACCGTCATTACTTCGACCTGCGGCTGAAAAAAGGATGCCTTGGTCGTTGGTGACCAGCAAGATGTCCTGTAGCAAGCGTTGCGCAGCGCCCGTGGCCAGCTCGCGAATTTCTGCATCTTCAGAAAAATCGACGAGGTTAAGTAGCGCAGATAGGGTGTAGGGGTAATAAACCGGGGAGTAAAACTCATAGAAACCATACTGGTTTTTTACTTCCAGGTAGCGCTTCAAACGCTTGTAAGTTCTATCATCCTCAAAAACGCCGTACTTCTCTTGTAGGAGATACTGGGCAGAGGTGTACATGATCATGTGATTTTCAGAGGCGAAGACATGATCCCCAGTGCCGCCTTCCTTAAACCAGAAATGGTATCCGTCCAAAGCAGCAAAGAGTTCGTCTTTGA